>NZ_JAUTXS020000038.1:0-724219 GCF_030658255.1 Pseudomonas sp. RAC1
CTACGGGTTTGGGATAGAGGTACACCTTTTCGACTTTGCTGTCGGGTCGCATCATGGTGGACGGGCTCCAGAAGGAAATCGGGAGCGCAGCATCGGGCATCAGTTATCTGCTTGGAATGTGGGGTTCATGGAGCGGATACGGTTAAACTGCCGTGCATGAACCTCGATACCCGCATCAAATATCGCCACCTGCTGTGCTTCCTCGAAATCGCCCGCCAGGGCAGCCTGGCCCGTGCTGCCGATGTGCTGGCGATCAGTCAGCCGGCAACGTCCAAGACCCTCAAGGAGCTCGAGGACCTGCTCGAGGCCCGACTGTTCCAGCGCAATCGCCAGGGCGTGGAGCTGACAGCGGCCGGGGTACGCTTCATGCGTCACGCCGGGCCGAGTGTGCAAGCGCTGCGCGAAGGCATCGGCAGCGTCCGTGGCCAGGCACGCATGCCCTCTCGGTTGCGCATCGGTGTGCTGTCGACGGTCGAGGGGTTGTTGATGCCGGAGGTGTTGTGCCGTCTGCACCGGCGACACGAGGCGCTGGTGATTGATGTGGTCACCGGTGCCAGTGCTCAGTTGCTGGGGCAATTGCACTTGGGCGAACTGGAACTGGTGGTGGGGCGCATGACGGACAGCCCGCAGATCCAGGGGCTGTCGTTCGAGCACCTGTACAGCGAGTCCATGAGCCTGGTGGTGCGTCCCGGCCACCCCTTGCTGGCGCGCCAGATGCTGGACAGGGCAGGGGTGGGTAATTGTCCGCTGGTGCTGCCGCCCACCGGCACGACGATCCGCCAGCATGCCGACAGCCTGTTCGTGCAGTGCGCTATCGACCTGCCGCCGCAGCGTCTGGAAACCCTGTCGCTGGCCTTGAGCCGGCGCTACGTGCTGGGCAGCGATGCGGTCTGGGTGGCGCCGCGCGATGCGGTACTGATCGATCTGCGCCGTGGCGAACTGGTGGAGCTCGACCTGGGCCTGCGCGAACCGGGCGGCTCGGTGGGTATCTGCCGCAACGCCGCCATGACGCAGAGCTCGCTGGCGCAATCATTATGCGAAGCGTTGCGCGAAGTAGCGGGTGAGTATCGCGAGGGTCGCTATCCCTGAAGCGTGGGTTTCCCAACCTGCTCGAGGCTGCATCTGGCCGATGCAGATGAAGATCCTGACATCCAGGAACTTCCCACCGCAAACCCGCTCCTATGCCGGTAGCCATTGGTCATGGCCGCCTGCTAAGCTCGCGGCCTTTACCCCGATTGCCCTTATGGCGCATGAACAAGGAAATAGCATGAAACAGCATCGTTTGGCGGCTGCGGTTGCCCTGGTAGGCCTGGTCCTGGCTGGCTGCGACGCTCAGACCAGCAACGTCGAGCTGAAGACCCCAGCGCAGAAAGCCTCTTACGGCATCGGCCTGAACATGGGCAAGAGCCTGGCGCAGGAAGGCATGGATGACCTGGACTCCAAAGCCGTGGCCCTGGGTATCGAAGATGCGGTTGCCAAGAAAGACCCTCGCCTGAAGGATGAAGAACTGGTCGAAGCCTTCACTGCCCTGCAGAAGCGCGCTGAAGATCGCCTGGCCAAGGCCAGCGAGGAAGCGGTTGCCAATGGCAAGAAGTTCCTTGAGGAAAACGCCAAGAAGCCAGGCGTGGTCACCACCGCCTCGGGCTTGCAGTACGAAGTGATCAAGAAGGCCGATGGCCCTCAACCCAAGCCGACCGATGTGGTCACCGTCCACTACGAAGGCAAGCTGATCGACGGCAAGGTCTTCGACAGCTCCGTCGAGCGTGGCAGCCCTATCGATCTGCCGGTCAGCGGCGTCATTCCTGGCTGGGTCGAAGGCCTGCAACTGATGCACGTCGGTGAGAAGTACAAACTTTACATTCCGGCTGACCTGGCCTACGGCGCGCAGAGCCCAAGCCCGCTGATCCCGGCGAACTCGGTACTGGTCTTCGACCTCGAACTGCTGGGTATCAAGGACCCGAGCAAACTCGACGCCGAGCCGGCTGCACCGGCCGAGGCACCTGCCAAGTAAACTGGCACCGGTTGTCTCTGGACGCCCCGTTTCGACGGGGCGTCTTCGTTTTCGGCGCCTGCCCGAAGCGAACACCCTGGCGGACACACTGTCTGACCTAGCATGTGCCTTGCCATGGCAGGCTGACGTGAAAACGCCACTTACCTGAAACAGTTGTGTAAAAAACGCCCGATCCAAGCGCGACCCTTGCCCCGTGGGCGTGCGACGCGCTTGAGAGGCGCCCTGTTCACAAGGTTATCCACAATAAATGTGGATAACCTTTCTGCTCCAGCATTGGAGGCTTCATGCGCGCACCTTGGAATTTCGCCCGGTTCATGCCACTGGCCGAGCGCCTGCTCAGCCGCGGCCGTCTGCCCGCATTGTTGTTTGCCGTGGCGCGCAAAGGACCAAAGCTGGGCCATTTGCGCGAGGATCTGCGGCTGATGCAAGGGCTGTGTCTGGCGTGGTGGCGGGGCGAGTACCGTGCGGTGAGCCCCAAGGCACTGGTGACCATCGTCGCTGGCCTGCTCTATTTCGTCAGCCCGCTGGATGCGATTCCCGATTGGATCGTGGGGGTGGGGTTTCTCGATGATATCGCCGTGCTGGGCTGGGTGATGAAGACGGTGGCCGATGAACTCGCCCGCTTCAAGGCCTGGCGCGACAGCCAGTCGCCTGAGCGTCTGCGTGTGGTCGAGCGCCTGCCTGATACCCCTGAAGCCCTGCGCCTGGAGCGTACGCGCAACTGAATCGGTGCGAAATGCACAGATCTCAGCGCTTAGGTCATATAATTGACAGATTGGCATAAGGGTTATGCCGAGCAATTACATGCCTAAGGGGGTTGTATGGGTATTCAGGTCATCAGTCGAGACGGTCAGCCCGAGTATGCGGTCATTCCCTGGGCTGACTATCAAGCGCTGCGCGAGGCGGCTGGCCAGGCCCCCATTGCAGCCGATGAGCCCGCCCGTGCAGCCTGCCCACCTCCTGATACCGCGCAAAGCGCCAGCCTGCCCAGCCTGGTTGAGCTGGCGCAGTTGCGTCAGGCCAAGGACCTTGCGCCTGAACAACTGGCGCGCAGTGTCGGTATCAGTCCGTCTTATCTGGCCATGATCGAGTCGGGTGAGCGCGTGCCGGACGCGGCGATTCAGCGCAGCCTGGCTTGGCACCTGGGCATCGCTGGCTGGAGCGAGCCGTCATGAGTCAGGTCAGGATCAGCCGCCAGCAGTGGCAGAACCTGCTGGCCGAGCTCGACCTGGCCCGACGACAACGTCACCTGCTCACCTACCGGGCGCTGCTCGAACGCTTGCAGTTGCCCAGCCCAGCCATGCAGACCCTGACCGCCGCGCTTGAGTACCTGGCGCTGCTCGATGCTCGTGCCGAGCAACCGCTGCGCAGCTCGTTGGTCATCAGTCAGGGGGCCAGCCGCCTACCGCGCACCGGTTTCTTCGAATGTGTAGAGCGTCTGGGACGGTTTTCCGGACCGGTCGACGGCATGGAAGCCGCGTCCTGGCATGCGTCTGAAGTGGTGCGAGTGTTCGAGTTCAGCTATCCCGAAACAACCGCCACGCAGCGGGATTGATCGTCCTGCGGACTGCTGCTATCCGCCGGTGTCGATCAAGCTGAGACTGGGGCCAGCCGTGTCCTTGGCTTGCCGCTTGGCCTGAGAAGCCAGGTCGGCCAGCTGCGCCGCATCCAGCCCCTCGCAACGCTCCGGGCGCAGCCACACCACGCCGATCGACAGCGACAGCAAGGCGAAGGTCTCACGTTGCCCCTGGCGGTTATGGGCGATGAAGCAGCCCGCCTGCAGATGCTCATTGCGGTAGAAGCGCTTGCATTCGCCTAGAAAACGCTCGATCAGGTGCTCCAGGCGGGGGCGCCAATCGGGGGTGCCGAGCACCAGCATGAAATCGTCGCCGCCAATGTGGCCGACGAAATCCTGATTCGGGTCGACGCAGTCGCTCAGGCACTGTGCCAGGCACAACAGCACCTCATCTCCGCGTGCGTAGCCATAGATGTCGTTGAAGGGCTTGAAGCTGTCGATGTCCACGTAGCACACCGCCGCCGCTCGTTGTTGCTCCAGCAAGCGTGCAAGGCACTGCTGGATCGGCACGTTGCCCGGTAGCAGGGTGAGTGGATTGGCATAACGCGCCTGCTGGATTTTCTGTTCAGTGATCAACTTGAGCACATCGATGACCCGGCCCAGGCCCTGATACCGACCGCCCTGGGTAATGATGAAGTCTTCTTCGATGCGCTGGCGGGCGCGGCTGGTCAGCAGGCGACTGACCTGTTGCAACGATTGGCTGCGCTCGACGGCGAGGAAGTCCTCGCTCATCAGCCGGCTGATCGGCTTGCGCGCGAACAAGTCGGTCGCGAAAGGCTTGAGCAGTACATCGGCCAGCGAGTGGCGGTGCACGATCCCGCGTGGCTGACCGTGAGCATCCAGCACTGCCAGGGAGTTGAGGTTGGCCTGGCGGCGGAAGGCTTCAAGCACCTGTTGGGTCGGTGTATCGAGGGCCACAGCGGGCTGAGCGATCAGTAATGCCACCAGGTCGGTGCTTTCCTCGCCTACCACCAGCGCGTCTTGCTGACGTTGCGGCAACAGGCCCTGCGCATCGCGAGGAGGAAATTCCTGTGGACGGCCCAGCAGGTAACCTTGCAGCAGATCGACGCCCATTTCGGCGAGTACCGTCAGCTCTTCTGCCAACTCGATGCCCTCGGCGATCACCTGGGCGCGCGACGCCCGGGCAATCTGCAGAATGGAGCCGACGAACTCGCGCTTGAGCGGGTCCTGGTGGATGCCATCGATGAAGTGACGATCGATCTTCACGTAGTCCGGTCGTAATTCCGACCACAGGCGCAGGCTGGAGTAGCCAGCGCCCAGATCGTCCAAGGCGATGGAAAAGCCCATGTCGCGATAGTGGTGCAGGGCGTTGAACAGCAATTGAAAGTCTTCAGTGGGCGTTTGCTCGGTCAGCTCGATCACCACTTGGCTCGGATGCAGGCCAACCTGTTCGAGCATTTCCAAGGTGCGCCCGGAGGGGTGATGCGGTTCGAGCAGCGATTCGGGAGAGACGTTCAGAAACAGCTTGCCTTCCAGGCCCAGCTCGCTGAATCGGCGGCAGGCGTTCTTCCGGCACAACACCTCCAGCTCGCTCAGGCGCCCGGCCTGGCGGGCGATGGCGAATAGATTCAGGGGCGAGTGCAGCGGGCTGTTGGACGGGCCGCGACTGAGCGCCTCATAGCCGAGCACGCGTCGCTCCGAGAGGCAGATGATCGGCTGGAACAGGCTGTGGATACTGCGTTGAGCCAGGATGGCGCTCAAGGCACTGAGCTGTTCGGTGACGGTCATGGAGGGCTTCCTGAAAATGAAAGGGCCGGACGTCTGTGACGTCCGGCCCTACCATTTCACGACAGCGCGATGACTGTTTGATGACAGATCAGGTCAATCTGCCATCAGTGCCATCATTCATTTTTTCGCCACTTGAGCGCTCAGCCGCAGATAGTCGAGCAGGATGCGTCCGGTTTCTGCTAGGTAGGCGTCGTCTTCTGGCTTGGAGTCGTCCTTCTCCTCTGGAAGGGCGTCTTCATCGACCTTCTTCAGTTCCTTGAGCGGCTCTTCGCCCTTTGCCTTGCGCCGGGCGTTTTCCAACGCCAGTTGCTTGGCTTCGATGGCATCATGCTGAGCACGGCGGTCCTGCTCATTGAGGCTGACGGTCTTCTCGTTCATCAACTGCTGTGTCAGCGCCAGGCGATCGCGGATGTAGGTGAACTCGGCGTCCTTGACGCTACGCGCGTCGTGCTGGGCCTTGAGCTGGGCCAGGAACGGTTTGAACGGATCGGCCGCCGGCTTGACCACAGGGCGGATGGTGTCCCACGGCATGGCCTCGGGCAGGGCGCTCTCGCCGATTTCCTTGGTGTCGATGACCGACGGGTAATCGATGTCCGGCAAGACGCCCTGGTGTTGGGTGCTCTGGCCGGAAACCCGATAGAACTTGGCCAGGGTCAGCTTGAGCTCGCCATGATTGAGCGGCTGGATAGTCTGCACGGTGCCCTTGCCGAAGGTCTGACCACCGATGATCAGCGCCCGGTGGTAGTCCTGCATGGCACCGGCGAAAATCTCCGAAGCCGAGGCCGAGAGACGGTTGACCAGCAGCGCCAGCGGGCCTTTGTAGAAGGCACCGGGATTTTCGTCCTCGAGAACGTCGACTCGGCCATCGCTATTGCGCACCAGCACGGTCGGACCTTTGTCGATGAACAGACTGGTCAGTTCGGTGGCCTCCTGCAACGAGCCGCCGCCGTTGTTGCGCAGGTCGATGACCACACCGTCGACCTTTTCCTTCTGCAATTCGGTCAACAGCTTCTTCACGTCGCGCGTGGTGCTCTTGTAGTTCGGATCACCGGCGCGATAGGCCTTGAAGTCGAGGTAGAACGCCGGGATCTCGATGATGCCAAGCTTGTAGTCGCGGCCATCCTGCTTGAGCTTGAGCACCGACTTCTTCGCGGCCTGCTCTTCGAGCTTGACCGCTTCGCGGGTGATCGAGACGATCTTGGTGGTCTGGTCGTTCGGCGCGTTGCTCGCCGGAATGATCTCCAGGCGCACCACCGAGCCTTTCGGTCCACGGATCAGCTTGACCACTTCGTCCAGGCGCCAGCCGACCACATCGACCATTTCCTTGTTGCCCTGGGCCACGCCGATGATCTTGTCGGCAGGGGCAACCTGCTTGGTCTTGGCAGCGGGGCCGGCCGGCACCAGGCGCACGATCTTGACCTGGTCGTTGTCGCTCTGCAGCACCGCGCCGATGCCTTCGAGCGACAGGCTCATGTTGATGTCGAAGTTCTCGGCGCTGTCGGGCGACAGGTAATTGGTGTGCGGGTCGTAGGACTGGGCGAAGGTGTTGATGTAGGCTTGGAAGATATCCTCGGCGCGGGTCTGGTCCAGACGCGCGAGCTGATTCTTGTAGCGCTTGATCAGGGTTTCCTGGATCTGCTTCAGGTCCTTGCCCGCCAGTTTCTGACGCAGCACTTCGTCTTTGACGCGTTTGCGCCACAGGTCGTCCAGCTCGGCCTCGGACTTGGGCCACGGGGCGTCCTTGCGGTCGACCAGCAGGTCTTCCTTGACGGTGAAGTCGATCTTGTCGACGCCCTTGTCCAGCATGGCCAGGGCGTAGTCCAGTCGCGCCTTCACCCGGTCAAGGTAGCGCTTGTAGATGGTGAAGCCAGGGTCCAGGTTGCCGTTCTTGAGGAAGTCGTCGAACTGCGTCTTCCACTTGTCGAACTCGGCGATGTCACTGGCCATGAAGTAGCTGCGCGAGGGATCGAGCAGCTTGATGTAACTGTCGTAGATGATGACCGAACGGGCATCGTCCAGCGGTGGCTTGCTGTAGTGGTGGCGCTTGAGCAGCTCGACCACGTTGAGACTGGCGACGACTTCGTCACGGTCCGGCTGCAGGCTGTCCCATTTGTTGGCGGCGGCCGCATTGCCACCGAGCGTGAGGCTGCCCAGGCCGATGACCAGGGCGAGTGCGGAGCTGGGGAGGAAATGCTTCATGCTGATTCGACGTGGGGGCAATTGATCACGCATAGTAGGCCGTCTTTTCCTTTCACCGGTTCCATGAAACCGGCTCGATACTGCAAAAAACCCGGGATGCGATGAGCCCGGGTCCAGTCATGACTCAACTATGGAGGCACTGTGAAGGCATTGCAAGGCGTTGACGGGCATGTAGCCTGGGTCCAGGCGCAGCGTCCCGTGTGTGATGCGGGGCAGGTACGCATTCGTGTTGCGGCGGCAGGGTTGAACCGCGCCGATGTGCTGCAAAAGGCCGGGCACTACCCGCCGCCCCCAGGTGCGAGTCCGTATATGGGGCTTGAGTGCGCTGGGGTGATCGAGGAGATCGGTGCCGGTGCTGGCGCTGACTGGCGCGTGGGCGACCGCGTGTGTGCGCTGCTTGCCAGTGGTGCCATGGCCGAGGAAGTGGTGGTCGACGCACGCCATGTCCTGCCGGTGCCCGAGGGCCTGAGCCTGCACGAAGCGGCGGCAATCCCCGAAGTGTATGCCACGGCCTGGCTGAACATCTTCCAGCTCGGCGCGTTGAAGGCGGGCGAGAAAGTGCTGGTGCATGCTGGCGCCAGCGGCGTCGGCTCGGCGGCGATCCAATTGTGCAAGGCGTTCGGCAGCCCCGTGTGGGTTAGCGTAGGGTCGCAGGACCGTCTGGATTACTGCCAGGCGCTGGGTGCTGCGGGCGGTGTGGTGCGTAACCAGAACCTTGATGCGCTCGAAGCCCTGGGGCCTTTCGATGTGGTGCTCGATCCGGTCGGTGCCAGCTACGGCACGCTCAATCTCAAGGTGTTGGCGCGCGACGGGCGCTGGGTGATCATCGGCCTGATGGGCGGACGTCAAGTCGAGATGGACCTGGCGCAGGTGCTGGGCAAACGCCTGCAGATCACCGGTTCGACCCTGCGCAATCGCGACGATGCGTTCAAGGGCGAGTTGCTGCGCGAGTTGCGTCAGCAGGTCTGGCCACTGTTCAGCGAAGGGCGACTGTCGCCGCAATTGGTCGATACCTATCCGGTCGAGTTCGCCGAGGCGGCCTACCAGGCGCTTGAAGGCAATCAGGTGTCGGGCAAATTGGTGATGGTGATCGATCCGACGCTGGTCTGAGACTCACGCTGGCCCAGGCTTGGGTCTGCACCGCAGCCCCAAGTCCAGGCACCCGCTCATGCCCAGTTCAGCACCGGCCAGCCCTTGGCCTCGGCCTGCTTGCGCAGTTCCGTATCGGGGTTCACCGCATACGGGTGATCGACTTTCAGCAGCAGCGGTAGATCGTTCCTGGAGTCGGAATAGAAGCTGGCGCCTTCCAGATTCTCCTGTTCCTGGTCCAGCCACTCCAGCAAGCGTGTGATCTTGCCTTCACGGTAGGTCAGCACCCCATGGGTGCGCCCGGTATACACGCCGTTGACGGCCTCCAGCTCGATGGCCAGAAACTCATCGACGCCCAATCGCGCGGCGATCGGCCCAACCAGATGGGTGCCAGACGCAGAAATGATCAGGATGCGATCGCCATTGTGGCGGTGTTCGGCGATGCAGCGGCAGGCGTCGCCATAAATGATCGGTTCGATCACGTCCTCGACCCACGGCTCCACCAAGTGTTCGACTTCCTCCAGCGTGCGCCCGGCGATCGGCTCCAGGCTGAACGCCATGTAGTCCTCCATCTGCAACTGACCCTTGCCATAGGCGTCCATCAACTCACGGTCGCGGCGCAGGAAGGCCTCGCCATCGACCCAGCCCAGCCTGGCCATCTGCGCGCTCCATAACGACGCGCAATCGCCATGGATCAGGGTCTCGTCCAGATCGAAAATTGCCAATGCCATGCCTGAATCTCCTTAAGCCACTTCACGTAGTGCGGCGGGATCGAACGACAGCGTCACTCGCTGGCCGTCGGCATAGAGGTCGGCGGATGAGCGATTGAGTACGTCCACCACGACCTCCACGCCGCGTGCCTCGACACGATAACGGATCACGTTGCCCAATAGGCTGTGACTGCGGATCTGGCCGTCCAGTTCGCCCTCCAGCCCCAGGCTGATCGATTCCGGGCGAATGGCCAGGCGCGAGCCGATCGGACGTTGCAGCAGACGGCTGGCGCTGTCGGCATCGAGCAGGTTGTAGTTGCCGATGAAGCCGGCCGCGAACAGGTCCACCGGGGCCGTGTACAGGGTTTCGGCGTCGCCGCTCTGGACGATGCGCCCCTGGTTCATCAGGACGATGCGATCCGACAAGGTCAGCGCTTCTTCCTGGTCGTGGGTGACGAACAGCGTGGTCAGGCCCAGCTCGCGCTGGATGGCCCGGATCTGCTCACGCAGGTGCTTGCGGATGCGTGCGTCCAGCGCCGACAACGGCTCATCGAGCAGCAACAGACGTGGACGGGTGACCAGTGAGCGGGCCAGCGCCACACGTTGGCACTGGCCGCCGGAGAGCTGGTGCGGATAACGACCGGCGAAGGTGGTCAGTTCCACCAGCTCGAGGGCCTCGCGCACACGCACCTGGCGCTCCTCGGCCTTGACCTTCTGCATGCGTAGCCCGAAGGCCACGTTCTGTTCGACGGTCATGTTGGGGAATAGCGCGTAGCTCTGAAACACCATGCCGATACCACGCTTCTGCGGACTCAGCGGCACGATGTCCTGGCCGTCGAGCAGGATACGTCCGCCATCGACCGGGGTCAGCCCGGCGATGCAGCGCAGCAGGGTGGATTTACCACAGCCCGAAGGACCGAGCAGGGTGACGAACTCGCCATGCTCGACCGTGCAATCGATGTTCTCGAACACTGTGCTGCCGGCATAGCGCTTGTGCAGTTGCTGGACGCTGACGAAGCTCATCGGGCTTTATCCTTGTTCAAACGGTTGGCGACCCAGGTCAGGACCAGGACGAAGGCAAAGTAGGAGATCACCAGGGCGCTGTTGTAGTGACCGCTGCTGTTGCGCATGTTGTTCAGGTACACCTGCAGGGTTTCGTAGCGAGTGCCGACCAGCAGGTTGGCGAACACGAACTCACCGAACAGGAAGGAGAACGACAGCAGCAGGGCTACCAACAGGCCTTTGCGCAGGTTTGGCAGCACCACCGTCAGGGCCGCGCGCAGTGGGCTGGCACCGAGCAGTTGTGCGGCGTCCATCAAGTCGCGCAGGTTGATCGCCTGCAGGTTGTTGGTGATGGCCCGGTACATGAAGGGCAGCGCGATGGTGAAATAGCAACCGATGAGAATCCACGGGGTGCCGACCATGGCCATCGGCCCGCTGCCGTACAGTTGCAGCAGCCCGACCGAAGACACCACCGGCGGAACTGCGAAGGGCAGCAGGATCAGGATGTTCATCAGCGCGTCGAGCCTGGGAAAGTGGTAATGCACCACGAACAGCAGGGGCAGGATCAGCACGACCGACAGCACCAGCGCACCGATACAGACCAGCAGCGATTGGCCGAACGCGGCGAGAAAGCGCGGCTCACTCCACAGCTGCACATACCACTTCAAGGTCAGCCCGCTGGGCAGTAGCGTGGCCGACCAACTGGTGGCCAGCGAGTAGAGCAGGGTGCCGGCCAGCGGCAGCAGCAGGATCAGGAACAGCAGGTAGACCACCGTGCGGTGGTACCAGCCGCCATGGGGGGTATCAACGCGCATGGTAGCTCCTTTTCAGCAGCCATTGATGGACCATCGTGACCAGGGTCATGAGCCCCACCAGCACCATGGCCAGGGCGCTGCCCAAGTTGGGATCGAGAGTGATGTCGCCAGCGACCAGCGCAGCGATACGAATCGGCAGCACATTGAAGTTGCCGGTGGTCAAGGCGTAGACCGTGGCGTAGGCGCCCAGCGCATTGGCCAGCAGGATCACGAACGTGCCCAGCAGCGCCGGGGTGAGAACCGGCAGGCCGATGTGCCGCCAGAACTGCCAGTGGCTGGCACCCAGCAGGGCGGCCGACTCGCGCCAGTCTTCACGCAAGGCGTCGAAGGCTGGGTAGAGCAGCAGCACCCCCAGCGGGATCTGGAAGTAGGTGTAGACGATGATCAGGCCGGTGCTGGAGTAGATGCTGAAATCGTCCAGCAGGCCGACCTCCTTGAGCGCCAGGGTCAAGGCGCCGTTGAAGCCGAGCAGGATGATGAAGGCGAAGGCCAGGGGCACGCCGGCGAAGTTGCTGGTCATGTTGGCGAAGGCGCTGACGAAATCGCGCAGGCGCGAATCGACCTGGCGCAGGGAGTAGGCGCCGAGGGTGGCGATGACGATACCGAACAGGCTCGACCAGAAGCTGATCTGCAGGCTGCGTTCGATGGCCTGGAGGTAGAACTTGGAAGTGAAGATCTTGCTGAAATTCTCCAGGCCCCATCCGCCTTCGCCTTGCAGGCTGGCAATCGCCACCCAGACCAGCGGGGCGATCTGGAAGACGATGAAGAACACGGCGAAGGGTAACAGGCAGAGCAGGGCCAGGTAGCGGCCGCGGTGGTTGGCATTCACTTGAGCAACTCCCGACACAACGGTTTGTCATGGGCCGCGCCGAGCAGCTCGCAGAGCGTGCCACACAGTTCGGTCTGCAGGGGCTGGGCGGCGGGATCGAGGCTGAAGGCGTCACCGAAGACGAACAGCGGCACCTCGCGCTCCTCGGGCAGCAGGCCATTGTGCGAGCGGTCGTTGTTCATGCCGTGATCGGCGGTGACCAGCACCTGGTAGCCCTCGGCGAGCCATTGCGGCAGGTAGTCGGCCAGCAGCACATCGGCGCTTCTCGCCGCATTGCGGTAGTGGCTGCTGTCCAGGCCATGTCGGTGACCGGCGTCGTCGATGTTCATCGGATGCACCAGCAGGAAATTCGGTGCGTGCCGGCGGCGCAGGTATTCGGCATCGGTCAGCAGATGAGAGTCGGGGTAATGGTCGGCGTAATAGAACAGCCCATGCTGGATCGGCAGTTCCGGCGCCTCGGTGTGACGGTCTCGCACGGGCTCGAAGGGAGAACGGTTATACAGTTCGCTGACCCAGTGGTAGGCCGCCGCCGCGGTCCTGAGGCCCGCTTGGCGCGCGTAATGAAACACGCTGAGCTGGTTGGACAGACGGCTGACCTGGTTGTGCACGATACCGCTGTCGATCGGCGCGACACCGGTGAGAATGCACTCGTACAGTGGTCGGGACAGTGAAGGCAGCTCGCATTTCAAGCGATACAGCGCGGCGCGGTCGGCTTCGACGTAGGCATGCAGGTGGCCCATGGCATGGTGCGCGACGTGGTAATTGAGGCCGTCGAGCAGGACCAGGATGACGTTGTGGCTCACTTCAGTACTCCGCACAGGAACGGGGAGGGCGATGCCCTCCCTGTCGGGCTCAGCCTCACTTCATCTCGATGATGACCTGCTCCTGCCACTTCTGCGGCAGGGCCTTGGAGGTCTTCTCCCAGGCTTCGGCGTTCTCGATGGGTTTGGCAGCCTTGTACTGCTCGTTGGGCAGCAGCTTGGCCTGCACGTCCTCCGGAAGCTTCAAATGCTCGGCACGGATCGGGCGGGCATTGCCCTTGGCGAGGTTGATCTGGCCGGCGTCGCTGAAGATGTACTCACGCGCCAGTTTGGCGGCGTTGGGGTGCTTGGCGTACTTGTTGATGATCGTGGTGTAGCCGGAGATCACCGAGCCGTCCTGCGGAATCAGCACCTCGAAGCGCTTGGGGTCGATCTGCTCGCGGTAGCTCAGGCCGTTGAAGTCCCACACCACACCGACTTCGACTTCGCCCTTCTCCAGGGTCTGGATGGTCGGGTTGGCCAGCGACAGGCGCCCTTGCTGGGCGAGCTTGGTGAACAGTTGCAAGCCTGGCTCGATGTTGGATTCGTTACCTTTGAAGGCGATGGCCGCCGCCAGCACGCCATTGGCGGCCTGTGCAGCCGTGCCGACGTCACCGATGGCGACCTTGTACTTGCCCTTCTCAAGATCTTTCCAGGTCTTGGGCCGTTCCTCTTCCTTGACCAGATCCTTGTTGATGATGAAGGCGATGGTGCCGGTATAGGCCAGGGCCCAGTGACCGTCCTTGTCCTTGGCCCATTCCGGCACCTGATCCCACGTGCTCGGTTTGTAGGGTTGGGTCACGCCCTTGGCCGCCGCGATGGGGCCGAAGGCGGCGCCGACGTCGCCGATATCGGCGCTGGCGTTGTCTTTCTCGGCGTCGAACTTGGCGATTTCCTGCGCTGAGCTCATGTCGGTGTCGCTGTGCTTGAGGCCGTACTTGCTGGCTAGATCATCCCAGGTGCCTTTCCAGTTGGCCCAGGCATCGGGCATGCCCACGCTGTTGACCTTGCCTTCCTTGCGGGCGGCCTCTTCCAGGCTGTTGAGGTCGGTATCGGCGGCCATGGCCGTGGTGCACAGGGCGATGGCCGAGCCCAGCAGTGACGCCATGAAGAACTTTTTCATCCGAAGCTCCTAGGGTGGGGTGCCTTGCAATCGTGGTGATGGACCTTGTTGTGTCTGCGGTTGATGCAGGCCTTGCTGCACAGGGTTGGTCTAGGTCAGCAAACCTTGCGCCAAGGTAGGCGGCGTGCATGACAGTTTGATGTAGGCGGGATCGGCTTTCCCTGGGTAACAAGGCCTGAATGCCAAGCGTAGACCACAACCCGGCCCTGGATTGACGGGCCCCTGACAGGTTCAGGGGGCGCTGGGCGACGGGCTTGTCACAGGATGTTCACGCGCGCTGCCTACGCTGACAGCCAACGCCCACCTGCCCTTTGTTGGGGCTGGTCTAGTCCAGATAGGTAACTTTCGATGCAGTCGACCCCCGCGCGGGCGGTAACAGCTATCTGCCATGCCTTGCAGGAGCAAATCGAGCATGGCCTGCTTGTGCCGGGTGGCAAGCTGCCGGCCGAGCGCAAGCTCAGCGATGTATTCGCCACCACCCGCATCACCTTGCGCGAGGCGCTGGTGCAACTCGAAGCCCAGGGATTGATTTATCGCGAGGAGCGCCGCGGCTGGTTCGTCGCGCCCGAGCGCCTGACCTACGACCTGATCGAGCGCAGCCATTTCCATGCCATGGTGTTGCAGCAGGGACGGGCTCCGGGCACCGAGCTGCTCTCGGCGCGTCTGCAGCCGGCGTCGGCCAGCATCTGCGCGCGCTTGCGTCTGCCAGCGCTGTCAAGCGTGGTGCGCATCTGTCGCTTGCGGCGCATCGACGGTCGGGGCGTGCTCTACGCCGAGCACTACCTGAATCCGCATCACTTCCCCGGAATACTCGAACGTGACCTGGGGCAGTCGCTCACCGAGATCTACGCCCGCGACTACGGCATTCGTTACGGCCAGGTGTGCTTCGAAATACTGCCGACCGCACTGCCGCCGGAGGCCGCCACGGCGCTGCGGGTATCCACGGGAAGTCCTGGTCTGCACATCACCCGGGTCAACAGCGATCAGCATGGGCACCTGATCGACTGTGACCTGGAGTACTGGCGGCATGACGCGATCCGTATTCGCGCCGAGGCCGGCTGATCCGGCCTAGCTGGAGGCCCCGGCACCCGCCTCAGCCATCGCCCCGCCGCCCGCCGTCACCACCTGCACCGACAGCCGCGGCGTTGCCAGGTCCAGTCCGGCCTCGTCGAGTTGGCGCTTGAGCGCCAGGTTGAACGCCCGCGACACCTCCCACTGTTTGATCGGCGCGGTCTTGAAGCGTGCACGCAGGATCGCCGAGCCGGACTCGAAGCTCTCCACGCCTTGCAGCTCCAGCGGCGACCAGATGTTGCGGCGCATCAGCGGATCGCTGCGCAGCTTCTGGCCAACTTCGCGGATCAGGGTGATGGCCTGGTCGATGTTCATGCTGTGTGGAATGGCCACGCGGAAGATCGCGTAGCCGAACTCGCGCGAGTAGTTCTTGATGCTCTTGATTTCACTGAACGGGATGGTGTGCACGATGCCGTCGATGTCGCGCAGGCGCACGGTGCGGATGGTCAGGCCTTCGACGGTGCCCAGGTGACCCCCGACATCCACGTAGTCGTCGATGGCCAGGCTGTCTTCGATGATGATGAACAAGCCGGTGATCAAGTCCGCCACCAGCGACTGGGCACCGAAACCGATGGCCAGGCCGATGACACCGGCACCGGCCAGCAGTGGCGTGACGTTCATGCCCATGTTGGCCAGCGCGACGATCAGCGCGATGATGAAAATGGCCACGAACAGCACGTTGCGAATCAGCGGCATCATGGTTTGCGCGCGGGCGTTGGCCAAGCCGCGGCGCGAGCGGATGAGGGCGTGGTGCACCGCGGTATCGGCCAGGATCCATACCAGCCAGGCGGCGATCAAGGTACCGGCCAGGCCCATCAGGCGCACGCTGACGTCATGGCCGTCACCCTCGGCGAAGCTGATCATCGACAAGCCCCACACGCGCAAGCCCAGCTCGATGAACAGCAGCCAGATGAACAGGTGCGCCAACGCGTAGCCGAAGTTCTTCAGGCGCTCGGCATACACCGCCTGGCGCTTATGGACGTTCTGCGGTTTGGCGGCGTGGCGGCGCACCAGGCCGTTGAGCACCATGCACACCACCACCAGCACCGTGCACATCAGTGACTGGCGCAGGGCGGTGCTGGTGTCGCCGGCGGAGACGAAGGTGGCGAACAACGAAATGGCCACCAGAATCAGCGCCGGAATGAACCAGAAACTGCCCAGCAGCTCGATGGTGTCGCTCAGGGTACGGCGGGTCAGGCGCCGCGATAGCGGCTGGTTGCGGATCAGGTGGGCGATCGGGCGGCGGAAGCGCAGGATGAACAACCCGGTGCACAGCGCGGCCAGGACGTTGGTGACCGTGGCAATGGCGTGAGCCAGGTGAGTGCCCAGGGCGGTGGTCAGGCGCGGATCGCTCATGGCCTCGCCGAAGGCGGCGAAGCTGCCGATCAGCCACAGTGGGCGGAACGCCTGGTGACGCAGGATATGCAGGGCGCGGTGGCGATGCGGGCCGTCGAGCAGCGAGAAGGCGATCACACAGATGGCCGAGAAACAGGTGCCGATCACCAGCGCGTAGGCCAGTACCATGGCCAGGGATTTGCCCAGCGAAGGCGGCAGGGCGAAGCTCAGGTACACCGTAAAGATCAGCGCCACCAGCCAGGGGCCGAGTTTGCGCAGGGCAAAGCGCACCAGGTCCCAGGTGCGCGGATGCTGGGGCAGTTCTTCAGTCAGGCCGAAACGGATGCGCACGCGGTGGCCGATCCAGTTGAATGCATAGGCCAGCAGGCTCCACACGGCGATGACCGCCGCGAAGCCGAAGAGAATGGCGGGCCACTGGTGCACCGGCACCACCAGATCGGCCAGTTCGACCTTGGCTTGCTCCAGTTCCTGCGACCAGCGCACGAAGGGACTGGCGTCGCCGCTGAACTGCTGCTCGAAGTCGTGCAGCGCCCCGCCGATCAGGCCCAGCACGCCCTGCTCGACGCTCGGTTGCGTCTGTTTGCTGGCGTCGCGCAGCTTTTTCAGATCGGCCAGCAGCTTGGTGCGCTGCTGGTCGTTTTCGAGGTTCTTGATCACCTCGTCGAGCGACTTGCTCAACGGCTCGGTGGCTTGGGGCTGCGCGGGCGTGCTGGAGCTCAGCAGGCCGGGCAGGCCTGCGGCCTGTACCGGGACGACGACGATCAACAACAGCAGGGCAAGGCAACGCAGAAAGGCTGGCACCGGGAAATCTACCTCAGGTCAAACGATGGGCCGAGTGTAGAGGTTTATGCCGGGAGTTTCTCCAGGATCGTCCAGCAGGTGACGGCAAAGATGCCCAGCGTGCCGATCCACATCATCACCACGCCGATGTTGCGCTGGCGCAGGCTGAAACCCACGGTCAGCAGCAACAGGAACAGGAAGACGGGCAGGAACAACGAAAGGAAAGGCGACATGAACAGAATCCTTCTGTCTGGAAGTGTCGGTAATCGAGCCGGGAGCGGCGTTTGCCTTCACCGGCATGCCCGCTCCCAGAGCCCGATACTACACCCTGCCTGGCCGCGTGTCGGCGATCAGGGCAGTTCCCGGCTGCGGTAGAACGCCGTCAGCACTTTGACCAGATGCGCCAGGTCCTGGCTACCGCACAGTTCGCGGATCGAATGCATGGCGAAGGTCGGCAGGCCGATGTCGACGGTGCGCACGCCCAAATGGCTGGCGGTGATGGGACCGATGGTCGAGCCGCAGCCCATGTCGCTGCGCACCACGAAGCTCTGTACGGGCACTTCCTCGGCCATGCACAGGTGGCGGAAGAAACCGGCGGTCTCGCTGTTGGTGGCGTAGCGCTGGTTGCTGTTGACCTTGATCACCGGGCCGGCGTTGAGCTTGGGGCCATGGTTGCCGTCGTGCTTGTCGGCGTAGTTCGGGTGCACGCCATGGGCGTTGTCGGCCGACACCAGCAGCGAGCGCTGGATGCTGCGCACATACTCGTCGCCGTCCGGCAGCAGGCGCTGCAGGGTCTGCTCGAGCATCGGTCCGTCGGCACCGCAGGCCGAGCAGGAACCGATTTCCTCGTGGTCGGTGCACACCAGCACGCAGGTTTCGTCGCTGTCGGCTTCGAGCAGTGCCTGCAGGCCGGCGTAGCACGACAGCAGGTTATCCAGGCGGGCGCCGGCGATGAAGTCGCCGTGCAGCCCGATGACCGCCGCGTCCTGGGTGTCGTAGAAGCTCAGCTCGTAATCGAGCACCACATCGGCGATCAGGCCATGCTCACGGGCCAGTTGTTCGGTGAGCAGTGCGCGGAAATCGACACGCTCGTCGCCGGCCACCTGGGCCAGGATCGGCGGGAGTTCGTTCTGCGCATTGATCGCCCAGCCGTCATTGGCCCCCCGGTTGAGGTGGATGGCCAGGTTGGGAATGATGGCGATCGGCAGCTTGAAGTCCACCAGTTGGCTCTCCACCCTGCCGTCGCGGCGGAAGGTGACCCGGCCGGCCAGCGACAGGTCGCGGTCGAACCAGGGCGCGAGCAGGGCGCCGCCATAGACTTCCACGCCCAATTGCAGGAATCCGTGGCGCTGCAGCTCCGGCTGCGGCTTGACCCGCAGGCACGGGCTGTCGGTGTGCGCGCCGACCAGGCGCATGCCGCCGATCAGCGGTGAGTGCTTGCCCCGGCGCACGGCGATGATCGAGGAGTCGTTGCGGGTCACGTAATAGCGCCCGCCCGGCACCGTGTCCCAACTGTCACGCTCGTCCAGGCGCTGATAGCCCGCGGCGTCAAGGCGCTTGGCCAGGCTGGCGGTGGCGTGGAAGGGCGTAGGGGAGGCCTTGAGAAAGTCGATCAGGCCGGTGTTCAGTGCTTCACGCATAACTCACTCCAAATTCGAGCTTCAAGCGGCAAGCTGCAAGCTTCAAGCAAAGATGGTCGGCGGGGCAAGCGGTCTGCCGAGGTGCCGGCATTTTTTCTTGACGCTTGCCGCCCGCCACTGGCCGCTCAGAACGGCGCAGGGCACTCGAACTTCAACCGCTGGCCGGACACCGGATGGGTGAAGCTGAGCATCGAGGCGTGCAGGCACAGGCGGTCGTGAGCGGCCAGGGCCTCGGGATTGGCGTACAGCCGATCGCCCAGCAACGGATGGCCGATGGAAAGCATGTGCACCCGCAACTGGTGCGAGCGGCCCGTGATCGGCGTCAGTTCCACGCGGCAGTGGTCGGCGTGGCGTTCCAGCACGCGCCAGAACGTCAGGGCATGCTTGCCCTGTTCATGATCGACCACGTGACGTGGCTTGGTCGGCGGATCGTAACGCAGCGGCAGGTCGATGCTGCCGCTGTCCAAGGCCGGCTGACCCCAGCACAGTGCGGTGTAGGCTTTTTCGGTTTCGCGGTCATGGAACTGGCGCGACAGCTCGCGGTGGCTGTCCGCATCACGGGCCAGCAGGATGATGCCGGAGGTTTCCCAGTCCAGGCGATGAACGATCAGCGCCTCGGGATAGCCGTTTTCCTGGAGGCGGGTGATCAGGCAGTCCTTGTTGTCTTCGGCGCGGCCTGGCACCGACAGCAGCAGGGTCGGTTTGTTGATCACCAGAATGGAAGCATCCTGATGCAGGATGTGGATGTTCGACAGCGGCATTGCGGGGTCTCTGTACAAAGCAGCGGGGCTGCCTGCGGCCCATCGCGCAAAGCCTTCGCCCCTGCCGATGCTCTGGCCAAAGGCGCGGACCCCTCCCGCGATGGGCTGCAACGCAGCCCCGATGTGCTAGACCGGATCAGCGATCCGGCAGGGTGATGTTCAGCTCGAGGATCGAGCAACTGCCCTGGTTCTCCAGCTCGATGTGCACGTCGTCGTTACCGATGTTCACATACTTGCGGATTACTTCCAGCAGTTCCTTCTGCAGCGCCGGCAGGTAGTCCGGTTCGCTGCGTTGGCCGCGCTCATGCGCCACGATGATCTGTAGACGCTCTTTCGCTACCGACGCGCTGCTCTGTTTCTGTCTGCCACGAAAGAAGTCAAAAAGGTTCATGGTTTATTTGCTCCCGAAAATGCGCTCGAAGAATCCCTTCTTCTGTACGTCGATGAAGCGCATCGGCTTCTCTTTGCCCAGCAGGCGGTCGACGGCGTCGCTGTAGGCCTGACCGGCATCGCTCTGGTCGTCGAGGATGACCGGGATGCCCTGGTTGGAGGCCTTGAGCACCGCCTGGGATTCGGGAATCACGCCCTTGAGCTTGATCGACAGGATCTCTTCGACGTCGGCCACGCTCAGCATCTCGCCCTTGACCACGCGCTCGGGGTGGTAGCGGGTGATCAGCAGGTGTTCCTTGATCGGCTCTTCACCGTTCTCGGAACGGCGCGACTTGCTCGACAGGATGCCTAGCATGCGGTCCGAGTCACGGACCGAGGAAACCTCGGGGTTGGTCACGACGATGGCCTCATCGGCGAAGTACATCGCCAGGTGTGCGCCTTTCTCGATACCGGCCGGGGAGTCGCAGATCACGTACTCGAACTGCTCCTTGAGCTCCATCAGGACTTTTTCCACGCCTTCCTGGGTGAGCGCGTCCTTGTCACGGGTCTGGCTGGCGGCCAGCACGTACAGGTTCTCCAGGCGTTTGTCCTTGATCAGGGCCTGCTGCAGGTTGGCTTCGCCGTTGACCACGTTGACGAAGTCATACACCACGCGGCGCTCACAGCCCATGATCAGGTCGAGGTTACGCAGACCGACGTCGAAGTCGACGATCACCGTCTTGTGGCCACGCAGTGCGAGGCCGGTACCGATGGCGGCGCTGGTGGTGGTCTTGCCCACACCCCCTTTGCCGGAAGTAACCACGAGAATCTTGGCCAAGGTGTTTCACCCCTAAATAAATGGGACCCTAAGTCCCAGCAAATGCAAAAAAGGCAACGGGAAAAGTTGCGCTTAAAATGGCGGCAGTATCCGTTAAAGACGGGTGATGTTCAACACGTCGCCGACCAGGCTCACCTGCACGCCCGAACCCCACAGCGGATCGCGGCGCAGGTCCTCGCAGACCTTGTACTGACCGGCGATGGAGACCATTTCGGCGGTCATCTGCTGGCAGAAGATCCTGGCGCGGGTATTACCTTTGATACCGGCCAATGCGCGGCCACGCATGGCGCCGTAGACATGGATGTTGCCATCGGCGAGAAGTTCCGCACCCGGGCTGACCGAAGCGGTCACCACCAGATCGCCGCCTTGTGCGTAGATCTGCTGTCCACCGCGCACGGGGCTGGTGATGATGCGCGTGGGGCGCACCTCCGGTTCGGCAGGCGGCGCGGGAGCGGGCTCTGGCTTCTTCACTTCCGGTTCCGGCTCCAATGGCCGTTCACGGGCCCCGGAGGGCGGCAGCACCGGCAGGTCGATGGCAATCGCGGCGGCGATATCCTCGATGCGGCTGGCACGAATGGCCAAGGTGCGCAGGCCGTGGTGACGGCAGATGCGCATCAGTCCGGGCAGGTCGATGGCGCCTTCGTCGGCTGGCAGCTTGTCCAGCGCCAGGACCAGCGGTGTGTTGCTGAAGAAATTGGGGGCCTGCGCGACCTTCGCCGCCAATTGGCGGTCGAGGGCCTGGAGGTCGTTGCGCGCCAGTTCCAGCACTGTGATGGCGAGCATGCTGCCCTTGAGCTGGAACACGTTGGCGGAGTCGGGTGTCTGGTTGAGGCTCATGGTCTGCATAGACGACTTGTAACGGAAAAAGTGCCCTGACTTATAGCGATAAGACCGATTGGCCGCAACCTGCGGCCAAAGGTTGTAGAATGCCGGGCCTTTGTCTTACCGGAAGCTTCAATGGATCGTCCGCGGTTTCGTCCCTATTTCCTTCACCCACGTTTCTGGGCCCTGTGGTTGGGCCTTGGCCTGCTGTGGCTGGTGGTGCAGTTGCCGTATCGAGCCCTGCTGGGGCTGGGCAGCCTGTTGGGCGCGGTGATGTACCGCGTGGCCGGCGAGCGCCGGCGCATCGCGGCGCGCAATTTGGAGCTGTGCTTTCCAGCGCTGTCCAGCGACGAACGGCGACAGCTGTTGAAAGACAATTTCGCTTCCACGGGCATCGCCTTCTTCGAGATGGCCATGAGTTGGTGGTGGCCCAAAGAAAGACTGGCGCGGCTGGCCCATATCGAAGGGCTCGAGCATCTGCAGGCGGCCCAGCAGGACGGGCAGGGCGCCATCCTCATGGCGGTGCACTTCACCACGCTGGAGATCGGCGCGGCGCTGCTGGGCCAAGCCCACACCATCGATGGCATGTACCGCGAGCACGGCAACCCGGTGTTCGACTTCATTCAGCGCAGCGGTCGCGAGCGGCACAACCTTGATTCCCTGGCGGTCGAGCGCGAAGACGTACGCGGCATGCTCAAGCTGCTGCGCAGTGGGCGGGCGATCTGGTATGCGCCGGACCAGGACTACGGCACCAAGCAAAGCCTGTTCGTGCCGCTGTTCGGCATCCCCGCTGCCACCGTTACCGCCACCACCAAGTTCGCCCGGCTGGGTAAGGCACGGGTGATCCCCTTCACTCAGAAGCGCCTGGAAGATGGCAGCGGCTATCGGTTGGTGGTGCATCCGCCGCTGGAGGACTTCCCAGGCGAGACCGAAGAGGCCGACTGCCTGCGCATCAACCAGTGGGTCGAGTCCGTGTTACGTGACTGCCCGCAGCAGTACTTGTGGGCCCATCGGCGCTTCAAGTCGCGTCCCGAAGGCGCCCCGCGCTTGTACGAGAAAAAGAAACGCTGACTCCCGATAACCAGGAAGGTATCCATGGCCGCACCTCCCGTCACCGGGCTGATCCTTTCAGGCGGCGGCGCCCGCGCCGCTTATCAGGTCGGCGTGCTGGCCGGTATCGCCGAACTGCTGCCGGTGGGTGCGGCCAATCCCTTCCCGGTCATCGTCGGCACCTCGGCCGGGGCTATCAACGCCGTGACCTTGGCCAGCGGGGCCACGCATTTCGGCGATTCGGTGCAGCGCCTGACCCGCTTCTGGCAACACTTTCGCAGTCATCTGGTGCTGCGCAGCGACTGGCCCGGGGTCATCCGCCAGGCCAGTCGCTTCATTGGCCACGGCCTGCTCGGCCTGGGCCGGCAAAGCCCCGTGGCGCTGCTCGACAGCAGTCCCCTGCGTACGCTGCTGCGCGCGCATCTGGATCTGGACGGTATCGGTCGCGCCCTCGACAGCGAGCAATTGCGTGCAGTAGCGATTACCGCCTTCGGTTACCAGTCGGGCCAGGCGGTGACCTTCTACCAGGGTCGTGGCGCCATCGAGCCGTGGCTGCGGCATCGGCGTATTGGCGTGCCCACGGCCCTGAGCGTCGAGCACCTGCTGGCCAGTTCGGCGATCCCGTTACTGTTCGCGCCGGTGCGCCTGGGCGATGAGTACTACGGAGATGGCGCTGTGCGTCAGTCGGCGCCGATCAGCCCGGCGCTGCATCTGGGGGCCAGCCGCGTCCTGGTGGTGGGCGTCAGCGGTAACCCTCAGCGCCCGGTGTCGCCGGTGCAGCGCGCGCGGGTGTTCAGTGGTCGACAGCCGAGCCTGGCGCAAATTGGCGCGCACCTGCTCAACAGCACCTTCATCGATAGTCTGGAAGACGACATCGAGCTGCTGCAGCGACTCAATCACCTGAGTCATCTGATACCGAGCCATGTGGAGGGCCGGCATCTGGGGCTGGCGCCCATCGAGGTATTGGTGGTGGCGCCCAGCCAGCCGCTGGACGAGATAGCCGCGCGTCACCGACGGGAACTGCCTGCCGCATTGCGCCTGTTCCTACGCGGGTCTGGGGCGACCAAAACCAGTGGTGCCGGGGTGCTCAGCTACCTGTTGTTCGAGGCCAGCTACTGCAGTGAATTGATCGAGCTTGGACGCAGCGATGCCTTGGCCAAGCGGCGCGAGCTGTCGCAATTTCTGGGTTTGCCGGGCTGAGGGGGTAGCGGGTCGAATCTTGGAGAGCGACGCCACCCCTGTGGTGAGCGGGGGTGGGTCGCTGGGAGGCGGCAGCCGATCTACTCGGCAATTTGCAGCTTGCGTGCCTGGGTATAGACGTAGCGGACCTTCTCGTACTCGAACGGCGAGTTGGTCTGTCCATAACGGAAGTTGGTGGAGTAGCGTCGGTCGATCGCTTTGAGCAAAGTGATTTCCGGGTGATCGCTGCTGGTTTCGGCCACGTCGAGGAAGTTCGCCTCACGCTCTCCCACGTAATCCACCACCAGGCCCGTTGTATCGCGCAAGTTCGAAGGCCCGAAGATCGGCAGCATGAGGTACGGCCCTTCAGGGACGCCGTAGAAGCCCAGGGTCTGGCCGAAGTCCTCGCTCTGGCGCGGCAGCCCCATCTTGGTCGCCGGATCCCACAGCCCGCCCACACCGATCAAGGTGTTGAACATCAGCCGCGCAGTGATTTCCGCCGAGCGCTTGCCCTTGAGTTGCAGCAGGCTGTTGAACAGGTTCGGTACATCGCCCAGGTTGTTGAAGAAGTTGCTTACGCCGGTACGTACGAACTGCGGCGTCACGTAGCGGTAGCCGTCGACGGCTGGAATGAACACCCATTGGTCGAAGCGGTAGTTGAAGTGATAGATGCGCCGGTTCATCGACTCCAGTGGGTCGTAGACGTTGAGCGCGGCCAAGGTGGAGCGCTCGAATTCGCGCTGGTCGAGGCCAGGGTTGAATTTCAGCTCGCGCATCGGGTCGAGGAAGCCGTCCGACTCCACGGTCGGCGCGGCCGTCACGTCAGCCTCGATGACGCTGGTGCGCGGGGCGGTTTCAGCCGCCAGGGCGCTGGTGCTGATGAGCAGGGCGAGGGCAAGTACGAGTCTGTCAGCCACGGAAGAACTCCAGCATGTCTTTGGCGTTGACACGGTAGTTGAGGTTGCCGCAATGGCCGCCGTGTGGGTAGAGGGTCAGGCGATCGCCGAACACCTTGCGCAGGAAGCCGATGTCGCCGGGGCCGAGAATGACGTCGTCGGCGTTGTGCATCACGGCGATCTTGGGGCTATCGCGCAGATAGTCGGTCAGGGCGTAGAGGCTGACTTGGTCGATCAATTGCAGCAGGTTGTTGCCGTCAGTGCGCGCTCGCCACATGGGAATGACCTGTTCGGTCAGGTAGCAATCGAAGTCGCACTGCAAGGCGCGCTTGAAGAACGGCGTCAGGCTGGTGCTTTCGGTGATTGGAAACTTCGGAGGAATGATCAGGCCGCGGCGGTTGATCAGGTCTGAGGTGAAGGCGATGTCGGCGGCGGAAAAGCGGAACGAGGTGCCGATCAGCATGGCCATCTGTTCGTTGGACAGGTGCTCGCGCGACTGCTGGAAGTCGTACAGCAGGGCGTCATTGAGGTCGACGAAGCCCTTGTCCTGGAAGTAGCGGGTGAGCTTTTCCAGCATCAGTTCATAGAAGGTGGTGCTGCGGTCGATGCCTTTGACCTGGGTCTGCACCATCTTGTCGAGGTTGTTGATCGAGGTATACAGGTTCACCGGCGGGTTGAGCAGCAGCACGCGCTTGAAATTGAAGCTGCGACGGGTTTCGTCCAGGTGGCTGACGAACGCAGCGTCCAGCGCACCGAGGCTGTAGCCGGTGAGATAGAAGTCGCTGATCGGCAGGCGCGGATGTTGGGCGCGCACGGCCTGCATGACCCGGTACAGGTCTTCGGCATCCTCGCGGCTGACGCCGGGGGTGGCGAAGCGCGAGGCGGCGCTCATGAAGTCCCAACTGGTCGGCGAGGACAGCTGCACCACGTGGTAGCCGTCCTGGTAGAACAGTTTCTTGAGGTATTCGTTGATGGTGCTGCTGTAGGGCGCGCCGGTGCCGGCGATGATGAACACCAGCGGCGCCTTGTGATCCTGACGCGCCAGGCGGTAGCGCAGCTTCTTCACCGGCCAGAAGTTGTCCGGCAGCGTGAATTCGCGCTCAGGGCGCAGCGTCAGGCTGTAGTCGGATTGGTCGATGTCGTCATCGCTTGGCAGCGTCGGACGTTGGTCCGGCGGTGTCGTGGCGATGGTCGCTTCGAACGGGTTGGTCAGCGGATAGCCGTAGGTGGCCGGATCTATGTCCCGCGCGGAAGCAGCCGCAGCCAGGAGCAGGCCGCACAGCAGGGCGACGAGGCGCAACGGTCGAAGCATGGAGAGTCCCCCAGGAGACGGCAAAGGCAGTGTGGAGCTAGGACCATCAGGATGATGGCAAAGTTGCTTGGCGCGCGATCGTTTATGGTGGCTGATGTTGCCGTGAAAGTGGCTGGCGCGGCAATGGTCGTCGTTGTGATCCTGAGCCGGTGAGGGTATTGCATCTTGCGCCGTGGTTCTGGGGGATTATCCTGAGCGCCGATGACATTTTTCCCGGAGCCTTGCATGAGTCGTTCGCTGCCTGTGATTGCCCTGTTGCTGCTGCTGCCGTTATGGCTGGCGGCCAGCTACGGCGTGCGCTACGGCTTGATGGAGGACAGCCAGTGGGTGGGCCTGTGCAGCGTGCCGGCCGCGCACTGGCAATGCCAGGTGCGCTCGATGCTGGGGTTGTGGATTCACTTCCAGTGGATCGGCTGGCTGGGGCTGGGGCTGGCGCTGCTCAGCCAGGTATTGCGCGGGCGCGCAGGCTGGTGGTTGGCCGTGCTGGCGCTGCTGGCCGGGCTGTCGGCCTTGGTGCTGTACACGGCCAGCCTGGCCGTGTTCGCCGTGGTGCTGGCAGGGCTGCGCCTGGTGCGCGATGCCGGCACGCGAAATCGCGCCGGCTGAGGGAACAGCTTGCGCCGCCTCAGGCGGCGGCAGGCGCGAGCATGCTGCGCCGACGTGTCAGTGCCCCTACACAGAGGAACGACGTCAGCGCCAGCGCCGAGTAGAACACCGCCAGGGGCCACCATTGGCCTGCCGCCTGCCCGGCAATCAGGGTGCCGACCATCGGCGTGGTCCCGCCGATCAGCGCGCCGCAGGCTTGGTAGGCCAACGAAATGCCCGAATAGCGCTGGGCGACTGGGAACACATCGGTGATGTAGCCGGCGATCACGGCATAGAACGCCGAGGAGAACACCTTGGCCAGCGCGATGCCGAGGATGATCATCGTTCCTTGTCCGGTGGAAACGAGGCTGAACATGACGTACGGCACCAGTATGCTGATGCCCGAGGTCACCAGCAGGAAGCGACCTGCACCCACTTTGTCCGCGAGCCAGGCGGCGATTGGCTGGTTGATCAGCTGCACGAGTGCGACCACCGACAGGCATTCGAGGATCACCGAGCTCTTGATGCCCATGTACTGGGTGGCGTAGGCGATCATGAAGGTATTGGTGAAGTAGGCCGACGAGATACCGATGGTGCAGGCACCCATTACCAGCAGGATCAATGGCCAGGCATCACGGACCACGGTCTTGACCGGCGATTGCGCCGGTTGACCCTGCTGGGCCAGCGCCTCGAACTCAGGTGACTCATGCACGCCGCGGCGGATCACGAACGCCAGCAACAGCAGCACGATGCTGCCGATGAACGGCAGTCGCCAGCCCCAGGCGTACATGTCGGCCTCAGGCATCTCGGTGATGAAACGGAACACCATCAGCGACAGCACCAGCCCCGCCGGGCTGCCCAACTGGGCGAACGAGGCGTAGAAGCTCTTCTTGCCCTCCGGTGCATGCTCGCTGGCCAGCAGCACCGCGCCTCCCCATTCGCCCCCCACGGCAATGCCCTGCAGGATACGCAGGCCCACCAGCAGCACCGGTGCCCAGAAGCCTGCCTGCGCATAGGAGGGCAACAGGCCGATGCCCACCGTCGAGACGCCCATCAGCACCAGCGTCAGGATCAGCGAGTACTTGCGTCCGAAGCGATCACCCAGGTGACCGAAAATGATGCCGCCTAACGGTCGAGCGACGAAACCTACCGCCAGCGTGGCGAAGGACGACAAGGTACCGACCAGTTGGCTGCTGCCTGGAAAGAACACGTGGCTGAAGATCAGCGCCGAGGCCGTTGCATAGATATAGAAGTCGAACCACTCGATGAGGGTGCCGAGGAATGAGCCGGCGGCAGCCCTTATGGGTTGCCGGGCACGGGGCTGCGCTTGGGCGCGCGGGGTACTGGAACTGGACATCGTGGCTACCTTTGATTTGTTGTTGGCATTGTCAAAAGGAATCAAGCCGGTGTTGGTTTCTGCGTCTGTCGCGCTGTACCGGCGTTGCGGGTTAACGCGCCAGCGGGCGAGTGGTGTAGGGACGGTTGATCGACTCCAGCGCGTGCGCGAACGCCAGCAATCGCTGCTCGTCGCGGTAGCGGCCGACGATCTGCAACCCCACCGGCAGGCCCTGCTCACTGAAGCCGCAGGGCAGCGACAGGGCCGGGTGGCCGGTCAGGGTGATCAGCGAACAGCTATTCATCCAGTCGATGTAGGTCTGCATCGGCTGCTCGCCGATCTGTGCCACGTAAGGCTGTTCGACCGGGAAGGGCAGCACCTGACTGACCGGAGCGACCAGGAAGTCGAAGCGCTCCAGCAGCGCTTGCAGCTCTCGGAACAGCCGTGCACGGACCGCTTCGGCGTCCATCACATCCTGGGCCGTGAAGGTGCTGGCCTGCTCGATGTTCCAGATCACGGTGTCCTTGAGCAGGTGGCGATTGCCCTGCAGAAGGTCGGCATAGCCGCCGGCATAGGTGAGCGCGCGCAAGACCTGGAAGGCCCGTGCGCCGCCTGTGAAGTCGGGCTCTGCCAGTTCGACCGTGCAGCCCAGCTCGTCCAGGCGTCGCACGCCAGCCTCGGTGACGGCGCGTACCCGTGGATCGACTGGCAGCCCGCCCAGGTCGGGGCTGTAGGCGATGCGCGCGCCTTTGAAATCGTGCTCTGCCAGCGTCGTCAGTGGATGGGTGTGCGACTGCAGCGACAGGGGGTCGCGCGGGTGTTGGCCTGCGATCACGCTGAGCAGCAGCGCGACATCGGCCACGCAGCGCCCCATGGGTCCGGCCACGGTCAGTTGGCCGAAGCTGTTGGCGTTGGGCACATTCGGCACCCGACCGATGGACGGGCGCAGACCGACGATGTTGCAGAAGCTCGCCGGATTTCTCAGAGAACCGCCCATGTCGGTGCCGTCTGCCAGTGCCACCATGCCCGTGGCCAAGGCCACGGCCGATCCACCGCTGCTGCCGCCACAGGTCAGCTCCGGTGCGTAAGGGTTTCGCGTGGCGCCGAACACTGCGTTGAAGGTCTGCGAACCTGCGCCGAATTCCGGCAGGTTGCTCTTGCCCAGCAGGATCGAGCCGGCGGCGGCCTGGCGCTGCACGATCAGCGAGTCCTGATCGGGGACATGCTCGGCGTAGACCTTCGAGCCCCAGGTGGTGCGCATGCCTGCGGTGAGGAACGAGTCTTTGTGCGCCACCGGCAAGCCATGCAGCGCGCCGAGCGCTTCGCCCTTGGCCTGTCGCTGATCGGCGGCCTCGGCGCGCTCGAGTGCGCCTTGCGCATCCACTGTGACCAGTGCATTGAGCGTTGGGTTGTAGCGCGCCAGTTGTGCCAGGCACGCCTGCGTCAGTTCACGTGCGGACAGATGCCCGGCGCGGATTTCGGCCGCCAGCTCCCAGGCCGGTCGGGTGGCTAGGCCGGTATCGGTGAGGTCATCCATACTAAGCTCCATGTATCGCTAGGCAATACTTATTATCGTTTATTGATATACTAGGTATACCCCTTGCTCGAGAGCGGGTCAATATGGGGTAAGCTGCTCCTCCTTTTACGGAACCCGCCAGATATGAATGACCGCGCTACCCGCCAGCAGCATCCGCAGTTCATCGAGACCTTGGACAAAGGTATCCGTGTGTTGGAAGTGTTCCGGGCAGGGCAGTCATCGCTGGGGCTGACAGAGCTGGCTCAGGCCTGCGACATGACCAAGAGCGCCGCGCAGCGCTTCACCCATACCTGGTGCGAGCTGGGCTATCTGGCCAAGGATGAGTCTTCGCGCCGCTACAGCCTCACTCACAAGGCGCTGGAGCTGGGCTTTCTTTACCTGAACGCCTCGCCGTTGGTCAGCCGCGCGCTGCCCGCGTTGAAGTTGATTCGCGAGCGCTGCAACCTTACGGTCAATCTCAGCGTGCTGTCGGGGCACGACATCGTCTATGTGCTGCGAGTGCCGGGGCCGAACCAGACCTTCGCCGAAATGCTGCCGGGCCGGCGCATGCCGGCCTGGTGCACCTCGGCCGGCCGGGTGCTGCTCGCCGATCTACCGCCTGAGCGCGTGCAGGCCAGCCTGGAACAGGTGGTGCCGACGGCGTTCACCGGGCAGACGGAAACGGACAAGGCGACGTTGCTGCAGTGCATCCGCCAGGCCGCCGAGCAGGGTTACTCGCTGACCCAGGAACAGGTGCTGGTCGGTCAGGTGGGCATTGCGGCGCCGATTCGCAACGTGCACTTCCAGGTGGTGGCGGCCATCAATATCACCGCGCAGTTGAGTGTCTGGCCGGTGGAGCGGGTGCGGCAGGAGTTGCTGCCCTTGCTCATGGACGTCAGCCAATCAGTGATCGTTGGCTGAGTCCTTCCAGGTCGCGCGTCGTTCATCGCGTGCGCAGGCTGCGCCACAGCGCTGCGGTCATCAGCAGGCTGACGGCTGCCCAGCCCCACGCCTGAGGGTTGTACAGGCCCTCCTGATAGAGCTGCGGCGCAATACCGGCGCCGACGATCAAGGCCAGCAGCGCCGCTTCGGCCCTTCTCGTCGGCACCGGGCGTAGCAGGTACACCAGAGCTGGCACCAGCAGGGCCGCACTGGGAAAACTGCGATAGCGTGCGTCGAAGACCATCGCCAGCATGCTCACCGCGGCGGCAAATCCGGCCGCCAGCAGCCAGCCACCGGCACGCGCCTCGAGCCAGACGAACAGACGCTGACGCCAGCCGTCGCGCTGCGCCAGGGCCAGCGCGCCGTGGCAGAGCACCAGCCCATTCAGCCCCGCCAGCAGCAGCACCCAGAGCCACTCGCCGGCAAAGCGCGCGTTGGTCCGCGCCAGCTCGCCCCACAGGCCCAGGCAACCGGCACCGGTGGCGGCCAGCAGCGGTAGCAGCCATGCCGCACGGGCCTGTGCCGGGCGACCGGCCAGGGTCAGGATCAGCAGCGTGAGTGCGGTACTGGCCAACCACCACTGCGGCCACAGCGGCAGGTTGCTGACCGGCCCTTCGAGCACGCCCTTGTCTTGCCGGTCGGCGTCGTACAGCCCCCAATAGCCGCCCACGGCGCCCTCGCTGGCGCGCTTCCAGGGTTGATCGAAGGCTTCGATCAGGTTGTAGTGCCAGCCGTTGGCCTCGGCCAGCGCGACGAAGCCGCGAACGAAGCGTGCCTCGTTGACCCGACTGGGCTCGGCCGTTTCCCGCTGACGTCCCTCGCTGGGCCAGCCGGTCTCGCCGATGAAGATGTCCTTGGGCGCGAAACGCGCGCCGAACGTGCGTCGGACCTCGGCGACGTGGGCCAGGGCGTCGTCGATGCCGCGTGGGTCGTCCTCCCAGTACGGCAGCAGGTGGATGGTCAGAAAGTCCACGACTGGCGCCACCTGCGGATGCTGTAACCAGAACTCCCACACGTCGGCGTAGGTGACCGGCACCTTGACCTGACTTTTCACCCGCGTGATCAACTCGGCCAGACGCTGGCCGGTGACCTCCTTGCGCAGCAGTGTCTCGTTGCCGACGATCACCGCGCTGACCACGTCCGGGTTGGCGTTGGCCGCTTCGACCAGCAGCGCCAGCTCCTTGTCGGTGTCCACCGGGTTGGCGTTGACCCAGGCGCCGAGCATCACCTTCAAGCCATGCTTGCGCGCCAGGGCCGGTATGGCTTCCAAACCGCTCATGGAATAGGTGCGGATGCACTGAAATCGCTCGGCCAGCAGCGCCAGGTCGGCGTCCATGCGCGCCGGGCGCAATCGGAAGGGTTGGTCGAAGGGTGACTGATCCTTGTCGAACGGGGTGTAGGAGGCGCATTGCAGTTTGTGCGTGGGACTGGCCGCATCAGGCAGGTGGATCGGCCTGCCAAGCCCGTACCAGAGGGCGCCGAGGCCGAGCACGGCGATCAGGCAGGCGAGGCAGTAGGAGAGGGGGATGCGGGGTGGGCTGGGCATCGAGCGGTCCATCGTCTGGCGCGAGTGATCGGGGTAAGCGGTGGATAGTAGCCCGGCGCCAAGCATTTGGCATGCAAGGATCGCGCAGAAGACTTCGGCCCGATGACGTTAATGGCCAAGTGCTGTCGCTGATCGCTCGGTGAAGGTCGTTGATGGAGCAGGTCGCGCGGTCCGGCAGGTCGATGATGGAATCTCCAAGACCTGACGAGGGGATGCTTTCGATGGCGACAATTAAAAGAACGCGACGTTTCCTGGGTGTGGCCGGTGCTTTGGTGCTCGCCATGGGCGCAGGGCAAGCCATGGCCAAGGAAATCAGCATCGGTTACGTGGATGGCTGGTCCGACAGTGTGGCAACCAGCAACGTCGCCGCCCAAGTAATCGAGCAGAAACTCGGTTACGACGTGAAGCTGCAGGCGGTTGCCACCGGCATCATGTGGCAGGGCGTGGCCACCGGTAAACTCGACGCCATGCTCTCGGCCTGGCTGCCGGTCACCCATGGCGAGTACTGGGCCAAGAACAAGGATAACGTCGTCGACTACGGCCCCAACTTCAAAGACGCCAAGATTGGCCTGATCGTGCCGGAGTACGTCAAAGCCAGCAGTATCGCCGACCTCAAGACCGACGCCGGCTTCAAGCAGAAAATCGTCGGGATCGACGCCGGTTCCGGTGTGATGATCAAGACCGAGCAAGCTATCAAGGATTATGACCTGACCGGTTACAAGCTGACGGCCAGTTCTGGCGCGGCGATGACCTCCGAATTGGGGCGTGCCGAGGCCAAGCAGCAGCCGATCGTGGTGACCGGTTGGGTGCCGCACTGGATGTTCGCCAAGTGGAAACTCAAGTTCCTGGAAGATCCGAAGGGCGTGTTTGGCGCTGCGGAAACCGTGAACAGCATCGGTAGCAAGGAGTTGGCGACCAAAGCGCCGGAAGTGGCCGAGTTCCTCAAGAAGTTCCAATGGCAGTCCAAGGATGAGATCGGCGAGGTCATGCTCGCGATCCAGGAGGGCGCCAAGCCTGAAGCGGCAGCCAAAGACTGGGTGGCCAAGCACCCAGAGCGCGTCAAGGAGTGGACGGGCAAGTAACCGTCAGGGCCGGCGCGCCTGGGCCGTGGGCAACCCGCGATCCAGGCGCGCCGGCCTTTATTTATTGCAGTCCATGTAAAACACTGTTGCATCTAAGACTAAGGTCGTCTGGTTGACGTCCACCGGCAGCATAAAGTTAAGGCGGGTTCTCCCCTTACTGTGTTGCTGCTAGGACAAAAACAATGAACGACAGCATCTACCGATCGATACAAGAAAGTCCGCGTTTCAAGGAGCTGGTCAGCAAGCGCGAGCGCTTCGCCTGGATCCTCTCGGCGATCATGCTCGGCCTCTACTGCGCTTTCATCCTGCTCATCGCCTATGGCCCGCAGATTCTCGGCGCCAAGATCAGCGCCGGTTCGTCCATCACCTGGGGCATTCCCCTGGGCGTGGGCTTGATCCTCTCGGCCTTCATCCTCACCGCCATCTACGTACGGCGCGCCAACGGCGAATTCGATGAGCTGAACAAGGCGATCCTGAAGGAGGCGCAGCAATGATCCGTCACGCCAAAACCCTGGCTGTACTTGCCTGCGGTGCCTTCGCACCCGCCGTGTGGGCTGCCGATGCGATCACCGGCGAGGTGCACAAGCAACCGCTGAACGTCTCGGCGATCGTCATGTTCCTGGCCTTCGTCTGCTTTACCCTCGGCATCACCTATTGGGCCTCCAAGCGCAACAAGTCGGCCTCGGACTACTACGCTGCTGGCGGGCGCATCACCGGCTTTCAGAATGGCCTGGCGATTGCTGGCGACTACATGTCCGCCGCCTCGTTCCTGGGTATTTCCGCGCTGGTCTTCACCTCCGGCTACGACGGCCTGATCTACTCCATCGGCTTCCTCGTGGGCTGGCCGATCATCCTGTTCCTGATCGCCGAACGCCTGCGTAACCTGGGCAAGTACACCTTCGCCGATGTCGCCTCCTACCGCCTCGGACAGAAAGAGATCCGCACCTTGTCGGCCTCCGGCTCGCTGGTGGTGGTGGCGTTCTACCTGATCGCGCAGATGGTCGGCGCGGGCAAGCTGATCGAGTTGCTGTTCGGCTTGGACTACCACGTCGCAGTGGTGCTGGTCGGCATCCTCATGTGCCTGTACGTGCTGTTCGGTGGCATGCTCGCCACCACCTGGGTGCAGATCATCAAGGCGGTGCTGCTGCTCTCCGGTGCCAGCTTCATGGCACTGATGGTGATGAAGCATGTGGGCTTCGACTTCAACACGCTGTTCTCCGAAGCGATCAAGGTGCACGCCAAGGGCGAGGCGATCATGAGTCCGGGTGGTCTGGTCAAGGATCCGATCTCGGCCTTCTCGCTGGGCCTTGCGCTGATGTTCGGCACCGCCGGCCTGCCGCATATCCTGATGCGCTTCTTCACCGTCAGCGACGCCAAGGAAGCGCGCAAGAGCGTGCTGTATGCCACCGGCTTCATCGGCTATTTCTACATCCTCACCTTCATTATCGGCTTCGGCGCCATCCTGCTGGTCAGCACCAACCCGGACTTCAAGGACGCCACCGGCGCGCTGTTGGGCGGTAACAACATGGCGGCGGTGCACCTGGCCAACGCGGTGGGCGGCAGCGTGTTCCTGGGCTTCATCTCGGCGGTGGCCTTCGCCACCATCCTGGCGGTGGTCGCCGGCCTGACCCTGGCCGGCGCCTCGGCGGTGTCCCACGACCTGTACGCCAGCGTCTGGCGCAAGGGCAAGGCCAACGACAAGGACGAAATCCGCGTGTCGAAGATCACCACCGTCGCCTTGGGCGTGCTGGCGATCGGCCTGGGCATCCTGTTCGAGAAGCAGAACATCGCCTTCATGGTAGGCCTGGCGTTCTCCATCGCCGCCAGCTGCAACTTCCCGGTACTGCTGCTCTCGATGTACTGGAAGAAGCTGACCACCCGCGGCGCGATGATCGGCGGCTGGCTGGGCCTGATCAGCGCGGTGGGCCTGATGGTGCTCGGCCCGACCATCTGGGTACAGATTCTCGGTCACGAGAAGGCCATCTACCCGTATGAGTATCCCGCGCTGTTCTCGATGCTCATCGCCTTCGTCGGTATCTGGTTCTTCTCGATCACCGACAAGTCCAAGGCGGCCGATGAGGAGCGTGCGCTGTTCTACCCGCAGTTCGTTCGCTCGCAGACCGGCCTGGGTGCTTCAGGCGCTGTCTCGCACTGATCCCTCTTTACTGGTGCACCCATGAAAACGCCCCGCATTGCGGGGCGTCTTCATTTGCGGGCCTGCGGGTGGGTCATATTCTGCCGAGCAACAACAGTACCAGCAGCACGACCAGCACCACGCCGACGATACCGGACGGGCCATAGCCCCAGCTGCGCGAGTGGGGGAAGACCGGTAGGCCACCGATCAGCAGCAGAATGAGGATGATGATGAGGATCGTGGTCATGACAGAGTCCTTGCATGGTTGGGGGTCAAGGGCCACGAACTGCTGGCCTCTTGTAAGCTCCGACTGGCGCCGCTTGCGAAAGATTCCATCGGGTGTCGTGGACACTGTCACAGGGCACTGACTGCCGGGTCATGCCGCTGCATTCACTGGCCTGATGAACCCTGCCCGACGGCTGCGCGTTGATTAGACTCGGCGCTACTTCAGTCAGCACAAGGCCAGCCACCATGCAAGACCGCATCATGATCACCGGCGCAGGATCAGGCCTGGGCCGCGAGATTGCCCTGCGCTGGGCGCGCGAGGGCTGGCGCATGGCGCTGGCCGATGTCAACGAGGTGGGTTTGCGCGAAACCCTCGAACAGGTGCGTGCCGCCGGTGGCGAGGGCTTCGTGCAGCGCTGCGATGTGCGCGACTACAGCCAGCTCACTGCGCTGGCCCAGGCCTGCGAGGCGCAGTTCGGCGGAATCGACGTGATCGTCAACAACGCCGGGGTCGCCTCCGGGGGCTTTTTCGCCGAATTGTCGCTGGAGGACTGGGACTGGCAGATCGCGGTCAACCTCATGGGTGTGGTCAAGGGCTGCAAGGCGTTTCTGCCGCTGCTCGAGCGCAGCAAGGGGCGCATCGTCAACATCGCGTCCATGGCCGCGCTCATGCAAGGACCGGGCATGAGCAACTACAACGTGGCCAAGGCTGGCGTGCTGGCGCTGTCGGAAAGCCTGTTGGTGGAGTTGCGGCAGGTGGACGTGGGCGTGCATGTGGTATGCCCGTCATTCTTTCAGACCAACCTGCTCGATTCCTTCCGGGGGCCGAACCCGGCCATGAAGGCGCAGGTCGGCAAGCTGCTGGAAGGCTCGCCCATCAGCGCCGCGCAGATCGCCGAGCATATCCATGCGCAGGTGGCGGCGGGCGAGTTCCTGATCCTGCCCCACGAAGCGGGGCGTGAGGCCTGGCGCCTCAAATGCGCAGCGCCCGAGAAGCTCTACGATGAAATGGCGAGCATGGCGGTGAAGATGCGCGCCAAGGGGCGCTCGTCTCAATAGGGCTGGATTGAGGAGCCGTCTGTAAGGCTTTTTACCTTGCGGTGTAGGTTAGGTCTATTTAAGACGGGTCTGATTGATAAGCGCCAAGGCCCGGAGCAGGCTCGGATTTTCCCTCGGTCTGGAGGATCGGAGCATGCTTGTAATGGGACGCGAAGTCGGCGAGGTGATCACCATCGGCGACAACATCCGCATCAAGGTGATGGCCGTCGAAGGCGGGGTGGTGCGCTTCGGCATCAGCGCACCGCGCCAGGTGGCGGTGCACCGGGCGGAAATCCACAAGCGCATCAAGGACCAGGCGCTCGAACAGGAGCCGGCGTCCGGTCACTCGGCCTGATCGAGCAGCTCGGCGGGCACGTCGTGGCGTGCGAGCAACTGGCACTGCTGGCTTTCCATATCGAAGAGGATGAACGCCTGGCCTCTGGCCAAGGCCTGACGCACCCGAAGTACACGGGTTTCCAGTGGCGTGTCGTCGCCATTGTCGGTGCCGTCACGGGTGACGAAATCTTCGATCAAGCGGGTGAGGGTGTCGGCTTCGAGTTGATCGTAGGGAATGAGCATGGTCGCTGTCGGCTGGAAAGGAGATGGCTGCATGCTACTGGAAAGTTGCATGTCGCAGTAATCGGGGGGTGATGCGAACAGGGTCGAGGCCGCCCCTGCAGGGGCGGCCCGGTTCGCCTGGGATCAGAGTTTGTTGCCGAGCAAGCTGTCCACAGCGGGTACTGGAGTGTCGCTGCCCATCTGCGTGTCGTGCTCCAGTTGATGACTGAAACGCTCGAGCGAGGCATTGGCCGGCTGCGAGTCGCTGGCGAACACCGGTGGACTCAGCAGGTAGGCTGACAGCAGCCGGGTCAGCGCCGCCAGGCTGTCGATGTGGGTGCGTTCGTAGCCATGGGTGGCGTCGCAGCCGAAGGCGACCAGCGCGGTGCGGATGTCGTGCCCGGCGGTCACGGCCGAATGGGCATCGCTGAAATAGTAGCGGAACAGGTCGCGGCGCACGGGCAACTCGTTGTCCCCGGCCAGCTTCAACAGGTGGCGCGACAGGTGATAGTCGTAGGGCCCGGACGAATCCTGCATGGCCACGCTCACCGCATGCTCGCTGGACGCTTGCCCCGGCGCTACCGGCGCGATATCGATACCGACGAACTCGCTGACATCCCAAGGCAATGCGCCCGCGGCGCCCGAGCCGGTTTCTTCGGTGATTGTGAACAGCGGGTGGCAGTCGATCAGTGGCTGCTGGCCGCTTTCCACCACCGCCTTGAGTGCCGCCAGCAATGCTGCGACGCCGGCCTTGTCGTCCAGATGACGGGCGCTGATATGGCCACTGTCGGTGAACTCCGGCAGCGGATCGAACGCGACGAAGTCGCCGATACCGATACCCAACGCCTCGCAATCGGCGCGAGTGGTGCAGTAGGCGTCCAAGCGCACTTCGACGTGCTCCCAACTGACAGGCATCTGGTCGATCGCGGTATTGAAGGCGTGCCCGCTGGCCATCAAGGGCAGCACGCTGCCGCGAAACACGCCGGTGTCGGTGAATACGCTGACCCGGCTGCCTTCGGCGAAGCGGCTGGACCAGTGGCCGACTGCCGAGAGTGCCAGGCGGCCGTTGTCCTGCACTTGGCGCACGCTGGCGCCGATGGTGTCCAGGTGCGCGGACACGGCGCGGTCGGGCGAGCTCTGGCGACCTTTGAGGGTGGCGCGGATGGTGCCGCGGCGGGTCAGCTCGAACGGAATGCCCAGTTCGTCCAGGCGTTCGGCGACGTAGCGCACGATGGTGTCGGTGAACCCGGTGGGGCTGGGAATGGCGAGCATCTCCAGCAGGACTTTCTTCAGGTAGTCCAGGTCAGGTTCGGGGAGGCGTTCGGACATGGGTACTCCTTGGTGTGTGCGATCGGTTCAGCGCGGCTGAGGCGCAGCGGCCCGATGCCGCTGCTACACGTTGTGGTGTATCCGCGATGAACCGCCATTGATTCAGGTCAGGGCCTGACTGTGCGGGAACAGCAGATCCACGAATCGCTCCGCAGTGGGCTGTGGTTCGTGGTTGGCGAGCCCGGCGCGTTCGTTGGCCTCGATGATGACGTAGTCCGGCTGCTGTGCATCGCGGACCATGAAGTCCAGGCCCACGACCGGAATTTCCAGGGCTCTGGCAGCACGCACGGCCGCGTCCGCCAGCACCGGGTGCAGACGCTCGGTGACGTCCTCCAGCGTGCCACCGGTGTGCAGGTTGGCGGTGCGGCGCACTGCCAGGCGCTGCCCGGTCGGCAGCACATCGGCCAGGCCCAGGCCTGCCGCACGCACCGTGCGTTCGGTTTCTTCGTCCATGGGAATGCGGCTCTCGCCGCCGGTGGCGGCCTGACGCCTGCGGCTCTGCGCCTCGATCAGCGCCTGGATGCTTTGCGTCCCATCGCCGATGATCTCGGCGGGATGGCGAATGGCTGCGGCCACCACCTCGAACCCGATCACCAGGATGCGCAGATCGAGTCCGGCGTGGAAGCTCTCCAACAGCACTCGGCTGTCGAACTGACGCGCCTGTTCAACAGCCTGGGAAACCTCGTCGAACGCGCGCAAGTCGACGGCCACGCCCTGGCCCTGCTCACCGTCCACCGGCTTGACCACGAGTGAGCCGTGCTCTTCGAGAAACGCCAGGTTGTCGTCGGCACTGCCTGCCAGTTGCTGGGCGGGCACTTGCAGGCCCGCCGCGTGCAACACCTGGCGGGTCAGGCGTTTGTCCTGGCACAAGGTCATGGTCACCGCGCTGGTGAGGTCGCTCAGCGACTCGCGACAGCGCACCCGACGTCCACCCAGGCTCAGGGTGAACAGACCGGCGTTGGCGTCGTCTACCTGCACCTCGATGCCCCGGCGCAGTGCTTCGTTGACGATGATCTTGGCATAGGGATTGAGCCCCACTTCAGGGCCTGGGCCGAGGAACAGCGCCTGGTTGATGCCGTTCTTGCGCTTGACGGCGAAGGTCGGCAGGTTGCGAAAGCCAAGCTTGTCGTAAAGCCGTTTGGCCTGGCGGTTGTCGTGCATCACCGACAAGTCCAGGTAGGCCAGGCCACGGCTCATGAAGTGCTCCACCAAGTGTCGCACCAGCACTTCGCCGACACCCGGGCGGCTGCACTGCGGTGAGACCGCCAGGCACCAGAGGCTGCTGCCGTGTTCAGGGTCGTCGAACGCCTTGCTGTGGTTCAGGCCCATGACGCTGCCGATCACCGCACCGGAGTCTTCGTCCTCGGCGATCCAGTACACCGGGCCGCCGAGATGGCGCGGGGTGAGCAGTTCGGGCACCACCGGCATCATGACGCGCGCTTGATACAGCGCATTGATCGCTTGCCAGTCCGCGTCGTTCTGCGCCCGACGGATACGAAAGCCGCGAAACACACGCTGGGCCGGGCGGTAGTCGCTGAACCACAGGCGCAAGGTGTCGGACGGGTCGAGAAACAACTGCTGCGGCGCTTGGGCCAACAACTGGTGAGGCGCCGCGACGTACAGGGCGATGTCGCGCTCGCCGGCTTGTTCTTCCAGCAGCGCCTGGGCCAGTTGCGCCGGGTCCGGGTAGGTGTGGCCGATCAGCAGCCTGCCCCAACCGCAGTGCACGGCGCGTGGCTGATCGTGCGGTTCGCTGCCATCTCCAGCCAGACGCGCCTGCAGGCGCTCGTAGGAGGGCGCCTGACCGCGCAGCAAGCGCTGTTCATAGGCACTTTGGGGTTTCATCGGATCAGATTCCTTGTTCGCTGAGCCACAGGTTCAGGGCTGCCAACTGCCACAGCTTCGAGCCGCGCAGCGGCGTGAGCTGACCCTGGGGATTGCTCAGCAGGCGATCGAGCATCGCGGGGTTGAACAGGCCGCGATCCTGGCTCGAGTCGGTGAGCAGTTCGCGTACCCAATTCAATGTGGCGCCTTCCAGGTGCTTGAGGCCGGGGACCGGGAAATAGCCCTTTTTGCGGTCGATCACTTCGTGCGGAATGACCCGCCGCGCGGCCTGTTTGAGCACCTGTTTACCGCCGTCCGGCAGCTTGAAGCGCGCTGGCACGCGTGCAGAGAGTTCCACCAGGCGGTAGTCGAGGAAGGGCGTGCGCGCCTCCAGGCCCCAGGCCATGGTCATGTTGTCGACGCGCTTGACCGGGTCGTCGACCAGCATCACCGTGCTGTCCAGGCGCAAGGCCTTGTCCACGGCATCCGGCGCGCCCGGGCGGGCGAAGTGTTCACGGACGAAATCGCCAGCCGCGTCGTTGTCCAGCAGCCAGGGCGCCTGCACCGTTTCGCGGTACTCGTCATGACTGCGGTCGAAGAAGGCATTGCGGTAGGCGCCGAAGGCGTCGCTGGCGCCATCGACCTGGGGATACCAGTGATAGCCGGCGAACAGTTCGTCGGCGCCCTGGCCGCTCTGTACCACCTTGCAGTGCTTGGCCACTTCCCGCGAGAGCAGGTAGAAGGCGATGCAATCGTGGCTGACCATCGGCTCGCTCATGGCGCGGAAGGCGGCAGGCAGTTGATCGATGATCTCGTGCTCGGCAATGCGCAACTGGTGGTGGCGGGTGCCGTAGTGGCGGGCGATCAGGTCCGAATACTGGAATTCGTCGCCGCGCTCGCCGCCGGCGTCTTCGAAACCGATGGAGAAGGTCGACAGGTCCTCCACGCCCACTTCGCGCAGCAGGCCGACCAGCAAGCTCGAATCGACACCGCCGGAGAGCAGCACGCCGACATCGACTGCGGCGCGCTGGCGAATGGCGACCGCTTCGCGGGTGGCGTCCAGTACGCGGGTGGTCCAGCCTTCCAGGTCGAGTTCGCGTTCATCGGGCTTGGGGCCGTACTGCAGTTGCCACCAGGTCTGGCGCTCTACCTCGCCGTGCCGGTCGACGCGCATCCAGGTGCCCGGTTCGAGCTTCTGCACGTTGGCCAGGAGGGTGCGCGGTGCTGGGACCACGGCGTGGAAATTCAGGTAATGGTTGAGGGCCACTGGATCGAGCATCGGATCGATGTCGCCACCTTTGAGCAGCGCGGGCAGCGTCGAGGCGAAGCGCAGGCGCTCGCCGTTGCGCGACAGGTACAGCGGTTTGACGCCCAGGCGATCGCGGGCCAGGAACAGGCGCTGGTTGTCGCGCTCCCAGATCGCCAGGGCGAACATGCCGTTGAGCTTGGGCAGCAGCGCCGCGCCCCAGGCGTGGTAACCCTTGAGCAGCACCTCGGTGTCGCCGTCGGACCAGAAGCTGTAACCCAGGTCCTGCAGTTCCTGGCGCAGTTCAGGGAAATTGTAGATGGCGCCGTTGAACGCCAGCGACAGCCCCAGGGTGTTGTCGACCATCGGCTGCGCCGAGCCGTCGGACAGATCCATGATCTTCAGTCGCCGGTGACCGAGGGCGATAGGCCCCTGACTGTGGAAGCCCCAGGCATCGGGGCCACGGGGCGCCAGATGGTGGGTGATGCGCTCCACCGCGGCGAGGTCCGCCGGGCGAGGGGCTTGGTCGAGGGGGGTGAAACGCAACTCTCCTGCTAATCCGCACATAAGTCCTTACCGGTTTTGCCGTTGGGGAAAAGTGCCCTCCCATGGGGCACCTTAAGGAACTGACCCAGGTGAATTAGCAGAGTTTTAGATCGATCCGTTATAAGCGACGAATGGCGTTCGGCACTGAGGGCGGTTACTTCCCGCGAATGAGCTTGCGCAAGGCGAAGCGGTTCGGGTGGCACGCTTCGGCCACGGCGCGCGGTAGCGGCAGGGGTTCACCGCTGGCCCAGGCGGCGATCAGCTCGCCGCTCAGGGGCGCGGTGATCAAGCCGCGAGAGCCATGGCCGGTGTTGACGTACAGGCCATCCAGCCAGGGGCAGTCGATGGCGGGGACCTGGCGAGCGTCCTTGGCCAGCACGGCGTAGGTATCGGCGAACGCGCCGGGATCGGCCAGGGGGCCGACGATCGGCAAGTAGTCGGGGCTGGTACAACGGAAGGCGGCACGCCCTTGCAAGCGGGTCGGATCCAGCTCGGCGGCGCCCAGGCGTTGCGCCAGGTCTGGGGAAATCGCCTGCAGCAGTGCCAGGTTGCTGGCGTGTTCGGCGGCCGTGGGGGCGAGGTCCTGGCTGTGGAAGTCGAAACTGGCGCCGAGGGTATGTTCGCCGTGACGCGCCGGGGCCACGTAGCCATCGGCACAGACCACGGTACTCAAGGATTGGCTGCGCGGGGTGAGCGGCACCCGGGTGATCTGTCCGCGAATGCGCTTGAGTGGCAGTTCGGCGCAGGCTGGGAACTGACGCACCTCGGCGGCACCGGCCAAGACCACCAGCGGTGCGCTGGCCAGCAACTGCTCGCCGTCCCAGGCCTGCCACAGGTCCGCGTCCCGGCGCAGTTCCAGCACGCTGCGGTGGGTCAGCAGGCGGATGCGTGGGTGCTGCAATTGCGCCTGGCACAACGCCGGCGGGTGCACCCAGCCGCCCTCGGGATAGAACAGGCCGCCACTGGCCAGGTCGATGCCCGCGATGGCCTGGGCCTGTTCGCGCTCGACCCCATGCAGCAAGCGGCTGTCGAAGGCGGCTGCAAGCTTGCCCTGACGCGCGCGCTCCTTGGCATCGAAGGCCAGTTGCAGCACGCCACAGTCGTCCCAGTCGCGACCGCGTTGCAGCCGCTCGAGCCAGCGTCGGGTGTAGCCGAAACCGGAAAGGATCATCTGCGACAGGGCCGTGCCATGGGCCGAGAGCTTGAGGTACAGCACGCCCTGCGGATTGCCGGACGCCTCGCGGGCCGGAGCGTCATGGCGCTCCAGCACCTCGACCCGCCAACCCCGCGCCGCCAGGCTGGCGGCACTGGCGCAGCCCGCCAGCCCGGCGCCGATCACCAGGGCTTGCCGAGGTCCTCGGACCGCAGCAGGACGGGCATACCAGGGCGCAGAGGGGGGCGCGGCGTGCGGATGGTCGGGCGTCCCGACGAACTCGCCGCCCATCACCTCCCATTTCTTGCCTAGCCCCGGCACCTTGCGCATGGCGAACCCGGCCGCCAGCAGACTGCGGCGTACCCACCCCGTGGTGGTGAAGGTGCCCAGGGTGGTACCTGGGTGTGAGAGGCGGGCCAGTTGAGCGAACAGCTCGGGCGTCCACATGTCCGGGTTCTTCGCTGGGGCGAAGCCATCGAGGAACCAGGCATCGATGCGCGCATCGAGCAGCGGTAGCTGCTGCAGGGCATCGCCGACCAACAAGGTCAGGGTGACGCGACCCTGATCGAAGCTGAACTGCTGAAAGCCCGGATGAATGGCCACGTACTGTGCCAGCAATGCGTCGCTGTAGGCCGACAGCTCCGGCCATAGCGCGGCGGCGCGGGCCAGGTCGGCGCGGGTCAGCGGATATTTCTCGACGCTGACGAAATGCAGGCGTGCTTCGGCCTGGGCGGTCTGATCGAACAACTGCCAGGCACAGAAGAAATTCATGCCGGTGCCGAAACCGGTCTCGCCGATCACCAGGCAGTCGTGCGCGCCCAATGCGCCAAAGCGCTGAGCCAGGTGGTTGCGTTCCAGGAACACGTACACCGTTTCATGCACGCCTTCGTTCTTGGAAAAGTAGACGTCGTCGTACTGCCGCGAATGGGGGCGGCCTTGCGCATCCCAGTCGATCTGGGCGTGCTGGAGAGGGGCGTTATCGGACATGGCCTCTGAGCGCTGCAAGCAGCGCGCTTCAAACTGCGGGAAAGCGCCAATAGTGGCACGCCGCGCTTTTTCTTGCAGCTTGCCGCTCGCAGCTTGTAGCTTAGGCCGGTCCAGTGAAGGAGCCCTCCATGTTCGAATCCGCGGAAATCGGTCACAGCATCGACAAGCACACCTATGACGCCGAGGTGCCCGCACTGCGCGAGGCCCTGCTCGAGGCGCAGTTCGAGCTCAAGCAGCAGGCGCGGCTGTCGGTCATCGTGTTGATCAATGGCATCGAGGGCGCTGGCAAGGGCGAGACGGTCAAGCTGCTCAACGAGTGGATGGACCCGCGGATGATCGAGGTGCGCACCTTCGACCAGCAAACCGACGAGGAGCTGGCCCGGCCCCCGGCCTGGCGCTACTGGCGCGCGCTGCCGCCCAAGGGGCGGATGGGCGTGTTCTTCGGCAACTGGTACAGCCAGATGATCCAGGGCCGGGTCCACGGTCAGTTCAAGGATGCGGTGCTCGACCAGGCCATCAATGGTGCCGAGCGTCTGGAGCAGATGCTCTGCGACGAAGGCACGGTGATCATCAAGTTCTGGTTCCACCTGTCCAAGAAACAGATGAAGGCCCGACTCAAGACCCTGCGCGACGATCCGCTGCACAGTTGGCGCATCAGCCCGCTGGATTGGCAGCAGTCGCAGACCTACGACCGCTTCGTGCGCTTCGGCGAGCGTGTGTTGCGCCGCACCAGCCGCGACTATGCGCCCTGGCATGTGATCGAAGGTGTCGAGCCCAATTACCGTGCACTGGCCGTCGGGCGCATCCTGCTGGAGAGCCTGCAGGCGGCGCTGGCCAACGCCAAGAACACGCGTCAGGCCAACGTCGCGCCGCTGGGCCGCAGCATCGACCACATGAGCCTGCTGGATGCGCTGGACCTGACCCGACGCCTGGACAAGCAGGACTACCAGGAGCAGCTGGTGGCCGAGCAGGCGCGTCTGGCCGGCCTGCTACGCCACAAGCGCATGCGCGAACACGCCTTGGTGGCCGTGTTCGAGGGCAATGACGCGGCAGGCAAGGGCGGTGCCATCCGCCGCGTCGCCGCCGCCCTGGATCCGCGCCAGTACCGCATCGTGCCGATCGCCGCGCCCACCGAAGAAGAGCGCGCCCAGCCCTATCTGTGGCGCTTCTGGCGACACGTGCCGGCGCGCGGCAAGTTCACCGTTTTCGACCGTTCCTGGTATGGACGGGTGCTGGTGGAGCGCGTCGAAGGCTTCTGCAGCCCGGCCGACTGGATGCGTGCGTACGGCGAGATCAACGATTTCGAAGAGCAGTTGAGCAACGCCGGCGTGGTGGTGGTGAAGTTCTGGCTGGCAATCGATCAGCAGACCCAACTGGAGCGTTTCGAGCAGCGCGAGCAGATCCCGTTCAAGCGCTACAAGATCACCGAAGAGGACTGGCGCAACCGCGACAAGTGGGATGTGTATGCCGAGGCGGTGGGTGACATGGTCGACCGTACCAGCACCGAGATCGCGCCCTGGACGTTGGTGGAAGCCAACGACAAGCGCTGGGCCAGGGTCAAGGTGCTGCGCACACTCAACGAAGCCCTGGAGGCTGCCTTCGCCAAGCACAAGAAATAGCGGCGAGCTTCAAGTTTCAAGCTTCAAGCGGCAAGTTCCAAGCTTCAAGCTATTGCCTGGCGTTGAGTGGCGGTGCACGCTGTGCCGCTTGCCGCTTGCCGCTTGCCGCTTGCCGCTTGCCGCTTGCCGCTTGCCGCTGCTCCCTAATCGAGGACGCTATGCACACTTCTTCCGGACGCTGGGTCCGCGGTTTTTCGCTGGCGCTGCTGACCGCGCTGCTCTGGGGCATTCTGCCGATCAAACTCAAGCAGGTCCTGCTGGTCATGGACCCGGTCACGGTCACCTGGTATCGCTTGCTCGTGTCTGGCGGGCTGTTGTTCGCCTGGCTGGCGGCCAGCCGGCGTTTGCCGGTGTTTCGGGGGCTGGGGCGCAAGCGGCTTGGGCTGGTGGTGGTGGCCGTTTGTGGGCTGATGGGCAATTACGTGTTGTACCTGGTCGGGCTCAAGCTGCTCAGTCCCGGCACGGCGCAACTGGTGGTGCAGTTGGGGCCGGTGCTGCTGCTGGTGGCCAGCGTTTTCGTCTTCAAAGAGCGTTTCAGTGTCGGCCAAGGGCTCGGTCTGCTAGTGCTGCTGGTCGGGTTCGGGCTGTTCTTCAACCAACGCCTGGAAGAGTTGCTGACATCGCTGGGTGCCTACACCACGGGGGTACTGACCATCCTCCTGGCCACCAGCATCTGGGTGTTCTATGCCCTGAGCCAGAAGCAACTGCTGACGGTCTGGCATTCGCAACAGGTGATGATGGTCATCTACCTGAGCTGCGCGGCGTTGCTGACGCCTTGGGTACAGCCTCTGGAAGCCTTGCAGTTGACGCCGGTGCAGGGCTGGCTGCTGCTGGCCTGCTGCTTGAACACCCTGGTGGCCTACGGTGCCTTCGCCGAGGCCCTGGCGCACTGGGAGGCTTCGCGGGTCAGTGCGACCTTGGCGCTGACGCCGCTGGTGACCTTCGTGGCGGTGGCCGGAGCGGCCTGGGTATGGCCTGACTACGTGCATGCCGAGGACATCAATGCGCTGGGGTACTTCGGCGCGGTGACCGTGGTCGTGGGGTCCGCGCTGGTGGCGTTGGGGCCGTCGTTGGTGGCAGGGTGGCGGGCCCGAGGGCAACGCCGACTGTCGTCCTGATCGCAGGCAACCGCGCGATCGGGACGACGTCGACAGCGGGTCAGCCCTTGCCGCCCGGTGCCAGCATGTTCTCCGGCCGTACCCACTGGTCGAACTCTTCATTGCTCAGGTACTGCAACTCCAGCGCCGCTTGGCGCAAGGTCTTGCCTTCGCTGTAGGCCTTCTTGGCGATTTCCGCCGACTTGTCATAGCCGATGTGTGGATTGAGCGCGGTCACCAGCATCAATCCACGTTCCAGGTGCGCCGCCATCTGCTCGGCGTCGGGCTCGATACCGGCCACGCAGTGCTGCTGGAAGTTGCGGCAGCCGTCGGCCAGCAGTTCGATCGACTGCAGCAGGTTGTGAATGATCACCGGCTTGAACACGTTCAACTGCAGGTGCCCCTGGCTGGCGGCGAAACCGATGGTGGCGTCGTTGCCCAGTACTTGGCAGGCGAGCATCGACAGCGCTTCGCACTGAGTCGGATTGACCTTGCCTGGCATGATCGAGCTGCCTGGCTCGTTGGCCGGCAGACGGACCTCGGCGAGCCCCGCGCGCGGCCCGGAGCCGAGCAGGCGCAGGTCATTGGCGATCTTCATCAATGCCACGGCCAGCGTCTTCAGGGCGCCCGCCAGGCTGGTCAGCGGCTCGTGGCCGGCGAGGGCGGCGAATTTGTTCGGCGCGGTGACGAAGGGCAGGCCGGACAGCGCCGCCAGCTCGGCGGCGATGGCTTCTGCAAAGCCTTGGGGGGCATTCAGGCCGGTGCCCACGGCGGTGCCGCCCTGGGCCAGCTCGCAGACCGCCGGCAGGGTGGCGCGGATTGCGCGCTGGGCGTAGTCGAGCTGGGCGACGAAGGCCGACACTTCCTGGCCGAAGGTGATCGGCGTGGCGTCCATCATGTGCGTACGGCCGGTCTTGACCAACTGCGAATGGCGCGCCGAGAGCTCCGCCAGTCCCGACGACAGTTCGGCGATGGCCGGCAGCAGTTGCGTCTGCACGGCCTGGGCGGCAGCGATGCTCATGGCGGTGGGGAAACAGTCGTTGGAGCTCTGCGAGCGGTTGACGTGGTCGTTCGGGTGCACCGGCAGCTTGCCGCCGCGGCCCTTGCCCGCCAGCTCGTTGGCCCGCCCGGCGATCACTTCGTTGACGTTCATGTTGCTCTGGGTGCCGCTGCCGGTCTGCCACACGACCAAGGGAAACTGGTCGTCGTGCTTGCCCGCCAGCACTTCGTCGGCCGCCTGCTCGATCAGCCGCGCGAGGTCGGCTGGCAGGTCGCCGTTGCGGTCATTGACCCGCGCCGCCGCTTTCTTGATCAGTGCCAAGGCATGCAGCACGGGCAAGGGCATGCGCTGCTGGCCGATGGCGAAGTTCACCCGCGAGCGCTGGGTCTGCGCGCCCCAGTAGGCCTGTTCAGGAACTTCGACCGGGCCCAGGCTGTCTGTCTCGATACGGCTCATGCTGCGTTCACTCCTTTGTAGAACGAAATCGCAGTTTAGGTCCTGTTTCGTCCGAGCGGTTCAATCGCTCGTCCTGCCACTTGAGCACAACGCCCGCTGCGGCGCAGAATGCTCGACTCCGAGGTATCCGCCTCACCCTTTCATGAAGGAATTGCAATGACCCGTCTTCGTGTCCTCTTTGCCGCCGTCGCCCTGGCCTGTGCCAGTGGCCAGGTCCTCGCCGCCACTCCAAGCCACAACGCCGCCGCCGAGAAGTTCCTGAGCCTGGCCAGTGCCGACAAGCTGGGCACACCGGTCTACATGCAGGTTCAGCAGATGTTCGCCCAGCGCTTCGCCCAGACCAAAGCGCCGGACTCCAAGAAGCCGGTGCTGGCCAGCTACCAGGCCAAGGCCAATGCTGCGCTGGACAGCGCCATCGGCTGGAAGAAGCTCAAGCCGCAGATGGTCAATCTGTACACCGCGACCTTCACCGAGCAGGAGCTCAAGGACCTGGTCAAGTTCTACGAGTCGCCGCTGGGCAAGAAAGTCCTGCAGGAAATGCCGAAAGTCACCCAGCAATCGGCCCAGCTGACCCAGCAGAGCCTCGAGCCTGCCGTGCCGGTGGTCAACAAGCTGCTGGACGACATGACCAAGGAGCTGGACCCGAACGCCGGCAAGGCCGCCGCGCCAGCGAAGAAGTGAGCCTGACGCGATGAGCATGCAGCAACGCATCGAACGCCAGTTGGCCGAGCTCGGCGACCTGCACTTGCAGGTGCTGAACGAGAGTCACATGCACAGTCGTGGGCAGGAGACGCATTACAAGGCGGTGCTGGTCAGCGAGCAGTTCGCTGGCTTGAACAGCGTCAAACGTCACCAGAAGGTCTACGCCACCATGGGTGAGCTGATGGGTGAAATCCATGCCCTGGCCATTCACACCTACACGCCGCAAGAGTGGGCGCAAGTGGGCGTGGCGCCGGCCTCTCCGGTGTGTGCAGGCGGCGGGCACTGAAACCTGCTTGTCGTTCTGGTAGAATCCGCGTCATCCGAGGGCCGCTTTGCGGCCCTCTGCTTTTTGTCAAACCCGGTCCGCCCCTTACGAGGGTGACCACCAGGAGAACATGAGTCATGTCCCAACCGATCGTCGTGGCGGCGCTGTACAAGTTCGTCACCCTGAATGACTTTGTCGAACTGCGTGAGCCCCTGCTCAAGGCCATGCTCGACAACGGCGTCAAAGGCACCTTGCTGCTGGCCCACGAAGGCATCAACGGCACCGTTTCGGCCACCCGCGAAGGCATCGATGGCCTGCTGGCCTGGCTGCGCAGCGATGCGCGCCTGGTGGATGTCGACCACAAGGAGTCCTACTGCGACGAGCAGCCGTTCTACCGCACCAAGGTCAAGCTCAAGAAAGAGATCGTCACCCTGGGCGTGCCGGGTGTTGACCCGAACCGCCAGGTCGGCACCTACGTCGAGCCCAAGGACTGGAACGCGCTGATCAGCGACCCTGAAGTGCTGCTGATCGACACCCGCAACGACTATGAAGTGGCCATCGGCACGTTCAAGGGCGCCATCGACCCGAAGACCGAGACCTTCCGCGAGTTTCCCGAGTACATCAAGGCCAACTTCGACCCGAGCAAGCACAAGAAAGTGGCGATGTTCTGCACCGGTGGCATCCGTTGCGAGAAAGCCTCCAGCTATATGCTCGGCGAGGGTTTTGAAGAGGTCTATCATTTGAAAGGCGGCGTCCTGAAGTACTTCGAAGAAGTGCCTCAGGAGCAGAGCCTGTGGGATGGCGACTGCTTCGTCTTCGACAATCGGGTCACCGTGCGCCACGACCTGTCCGAGGGCGAGTACGACCAGTGCCACGCCTGCCGCCACCCGATCGACGCCAAGGATCGTGAGTCCGAACATTATTCGCCAGGGGTGAGCTGCCCGCACTGCTGGGACAGCCTCAGCGAGAAGACTCGGCGCAGTGCCATCGACCGGCAGAAGCAGATCGAGCTGGCCAAGGCGCGCAACCTGCCGCATCCGATTGGGCACAACTACAAAGCCGAGGTTTGAGGCATGACGGCACGCCTGCTCTACGTGATGGACCCGATGTGTTCCTGGTGCTGGGGCTTCGCGCCCGTGGCCCAGGCGCTGATCGCCCAGGCGCAGGACGCTGGGGTGCAGACGCAGGTGGTGGTCGGGGGGCTGCGCAGTGGCAGTAGCGCCTTGGATAGCGCGACCCGCCAGTACATCCTCGAGCATTGGCAAGCGGTGGCCGAGGCGACCGGTCAGCCGTTCCGCTTCGATGGCGCCATGCCCGACGGGTTCGTCTACGACACCGAGCCGGCCTGCCGTGCGCTGGTCGCCGCGCGTGGAGTGCAGTGTGCGAATGTCTGGACGCTGCTCGAACTGATTCAGCGCGCATTCTACGAACAGGCGCTGGATGTGACCCGTGCCCCGCAATTGGTGGATTTGGCCGAGCAGGCCGGCTATGCGCGCGAGGCCTTCGCGGCAGCGTTCTCCAGTGCCGATACCCGTGCCCAGACGGCGGCCGACTTTTCCTGGGTGCAGGACCTGGGCATCGCCGGCTTTCCGACGCTGCTGGCCGAACGCAAGGGACAACTGGCGCTGCTGACCAACGGCTACCAGCCGCTGGACAAGCTCGAACCGTTGCTGGGCCGCTGGCTGCAGCAGGCCGCCTGTGCTTGATCTTCCAGGGTCGCCAGACCCTGTGCCGGGGAAGCCCGGCGGTGCGCCGGATCGACTGAGCTGGGCGGAAATCCGTCGCCTGGCGCTGCATCACCGCAAGGCGCTGTGGACTGCCAACCTGGTGGCCGTCCTCGCCGCCGCCTGCAGCGTGCCGATTCCGCTGCTGTTGCCGCTGCTGGTCGACGAAGTGCTCCTGGGCCATGGCGATACCGCGCTGAAGTGGATGAACCAATGGCTACCGACTTCCTGGCAGGTCGCAGGCGGCTACATCGGTCTGATGCTGCTGGCCACGTTCAGCTTGCGCCTGGCCTCGCTGGCGTTTGGCGTGATCCAGGCGCGGCAGTTCGCGCGGTTGGCCAAGGACATCGTCTACCGGCTGCGCGTGCGCCTGATCGAGCGCCTCAAGCGCATCTCGCTCAAGGAATACGAGAGCCTGGGCAGCGGCACGGTCACCACGCACCTGGTCACGGACTTGGACACGCTGGACAAGTTCGTCGGCGAAACCCTGAGCCGCTTCCTCGTGGCCATGCTGACTTTGACGGGAACCGCCGCCATCCTGCTGTGGATGCACTGGAAGCTGGCGCTGCTGATTCTGCTGTTCAACCCACTGGTGATCTATTTCACCGTGCAATTGGGCAAGCGGGTCAAGCACCTGAAGAAGCTGGAGAATGACAGCACGGGGCGTTTCACCCAAGCCTTGAGCGAAACCCTCGACGCCATCCAGGAAATCCGCGCCAGCAACCGCCAGGGCTATTTTCTAGGCCGCCTCGGCCTGCGCGCGCGGGAAGTGCGTGACTATGCGGTGGCCTCGCAGTGGAAGAGCGATGCCAGCGGCCGCGCCAGCGGCTTGCTGTTTCAGTTCGGTATCGACATCTTCCGCGCGGCCGCCATGCTCACGGTGCTGTTCTCGGATCTGTCCATCGGGCAGATGCTGGCGGTGTTCAGCTACCTGTGGTTCATGATCGGTCCGGTGGAGCAGTTGCTCAACCTGCAATATGCCTACTACGCCGCCGGTGGCGCGCTGAGCCGGCTGAACGAGCTATTGGCGCGCGAGGACGAGCCGGATTATCCCAGTGCCTGCGATCCGTTCAGCGGTCAGCAGACCGTGGGGATCGAGGTGCGCGACCTGCAGTTTTCCTATGCCGACGAGCCCGTGCTCGAGCACTTGAACCTGTCGATCGCGCCAGGCGAGAAGGTTGCCATCGTCGGTGCCAGCGGTGGCGGCAAGAGCACCCTGGTGCAGTTGTTGCTCGGGCTCTACAGCGCCCAGGCCGGGACCATCCGCTTCGGTGGCGCCAGTCTGCAGGAGATCGGCCTGGAAACCCTGCGCGAGCAGGTGGCTGTGGTGCTGCAGCATCCCTCTCTGTTCAACGACAGCGTGCGCGCCAACCTGACCATGGGGCGCGAATGCAGCGACGAGGCCTGTTGGCAGGCGCTGCGCATTGCGCAGCTCGACGCCACCATCGCCGCTTTGCCGCAAGGGCTGGACGCCGTGGTCGGTCGTTCCGGGGTGCGCCTTTCCGGCGGTCAGCGCCAGCGTCTGGCGATTGCGCGCATGGTGCTGGCAGAGCCGAAGGTGGTGATTCTCGACGAAGCCACCTCGGCCCTCGATGCGGCGACCGAGTACAACCTGCATCAGGCCCTGGCACGCTTCCTCAGTGGTCGCACCACCCTGATCATTGCCCACCGCCTGTCGGCGGTGAAGCAGGCCGATCGCGTGCTGGTGTTCGACGGCGGTCGCGTGGCCGAGGACGGCGACCACCAGCAACTGATCGCCGAAGGCGGCCTGTACGCCAAGTTGTACGGCCACCTGCAGCAGACCTGAACGGCACCGAACCTACCCCTGTGATCGTGCGCGGTGCGTGTCTTGTGGCTTGTGGCTGGCCAATGGCCTACGCTGTGCTGGTCTGGGGCAATTAGTGCCATCTGTGCGGTGGGCAGGGACTACATGAAGGGAAATCGGACGCTCGAAGCGCCAAGGCTGCTGGGGATCATCTGGCCCTTCGTCGCTGTAGTGGTTTTCCAAGTGCTCTTGGGCAGCCTCAGTTTGTATTCACTCTCGGCCATGCGTGCTTACGTGGCGGGCGAGAGCCTGTGGTCCAAGGCGCAGAAGGACGCCATCTACTTTCTCAGCCTGTACGCGCAAAACCGTGACGAGCAGGTGTTCCAGCGTTATCACCAGGCCATCGCCATCCCTCAGGGTGACCGTCAGTTGCGAGTCGCCCTCGATCAGCCCGTGCCGGATATAGAGGCTGCCCGTACCGGCATTCTGCAGGGCGGCAATCATCCCGATGACGTCAACCGGATCATCTGGTTCTACAAGAACTTCCGCCACATCAGCTACATGGAACGGGCCATCGACTACTGGAACACCGGTGACGACTACCTGCGACAGTTGGATGGGGTCGCGCGCGAGATGCACGCCGGTTTCACCCAAGGCAGCGCCAGTGAGGCCGAAGTGGCGCAATGGAAAGCACGCATCGTGACCATCAACGAGGGCGTCACGCCTGCTGCCAAGGCGTTCAGCAACGCGTTGGGGGAGGGGTCGCGGATGCTGCTGCGGGTGTTGATGGTCACGAACCTGCTCACCGCACTGTTTCTCATTACCCTGGCCTGGCGTCGTTCGGCACGCTTACTGTCGCAACGCCAGGCCTTCGCCAGTGCCCTGCAGATCGAGCGCGAGCGGGCGCAGACCACGCTCGAATCGATCGGCGATGCCGTGATTACCACCGATGTGGACGGCTGCATCCTCTACATGAACCCGGCCGCCGAGCAACTGACCCACTGGCAAGCCAGTCAAGGCCAGGGCTTGCCGCTGGCGGCACTGTTCAGCTTGCTCGACGAAAGCGCGGAGCAGGACAGTCGCACCTTGGTCGAGCAGGTGCTCAGCGGCAGTTTGAAGGGCGGCGCCGAACATGCACGGCTGATCCAGCGCCTGGATGGCAGTACGGTTTCGGTCAACCTGGTCGGCTCGCCCATCCACACCGATGGGCAAATAAGCGGCATCGTACTCGCCTTGCACGACATGACGCAGGAGCGGCAGTACATCGCCAATCTCTCGTGGCAGGCGACCCACGACGCCCTGACCGGGCTGGCCAACCGCCGCGAGTTCGAGTATCGCCTGGAACAGGCGCTCAACGCCCTGGCCCGCCAGTCCGGGCGCCACTCGTTGATGTTCCTCGACCTGGATCAATTCAAGTTGGTCAACGATACCTGCGGCCATGCGGCGGGCGACGAATTGCTGCGGCACATCTGCGCGGTCCTGCAGTCGGGGCTGCGTGAAGGCGACACCTTGGCCCGGTTGGGCGGCGATGAGTTCGGGGTGCTGCTGGAGAATTGCCGTCCCGAGCAGGCCGAGCGCATCGCCGAGCACCTGCGTCAGACCGTGCAGAGCCTGCATTTCGTCTGGAAGGAGCGGCCCTTCGTCACCACCGTGAGCATCGGCCTGGTGCACTTGGGCCAGTTGGCTGGCACGCTCGAGGCCTCGTTGCGCGCTGCCGACATGGCCTGCTACATGGCCAAGGAAAAGGGGCGAAACCGGGTTCAGGTGTACCACGCCGACGACAGCGAACTGTCCCTGCGCTTTGGTGAGATGGCCTGGATCCAGCGCCTGCATGTGGCCTTGGAGGAAAACCGCTTCTGCCTGTATGCCCAGGAGATCGTTCCCCTCAAATCTGGCGAGGACGCCGGACATCTAGAGATTCTGCTCCGTCTGCACGACGAAAGCGGTCGGACTATTCTGCCCGACAGCTTCATTCCCGCCGCGGAGCGCTACGGTCTGATGCCGGCACTCGATCGCTGGGTGGTGCGCAATGTATTCCAGGTGATTCGTCAGGCGCTGGACGCCGGCAGCGACCAACCGTTGGCCATGTGCGCGATCAACCTCTCGGGTATCAGTATCGGCGACGACAAGTTTCTGGAGTGTTTGCAACGGCTGTTCGACGAGTTCCGCATTCCACCCCAGATGATTTGTTTCGAAATAACGGAAACCAGCGCTATCGCCAATTTGGGAAGCGCCATTCGCTTCATCAATGAATTGAAAGGTTTGGGCTGCAAGTTCTCTCTGGACGACTTCTGCGCCGGAATGTCGTCATTCGCCTATTTGAAACATTTGCCGGTAGACTTCCTCAAGATCGACGGAAGTTTCGTCAAGGACATGCTGGACGACCCCATCAATCGGGCCATGGTCGAGGTGATCAATCACATCGGTCATGTGATGGGCAAGAAAACCATCGCCGAGTTCGTCGAAACGCCACAGATCGAGCAGGCGCTGCAGGAGATTGGCGTCGACTACGCCCAGGGTTATCTGATCGAACGGCCACAGGTGTTCACCTGTGGCTGTCTGCAGCGGCAACGGATTGCAGCAAGGCCCCCAGTTCAGCGGGCGCCGGGGGCCTTCCGCTGACCACGCCAGTGCCCCGCATCATCACAAGGAATCAAGGAGCTGAGAGTGATAGACGCATTCGTAAGGATCGGACCACTGATGGACCCCAGGAGCTATCCTGCCTGGGCCCAGCGGATGATCGAGCAATGTTTCGAGAGCAAGCGTCGTGTGGTGGAGCACGAAATCTACCAACGCTTGAGCGAAGGCACCTTGAGCAAGCAGACGATTCGTCAGTACCTGATCGGTGGCTGGCCAGTGGTCGAGCAGTTTTCCCTCTACATGGCGCACAACCTCACCAAGACCCGCTATGGCCGCCATCAAGGCGAAGACATGGCGCGTCGCTGGCTGATGCGCAACATTCGCGTCGAGCTCAATCATGCCGACCATTGGGTGAAATGGTGCAAGGCTCACGATGTCAGTCTCCACGACCTGCAGGGGCAGGACGTTCCGCCCGAGCTGAGCTTCCTGAACGACTGGTGCTGGCGCGTGTGCAGCACCGAGTCGCTGGCGATCGCCATGGCGGCGACCAACTACGCCATCGAGGGCGCCACCGGCGAATGGTCAGCGCTGGTCTATCCCGACACGCCCTATGCCCGCGGATTCATCGAGCGCGGTGACAAGGCGGCGATGCGCTGGCTCAAGCTGCATGCCCAGTACGACGACGAGCATCCTTGGGAAGCGTTGGAAATCATCTGCACGTTGGTGGGCGAACGTCCTTCGCAGGCGTTGCAGGACGAGCTGCGCAAGGCGATCTGCAAGAGTTACGACTGCATGTACCTGTTCCTGGAGCGTTGTCTGGCGATGGAGCCAGCCCAGCGCCAGGCCGTGCACAAACCGGCGTTGGCGTCGGGGGTGTAGATCGAGGGGCGCGCTGTGCACGGCGCCCCATCCTGGGCTCACTGGGCGTTGAAGGCCTGCCCGTTGACGCCCGTGCTGTCCGGCCCCATGAGGTACAGATATACCGGCATGATCTGCTCGGGCAACGGGTTGTCCTGCGGATTCTCGCTCGGATAAGCCAGCGCACGCATCGCCGTGCGCGTGGCGCCGGGGTTGATGCTATTGGCGCGCACCGGCGCCACGCCTTCCAGTTCATCGGCCAGCGTCTGCATCAATCCTTCGGTGGCGAACTTCGACACGCCATAGGCGCCCCAATAGGCCCGGCCCTTGCGACCCACGCTCGAGGACGTGAACACCACCGATGCGTCCTCGGAGAGCTTGAGCAGCGGCAGCAAGGTGCTGGTGAGCATGAACGTGGCATTGACGTTGATGTGCATGACGCGCATGAAGTTGTCGCCGGACAACTGCTCCAGCGGGGTGCGCGGCCCGATGATCGAGGCGTTGTTGAGCAGCCCGTCGAGGCGCCCGAACTGCTCTTCCACCATCACGGCCAGCTCGTCGTATTGGTGGGGCAGGGCGGTTTCCAGGTTGAACGGAATGACCACCGGTTGCGGATGGCCGGCAGCCTCGATCTGGTCGTAGACCTCGTTGAGGTTGGCCTCGGTCTTGCCCAGCAACAGTACCGTGGCACCCAGCGCGGCATAGGCCTTGGCCGCTGCGGCGCCGATGCCGCGACCGGCACCGGTGACCAGAATGACACGGCCCTTGAGCAGGTCGGCACGTGGGGTGTAGTCGAACATGATGTGATCCCTGTCTGTGCCCCGGTAGTAGGGGCGTTGTCCGTCTTCTCAGCAACCGCACAGGGCGCTGTCGATCACCTTGCGCAGGTCCAGCGGATGGTCCACGACCACGTCCGCGCCCCAGTTGTTGGGGTTGTCCTCGGGGTGGATATAGCCATAGCGCACGGCGGCGGTACGTGTGCCTGCGTCGCGGCCAGATTCGATGTCGCGCAAATCGTCACCGACGAACAGCACGCTGGCCGGGTCCAGGCCAAGGGTCTTGCACGCCAGGATCAGCGGCTCTGGGTCAGGCTTGCTGCGGGTGACATGGTCGGGGCAGATCAACAGGGCCGAACGTTCGGCCAAGCCGAGTTGCTGCATGATCGGCTCGGCGAAGCGCACCGGTTTGTTGGTGACCACGCCCCACAGCAAGTTGCCTTTCTCGATGTCGCCCAGCAGCGTGTCCATGCCGTCGAACAGCTTGCTGTGTACCGCGCAATCACGCTGATAGCGCTCGAGAAACTCCAGGCGCAGGGCCTCGAAACCTTCTGCTTCGGGGTCCATGGCAAAGGTGGCGGCGACCATGGCCCGGGCGCCGCCGGAGATCACGCCTCGGATCAGTTCGTCGTCCACCGCCGGCAGGCCGCGCTCGGCGAGCATGGCCTGGCAGATGGCGATGAAGTCCGGTGCAGTGTCCAGCAAGGTGCCGTCCATGTCGAAGAGAACTGCTCGCAGGCGCATGTTCATTCCCCGCGCAGGGTCTGGATCATGTAGTTGACGTCGACGTCGCTGGCCAGTTTGTAGTGTTTGGTCAGCGGGTTATAGGTCAGGCCGATGATGTCCTTGACCTCCAGCCCGACCACACGGCACCAGGCGCCGAGCTCGGAAGGGCGGATGAACTTCTTGAAGTCATGGGTGCCGCGCGGCAGCATCTTGAGGATGTACTCGGCGCCGACGATCGCCAGCAGATAGGCCTTCGGGTTGCGGTTGATGGTCGAGAAGAACACCTGGCCGCCGGGTTTGACCAAACGCTGGCAGGCGCGGATCACCGACGAAGGGTCTGGCACGTGCTCGAGCATTTCAAGGCAGGTGACCACATCGAACTGACCGGGCATCTCTTCGGCCAGCGCTTCGGCGGTGATCTGCCGGTAGTCCACTTCGACGCCGGACTCGAGCTGGTGCAGGCGCGCCACCGCCAGCGGTGCTTCGCCCATGTCGATCCCGGTGACCGTTGCGCCGCGCTGGGCCATGGCTTCGCTGAGAATGCCGCCGCCGCAGCCGACATCCAGTACGGTTTTTCCGGCGAGGCTGGCGCGCTCGTCGATCCAGTTGACCCGCAGCGGGTTGATTTCGTGCAGGGGCTTGAACTCGCTCTCGCGGTCCCACCAGCGGTGGGCCAGGGCCTCGAACTTGGCGATTTCGGCGCGGTCGACGTTGCTCATTGAACAGATCCTCTGAAAGCTTCGATAAAAGGTGTCTCAGGCGAGCAGCCTTGGCTGCCCGCCAGTCATGCTTGGCCGTCGCGAATACGCGCGCCCCACTCGCGGGCGCTGGCGATCAGCGCGGCCTCGTCCATCTGAGTCAGTCGGTGGTTCTCGACCAGGCGCTGGCCTGCCACCCAGACATCGCGTACGCAGTCGCGGCCCGTGGCGTAGATCAACTGTGAAACAGGATCATGCACCGGTTGCTGAGCCAGGCCCGAGAGGTCGAACACAGTGATGTCCGCTGCCTTGCCGACTTCCAGCGAGCCGATGCAGGCCTCCAGCCCCAGCGCCCGGGCGCCGTTGAGCGTGGCCATGCGCAAGGCGCGGTGGGCATCCAGGGCAGTGGCCGAACCGGCAACGGCTTTGGCCAGCAGGGCGGCGGTGCGGGCTTCGCCAAGCAGGTCGAGGGCATTGTTGCTGGCGGCGCCATCGGTACCCAGCGCGACGTTGACGCCGGCCTGCCACAGGCGCTCGACCGGACAGAAACCGCTGGCCAGTTTGAGATTGGAGTGTGGGCAATGCACCACGCTGGTGTTGCTTTCTACCAGCAGGGCCAGGTCGTCTTCGCTGACCTGGGTCATGTGCACGGCCTGCAGGCGCGGGCCAAGCAGGCCCAGACGGGCCAGGCGCGTCAGCGGGCGCTCGCCGTGTTCGGCTTCGCCACGTTGCACTTCATCGGCTGTTTCGTGGATGTGCATGTGCAGCGGCGCATCCAGTTGGTCAGCGATGACGCGAATGTTTTCCAGGTTTTCGTCGTTGAGCGTATAAGGCGCGTGAGGGCCGAGGGCGAGGGTGATGCGCGGGTGATGGCGCACGTCGCCGAACAGCGCGATGGCCTGATGCAGGGCTTCGTCGGGGCTGCGCGCGCCGGGAACGGCGAAGTCCATCAAGGGCACGGCCACTTGCGCGCGCATACCACTGCGATGCACGCGGTCACAGGCTTCGCGCGGGAAAAAATACATGTCGGCGAAGCAGGTGATGCCGCCCTTGAGCTGTTCGGCAATGGCCAGGTCGGTGCCGTCTCGCACGAAAGCCTCATCGACCCAGCGCGCTTCAGCGGGCCAGATATGCGCGTGCAGCCAGATCATCAGCGGCAGGTCGTCGGCCAGGCCGCGAAACAGGCTCATGGCGGCGTGGCCGTGGGCATTGATCCACCCAGGGGTCAGCACGCAGTCGGGCAGTTCGAGCACCTCCCGTGCCTGCGGTGCCCGCTCGCGCGGCCCCAACCAGGCGATCAGACCATCGCGAATGCCAAGCGCGTGCCCCTCCAGCACCACCCCGGCCGGTTCCACAGGCACCAGCCAGGTGGGAACGAGCAGCAGGTCAACGGGCAAAGAGGCTGGCGGCATGCGCAGGGTCCGGGGTTTCTGACGATTTAACGCGCAGTATACCCGAGCGCTCGCGGCCTGGGCTCGCTATAATCGTCCGCTTTTGATCAGTCAACGGCGGGGAGAGGCGATGCGCGAGCGACTTATGGCGGCAGAGAAGGTGACCGGCATCCAGTGGCGTGATGGCACCTTGCACCTGCTCGACCAGCGTCTGCTGCCTGCCCGCGAGCAATGGCTGGAGTGTGCCGACGTCGCCTCCGTCGTGCAGGCGATCCGCGCCATGGCCGTGCGTGGGGCGGCGGCCATTGGTATCGCTGCAGCCTATGGGCTGGTTCTTGCCCTGCGCGAGCGCTTGGGCGAGGACGATTGGGAGCAGGCGCTGGAGGAGGATTTTCTCGAGCTGGCTGAAGCGCGTCCTACGGCTGCCAATCTCTTCTGGGCGCTGAACCGCATGCGTGAGCGCCTGCAGCGCCTGAGTCCCGAAGATGATCTGTTGGGGCTGATGGAAGCCGAGGCGGTGGCCATCCACGAAAGCGATCGTGAAGCCAACCTGACCATGGCCCAGCACGGCATCGAGCAGATCCGCCGCCATCAGGGTAGCGAGCAGACCTTGCTCACCTACGGCAACGCCGGCGCCCTGGCCAGTGGTGGCTTCGGTACGGCCCTGGGGGTGATCCACGCCGCCTACCTGGAAGGCATGGTCGAGCGGGTGTATGCCGGCGAAACCCGGCCGTGGCTGCAAGGCTCGCGGCTCACGGCCTGGGAGTTGGCGCATGAGGGCATCCCGGTCACCGTATGTGCCGACTCGGCGCTGGCACATCTGATGAAGACCAAAGGCATCACCTGGGTCGTGGTTGGCGCCGATTGCATCGCCGCCAATGGCGATGTGGCGAGCAAGATCGGTACCTATCAGATGGCGGTCGCGGCCATGCATCACGGTGTGCGCTTCATGGTCGTGGCATCGAGCACCAGCATCGACCTGAATTTGCCCAGTGGCGAAGACATTCCTCTGGAAGAGCGCGAGGCGGACGAACTGCTTGAAGTGGCCGGCAAGCGGGTGGCGGCCGAGGTCGAAGTGTTCAACACCGTCTTCGATGTGACGCCTGCAGACCTGATCGACGTGATCGTGACCGAAAAAGGCATTGTCGAGCGTCCTGATACGGCCAAGATCGCCCAACTGATGTGTCGCAAACGCCTGCATTGAGGGCTGGAGCGCCTGGCAGATCGGCACAGGATTACGCCCCAGTGGCATCCTGCCCTCTCTCCCACCGCGCAGCCGTTTGTGATACCATCCGGCAGTTTCCAAGGGTGCTGTTTGCGGTGCCCTTCATTGCGCAGATCCTGGGCTCAACTCATTGATTTGTCGTATGTCGCCCCTGCGTCGAACGCGGTGGCGGCGAGCTTCGTTCGTCCACCGATGGACATCACGAAGTTTCACCAGAAAAAGGAATCAGGCTTCTCATGGGCGAACTGGCCAAAGAAATCCTCCCGGTCAATATCGAAGACGAACTGAGACAGTCCTACCTCGACTACGCGATGAGCGTGATTGTCGGGCGAGCGCTGCCCGATGCGCGTGATGGCTTGAAGCCCGTGCATCGCCGCGTCCTGTTCGCAATGAGCGAACTGGGCAACGACTGGAACAAGCCGTACAAGAAGTCCGCCCGTGTGGTCGGTGACGTCATCGGTAAGTACCACCCGCACGGCGACACCGCCGTGTACGACACCATCGTGCGCATGGCGCAGCCGTTCTCGCTGCGCTACCTGCTGGTCGACGGTCAAGGCAACTTCGGCTCGGTGGACGGCGACAACGCTGCCGCCATGCGTTACACCGAAGTGCGCATGACCAAGTTGGCCCACGAGCTGCTGGCCGACCTGCACAAGGAAACCGTCGACTGGGTCCCCAACTACGACGGTACCGAGCAGATCCCGGCGGTCATGCCGACCAAGATCCCCAACCTGCTGGTCAACGGTTCCAGCGGCATCGCCGTGGGCATGGCGACCAACATCCCGCCTCACAACCTGGGTGAGGTGATCGATGGCTGCCTGGCGCTGATCGACAATCCCGAGGTCACGGTCGACGAACTCATGCAGTTCATCCCGGGCCCGGACTTCCCGACCGCTGGCCTGATCAACGGCCGCCAGGGCATCATCGAGGCCTATCGCACCGGTCGTGGCCGCATCTACATGCGCGCCCGCTCGCAGATCGAAGACATCGACAAGGTCGGTGGCCGCCAGCAGATCGTCATCACCGAGCTGCCGTACCAGCTGAACAAGGCGCGTCTGATCGAGAAGATTGCCGAGCTGGTCAAGGAGAAGAAGCTCGAAGGCATCACCGAGCTGCGTGACGAGTCCGACAAGGACGGCATGCGTGTCGTCATCGAGCTGCGTCGCGGCGAGGTGCCGGAGGTGGTGCTCAACAACCTCTACCAGCAGACCCAACTGCAGAGCGTGTTCGGCATCAACATCGTCGCCCTGATCGACGGTCGTCCGCGCCTGCTCAATCTCAAGGACCTGCTCGAAGCCTTCGTGCGTCACCGCCGTGAAGTGGTGACCCGGCGCACCGTGTTCGAATTGCGCAAGGCACGCGAGCGTGGGCACATCCTCGAAGGCCAGGCGGTCGCGCTGTCCAACATCGACCCGGTCATCGCGCTGATCAAGGCCTCGCCAACGCCGTCCGAGGCCAAGGAAGCGCTGATCAGTACGCCCTGGGAGTCCAGCGCCGTGCAGGTCATGGTCGAGCGTGCTGGCGCCGACTCCTGCCGTCCAGAGGACCTTCCGGAGCAGTATGGTCTGCGTGATGGCAAATACTGGCTGTCGCCCGAGCAGGCCCAGGCCATCCTCGAGCTGCGCCTGCACCGCCTGACCGGCCTGGAGCACGAGAAGCTGCTGGCCGAGTACCAGGAGATCCTCGAGCAGATCGGCGAGTTGATCCGCATCCTCAATAGCGCCCAGCGCCTGATGGAAGTGATCCGCGAAGAGCTGGAGGCGATTCGCGCCGAGTATGGCGATGTGCGTCGCACCGAGATCCTCGATGCCCGCCACGACCTCAACTACGGCGACATGATCCCCGAAGAAGAACGTGTGGTGACCATTTCCCACGGCGGCTATGCCAAGACCCAGCCGCTGTCTGCCTACCAGGCGCAGCGCCGTGGTGGCAAGGGCAAGTCGGCGACCGGCGTGAAGGACGAGGACTACATCGAGCATCTGCTGGTTGCCAACAGTCACGCCACCCTCCTGCTGTTCTCCAGCAAGGGCAAGGTGTATTGGCTCAAGACCTACGATATTCCTGAAGCGTCCCGCGCGGCGCGTGGCCGTCCGATGGTCAACCTGCTGCCCCTGGAAGAGGGCGAGCGTATCACCGCCATGCTGCAGATCGACCTCGAAGCGTTGCAGCAAAGCGATGAGCTCGACGAAGAGCTCGATGAGGCCGATGACGCCGTGCTCGAGGGCGACGTGGTCGAGCCCGAAGAAGTCGACGAGGAAGAGGGTGACACGCCAGAGCTGGTCGCCGAGCCGACCGGCGCCTACATCTTCATGGCGACCGCCCTGGGGACCGTGAAGAAGACCCCGCTGGTGCAGTTCGCTCGTCCTCGCTCCAACGGTCTGATCGCCGTCAAGCTCAAGGAAGGCGACACCCTGATCGCCGCCGCGATCACCGACGGTGCCAAGGAAGTGATGATGTTCTCCAGTGCCGGCAAGGTGATCCGCTTCGCCGAAGGCGTGGTTCGCCAGATGGGCCGTACCGCTCGCGGTGTGCGCGGTATGCGTCTGGGCAAGGGCCAGGAGGTGATCTCCATGCTGATCCCCGAGTCCGGCGCGCAGATCCTCACCGCTTCCGAGCGCGGCTATGGCAAGCGCACCCCGCTGTCCAAGTTCCCGCGTCGCGGTCGCGGTGGTCAGGGCGTCATCGCCATGGGGACCAAGGGGCGCAACGGTCTGCTGATCGGGGCCATCCAGGTCCATGAGGGCGAGGAAATCATGCTGATTTCCGACCAGGGTACCTTGGTTCGTACGCGCGTCGGCGAGGTTTCCAGCCTGAGCCGCAACACGCAGGGTGTAACGCTGATCAAGCTGGCCAGCGATGAGACGCTAGTAGGTCTGGAGCGTATCCAGGAGCCTTCCGAAGACGAGCTCGACGACAGCGTCGAGGTAGGCGAGGAGGGCGTCGAGCTCGAAGGTGCAGAGGACGATGCTGCGGGTGCTGAAGAGGCTCCGCAGGAGTAAGTAGACGCAAGACCCGAACGGGGCGACCAAGGTCGCCCCGTTCGACTGATTGCCCTTGGCAATGCCCGGTATTCAGGGGTCGCTTCTTGTGGGAGCGGCCTTGCGCCGCGCTAAGACCGCAAGGCGGCCTCAGCGTCGCCCATGCGAGCAACAGCGCGGCCCGCCAGTAACGATTTTGTTCTATTTGTCAGAGCGAGAGTGGATGTGAGCAAACGAGCCTTCAACTTCTGCGCAGGCCCTGCCGCGCTTCCCGACGCTGTCCTGCAGCGCGCCCAGGCCGAGATGCTGGATTGGCATGGCAAAGGCTTGTCGGTGATGGAGATGAGCCATCGCAGCGACGATTACGTCGCGATCGCCGAAAAGGCCGAGCAGGATCTGCGCGAACTGTTGTCCATCCCCTCGAACTACAAAGTGCTATTCCTGCAGGGCGGTGCCAGCCAGCAGTTCGCCGAGATCCCGTTGAACCTGCTGCCGGAGAACGGCACCGCCGACTACATCGATACCGGTATCTGGTCGAAGAAAGCCATCGAGGAAGGTCGCCGCTTTGGCACCATCAACGTGGCCGCCAGCGCCAAGCCCTACGATTACCTGGCCATTCCCGGGCAAAACGAGTGGCAACTGACCGCTAATGCTGCCTACATCCACTACGCGTCCAATGAAACCATCGGCGGACTGCAGTTCGACTGGGTGCCGCAGACGGGCGACGTACCGCTGGTGGTGGACATGTCTTCCGACATTCTCTCCCGGCCTATCGACGTATCCCAGTTCGGACTTATCTATGCGGGCGCACAGAAGAACATCGGCCCGAGTGGTCTGGTGGTGGTGATCGTGCGAGAGGACCTGCTGGGTCGCGCCCGCAGCAGTTGCCCGACCATGCTCGACTACAAGATTTCAGCCGATAACGGTTCGATGTACAACACGCCGGCTACTTATTCCTGGTACCTGTCGGGCCTGGTCTTCGAGTGGCTCAAGGAGCAGGGCGGTGTCGAAGCCATGGAACAGCGCAATCGGGCCAAGAAAGACCGCTTGTATGGCTTCATCGATGCCAGCAAGTTCTACACCAACCCCATCAGCCACAATGCCCGCTCGTGGATGAACGTGCCGTTCCGCCTGGCTGACGAGCGTCTGGACAAAGCCTTCCTGGCCGGCGCCGATGCACGCGGTCTGCTCAACCTCAAAGGGCACCGTTCGGTTGGCGGCATGCGCGCTTCCATCTACAACGCCTTGGGTCTGGAGGCTGTCGAGGCCCTGGTGCAGTACATGGCTGAGTTCGAGAAGGAGCACGCCTGATGGTCGAGCAGGAACTCAAGGCGCTGCGCGTGCGCATCGACAGTCTCGACGAGAAGATCCTCGAGCTGATCAGCGAGCGCGCCCGCTGCGCCCAGGAAGTGGCCAAGGTCAAGACCGCCTCGCTCGCCGAAGGCGAGAAGCCGGTGTTTTACCGTCCCGAGCGTGAGGCTGCGGTGCTCAAGCGCGTGATGGAGCGCAACAGAGGACCACTGGGCAACGAGGAGATGGCGCGACTGTTCCGCGAAATCATGTCCTCCTGCCTGGCCTTGGAAGAGCCGTTGAAAGTGGCTTACCTCGGCCCTGAAGGTACTTTTACGCAAGCGGCGGCCATGAAGCATTTCGGCCACGCGGTCGTGAGTCGCCCCATGGCGGCCATCGACGAGGTGTTCCGAGAGGTGGCGGCCGGTGCCGTCAACTTCGGCGTGGTGCCCGTGGAAAACTCGACGGAGGGTGCGGTCAGCCATACCCTGGACAGTTTCCTCGAGCATGACATGGTGATCTGCGGTGAGGTGGAGCTGCGTATCCACCATCACCTGCTGGTGGGGGAGAACACCAAGACCGGCAGCATCACGCGCATCTACTCCCATGCGCAGTCGCTCGCTCAATGCCGCAAATGGTTGGACGCCCACTACCCGAACGTCGAGCGCGTGGCGGTCTCCAGCAATGCCGAGGCGGCCAAGCGCGTGAAGGGCGAATGGAATTCGGCGGCGATCGCCGGTGACATGGCAGCCAATCTCTACGGGCTGACCCGACTGGCTGAGAAAATCGAAGACCGTCCGGACAACTCCACGCGTTTTCTGATGATCGGCAGCCAGGAAGTGCCGCCGACCGGGGACGACAAGACCTCGATCATCGTCTCCATGAGCAACAAACCCGGTGCCCTGCACGAGTTGTTGGTGCCGTTCCACGATAACGGGATCGACCTGACCCGCATTGAGACGCGTCCTTCGCGCAGTGGCAAGTGGACCTACGTGTTCTTCATCGACTTCGTCGGCCACCATCGTGACCCATTGATCAAGGCCGTGCTGGAGCAGATCAGCCAGGAGGCTGTAGCCCTCAAGGTGCTTGGGTCTTATCCGAAGGCGGTGCTTTGACTCGAGGCTGTAGGGGTGTTGAGCGGCCCGCAACCCCCTCACAGTTCGTCCCGATTTCCAAACAAGGTTCGCACCCGTGGTAAATGCAGCAGAAAGCAAATCCGCGCCCATCGTTGATCGTCTGGTCGTCGTCGGTCTCGGCCTGATCGGTGGTTCGTTCGCCAAGGGCTTGCGTGAAAGCGGCCTGTGCCGCGAAGTGGTCGGCGTCGATCTGGATGCCGAATCGTGCAGGCAGGCGGTGGCGCTCGGCGTGGTCGATCGTTGCGAAGACGATCTGGCCACCGCGTGCGTCGGTGCCGATGTGATCCAGCTTGCTGTTCCGATTCTCGCCATGGAGAAGCTTCTTGCGCGCTTGGCTGTGCTGGAGCTTGGGGGGGCAGTAATTACCGATGTCGGCAGCGCCAAGGGCAATGTGGTGCGCGCTGCGCGGGCTGTGCTCGGCGAGCGTCTTGCTCGGTTCGTACCGGGCCACCCGATCGCGGGCTCCGAGCAGAGCGGCGTGGAGGCATCCAACGCGATGCTGTTCCGTCGGCACAAGGTCATCCTCACACCGCTTGGCGAAACCGATGGCGCCGCCTTGGCATTGGTCGATCGGTTGTGGCGTGCGCTGGACGCTGACGTGGAACACATGCCGGTCGAGCGCCACGACGAAGTGCTGGCCGCCACCAGTCACTTGCCGCACCTGCTGGCCTTCGGTCTGGTGGACTCGCTGGCCAAACGCAATGAAAACCTCGATATCTTCCGGTACGCTGCCGGGGGCTTCCGCGATTTCACGAGAATCGCCGGCAGCGACCCGATCATGTGGCACGACATCTTCCTCGCCAACCGCGAGGCTGTCCTGCGCACGCTGGATACATTTCGCAGCGACCTCGACGCCTTGCGCGACGCGGTTGATGCAGGAGACGGGCACCAACTGCTGGGTGTGTTCACCCGTGCTCGGGTCGCCCGTGAGCATTTCAGTAAAATCCTGGCCCGCCGGGCCTATGTGGACGCTATGAACGCCAACGACCTGATTTTCCTGGCCCAACCTGGTGGCCGCCTGTCCGGACGGATTCGCGTACCGGGCGACAAATCCATCTCCCATCGCTCGATCATGCTGGGCTCCCTGGCCGAAGGCACCACTGAGGTCGAGGGTTTCCTCGAGGGCGAGGATGCTCTGGCAACCCTCCAGGCCTTCCGTGACATGGGCGTGGTCATCGAAGGTCCGCACCACGGCCGCGTCACCATTCACGGTGTCGGCCTGCAGGGGCTCAAGCCGCCGCCCGGTCCGATCTACCTGGGTAACTCGGGCACGTCGATGCGCCTGCTCTCCGGTCTGTTGGCTGGACAGCCATTCGACGTGACCATGACCGGCGATGCCTCGCTGTCCAAGCGCCCCATGAACCGCGTCGCCAATCCGCTGCGGGAAATGGGGGCTGTGGTCGAGACGGGGCCTGAGGGACGTCCACCGCTGACCATTCGCGGCGGCCAGAAACTGAAGGCGCTGAACTACACGTTGCCGATGGCCAGCGCCCAAGTGAAGTCGTGCCTGTTGCTGGCTGGCCTGTACGCCGAAGGCACCACCACCGTCACCGAGCCCGCGCCAACCCGTGACCATACCGAGCGGATGCTGCGGGGCTTCGGTTATTCGGTGCACAGCGATGGTCCGGTAGCTTCGCTGCAAGCAGGCGGCACGCTGAAAGCCACTCGCATCGAAGTGCCCGGCGATATTTCGTCATCGGCCTTCTTCCTGGTGGCGGCATCCATTGCCGAAGGTTCTGAGTTGGTGCTGGAGCATGTCGGCATCAACCCGACCCGAACCGGCGTGATCGATATCCTGCGCCTGATGGGCGGCGACATCACTCTGGAAAACCAGCGTGAAGTTGGTGGTGAGCCGGTCGCTGACCTGCGCGTGCGCGGCGCGAAGCTCAAGGGCATCGACATTCCAGAGGCGCTGGTGCCGCTGGCCATCGACGAGTTCCCGGTGCTGTTCGTCGCCGCGGCCTGTGCCGAAGGGCGTACCGTGCTGCGCGGCGCCGAAGAACTGCGGGTCAAGGAGTCCGACCGTATCCAGGTCATGGCCGATGGCTTGCAGACGCTGGGCGTCACGTGCGAGCCCACGCCGGATGGCATCATCATCGATGGCGGGCCGATCGGTGGCGGCGAAGTCCATGGTCACGGTGATCACCGTATCGCCATGGCCTTCAGCGTCGCTTCGCTGCGGGCCAGCGCGCCAATCCGCATCCATGACTGCGCCAACGTCGCCACGTCGTTCCCGAACTTCCTGGCGCTGTGTGCCGAAGTGGGTATCCGCGTGGCGCAAGAGGCGCAGTCGTGAACTCGCTGGCGCCGGTCATCACCATTGATGGACCCAGCGGCTCCGGCAAGGGTACCGTGGCTGGGCTGCTGGCGCGTGAGCTGAGCTGGCGACTGCTCGATTCCGGGGCGCTGTATCGGTTGCTGGCATTCAACGCGACCAACCATGGCGTCGACCTGACCAACGAAGAACTGCTCAAGGCCTTGGCGGCTCACCTGGACGTGCAGTTCATCGCGGCGGAGCCCGGCAAGCTGCAGCAAATCATTCTCGAAGGCGAGGATGTCAGCCATGTCATCCGTACCGAGACGGTCGGGGCGGGTGCCTCGATGGTCGCCTCATTGCCGGCCGTTCGCGAAGCGCTGCTGCAGCGCCAACGTGCGTTCCGTGAAGCGCCGGGGCTGATTGCCGACGGTCGCGACATGGGCACCGTGGTGTTTCCAGACGCACCGCTGAAAGTCTTCCTTACGGCCAGTGCCGAGGAACGAGCGCGTCGCCGTTACCTGCAGTTGAAGGGCAAGGGTGAAGATGTTAGTCTGTCAAGTCTGCTAGATGAGATTCGTGCGCGCGATGAGCGCGACACCCAACGCGCAGTGGCCCCGCTCAAGCCGGCGGCCGATGCCATCCAGTTGGATTCCACCGAATTGTCCATCGAGCAGGTGCTGCAACGGATCAGAAGCGAGATCGCCCTGCGCGATCTGCTCTGATCATCAGGAAAGCAGGCAGGGGCACCAGTCATCGTCCTGCCTGCTTTCCTTTACTTAAACGAAACCCACATTGTCTGGAATGTGGCGATGGGCGTCTGTTTCGCCCGAATCTACAGGAATTAAAATGAGCGAAAGCTTTGCAGAACTCTTTGAAGAAAGCCTGAAAACCCTCAATCTTCAGCCGGGTGCCATCATCACCGGTATCGTTGTCGACATCGACGGCGACTGGGTTACCGTACATGCCGGTCTGAAATCCGAGGGCGTCATCCCGCTCGAGCAGTTCTACAACGAAGCTGGCGAGCTGACCATCAAGGTCGGTGACGAAGTGCACGTTGCGCTGGACGCGGTCGAAGACGGCTTTGGCGAAACCAAGCTGTCCCGTGAAAAAGCCAAGCGCGCTGAGTGCTGGATTGTTCTGGAAGCAGCTTTCGCCGCCGAAGAAGTGGTCAAGGGCGTTATCAACGGTAAGGTTAAAGGCGGCTTCACTGTCGACGTTAACGGCATCCGTGCGTTCCTGCCGGGCTCCCTGGTTGATGTCCGCCCAGTGCGCGACACCACCCACCTGGAAGGCAAAGAGCTGGAATTCAAGGTCATCAAGCTGGACCAGAAGCGCAACAACGTTGTCGTTTCGCGTCGCAGCGTGCTGGAAGCCGAGAACTCCGCCGAGCGCGAAGCCCTGCTGGAAACCCTGCAGGAAGGCCAGCAAGTCAAAGGTATCGTCAAGAACCTCACCGACTACGGCGCATTCGTGGACCTGGGTGGCATCGACGGCCTGCTGCACATCACCGACATGGCGTGGAAGCGCATCAAGCACCCATCGGAAATCGTTAACGTTGGCGACGAAGTCGACGTGCGCGTTCTGAAGTTCGACCGTGAGCGTAACCGCGTTTCGCTGGGTCTGAAGCAAATGGGCGAAGATCCGTGGGTCGCTATCACTGCCCGTTATCCAGAAGGTACTCGCGTACAAGCGCGTGTCACCAACCTGACCGACTACGGCTGCTTCGCTGAGCTGGAAGAGGGCGTTGAAGGTCTGGTACACGTTTCCGAAATGGACTGGACCAACAAGAACATCCACCCGTCGAAAGTCGTTCAGGTTGGCGACGAAGTGGAAGTCATGGTTCTGGACATCGACGAAGAGCGTCGTCGTATCTCCCTGGGTATCAAGCAGTGCAAATCCAACCCATGGGAAGACTTCTCCGGCCAGTTCAACAAGGGTGACAAGATCACCGGTACCATCAAGTCGATCACCGACTTCGGTATCTTCATTGGTCTGGACGGCGGCATCGACGGTCTGGTTCACCTGTCCGACATCTCCTGGAACGAAACCGGCGAAGAAGCCGTACGTCGTTTCAAGAAGGGCGACGAACTGGAAACCGTCATCCTGTCGGTTGACCCAGAGCGCGAGCGCATCTCCCTGGGTATCAAGCAGCTGGAAGACGATCCGTTCTCCAACTTCGTTGCTGTCAACGACAAGGGTGCAATCGTCAAGGGCGTCGTGAAGGAAGTTGACGCCAAAGGCGCCATCGTCACCCTGGCCGATGACATCGAAGCGACTCTGAAGGCTTCCGAAATCAGCCGTGACCGCGTTGAAGATGCGCGTAACGTGCTGAAGGAAGGCGAAGAGATCGAAGCCAAGATCATCAGCGTCGACCGCAAGTCCCGCGTCATCAGCCTGTCCATCAAATCGAAGGACGATGCTGAAGAGCGCGAAGCTATCCAGAGCCTGAAAAACACCGCTCCGGAAGCTGCTGCCGATACCACCATGGCTGCGCTGCTGCGCGAAGCAATGGCCAAGCAGAACTGAGTTCTGTTTGATCGGTAAGAAAAGGGCGACCCTCGGGTCGCCCTTTTTTTGTCAATTTTTGTGCGAAACATGCGCGCGGATCTCACTACCCTGATCGAGAGTGTGCGGTGACCTACGTACCAGATTCCTCGTCAACTGACGGGCTGGTCTCAAGGGTCTTGAGGTCGGATGCCGTGGGTGTGAACACCACTGTGTAACGGCTCAGATCGCTCTCGTTGCGCTGGAAGTGAACTGCAATTCGCTTGCCCTGCCAGGTGATGGTTTTCATCTCATAAGATGCGCCGGTGCTGAGTTGCACTCGACGGCTCAGGCTCGAACCAGATTTTCCCAGGGTATCGGCCAGAAAGTCGGAAACCAGCTCTAAACTACTGGCGTTACCGGTCAGCGTGAGCTGGCCAATCGAGCCATCCTTCAGGTCGGCGAAAAGTTGGTATCCAGAGCTGATTGGAATGTAGGGCAGTCCGCGAATCTCGTAGCGTTCTGGCTCGGGTGTCTGATTCCAGCACAGATTGGGTTGGCGAGCAGTGGTGTCCATGCATTCCGGCAACTGGGACTTGAAATCACCAAAAAAAGGAACGCCTAGGAACTCCGATGGCTCGTTCTGCCACGAGTGGACTTGTGCGGCCGCTACCTGAGCGCTCGCGCCTGCGGTGAGTAATAGGGTCGCAAAGGTGAGGTAAGGGAAGGGTATCCGCATAAAACAATCCTGATGAGTTCGACGCACAAGCAAGAAATGTCGTAGCAATCCACTTTTGCGACAATGCAAAGCGGATGCGTCCTACTCGCGATTATGTCAAATCCTACAAATCTTTGTGCGGCCTCTATCGGTTTTTTGCGTCGACTGCGCGCGGACGCATTTTTTTGCGAAAGGGATTTGTTTTTTTCGTCAAGTCAAGACCCTATGCTGTTCAAATCTTTCGGAGCGTGCTACAAACTGGTTAGGCAACGATCTAGCTGCTTGATAACGAAGGGAAAAACATGACGAAGTCCGAGCTGATCGAACGTATAGTCACCCATCAGGGGCTGCTCTCGTCCAAGGACGTGGAGTTGGCCATCAAGACCATGCTCGAGCAGATGTCACAATGTCTGGCAACGGGCGATCGCATCGAGATTCGTGGCTTCGGGAGTTTTTCTCTCCACTATCGTGCGCCACGCGTGGGACGAAATCCCAAGACTGGGCAGTCGGTGGAGCTCGAAGGTAAGTTCGTGCCGCACTTCAAGCCAGGCAAAGAGCTGCGTGATCGGGTCAATGAAGAAGATTCGATGCATTCTTAGTCGATGAGGAAGCTTTTCAATGCGTAGTCTCAAGCGTGCCTTGCTGATATCCCTTGTCGTTGTATTGGTCGCATTGGTGCTGTTCTTCGTGCTGGAGAATCAGCAGATGGTCTCATTGGTGCTATTTGGCTGGGCAGCGCCCTCCATGCCTGTTGCCGTGCCTGTGATTGGTGCGCTTGTTGTGGGTATGGCCATAGGGCCTTTTCTGGCGATCTTCTCAATTCGTCGCCGCAAGCGGGAGGCGAGGCCCTCCGCTCGACAGGCCCCACTCAATGTTGATCGGAAAAATCCTACTGGCGTGCCCGAAGCTTCTTCGTAGTTTGGCGGTGTCTTGGTCGTTTAAGCTCAACGCTCCAAGCGCAGTGCTAAGGCTTCTGTTCTCCGGGGCGGGTCGATAGAGAACACTCTCTAGTAGCCCTGGTGCAATCCCTGCCCCTGTTGTCTTGGTCGATTCCCATTTTCCCTTGCCGGGCGTGTGCGCTCAATGTCAAAACCATGCCTTGCTGGCGATGTAGGTGTAGGCTGGCGAGTGCTGTCAAAATTTCTGTGATGTTCTGCAAGAAAATCAGGAACTTCCTAGGCTTGGTTCACTCTATTGCCGATTGCTGCGAAGTGAGTTCGAGTGTGTAGCAAAGCGAAAAACAGCCGCTACGCTTGATTGTAGGGCGTTCAGGCTGGACGGGTGTCCAAGCATGACTCCTGTGCTGATTAAATCAGATGAACGAAGGAAAAAAAGAATAGATGCGCAATGAAAGCGAGCTTCCTGGTGGTGATGAGATTGATCTGGTTGAGCTTGCGCAGGGCGTGTGGCGGCAAAAACTCTGGGTCGCAATTGTCGCGGTCCCTATCATTGTCTTAGCACTGGCTTACGTGCTGCTTGCCTCTCCAGTCTATGAAGCGAAGCTGTATATTCGTGCCCCAACACAGGACGAAATTGCACAGCTCAACTTTGGGCGTGGGGAGAGCACGGGGCTTCGACCCTTGAGTGCGAAGGATGTGTATAGCATTTATCTGAGCGCCCTGCAGTCTGAGGCTGTGCGCGACAAGTTCTTCCGTAAGACGTATTTGCCGACCCTGACCCAGCGCGAGCGCGAGGGGTCTCGGGATGCATTGTATGCCGAGTTCAACACCAAGCTTGTAATCGCGCAAGCGGGCAGCGATATGCCGGATCGCTACGTGATCACTGCCGGTGTCGAAGATCCGCGGTTGGCTGCTATATGGGTGTCGACCTACGCCGAGATGGCCGCAGAAAGGGCAAAAAACGAGTTGCTTAGCGGAACGCGCAGCGATATTTCGATCATGGCCGATAACCTCGAGCAGCAAATTCGTGCTTCGCGTGCCAGTGCGAGTAATCAGCGCTCCGACCAAATCGCCCAGCTCAAGGAGGCATTGCGTATCGCGCATTCGATAGGTCTGGAAAAACCGCCGTTGATATCCAATACGCTATCCAACGAGGTCTCGGCTGGGATGGGCGGCGCTCTTGTATACATGCGCGGTAGCAAGGCCCTAGAGGCAGAGATTGCCAATCTGGAGTCGCGGGCTTCCAACGACCCCTATATTCCTGGTTTGCGCGAGCGGCAAGAAAAACTCAGTTTTCTACGCAAGCTGAAGATAGACCCTTCCCTGGTTGCCATGTACCAGCAGGATGGTGCGGTATCGCCGCCGGATAAACCTGTGAAGCCGCGCAAGGCCATTATCATGTTGATCGCGACTCTGCTGGGTGTTGGCCTCGGTGCTTGCGTGGCGGTAGGCCGTGATCTGTGGGTGAGGCGCAAATTTCGGGCTGGCTGAAATGTGCTAGTCGATGCTATCTCGAAGTCATTGTTGCGGCGGGCGTAAGGTGTAACAATGCGCGTCCCTCGCCGACGGCACGGATAGCTGGAGAAAGCCGCACGAAGCGCTTACCGGCCTGGCCTGCCTCGGGGTGATGACACTAATACCTTGCAGGCAAAACACAGTGAATATCGATTCCCGCGGTGCGTATGCGTCGGCCTCCAGCGAAATAGACCTTGCTGCTATTTTTCGTACCCTTTGGCGCAGGCGTTTGCTTATTATCGCTGTCGCTGGTGCTTGCGCGTTAGTCGGCTTGGCGTTGGCTTTTATCGTTCCCCCTGTGTACGAGGTCTCGACGACATTACGACCTGTAGAGCTCAATCAGCTGGACGCCTTGAATCGCTCGAAAATCTACACGCTGCCGCCAAGCGAGGCGTTGAAAAGAGTAGGAGCGCGACTGGACTCGTACGATGCTCGCTTGGCTTTTTTCCGTTCGAGACCTGACCTGATTGCGGCCTATCGTGATGAGGGGCAAAGCACTGAGCAAGCCTTCCAGGAATTCAACAATACAGCGCTGACTCTGGCGGTCGCAGATGCCAAGAAAGCGGATCTTCTTAGCGAGTTCATCGCGTTGAAGATGCGTTATGAGAAGACCGTCGACGGTGCCGCTGTCCTGAACGACTTTGTAGACTACGCCGTAGAGCGCGAACGCCTACAGTTGTCAAGAGATATGCAGATTATCCTGGCCAACCGCTTGGTTGAAGTCAATGCGAAGCTTGACTCCGCATTATCTGAATATCGTGCAGGTAACGAGGGGCGAATTGCGCGTCTTGAAGAAGACGACGCCGTGAAGCGTGCGCAGCTCAATGACGAGCTAAAGGCTCTGCGTGTTCAGTTGAAATTGCAGCGTGAAGCGCGTTTGGCTGAGTTGGATGAGGCCATCGCCATTGCCACCAGTCTGGGTCTGAAAAAGCCTTCGACGCCGTCGAGGATGGCAGAAGAGACGGCAGGGAATGGCAATATCATCAATACCGAGGTGAACGGTCGACCGGCACCCTTGTACTTCATGGGTACCGATGTGCTTTTAGCTGAGCGTGCTGCGCTGCGTAAGCGAACCTCAGACGACTTCGTCGAACCAAGAATTGGTCAGATACGCAAAGAGCTCATTCTGCTTTCTAACAACCGCAGTGTTGAGGCGATCAAGAGTCGTGGAAATGACCAGGCATTTCTTGAGGGAATCGAGGCGTTGAGAGTTGAGCGCGCGCGCCTGCAGGCCATTGATACAAAGCTGCAGGGTTTGAGTCTTGTCAGTGTTGACCAGCGTGCGGTCGCGTCCAACAAACCGATCAAGCCACGTAAAGGTATTTGGGTTGGCGTTGGTCTGATCATTGGTTTGCTGATCGGTGTGGTTGCCGTATTGATGCGAGCTGCAATGAGTAACCCGCCTCGGCAAGCGCAGACGCTGCACGTGACGGCTACACCCTCTCCCGTATTGCCGGATGAACTCGGGCGTCGAAATGGTGTTCTTGTAACCGACGCATGACATCGCTAGTGCGAAGCTGGGTTGCATTAGGCTTGCCACTCTCTACGACGGAGCGCCTGCAGCCAGCTTTACCACACGGGCGTCGACGTTATACTGCCTGCTCCATCCGATAGCGCTCCTTTCAGAGGGTAGGTAGCTAGAGTCTTGGGGCAGATGCGTGCTGGCTACGTCATCCAGGCAGGCCATGGCAGATGCCTGCGATAAGAAAAATTGCTGTTTTCGGTAGCAGATCGAGTATCAGGTCAAGTACACAGGGATATCATTGAATGGCTTACCTCACCGAGGAACAGCTTCGAGCGATGGGTTTCAAGAAGCTGGGCAGGAATGTAAGGATCAGCGATAAAGCGGCTATTTACAACCCAGAGCAGATGGAGCTGGGCGATGATCTCAGGATTGATGATTTTTGCGTCATCTCCGGAAAAATCCGTTTTGGCCGTTTTATCCATGTCACGCCTATGTGCTTGGTGGCGGGAGGCGTTCCGGGCATTGTGCTGGACGACTTTTGCACCTTGGCGTATGGCGTGAAGGTGTTTTCGCAGTCTGATGATTACAGCGGTCAAACGCTGGTCAATTCGAATATCCCCAAGCAGTTCAAGAACGAGAAGTTCGCGGCCGTTCATCTTCACCGGCAAGTCATCGTCGGCGCGGGCGCGGTGATCATGCCGGGTGTCGATATCGCTGAGGGGTGCGCTATCGGAGCAATGGCCCTTGTTACTCGATCCACCGAGGCGTGGGGTATTTACGCCGGTGCGCCAGCGGTACGTTTGAAAGAGCGTAGCCGTGATTTGCTCAATCTGGAAAAACAGTTCATCGAAGAGTTTGAAAAATGATTCCATTCAACAAACCGCCCTACACGGGTAACGAAGATGTCCATGTGCTAGCCGCCATGCGCAGTGACAAGATTTCCGGCGACGGTGCCTATGGGCACCGCTGCCAAAAATGGTTCGAAGAACGCTTTTCCTGCAACAAGACCTTGCTGACACCTTCATGTACGCAAGCCTTGGAAATGGCTGCCATCCTGTTGGATATCCAGCCTGGCGATGAAGTTATCATGCCGAGCTATACCTTCGTCAGTACGGCGAACGCTTTCGTGCTGCGCGGAGCGACAATCGTATTCGTCGATGTGCGGCCCGATACGATGAATATTGACGAAGCCTTGATCGAATCGGCAATCACTGAACGCACACGCGCAATCGTTCCTGTTCACTACGCTGGCGTGGCGTGTGAAATGGACACCATCATGGCAATCGCTGGGCGTCATGGGCTACTCGTCGTCGAAGATGCCGCCCAAGGCATGATGTCGACATACAAAGGTAGGCCGCTCGGCACGATTGGCCATATGGGTGCTTTCAGCTTCCACGAAACCAAGAACTATACAAGTGGCGGTGAGGGTGGATTGCTGTTGATCAACGATCCGCAGTTCGTCAGTCGCGCCGAAATCATTCGAGAGAAGGGGACCAACCGGTCTCAGTTTTTCCGCGGCATGGTAGATAAATATACCTGGATCGATGTGGGCAGCAGTTATCTGCCCAGTGAATTGCAGGCCGCTTATCTCTACGGTCAGCTAGAGAAGGCAGATGAAATAAACCAAGCACGTCTTTCCATCTGGAACCGCTACTATTTGGCGCTGACGCCTTATGCTGAGCGGGGCCTGATTGAGTTGCCGCAGTTGCCGGGTGACTGTGTGGCCAATGGGCATATGTTCTATCTCAAAGCCTCCGGGCTTGAGCAACGTACGCAGATACTTGAAATGCTGCGCGCCCGAGGCGTCGGAGCAGTATTCCATTACATCCCGCTTCATTCGGCGCCGGCGGGCCGCAGCTTGGGCCGTTTGCATGGGGAAGATGTGCATACCACCCGAGAAAGTGAGCGCCTGTTCCGTCTGCCCTTGTGGTTGGCCATGACGACAGAAGAAGTGGATGAAGTGATCCAGGCGGTCATTGACGCGATCGATGCCCGGTGAGTCAAGTGGTGATCTCAAGATGAGAAGAGTCGCGCGCAGCGGGTTGTTGTTGAGTGCGGCTCTGACTACCCTTGCTCAATTGTCCAAGATCGGCGTCGGTTTCCTTCTGCTCAAGCTGGTAGCGGTTTACCTCGGTGTTGAGGGCATGGGCCAGTTGGGCAATTTCATGAGTGCCGTATTGTTCTTGTCGCTTTTGGCGGGTGGAGGAATCCAGAACGGGGTCATCAAGTACGTGGCTGAATACAAAGCTCGTCCGCGAGAGTTGCTGCGTTTCTTGGCTGATGCACGATACTATTCATTGATGTTTTGCAGCGTAATCGTGCTGATCGCAATTGTTTTTCAAGCGCCCTTGGCTCGATTTCTAATGGGTGATGAGAAATTTCAATGGCTGATCGTAGTCATGGGGTTGGCCCAATTTGGATTTGCCTTCAGCAATCTTGTGAATGGCACAGCTAATGGTTTGCACAAAACCAAGGTGTATGCCTCCATTCAGATTATCGGTAACTCGATCACGTTGCCGATCGCTTGGTGGCTGACCCGCCAATATGGGCTAGCGGGTGCAGCGCTGGCCATGTTGACGTTTTACCTTTCTTACACGTTGCCAGCCCTGTACTTTTACGCTCGCTCAAGACTTCGCCCTACCATTCGATGGCGCACATTCGAATGGCCACGCATGCGCAAGTTGTGCAGCTTCACGTTGATGGCGATTGTAGGCGCCCTGAGCGTGCCGGTCGTAGAGATCGTCGTTCGACAGTCCTTGACTGACAGTGTTGGCCTTGAGGCTGCCGGGTTATGGCAAGCCTCCATCAAGCTGTCCAGTGCGTACATGGGCTTCTTTGTCGTGTTCCTGGCGGCTTACTTCATGCCGATCGTCTCTGCTGAGCAAGATCGACAGCGGGTAGCGAACACCGTACGTAAGTTCATGCTTTTGGTGATGGGCCTGTTTTTCGTAGGTGCGTCGGTGCTTTACTTGATGCGGGGGTTTTTCATTCCGCTTTTGCTCTCACAAGAATTTTCTGGGCTCACGAGCTATATACAGTACCAGTTGATTGGTGACTTTTTACGTATTTCGACCTATGTGATCGGTTTCGTCGTGGTAGCGAAAGCAGCCACGCGCCTGTATGTGATGGTGGAGATAGGCCAAGGTCTGCTGTTCTGCTCCTTAAGTGTGCTCGCACTGCATCAAGGTTGGGGGCTGCAAGGCGTGTTCATTGCCCATGTCGTGATGAATGTCATTTACTTTTTGAGCTCTGTCACGGGCTTTTATATTTATTCAAGAAGGACCGCTCGATGCTGACAGCAACTGTCGTTGTTTCTTGTTACAGGCAGGAAGAGTACATCGAAGAATGTCTCGATAGCATCCTCAATCAAGAGATTAACTTTCCTTGCGAAATCATCGTTTCCGATGATTGCTCGCCAGATAATACTCAGGCCGTTATTCGTCGCTATGCGGATGCCCACCCTGGACGACTCACACTGCTTTTGCGCGAAAAAAATGTCGGCGCAGCACTCAACTATCATGGTGTTCATGCCATGGCCAAAGGTGATGTCGTTTTCCATTTCGATGGTGACGATGTGATGATGCCTGGGAAGTTGCAGGAACAATACGACCTGTTTGTCGAGCATTCAGACGTCAACATCGTGTTCCACAAAGCCATCTACTTCTCCGATGATCGGAGCTACCAGTCGATGACGGTGTACCCAGGAGAGCAAGCGCCTTATCACACATTCTTTACATTGTCTGAACTGGCTCGCTGGGGCGCGACCTGTGTGCACAGCTCCTACGCCTACCGCCGATCCTCTCGTCAGGCGAGCATCGACCGGGAGTTCATGGAGTGGTTCTTTGCCATGGACTCGTTGATTCGCGGGGGGCGCGGCGTTTACATCAACAAGCCGTTGGTCATGTACCGCTGCAATCCTGGTAATGGTTCCTACTTGTCGACGGTGGCGGGTAGAAAAAAAGCGTATTCAATTTATTTTGGCGACATCGCCCAGTATTTCGAAAAACATAATGAGCTGCGAACTGATCTTTATGCCAACTTCCTGGTTACCCTGTTGGCCATGGCGCGATCGACCAAGTCAGTGTTCCGGACATCACTGATGTTCGCTATCAGGCATGTCGGGTACTTTAGGCTGTCAAAGTTTCTGGAAACGGTACGTGTTCGTAAGACGGTAGGACCCAAGGATAGAGTACGGTAAGTCACAAAGGTATCGGTTATGCTTTATCTGACGTTGTATGACGACGTTTTCTTTGTGGTGCTTACGCTGTTATTGACTTTCGCGGCGGTGAAGTTTCGCCTGAGAAATATACCTAATTATCATTTGGTCGCCTTTTTCGAAGCGTTTCTCATCTTGCTGGTTACGCTGCTGGCCTCGTGGTTCATTAGTACTCGGCCTGCCGAAATCGAGGGTGATACGTCTGTCTACTTGGATTTCTACGAGACGGTTGTCAATGGAACGGGGCATCCGTTCGCAATCTTCGAGCCCGGCTTCGCAGTAATCACGCTCTTCCTGTCCGAAATGGGATTGGATCTGCGCGTTTTATTCTTTGTGGTGCCGCTGCTGCTGAGTTTGAGTTATCACCGTCTCGCTGTACGAGTGTTCGGCATTCGCTCATCAATGACAGTCATGGTGTTCGCCTGCATCCTGATCTACCCGTTTTTTCTTTCTCTGACAGCCAACGTCATTCGTCAGGGGCTGGCAATGGCACTCGTGCTGCTGGCTATCTCCAGGCTGTTAGGTGGGCAGAAATGGCGGCCTCGCCTGCTGGCGTTGGTGTCCTTGGTGTTTCACAAATCAACGGTCATCCTTCTGCCGTGGGTGTTTTTCAGGCGGACAACTGCCAAATTACCTGTCTCACTGTTGCTGCTGGTTTGGATCTTGGTGTCGGCATGCTCGGTGTTCGGGATTTTCAAATCCTTGGCAACATTGCTATTTGACCAGCTGGCCGCGATGGGCGTATCAATCAATTATGGTGATACCTCAGCCATTGATTACCAAACAGGCTTCAGGCTGAGTTTCTGGCTGTTCTCATCCTGTTCGATCTTCTTCCTTTTGTGCATGAAGGCTGTGGGTTTTACCGATCGGCGCATGATGATGTTGTTCAAGATGTCGGCTTACTTTGGCATCGTTCACATTCTGACGTTCGACGTTGCCTACAATGATCGATTCGGCTTGTACGTCTGGATGCTGTATCCGATACAGGCATTCTACTTGGCTCGCTGCGTCTTGGTGCGCCTTAGTCGGGCTACCACTTACGACAGAGCGCCAGTCCGCCTGCCTTATGAGTAGTAGTTCAATCTGACTTGCGGGCAATCTCGTTTACACGAGATTGCCCTTGTCTTGGCTGTGTTCGAACTGTCTGCGCAAGGACAGCGATCAAGCGTCAACCCGCCGGATGGTTTTCCTCAAGCCACGCCTGGAACATCAGGATGTTCCAAAGATGGTAGGCCCAGTTTTTCGCCCCGCTCAGATGTTCTTGCCATTTTTGCTGAATGGGTCCGTGGTGGAAGTACCCTTCCTTGCGCAATCGTTGTTCGTCAAGCAATGCCTGCGCCCAATCGCGAAGTGGGCCGCGTAGCCATTCGTCGATTGGAATGCCGAAGCCCATCTTGGGGCGATCGATCAGTTCTTGCGGAACGTGGCGATACAAGACTTGGCGAAGTATCCACTTGCCGACCCCGTCCCGTTGCTTCAAGGCATGCGGCAGTTGCCAGGCAAATTCCACTACGCGGTGGTCCAGCATGGGGACACGAGACTCGAGCGATGTGGCCATCGATGCCCGATCGACTTTGGCCAAGATGTCGTCAGGAAGATAGGTGAGCAAGTCCAGGGCCATCATTCTCTCCACGGGCTCGAGACTGCTCAGGTCCGGCATTGCGCCAGTCAAAATCGTAGCGGGTTCCGCGCCGCCTATGACGATGTACGCAGGATCCGACCACTGAGACACCAGGCCGTAATAAAGAGCTTCCACGGAAGTTGAGTTGAGTACGCCAGCACCTTTGTGCAAGTGATCGCCGATGCGTGGGCTCGAGCCGGGTAGCCAGCCAGCCAAGCGGCTCCAGGTAGCCGGGGAGAGCGCGGTGATCGAGCGTGAAAGCGCGGTTCTCACAGGTTGTGGCAGTTTGGAAATCTTGCCCCAGGTATTCGCTGTGACGTTGTAGCGCCGATACCCGCTGAACAACTCATCCCCTGCGTCGCCCGACAGCGAAACGGTCACATGCTGGCGGGCCAGTTGCGAGACGAGATAGGTGGGGATCTGCGACGAATCGGAGAAGGGCTCGTCGTACATGGTCGGCAGTTGAGGAATAACTGCCATGGCTTGTTCCGGTGTTACGTAGAGTTCGGTGTGTTGCGTTCCGAGGTGTTTCGCGACAGCCTTGGCGTGCTCTGCCTCGTTGTAGCCCTTCTCGTGGAAGCCGATGGTAAAGGTACTGATCGGCCGGGACGACTGGGACTGCATCAAGGCAACGATCGTCGATGAGTCGATGCCGCCTGAAAGGAAAGCGCCCAGCGGAACGTCAGCCATCATCTGCAAAGAGACTGCGGACTTGAGCAGTGTCTCCAACTGCTCGACCGCCTCTTCTGGTGCGAGGCTGCGCTGCCGTTGCGAAGTGCCCTCGGCCATGACGCTGGCAGCAGACCAGTACTCGGTGATGACAGGCTCAGGATGCTCGGGCGAAATCCTCAGCAGGCAGCCAGGCTGCAGTTTGTAGATGTTTTCGTAAATGGAGTGAGGGGCGGGAATGTAGTTGTGGCGCACGTACAGCGCCAATGCGGGTCTGCTGATGGCGGCCGCAAAGGCCGAGTGAGCTCGCAGTGCCTTGAGCTCCGAGCCAAACAGGAACACGGTGTTGCCTTGACCTTGCTGGCAGCCGTAGTACAGCGGCTTTTCGCCGAGCCGATCTCGCGCCAGGATCAGTTGGCGATCGTGCGTGTCCCACAGCGCGATGGCAAACATGCCGATGGCCGCTTTCAGTGTCGCCTCGATGCCCCAGGTCTCGAAGCCGGCCAGCAGCGTCTCGGTGTCGGAGTGGCCGCGCCAGGAGGCCGTTCTGCCCTCGCTTTCCAGGCGCTGGCGCAGCTCCAGGTGATTGTAGATCTCGCCATTGAACGCCATGACGAAGCGCCCGGATTCCGAGGGCATCGGTTGATGCCCGGCCGGCGAGAGGTCGACGATGGCCAAACGTCGATGGGCGAGACCCAGGCCGACGACCGGATCGACCCACAGCCCCTCATCGTCCGGGCCGCGATGAACGATGGTGTCCGCCATCCGTTTGCTTTCCAGAAGCAGCGCTGCTTCGGACGACTGTCCTGTCAGATTGAAATGTCCTGCAAGTCCACACATAAGAGTAATCGCGTCAAGGTCAAGTATTGGGTAGATGAGAGCGCTGTATCGAGGCCGTGCTTGGAGAATCAATAACAGCGCGGCTGGGCCGTGGGCTGGAGGATTCGATGCTTAAGCGGGCACCGAAGTGCCCAGTCGGAATTCTTGGACATCGAACAACGTGCGCTCCCTTCCCTGATCGGTAAATCCTGTGTCCAGCACGTGCATGACTCAGCGAACAAGACTCTGGGCCGGCGGGTCGGTAGTCTGGTTGCCCAGAATCACAATGATGTCGATGTTAAGTCGTGCGGCTGGGCGAAATCAGGCAAGGTTAGCAGGTTCGTCATCGACGCTGAAAGCGCGGATCGTATTGGCGACGGCGATCTTCAACCCAGTCGTATCGGGTTGATGAGATATCGTGTGGTCCATAGAACGTCCTGCGCTGGCGTCTGTCATATGGCCACCTGCCATGGATGATCCACCTCATTCATGTATTGACCCCAGTTACAACTGAAGGGCCAATGCGCGATTGTTGGTGTGGCCGGGGGTATTCACGTCTAGGGAAGGCAGCAGGTATGGGGTAGAATGCACGCCCAGTGATACCTGACGACGTGGGATATCGCGCTCGCGCAACACACGCGAAGGCGCAGTCATGTCACCGGCGCGGTTGCGATCACAGGCGTATATCAGAATCACTCAGGGAGGCGGCGGCTGATGGGTCGCCAACCCGAATGGAAGCAGGGGAGTGACGGAGCCTGTTCCATACAGTTTTTTTCCGTGACATTACTTGGGATAAGGCATGTTTTCTCTAGAGAATATTAAGCTGGCTGTTATCGGCCTTGGCTACGTCGGTCTGCCACTGGCGGTCGAGTTTGGTAAAAAGCGCTCGGTGGTTGGCTTCGATATTAGTCGGCCGCGTATCGAAGCGCTTGCCAAAGGTACCGATTCCACGCTTGAAGTCAGCGATGAGGAGCTTGCCGAAGCTTCAGGGCTGCGTTTCACCACTCAAGTCGATGAATTGAAAAGCTGTAACGTCTTTATCGTTACCGTGCCCACGCCGATCGACGCGTACAACCAGCCTGACCTGACCCCGCTGATCAAGGCCTCCGAAACCATCGGTTCGATTCTGAAGGCCGGCGATATCGTCATCTACGAATCCACTGTCTACCCTGGTGCGACCGAAGAGGATTGCGTGCCGGTGTTGGAGCGGGTATCGGGCCTGGTCTTCAACAAAGACTTCTACGCCGGTTACAGCCCTGAGCGGATCAACCCAGGCGATAAAGAACACCGTGTAGCGACCATCAAGAAAGTCACTTCCGGCTCCAATGAAGAAGTGGCTGAACTGGTCGACTCGCTGTACCGGGAAATTATCATCGCCGGCACCCACAAGGCGAGCAGCATCAAGGTCGCCGAGGCTGCCAAGGTTATCGAGAATACCCAGCGGGATCTGAATATCGCCCTGATCAATGAATTGGCGCTGATCTTCAACAAGCTGGGGATCGATACCGAAGCGGTGCTCCAGGCTGCGGGTACCAAGTGGAACTTCCTGCCGTTCCGTCCGGGTCTTGTCGGTGGGCACTGCATTGGTGTCGACCCTTACTACCTGACGCACAAGGCACAAAGCATCGGCTATCACCCCGAGATCATTCTCGCCGGTCGCCGCCTGAACGATGGCATGGCCGCCTATGTCGCTTCGCAACTGGTGAAGGCGATGGTCAAGCGTCGCATCCATGTGGACGGCGCTCGCGTTCTGATCATGGGCCTGACCTTCAAGGAAAACTGCCCGGACCTGCGCAACACCAAGATCGTCGATATCGTCACCGAGCTGCAGGAATACAACATCCAGGTCGACGTCTTCGATCCATGGGTCAGCGCTGAAGAGGCGCAGCACGAATACGGCATCACGCCGGTCGCTGCTCCGGACGCTGCTGCGTACGACGGCATCGTGCTGGCCGTGGCTCACCAGCAGTTCAAGGCAATGGGCGAAAGCCAGCTCCGCGCCTTGGGCAAGGACGCGCACGTGCTGTACGACCTCAAGTACCTGCTGCCAGCCACCTCCTCGGACCTGCGCCTGTAAACAGGGGGAGGTCATGACCTCCCCGATCCCCTCGAAGTGGTGACGCTATATGACTGCATATGAACAACTCATCGAATCCTTGCCGAAAACGCCGCGGACCTGGCTGGTCACGGGCGTGGCGGGCTTCATCGGCTCCAACCTGCTGGAAACGCTGCTCAAACTCGGCCAGCGCGTTGTCGGCCTCGACAACTTTGCCACCGGCCATCAGCGCAATCTGGACGAAGTGCAAGGTTCGGTGAGCGCCGAGCAATGGGCTGCCTTCAGATTCATCGAAGGTGACATTCGCAAGCTCGAGGATTGCGCCAAGGCCTGTGTGGGCGTGGATCATGTGCTTCACCAGGCGGCCCTGGGTTCGGTGCCGCGTTCGATCAACGATCCGATCACCACCAACGGCACCAACATCGATGGTTTCCTGAACATGTTGGTGGCCGCGCGAGACGAAGGCGTCAAGAGCTTCGTGTATGCCGCGAGCAGTTCCACCTATGGTGACCATCCCGGGTTGCCCAAGGTCGAGGACGTGATCGGCAAGCCGCTGTCCCCTTATGCCGTGACCAAGCTGGTCAACGAAATCTATGCCGACGTATTCGCCCGGACCTATGGTTTCAAGACCGTCGGCTTGCGTTATTTCAACGTCTTCGGCAAGCGCCAGGATCCCAACGGCGCCTATGCGGCCGTCATTCCCAAGTGGGCGGCGGCGATGATCGAGGGCGAGCCGGTCTACATCAACGGCGACGGTGAAACCAGCCGGGATTTCTGCTTCATCGAAAACACCGTGCAGGCCAACCTGCTGGCCGCTACCACCGATCGGGAAGAGGCCACGAATCAGGTCTATAACGTTGCCGTCAGTGGACGCACGAGCCTGAACCAGTTGTTCGCGGCGCTGCGTGATGCGCTGGCAGCCAACGACATCCAGTATCCCCACGATCCGGTCTATCGCGACTTCCGGGCGGGGGATGTCCGGCATTCGCAGGCCGATATCGGCAAGGCTCGGACGCTGTTGGGCTACGACCCAGGTTTCGACATTGCGGACGGTATCGCCAAAGCCATGCCTTGGTATGTTCGTTTTCTAAAATGATGGATGGCCAACGAGCAGGGTTGGGCGTGCTCAGTTCAGCACCCCACCGCCTCGTGGGTTTGAAGAAGGATGATGCGTGAAAATGAAAATTCTGGTGACCGGCGGCGCAGGCTTTATCGGATCTGCGGTGGTACGCCATGTGATCGAACACACCGAGGACAGCGTCGTCAACCTCGACAAGCTGACCTACGCGGGCAATCTCGAGTCCCTCGACGCGATTTCGGGTAATGACCGCTATCGCTTCGAGCAGGTCGACATTTGTGACCGTGCGGCTGTGGATCAGGTGCTGGCCCGGCATCAGCCGGATGTCATCATGCACCTGGCGGCCGAATCCCACGTGGACCGCTCGATCGATGGCCCTTCTGATTTCATCCAGACCAACATCGTCGGTACCTACACGCTTCTCGAGGCGGCGCGTGCCTACTGGTCGGGGTTGAGCGCAGAGGGCAAAGCGCGTTTCAAGTTCCACCACATCTCCACTGACGAAGTCTACGGTGACCTGGAAGGCCCGACCGATCTGTTCACCGAACAGACGCCGTACGCGCCTAGCTCGCCGTACTCTGCCAGCAAGGCCAGCTCCGACCACCTGGTCCGGGCCTGGCATCGCACCTACGGCTTGCCGGTCGTGGTGACCAACTGCTCCAACAATTACGGCCCGTTCCATTTCCCCGAGAAACTCATCCCGCTGATGATCCTCAATGCCTTGGAGGGCAAGGCGCTTCCGGTGTATGGCAGCGGCGCCCAGGTGCGTGACTGGTTGTACGTGGATGATCATGCGCGCGCGTTGTATACCGTCGTCACCCAGGGTGGCGTAGGGCAGACCTACAACATCGGTGGACACAACGAGCGCCGCAACCTGGATGTGGTGCACGCCATCTGCAGCCTGCTCGACGAACTGCGACCGGTCGACAAGAACCCTGCTGTGTCGGGCATCGCTCGCTATGCCGACTTGATCAAACATGTCGCCGACCGCCCAGGCCACGACCTGCGCTACGCCATCGATGCGTCCAAGATCGAAGCGGATCTGGGCTGGAAGCCCCAGGAAACCTTCGAATCCGGTATTCGCAAGACGGTCTCCTGGTATCTGGACAATCTGCAGTGGTGCCAGCGGGTTCAGGACGGCAGCTATCAACGTGAGCGCCTGGGCGCACAAGTTTCTGAAGGAACATCGGTATGAAGGGAATTGTGTTGGCGGGCGGATCGGGCACTCGGCTCTATCCGATCACCAAGGGTGTGTCCAAGCAGTTGCTGCCCATTTACGACAAGCCGATGATCTACTATCCGCTGTCGGTACTCATGCTGGCCGGCATCCGGGATATTCTGCTCATCAGTACCCCTGATGACATTGGCGGTTACCGTCGGCTGCTGGGTGACGGTAGCGACCTGGGTATCAACCTGACCTATGCTGAGCAGCCTTCGCCGGACGGGTTGGCACAAGCGTTCATCATTGGCGAATCGTTCATCGGTTCCGATTCGGTGTGCTTGATCCTGGGTGACAACATCTTTTATGGCCAGGGCTTCACGCCGGTTCTGCAGAGAGCGACCGGTCGGACCTCAGGGGCTACCGTTTTCGGTTACAAGGTAAAGGATCCCGAGCGCTTCGGTGTCGTGGAGTTCAACAGCGACAAACGGGCTGTTTCGATCGAAGAGAAGCCAGCGCATCCCAAGTCAAACTATGCGGTGACCGGCCTGTATTTCTATGACAACGATGTCGTCGAAATGGCAAAGCAGGTAAAGCCCTCTGCACGCGGCGAGCTGGAGATCACCAGCATCAACCAGGCTTACCTGGAGCGTGGGGACTTGCATGTGGAGTTGCTGGGGCGCGGGTTTGCCTGGCTGGACACCGGTACCCACGAAAGCCTGCTAGAAGCTGGACATTTCGTCGAAACCATCGAAAAGCGCCAGGGCAACAAGATCGCCTGTCTTGAAGAAATTGCGTATCACAATGGTTGGCTGAGCGCGGACGATGTTCGGCGGATCGGTGTGTCGCTCAGCAAGAACAGCTATGGGCAGTATCTCCTTTCGCTGGTCGACCACTGAAAAGTGGTTGCGCCTTGCCCGTGGTCAATAAAGGTCGCGGGCGCAAAGGACCACGTGTTGATGGATAAACAATAAATTATGAAGCCGATTTTATTAATGATCGTGAATGACGCGGCTTTCTTTCTGTCGCATCGCCTTCCGATCGCCGAAGGGGCCAGAAACGAAGGCTACGACGTTCACGTGGCCACTCAAGCCGGCCCGTCCGTGGCCAAGATCCAGTCGCTCGGCTTCACATTCCACGAACTGAAGATCACCCGTAGCGGCAAGAATCCGCTCGGGGAGTTGCTCAGCCTGGTCAATATCGTGAAATTGTGCTGGAGCGTGCGCCCTGATGTGCTTCATCTGGTCACGATCAAGCCGGTGCTGTATGGCGGCATTGCAGCGCGTCTGTCTCCGGTCAAGGGCGTGCTGGCGGCTATCTCGGGACTGGGTTTCATCTTCATGAAACAGGGTAGAAAGGCGGCTTTGATCAGGGGTGTGGTGTCGACACTGTATCGACTGGCGCTGGGCAAGCGTAACGTGCGCGTGGTGTTCCAGAACCCCGATGACCAGCAGGCACTCATCGATCTGGGCGCAGTCACGGCGCAAAAGAGCGTCCTGATCAAAGGGTCGGGCGTGGACCTCGACCTGTACCAATGCGATGAGGAGCCGGCAGGGCCTGTGGTGGTGACCCTGGCCGCCAGGCTGCTCAAGGACAAAGGTGTCCTGGAGTTCGTCGAGGCGGCGCAAGTCCTGCGTGGACGTGGTGTCGAGGCCGTATTCCAGCTGGTGGGTGATCCAGATCCTGGCAACCCGACCAGTATCGATCCGGCCCAGTTGCAGACGTGGGCTGCGGGCGACTTGATCCAGTGTCTGGGGTATCGATCCGATATCGCCAACGTATTCAGGGCGTCGAACATCGTCGTGCTGCCCTCGTATCGAGAAGGTTTGCCAAAAGTTTTGATCGAAGCCGCTGCCTGTGGCAGAGCGGTGGTGACCACCAACGTCCCAGGTTGCCGTGACGCCATCGTGGCCGATGTCACGGGCTTGCTGGTGCCTGTGCGTGATTCCCAGTCGTTGGCCGATGCGATTCAACGTCTGGTCGAGGACGCAGCGCTGCGTCGGTCGATGGGCTTGGCGGGCCGAGCGTTCGCGGAGCAGACCTTCGCCATCCAGCAGGTCGTTGGCAAGCATATGGAAATCTACAGCACATTGAGGAGTCAGGCCTGATGCAACGACAAGTGCTGGTGACAGGCGCTACGGGGTTCGTGGGTTCCCGTGTGGTTTCGACCCTGGCGCGTGATCCTGCTTTACGCGTGTTGGCGGGTGTTCGCAAGACACCCCCCGCGTTGGCGCAAGGGGTGCACGCATTCATGATGCCATCGCTTGAAGAAAGCGATTTCCAGGCATCGCTGCAGGGTATCGATTATGTGGTTCATTGCGCTGCACGCGTGCATGTCATGAACGATCAGTCGACCGACCCGCTCAGCGACTATCGCAAGATCAATGTCGAAGGGACGCTGGCGCTAGCGCGACGAGCCGCTCAAGACGGAGTCAAGCGATTCGTCTTCCTCAGCTCCATCAAGGTCAATGGCGAAACGACCAATCATAGAGCGCCCTACACCGCGGACGAAGTGCCAACGCCAGTGGATCCCTATGGTGTTTCCAAACTCGAAGCTGAGCGGGCCCTGCTGGCGCTCGCACAGTCCACGGGCATGGAAGTGGTCATCGTTCGCCCGGTGCTGGTGTACGGCCCGCATGTGAAAGCCAACTTCCAATCCATGATGAAGTGGCTGAAAGCCGGGATCCCGTTGCCTCTCGGGGCGATCAAGAACAAACGCAGCATGGTCGCCCTGGACAATCTGGTGGATTTGATTCGTGTGTGCCTCATCCATCCCGCAGCTGCCGGACAGGTGTTTTTGGCCAGCGATGACCAAGACCTTTCGACCACTGAGTTACTGAAGAAAACCAGTACTGCACTGGGCGTCAGTGCCAAGCTGTTGCCCGTGCCTGCCGGTTTGATCAAGACCGCAGCGTCTCTGGTGCGTCGTCCCGGTATCGCAGCTCGACTGTGCGACTCGCTTCAGGTCGACATCATCAAGACCAAACGCTTGCTCGAATGGACGCCTCCTCTGAGCGTCGACCAGGCGTTGAAACTTACAGCCCACGCATATCTTGAATCGGAACGCTAGCCTCAATGATTCTTTGGACGTTGTTTCCTGCAGTACTGCTGGTTGCCCTGGTGATGACCGGCGGATTGCGCCGTTACGCACTGGCTCGCAGCATCATCGATATTCCCAATGAGCGGAGTTCCCACAGCGTGCCCACGCCGCGTGGCGGGGGCGTGGCGATCGTCGTCGCGTTCCTCTTGTCACTGCCTGTGTTCGCCAGCCAGTCGTTGCTGCCGGGCAACTTGATCTGGGCGCTGGTGGGTACTGGTTCAATGATTGCGCTGCTGGGTTTCCTGGACGATCACGGCCACGTCGCCGCTCGCTGGCGGCTGCTGGGGCACTTCCTGGGCAGCGCCTGGGCGCTGTTCTGCCTGGGCGGAATTCCGCCTCTGCATGCCTTCGGTCTGGACATCGATTTCGGTTGGTTCGGCTATGTACTGGCGCTGTTCTACTTTGTCTGGTTGCTCAACCTGTACAACTTCATGGACGGCATCGATGGTTTGGCCAGCGTCGAGGCGATCTGTGTGTGCCTGGGGGGCGTTGTCCTCTATGTGATCAGCCATCATTTCGAGCAGTCCTATGCGGCGTTGGCATTGGCCTGTGCGGTGGCAGGTTTCCTGTTCTGGAACTTCCCGCCGGCGCGCATCTTCATGGGCGATGCCGGTAGCGGGTTCCTGGGTGTAGCATTGGCCATTCTGTCGCTCCAGGCCGCCTGGGTGGACTCGGCACTCTTCGCAGGCTGGTTGATCTTGCTCGGGGTCTTCGTCGTCGATGCCACCGTAACGCTGATTCGCCGCCTGCTGCGGGGCGAAAAAGTCTACGAAGCCCACCGCAGCCATGCCTACCAACACGCCTCCCGGCAGTTGGGCAGCCACAAGCCTGTCACGATGGCGGTACTCTTGATCAACGTGCTCTGGCTCTTTCCGTTGGCGTGCATGGCCGTCTCGGGCTGGCTCGATGGCGGGGTGGCACTGGTCATTGCCTACCTGCCCCTGGTACTGCTGGCCATCAAGTTCAGATCGGGTATGCCGGGTTAACATTCAAGCGCAGGCCTTCCATCAGGGGGCTGCAGCCAAGGCCGCAGCCGTCTCGGAAATGCCCGAGCAGAGGAATTAGAGATGCATATGGATAGACTGAGAAAGCGGATGGTTTCACTGCCGCGTAAACACAAGCGCGCGATACAGGTCACCGCGGACTTGGTTGTAGTGTGGTTGGCACTGTGGTTGGCTTTCGTCGTTCGCATGGGGTTGGATGAGCTGGTCAATCCTGTGGTAACGCATTGGTGGCTGTTTGTCGCTGCCTCCATCGTCACCATCCCGATCTTCATCCGGTTCGGGATGTACCGTGCGGTGATGCGTTATTTCGGTAACGATGCCCTGATCACCATCTTCAAGGCAGTGAGCCTGTCGTCGCTGTTGTTGGCATTGGTCGTGTATTGGTATGGAAACCACACCGTGGTGGTTCCACGGTCGATCATTTTCAACTATTGGTGGTTGAGCTTGCTGATGATCGGTGGCGGGCGCTTGCTGATGCGTCAGTATTTCCTCGGCGACTGGTATGCCGCTCGGCAACATGTACCCTTTGCCCGTCGTGACAATGGCTTGCCCAAAGTCGCGATCTATGGCGCCGGCGCTGCTGGCAACCAGCTCCTTGCAGCGCTGCGCATGGGGCGTACGATGCAGCCGGTGGCATTCATCGATGACGACGAGTCCTTGACCGATCGGACGATTTCCGGCTTGCAGGTGTTCAAAGGCTCTGATATCGAGCGCATGCTCAACGTCACTTCCGCCGAAGAGGTGTTGCTGGCGATTCCCTCGGCAAGTCGCTCCCGGCGCCGAGAAGTGCTCAGCGCACTGGAACAGTACCCTGTGCACGTACGCAGTGTCCCAAGCGTCGTGGACCTGGCGCGTGGCGCGGTTAAAGTGGATGACATCCAGGAAGTCGATATCGCCGACCTGTTGGGGCGTGACGCAGTGCCTGCGCAACCCGATCTGCTCGCTCGTTGCATCAGCGGGAAGGTGGTGATGGTGACCGGCGCGGGTGGCTCGATCGGCTCTGAGTTGTGCCGGCAGATCCTGATGCTCGAACCCAAGTGCCTGCTGTTGTTCGAGCACAGCGAGTTCAATCTCTACAGCATTCACAGTGAACTCGAACAACGCATCACTCGCCAGGCGCTGCCGGTACGCCTGGTGCCGTTCCTCGGATCGATACGTCACTACAAGCACCTGTTCGATACCATGAGCACGTGGAAAGTCGATACGGTGTATCACGCGGCGGCCTACAAACATGTGCCCATGGTCGAGCACAACATCTCCGAAGGCGTCGCCAACAATGTGATGGGGACCCTTAACACCGCCCAGGCTGCGCTGCAGGCCAATGTGGAAAACTTCGTCCTCATTTCCACTGACAAGGCTGTTCGTCCAACCAACGTCATGGGTAGCACCAAGCGTTTGGCCGAAATGATCTTGCAGGCGCTGAGCAAAGAAGTCGCACCGGTGTTCTACGGTGATGGTGCGAATGTCGCCAGGGTCAATAAAACACGTTTCACCATGGTACGTTTCGGCAATGTGCTCGGCTCTTCTGGCTCGGTCATTCCGCTGTTCCATCACCAAATCAAGACGGGTGGGCCGCTGACGGTCACGCACCCTAAGATCACCCGTTACTTCATGACCATTCCCGAGGCTGCTCAGTTGGTGATTCAGGCCGGCTCCATGGGGCAGGGCGGCGATGTGTTCGTGCTGGATATGGGCGAACCGGTCAAGATTGCCGCGCTGGCTGAAAAGATGGTTCATCTTTCCGGACTGACTGTCCGCTCCGAAAGCAATCCTCATGGCGACATTGCCATTGAGTTCACCGGTCTGCGGCCGGGTGAAAAGTTGTATGAGGAGTTATTGATCGGCGATAACGTTTCACCCACGTCTCATCCGATGATCATGACGGCCAGCGAAGACTTTCTGCAGTGGGGGCAGCTTAAAGAGCAATTGAATCAGCTCCTCCAGGCATTGGCGGTCGATGACTTTGCTCGGGTCCGTCAGTCGCTGCGGGAGATGGTGAGTGGCTATTCGCCAGAAGGCGACATTGTTGACTGGGTTTATCAGCAGCGTCGGCAAGACATGTAGGTAAATGTACGGCTGACAGTGATCTAGCTGTCAGCTGTTTCTAGATCACGTTTGAGAAAATCGTTCGGACGAATGAACCTGATCAATTCTGTTACGGTTTAATCATTCGCCGCACCTGGGCGAATGCGCTGAGACTGGCTACGTTGAAAAGGGCAGCCAAGGAATTAGCTGCCCTTAAACGCGAAATGTACCAACGCACAGGAGTGCACTCATGCGCAATAAACTGATCAGAAGTCTTCTACTGCCACTTTTCCTGAGCCTGTCTGTCTCGGTCAGCGCTGCCCCTAGCGCCTCTACACCTGTATCGCCTTCCACGAGCGAAGTGTCGACCTCCGCAGTTACCCTGAACCTCAATACGGCGGACTCCGCAACCTTGCAAAAGGAGCTCTCCGGCATTGGCAAAGCCAAGGCGGAGGCCATCGTGGCCTATCGCGAGGCACACGGCGCATTCCAGACCGTAGACGAGTTGCTGGAGGTCAAAGGCATCGGAAGTACGCTCATCGAACGTAATCGGGGCAAGATGACCGTTCAGTAACAGGCCCATCAGGTCGGGGCCTGTGCCCCGACCTTCACTGTCGCTCAGTCACCGCTCCCGCGCATCCTTGGCATCTGCCTCGGCATTGCGTTCATGTACTTTCTTCAACTGCTCGTCTGTCAGCGGCAATTTCTTCGCTGTATCGCGCAGCATCATCAGCCCACCTACGATGGAGCCGATGGCTACGATGAGTATCAGCCAGGCATACCAGGGCATTGTCGTTCTCCTGTGATCGTGAAAATGCTGCTTGTCATGGTATCGGACCTAGGGCTGCGATCATGCGTTCCTCGACGGCCAGCCTTGTTCACGCCAACTGTATCGTTGCGTATCCCCAATCGACTCGCCACTTCGTTTACAATGCGCGCCGTTCACGACTTGCCACAGAGATCCGACCATGTCCGCCTGCCAGACGCCCCTGATCGTCGCCCTCGATTTCCCGACCCGTGAGGCCGCCCTGAAGCTGGCTGACCAGCTCGATCCTGCACTGTGCCGGGTCAAGGTGGGTAAGGAGCTGTTCACCAGCAGCGCATCCGGTATCGTCGAGACCCTTTGTGCCAAGGGCTTCGAGGTGTTCCTCGACCTGAAATTCCACGACATCCCCAACACCACGGCCATGGCGGTCAAAGCGGCTGCCGAGATGGGTGTATGGATGGTCAATGTGCACTGCTCTGGCGGCCTGCGCATGATGTCTGCATGCCGTGAAGAATTGGCCAAGCGCAGCGGTCCGCAGCCACTGCTGATCGGGGTGACCGTGCTGACCAGCATGGAGCGCGAGGACCTGGCCGGTATCGGCCTGGATGTCGATCCACAGGAGCAGGTGCTGCGCCTCGCTGCGCTGGCGCAAAAGGCAGGAATGGACGGCCTGGTGTGCTCGGCCTTGGAAGCTCCGGCGCTCAAGGCAGCCCATCCGTCGCTGCAATTGGTGACTCCGGGCATTCGCCCGGCAGGCAGTGCACAGGACGATCAGCGTCGCATTCTCACGCCGCGCCAGGCACTTGAAGCGGGCTCCGACTACCTGGTTATCGGTCGCCCGATCAGCCAGGCCGCGGATCCGGCGCAGGCGCTGGCTGCCGTGGTGGCCGAGATCCGTGCCTGATTGAAGCCAATCGGGGCCGCATTACGGCGGCCCCCCTGCACGATCAAACCTTCAACACCAGCTTGCCGAAGTTTTCCCCGTTGAACAGTTTCAGCAGTGTTTCGGGAAAGGTTTCCAGCCCGTCCACCACGTCTTCCTTGCTCTTGACCTTGCCGCTGGCCAGCCAGCCCGCCATTTCCTGTGCGGCCTTACCGTACTCCTTGACGTGGTCCATCACCACGAAGCCTTCCATGCGTGCGCGATTGACCAGCAGCGACAGGTAATTGGCCGGTCCTTTTACCGCTTCCTTGTTGTTGTACTGACTGATGGCCCCGCAGATGACCACGCGCGCCTTGAAATTAAGACGGCTGAGTACCGCGTCGAGGATATCGCCGCCGACGTTGTCGAAGTACACATCAACGCCCTTGGGGCACTCGCGCTTGAGGCCCGCCAACACGTCCTCGGCCTTGTAGTCGATGACGCCGTCGAAGCCCAGTTCGTCCTTGAGGTACTGGCACTTCTGGGCACCACCGGCGATACCCACCACGTGACAACCTTTGATCTTGGCGATCTGTCCGGCGATGCTGCCCACAGCGCCTGCCGCACCGGAAATGACCACGGTATCGCCGGCCTTGGGTTGTCCTACTTCGAGCAGGGCGAAGTAGGCGGTCATGCCGGTCATGCCCAGGGCAGACAGATAGCGGGGCAGGGGTGCCAGGGTCGGGTCGATCTTGTGCATGCCCTGCGGGGTACCAGTGAAGTAGTCCTGTATGCCAAGCGCGCCGCTGACATGGTCACCAGGCTTGTAGTCCGGATGGTTGGACGCGACGACCTCACCTACACCCAAGGCACGCATCACGTCGCCCAGCTCGACCGGCGGGATGTAGGACTTGCCTTCATTCATCCAACCGCGCATGGCCGGGTCCAGCGAAAGGTAGAGGTTGCGCACCTGGATCTGGCCGTCCGCCGGTTCGCTCGCCGGAACCTGTTGATAGTCGAAGTCTTCCCGCCGGACGGCGCCGGTCGGTCGCTTGGCCAGCAGGAAGCGGCGGTTGGTCTGGGTCATGGAACGTCTCCGGGTAGATGGCAAAGTCTGTTGATAAACCGTCGAGTCTTACTGTTCAAGCCTGACCTGAATGGCGAATGCTCGTCGATCCAGCAGAGTGATTGAGTGCCATGCATAAAATCACCACCGACGATGGTACTGCAACGGCAGACCTGATGATGCTGCCCTGTGCCCGGTTGTGCTGAGTAGACTCACCCGCCATGAGCCTTCATGAAAAACGGAGTGTGCGATGAGCATGACATTTTCTGGCCAAGTCGCTTTGGTTACCGGTGGTGCGGCGGGCATAGGGCGGGCGACGGCACTGGCGTTCGCTGCGCAGGGGCTGAAGGTGGTGGTGGCCGACGTGGATGCGGTCGGTGGCGAAGCGACGCTGGGGTTGATCCATGAAAGCGGCGGCGATGGTCTGTTCGTCGCCTGCGATGTCACCCACGACAGCGATGTGCGCCAGCTCCACGAGCGCATCGTCGCGGCGTACGGTCGACTGGACTACGCCTACAACAATGCCGGAATCGAAATCGAGAAGGGCCGCCTCGCCGAAGGCAGCGAAGCCGAGTTCGACGCGATCATGGCGGTCAACGTCAAGGGCGTTTGGCTGTGCATGAAGTACCAGTTGCCGCTGATGATGGCCCAAGGCGGCGGCGCTATCGTCAATACCGCGTCGGTCGCAGGCCTTTGCGCGGCGCCCAAGATGAGCATTTATGCAGCGTCGAAGCATGCCGTGGTCGGCCTGACCAAGTCGGCGGCCATCGAATACGCGAAAAAGGGTATTCGGGTCAATGCGGTGTGTCCGGCGGTGATCGATACCGATATGTTCCGCCGTGCTTACGAGGCCGACCCGCGCAAGGCAGAGTTCGCCGCAGCGATGCACCCGGTCGGGCGCATCGGCAAGGTCGAGGAGATCGCCAGCGCGGTGCTGTACCTGTGCAGCGATGGCGCGAAGTTCACCACTGGCCATAGCCTGACCGTGGATGGCGGCGCCACCGCCATCTGAGCCTTGGCCCGGCGCCGATCAGTGCAAGGGCCACCAGCGCGCATCCCAACACCAGGGCGGCACCGAACAGTTGCAGAGCGATGTGGGCACCCAGTCGATCGCTGAGCAACCCGGTGAAGACGACCGGCAGGCTGAATCCCAGATAGGCGAGAAGAAAGAACCCGGCGCTGGCGCGCGGCTTCTCCGTGCCACCCAGGGCATTGACCGCCGCCAGACCGCCCAGGTAGATGAAGCCGTAGCAGGCGCTGCTGGCGGCCACTGCCCCGATCAACACGGCCATCAGTCTGCCGCTATCGGCCCCCCAGGCCAACAACAGGAAGCTGGGCGGCAGAATGACCAGCCCCAGCAGAGTCGCCGGCCTGCTGTTCAGGCGTCGGGCCAGCGGCTGGAACAGCACGCCGCAACTGATCACGCAGAAGGTAGAGAACCCTGACCATTGATCCAGGCCGTGTTGTCGCAGCACGCCCGGCACCAGCGCGATGACCAGCCCGGTGCAGGCCCAGGCCAGCAGAATGGCCAGCCCATAGGGCAAGCTGCCGCTCGGATAGCAGGGCAGGCGCAGCATCGGCGTGCGATGTGCAGTACGCTGATCGGGCAGGCGCCAGACCAGGAACAACGCAGTGGCCGCCAGCACCAGGTGTAGAGGGAAACTGAGTGGCGTCAGGCTTGGACCACGCAGTAGGAACAGGCTGGTCAAGGCCGCCCCCAAGCCAAAGCCCAGCGACGTGCTGGCAGTGACCCAATTCGCCGCCCGTGTGGTGTCGCCATCGCCTTGCAGTTCGCCCATGTAGGCCGTGGCGAGGGTGGTCGAAAGCGCGGTGCCCACGCCCATCAGCAGCCGCGCCAGGGCCAGCGTCTGTAGTCCAGGCGCGAACATGACGAGCGTGGTGGCGATCATCGACAAGATCAGTGCGACCATGATCAGCAGTCGGCGGCCCACCCGGTCGGCCAGCCCGCCAAACGCCAGGAGTACGGGCAGTACCCCCAGCACGTAGCTGGAGAAGGCCAGGGCGGTGGCGGCGGCACCGTATCCCGAGAGGATGGCATAGGTGGTGTAGAGCGGGGCTTGCAGGTTCACCGCCAGGGTGATCAGGCAAAGGGCAAAAGCCAGGCGTGCGGGCATGAGAGGTCCGTCTGGAAGTGGTGGATCAGGTGGTAAATCCGGGGGAGCCCCGTGCAATCAGCTTCGGTTCATGGCCTTGCACAGGCAAGGCACACCTCACGGGGATTTGTGATTAACTGTTCGCTAAAAATCGTCGAACACTTTGCCATGCACCTGACTCTGGATCGTCTCGCCGCCACACCCTTGGCCCAGCAACTCACTGAACAACTGCAAGCCTGGATCGAGCAGCAGCGCCTGCGTCCTGGTACGCGGTTACCCTCCATTCGCAGCCTGGCCCGCACCCTGGCGATCAGCCATGGCTGTGTGATCGATGCCTACGATCGACTGGTCGCCAGCGGTTGGCTCGAAGCGCGCCATGGGGCCGGTTTTTTCGTCGCCGAGCGGATGTCTACCTACGCTCGAGACGATGCGCTGGCCTGGGGCGATGCCATCGATGGCAGTTGGCGGCAGTTCAGTGACGCCCATCCAGCACTGCTCAAGCTCGGTTGCGGCTGGTTGCCCGACGCCTGGCAGGCGCAGGAGGCGCTGGCCCAGGCGATACGTCAGGTGAGTCGCGGCGACCCGCAAGACTTGCTCCGCTACTGCCCGCCATTGGGAATGGCCGGGCTGCGGCAGCAGTTGCTCAAGCGTCTGGCGCAGTTGCAGATTCCCAGCGAGCCGGAGGGCGTGCTCACAACACAGGGCGCCAGCCACGGGCTGGACCTGCTGGTGCGCACGCTGCTCGTACCAGGAGATGCTGTGATCGTCGAAAGTCCCGGCTACTACAACTTGTTCAGCCTGTTGCGCCAGCACCAGGTGCGCATGCTGCCCTTGCCCCGCACCGCGACCGGGCCCGATCTGCAGGCGCTCGAGCAGCTTCTGGCTGAGCACCGGCCGCGCTGCCTGTTCATCAACAGCCTGTACCAGAATCCCACGGGTACCAGCCTCAGCCCCAAGACGGCCTATCGCGTGCTGGAACTGGCACGCGAGCATCATCTGCGGATCATCGAGGACGATATCTACGCCGACTTCCAGGATGGCCCCGCCACTCGCCTGGCGACGCTGGACAGCGAGCGGCAGGTGATCTACTTGTCGAGCTTCTCCAAGACATTGAGCAGTGCGCTGCGCGTGGGCTTTATCAGTGCAGATCCCGAACTCATTGCCCGCCTGGCGCAATTGAAGATGGTGACCGGCATTGGCACTTCCAGGTTCGTCGAGCAGGTGGTCGGACACCTGCTCGGCAATGGCAGCTATCGCAAGCATGTGCAGCGGGTGCGCGGGCGTCTGGCCGAGCACATGGCGAAGGCGTTGGGACAACTGGAAACCCATGGCTGGGAGGTACTCTGCGAACCCTACGGCGGCCTGTTCGTCTGGGCGCGCATGCCAGGTCGGGATTTCGCCTGGCTCGACCGCCTGGCCCTGGAGCATTCGGTGCTGCTCACGCCCGGCAGCGCCTTCGACCCCGTGGGCGGGCAAAGCGAGTGGCTGCGCATCAATGTCGCCTACGCACAGGACAGACGCGCCCAAGCGTTTCTCGCCGCTGCTGGACGACCCGCAGTTAGCTGAAAACGACAGGTTCATAGCTATTTGACACCATTCTGACCGCAGGGCCTTGTGACCCGAGCCATGCGGTTGTCACTCTTGTGCCTTCGGCAACACCTAAGGGCGAGGGGGAGTGGCGATGACGTCGACCAAGCGCGGTAGTCTGGCCAACCTGGGCATGGCCCGCAAACTCGGCCTGGGCTTTGCTCTGGTACTGCTGCTGACGTTGGCCGTGGCGGCCATCGGCATTCAGGCCTTGAGCAAGGTCGGCCAGCGTTTCGACGCGTTGCACCAGATGGGCGAGGTCAAGGCCGATCTGCTCAGCCTGCGCGAGCACGAACAGGCCTTCGCCTTGCGCTCGGACATCAAGCAAGCCGAGGCACTGCGCGCCGGCCTGCAGGCATTGATCGAACGCATCCGGGGCATTCCCCTATTGGCGGCGAGCGAAGCCGACCTGCATGCCTACGGCCAGGCATTCGATGCGTTCGTCGAGGCGGTGCAGGGCAAGGAGCTGGCGCTGGACACCGCTGCGTGGTCGGTCTCCAGTGTGGCCGGTAACCTCGATGTGCTGCAGTCGGGCTTGGCCGACGATGGCGCCGATGCCCTCAAGCAATCCCAAGGCCAGCAGGGCAGCGAGATGCTCGAACAATCCACCCAGGTGGCGCAGGTCTCGCGCTTGATGCTGCAGGCCATGGATGCTGCGCGGGTGCGCCTGGAGCAGGCACGCAAAGGCGATGAGTCGATCGACCAAGGGCGCATCGCGCAGACCGTCGAGGCCGCGAATCTGGTCGATGAGCTCAAGACAGCGGTTGCCGACACCAGTTACCAGAGCCTGCTTGGTGAGGTGGCCGGCCATATCGCCTCGTTCTCCGAAAAGCTCGATGAGTACACGGCCGAACTGGGCAAGGAGCAGGACATCAAGGCGCAGTTGCAGGCCAGCGCCGCACAGGTCACGGCACGCATCGACCAGGCGTATGATGCGCAGCAGGCAGCGATGCGCCAGGAACTCACCCACAACACGCTGGCCATCGCGCTGGCCACGGCATTGGCCTTGCTGGTCGGGATCGTCGCTGCCTGGCTGATTACCCGCGCCGTGGTAGCGCCGCTCAAACATGTGATCGCCAGTGCGCAGCGCATTGCCGCAGGGGATCTGTTGGTCGATGCGCAGGTCGCCGGGCGCGACGAGGTGGGCCAGTTGACCCTGGCCATGCAGCAGATGGCCGCTGGGCTGTCGAGCATCGTCAGTGGTTTGCAGCAGGGCATCGAACAATTGGCTGGTAATGCTCAGGCATTGTCGGCGGTGACCGAGCAGACCAATCGCGAGGTCGGCAGTCAGAAAGAGGAAACCGAGCAGGTCGCCACCGCCATGCAGCAGATGACGGCTACGGTGCACGATGTGGCGCGCAACGCCGAGGAAGCGGCCCAGGCGGCCCAGCAGGCCGATGACAAGGTCGAGTCCGGTCAGCAGGTGGTGCGCCAGAGCATGCAGCGTATCGAGCAACTGGCGCAGGCGGCGGAAACCGCCAGTGCCGGCATCGACAGCCTGAGTGCCGAGATTCACACCATTGGCGATGTGCTGGAAGTGATCAAGAGCGTGGCCGAGCAAACCAACTTGCTGGCGCTCAATGCGGCTATCGAAGCAGCGCGTGCTGGTGAGCAGGGTCGCGGTTTCGCGGTGGTCGCCGACGAAGTGCGTGCGTTGGCGCGCCGCACCCGTCAATCGACCGAGGAAATCGAGCGTTTGGTGGCGAGCCTGCGCGGCAACGCGCAGCAGTCGGTGACGCAGATCCGTGGCAGTACCGAGTTGGTGCGTCTGGCGGTGGCCGACGCGCTGCACACCGAAAGTGCCCTGGGCAGCATCGCGGCTGCCGTGTCATTGATTCAGCAGATGAACCAGCAGATCGCCGCAGCGGCCGAGCAACAGAGCTCGGTGGCCGAAGAGATCAGCCGCAGCGTCACGCAGATTCGCGGCAGCGCCGATCAGGCGGCGCTGGCCATGCAGGACACGGCGCGCTCAAGCGTCGAGTTGGCGCAGTTGGGCGATGAACTCAAGGGGATGGTGGGGCACTTCAGGCTGCATTGAGAGGCTGTAGTGGTCTCTTCGTGTCGCGCCCCGCGATCCCAGGGAGGGTCCATCGCCGGCGTGATGTTCATCCGGCCTTGCGGGGACTCAGAATCATCAAGGTGATCACTCCCGCCACGATGCCCCAGAACGCCGACCCGATGGAAAACAGCGTCAGCCCCGAGGCCGTCACCATGAAGGTGATCAGTGCCGCTTCGCGCTCGCGGGCCTCGCTCATGGCCACGCTCAGGCCGTTCATGATCGATCCGAACAGCGCCAGGGCCGCGATCGACAGCACCAGTTCCTTGGGCAGCGCGGCGAACAATGCCGCCAGTGTGGCGCCGAAGACCCCGGCGATACCGTAGAAAATCCCGCACCAGACGGCAGCGGTGTAGCGCTTGGCCGGATCCTCGTGGGCGTGTGGGCCGGTGCAGATTGCGGCGCTGATCGCTGCCAGGTTGACGCCGTGGGCGCCGAAGGGGGCCAGCACCAGCGAGGCCAGGCCGGTGGCCGAGATCAGCGGCGAGGCGGGCACCTGGTAGCCGTCGGCGCGCAGCACGGCCACGCCGGGCATGTTTTGCGAAGTCATCGCCACCACGAACAGCGGGATGGCGATGCTGATGGTCGCCGCCAGCGAAAAACTCGGTGTGGTCCACACCGGCCGTGCCACTTGCAAGTCGAAGTGACTGAAGTCCAGCAAGCCCAAGGCGCCGGACAATGCGCTGCCGACCAGCAGGGCGGCGAGCACGCAGTAGCGCGGTGACAGGCGCTTGACCAACAGGTAGCTGAAGAACATGCCCAGCACCAGCAGGGTGCGATGTTGCGCAGCGACGAAGATTTCGCTGCCGATCTTGAACAGGATGCCGGCCAGCAGGGCCGAGGCCAGCGACGCGGGAATGCGGCGAACCAGGCGCTCGAAGCTGCCGGTCATTCCGCAGATCACCACCAGCGCGGCGCAGGTGACGTAGGCACCGATGGCCTCGGCGTAATTGACCCCACCCAGGCTGGTAATCAGCAGCGCGGCGCCCGGTGTCGACCAGGCCACGGTGATCGGCGTGCGATAGCGCAGCGACAGGCCGATGCTGCACACCGCCATGCCGATCGACAGCGCCCAGATCCAGGAGGAGATCTGCGCATTGCTCAGGCCGGCGGCCTGGCCGGCCTGGAACATCAGCACCAGCGAACTGGTGTAGCCGGTGAGCATGGCGATGAAGCCGGCCACCACGGCCGACGGCGAGCTGTCGGCCAGTGGACGCAGGGGCGTGGAAGTGGCGTCGGTCACGGTGCATTCCTTGTGCAATGGGGCATTTCGCGCAGCCTAACGCGCAGCGACCTGCCGCGCGCCATACAGCGACCATTGCATTTAGCCGTACAGTCCTCAACTATGGAGCGCTGACTTGCAGCTGCGCAGGAGGGGAGGGGCGATGTACAAGGTGTATGGGGACTATCAGTCAGGCAACTGCTACAAGGTCAAGTTGATGCTCAGTCTGCTGGGACGGCCGTGTGAGTGGCACCCGGTGGACATTCTCAAGGGCGAAACCGAAACACCGGAATTTCTCGCGCGCAATCCCAACGGCAAGGTTCCCGTGCTGGAGCTCGAAGACGGTACCTGCCTGTGGGAATCCAACGCCATTCTCAATTATCTCGCCGATGGCAGCGAGTTTCTGCCCACCGAGCCGCGTTTGCGTACCCAGGTGCTGCAATGGCAGTTTTTCGAGCAGTACAGCCATGAGCCCTACATCGCGGTAGCGCGCTTCATCCAGTTCTACCTGGGGCTGCCGCAGGAGCGCCTGGAGGAATACCGCAAGCTGCACAAGGGCGGCTACAAGGCGCTGAGGGTCATGGAACGGCAGTTGCACATGACGCCGTACCTGGTGGGCGAGCAGTACTCGATCGCCGATGTCGCGCTCTATGCCTATACCCATGTGGCCCACCAGGGTGGCTTCGATCTGGCCGAGTATCCCGCCGTGCGCGCCTGGCTGGAGCGGGTCGCCAGTCATCCGCGACACGTACCGATGGTGGGCTGACTCAGATCGAGCCGAAGCGCTTGTCCAAGTAGGCGATGATGTCGTTGGACTCGTACATCCAGGTGGTCTTGCCGTCTTCCTCGATACGCAGGCACGGCACTTTCACCCGCCCGCCGCCGTCTTGCAGTGCTTGACGGTGCTGCGGGTCGTTCTTCGCATCGCGCAGTGCCACCGGCACGTTGAGCCGGTGCAGGGCGCGGCGGGTCTTGACGCAGAACGGGCAGGCATGGAACTGGTACAGCGCCAGCCCTTTGGCCTGCTGCTCGACCTGGGCCTGGGCGGCGGCGTCACGCTTGCGCTTGGCCGGGCGGCTGATCCAGTCGCCGAACACGATGAGCTGGCCGAGGCCGACCCGCAGGGCTTTGACGATCATGGGCTACTCCTGAGCTTGGGGGCACGAAGGCCAAATAAAAAGCCGACCCCCAGGCTCTGTTTGAAAAGTCTTGAGACGAAGGTCAGGCAAGGCGAAAACCGCCGAGGAAGCGGAGTTTACGAGTGGTAAATGAGCATTCCGAGGCGGTTTTCAACGCAGCATCACCGAGTATCAAGGCTTTTCAGACAGAGCCTAGGGGCCGGCTTGAGGTCGACGCCGATCACTTGATCAGGCTGAGGAATTCACTGCGGGTGGCGGCATTGGTACGGAATTCACCAAGCATCACCGAGGTGATCATGCTGGAATTCTGCTTTTCCACACCGCGCATCATCATGCACATGTGCTTGGCCTCGATGACCACGGCCACACCGGCTGCGCCAGTGACCTGCGAGATGGCCTCGGCGATCTGACGGCTGAGGTTTTCCTGGATCTGCAGGCGACGTGCGTACATGTCGACGATCCGTGCCACCTTGGACAGTCCCAGCACCTTGCCCTTGGGCAGATAGGCCACGTGGGCCTTGCCGATGAACGGCAGCATGTGGTGCTCGCACATCGAATACAGCTCGATATCGCGGACCAGCACCATTTCGCTGTTGTCGGAAGTGAACAACGCGCCGTTGGTGACTTCTTCCAAGGTTTGCTCATAACCGCGGCAAAGGTACTTCATGGCCTTCGCGGCCCGCTTGGGCGTGTCGAGCAGGCCCTCGCGGGAGACGTCCTCGCCAATCTGGCTGAGGATCTCGGTGTAGTTCTGTTCCAGGGACATGGATCTACCTGTGGGAAAAAACGCAAAAACGAAGGGTACGGCGGCGCACGCGGCGCTGCAAGCGCGATTACTCGTCGCGGCCTTCGAGCATGGTCCGCTTGAGCATCACGTAGAGCGCACCCGTGCCACCATGGCGGGCCTGGCACGACGCGAATCCAAGCACCTGCGGGTGCTGGCGCAACCAGGTGTTGACGTGGCTCTTGATCATCGGCCGCTTGCCATCCAGGCGGGCCGCCTTGCCGTGGGTGACCCGCACACAGCGTACTTCCAGGCGGGTGGCTTCGGCGATGAAGGCCCACAGCGTCTCGCGGGCGCGCTCGACGGTCATGCCATGCAGGTCGAGGCTGCCTTCGAAGGCGATCTGGCCAAGCTTGAGCTTGCGGATCTGGCTTTCCTGAACGCCGTCACGGCGCCACATGAGCTCGTCTTCAGCACCCACGTCGATGACGAACTGGTCCGACAGACCGTCGACCACCAGCGCTTGGCCGGTGCGCACGCTGGCGGCCTGACGCAGGCCGGCCAGTTGCGTGCGGTCAGCCTTGGGCTTGCCCACTTCGGCACGGTCATGAGCGATGGGCTTGACGCCGCGCACTTCGCTGCGGAAGAGGGAAAAGTCGTCGTCTTGCATGGGAGCCTCCACGTGGGCGGCGTAGTCTACGCGATCGGCGCTGGGTCGTCAGCAGACGCGCCAGCGCACGCCTCGGCGTGTGGGGGCTTCAGTCGTGTTTCTTCATCAGGTGCGGCGACAGGTTGAGATCGCGACTGCGACGCAGGCGAATGCGGCTCAGGCGCCAGAAGCGCACGCCCAGGTAGAGCAGCAGCAGGCCGAGCGCGACGAGAATCGCCGCGAGGCTGTGATTGGCGTTCAACTCGGCCAGGGCTTCGTAGTTGCCCAGCAGGCCCGCAATGCCCGCCATGGCCAGAAGAATGCCCACTGTGGCCAGCAGCGCCGACAGTGCAGCCGCCAGGCGCACGCCCCAGTTGCCCGCCTGGTGTGGGCGCAGGCGTTTGGCATCGAAACTGCCTTTGAGCTTCATTCCGTATTCCTCTCTCGGTATCGGAATTCGACCTGCGCCGACCCGTGCGGTTCCGCCCGGCGGCCGGGCGCTGGGGCGATCAGATCAGGCTGTCGGTAGGCGCTACGCAGGCGAAGTTGTCGGCCATGACCGCCATCTCGCTGTGGTGAATCTGCGCGGCCGGGATGACCGTGTCCTTGAACGCCAGGTCGCGGGTGGCGGAGGCGTCTTCGACCAGCGTGCAGCGGTAGCCGTAGTCCTTGGCGCGGCGCACGGTGGTGCTGACGCTGGAGTGGCTCATGAAGCCGCAGACGATCAGGTCCAGGTGGCCGAGGCGCTGCAAGGTTTCGTGCAGGCTGGTGTTCTTGAAGGCATTGGGCATGCGCTTTTCGATGACCACTTCGTCATCCTGTGGCTCCAGGCCCGGGATGAACTCCCCGGCAGGGCCCTGTGGGTCGAAGCGTCCGCCCACCGTACCCAGGTGGCGGACATGAATGATCGGGCGACCGGCCTTGCGGGCCGCGTCGAGCAACCGGGCAATGTTCGCCACGGCCTCGTCCATGCCCGAGAGTGCCAGCGGACCGCTGAGGTACTCCTTCTGCGCGTCGATGACGATCAGACTGGCTTGGCTCAACCGGGCCGGCGGGTAGTCGCGACCGGTGAGGCGGAACATCGTGGTTGGAACGGACATCGAGGGCTCCTCGGGAAGGGCTTACATCGCGCTATTGTCACTTGCCCAGGCGCCAATGTGAATGGTTGACAACGCAGACGGCGCCGTTACTGGCCTGTGGCTACCTGAGCGGCGGGCGATGGAACATTTCAGCCAGTGGACTGGTAGACTTTTGCACAGTCTGAAAAGGAGTACTTTGTGATCACTTCCCGCCTGCGCACCCTGCGCGACCATATTCGCTGGGCTGTCAGCCGTTTCCATGAGCATGAGCTGTTCTTCGGCCATGGTGCCGACAACGCCTGGGACGAGGCCCGCCTGCTGGTGCTGGGGGCCGTGCATCTGCCCTGGCAGATGGCTGACAGCTACCTGGACTGCCAGTTGGAAGATGACGAGCGCGTGCGTCTGCAGCACCTGCTCAAGCGCCGCATCGAAGAACGTGTGCCCACCGCTTACCTGCTGGGCGAAGCCTGGTTCTGCGGCATGTCGTTCATCGTCGACGAACGCGTGCTGGTGCCGCGCTCACCGATTGGCGAACTGATCGAGAAGCGCTTCGAGCCCTGGCTGGCCAGTGAGCCGGCGCGCATTCTCGACCTGTGCACGGGTTCCGGCTGCATCGGCATCGTCGCGGCTGACGTCTTCCAGGACGCCGAGGTGGTACTGGCCGACCTGTCGTTCGACGCCCTGGAAGTGGCCAACCGCAATATCGAGCGTCATGGCCTGGAGCAGCGCGTCTTCACGGTGCAGGGCGATGGCTTCGCCGGCCTGCCGGGACAGCGCTTCGACCTGATCCTGTCCAATCCGCCGTATGTGGATGCCGAGGATTTCGCCGACATGCCCGCCGAATACCAGCACGAACCGGAGTTGGGCCTGGCGTGCGGCAACGATGGGCTGGACCTGGTACGGCGCATGCTCGCCGAGGCGGCCGATCACCTGACGGAAAAGGGCTTGCTGATCGTCGAAGTGGGCAACAGCCAGGTGCATGTCGAAACCCTGTACCCGGAAGTGGATTTCACCTGGCTGGACTTCGAGCGTGGTGGCCATGGCGTGTTCATGCTCACGGCGCAGCAGTGCCGCAACCATCAGGAACTGTTCGTCTCGCGGGTCTAGGACCAGGCCTGGCGGGCGTGTGGCCCGCCAGGCACATTCAGCGTGTGGCGATCCAGATCAGCAGGCCTGCCTGAAAGACTGCAAAGGCCACCAGGCAGGTAATGGTGAAGCGCAGCCCGCTGTCCTCGCGGCGATACTTGGCCACACGCTCGTCACGCTCGCGCAGTTGCACGTCTTTCTCATGCAGTTTCTGATCGGCCTGTTGCAGCAGCGTCGCTGCCTCCAGCATGTCGACGCGCTGCAGCTTGTCGTTGCTCCAGCCGCCCTTGAGCTGGCCCACGGACGTTTCCACGGTACGCGCCTTGAGCGTCTGGCCATCGGCGTATTCCACCTCGATGCCAACGCTGCGCAACACATGGTCGCGACGCAAGCGGGTGTCCTCGTTGAGGGCATCCTTGTTCGGCAATGCCATGCCTTCGACGCGATAGTGCGACCACTTGCGTTGCAGCCACTGCACGGCCTGGGTCAGCAAGTACCGGCCCAGGCCACGATTGAGCGGCTCGAGTTGCAGGCCGGCCGGATCGCCGATGCGCACCAGGTGCTGCTCATGGTCGACGCGCACGTCCAGTCGATTCTGTTCCTTGCGCACCTTCTGTGCGGGCAGCAGAATTTCCAGGCGCAACAGGCTGTTGGCCTTGTCATGCCGTTCGGCATAGCCCAGTTGGACGAAGCGCAGCGGTCGCGCGCCGGTGCTGCGGTCGGTGGGCAGCGGCGCCAGGCGCAGCAACTGGAAGTGCTCGGCGGTCAGGTCCGCCCAGGGCAGCGGGGGGCTTTCGGGCGGTTGTTGTTCGGTCGCCTCGGTGGCGGGAGTATCGGTCATCAGGCCATCCTCGATTGCGTGGGTCGGTGACAGCCAAGCGCCTGGCCCGGTTTCACCGCCTGTTGCCCTGCGTTATCGGCAGGGCGGGGCAAGACCTGAGGAGGGTGTCGATCAGGCCGACTGCAATTGCTTGATGAACGCGACGATGCGTTCGCCCAGCTCGCGGGCCAGGGGCAGGTCAGGGTTGCTGTAGCTGTCGCGCTGCGCGCTCATGGCCTTGGGACTGATACGCAGCATGTGGTTCATGCCGTCGATCAATACCAGTTGCGCATCGGGTTTCGCCGCCTTGAGGCGTTCGGCGTCTTCGACCTCGACCTGCACGTCGTTACGCCCCTGCACGATCAGCGCCGGCACCTGCAACTGAGCGAACGCTTGGGCGGGATCCTGGCGGAACAACGAGATCAAGTAGGGTTGCACCGTCGGGCGGAACACTTCGCGCAAAGGCGCCGGCACGTCCAGGCTGGTCTGCCCGGCCTGCAGGCGATCGAGCAGGCGATTGCCGCGGGCCAGTTGCGCCGGTGACAGGCGCTGGGCGAGCTGCTCGCGCAACACGTCGGCGATGGGGCGTCCGCTGCCGGCCAGGGTGATCACGGCGCGGGCATCGGCTTGTGGCGCGGCGAGGCTGGCGATCAGCGCGCCTTCGCTATGGCCAATCAGAATGAGCGGCCCGAAGCGCGGGTCGGACTGCAGCAGATGTGCCCAGGCCACCACGTCGGCGACATAGCCCTCCACGCTCAGGTCGCGCTCGTCCGGCGCGGCAGGGCGGCTGGTCGCGACGCCGCGCTTGTCGTAGCGCACGCTGGCGATGCCTTGGCTGGCGAGCAGTTGCGCCAAGCGCTTGAGGTTGTCGATGCGTCCCGAGGCGGGGTTGTTGCCGTCGCGGTCGGTGGGACCGGATCCGGAAATGATCAAGGCCACCGGCACGGGCGTGTCCTGCTGGGGCAGCAGCAGGCTGCCATGCAGCACGCCAGTGCCGGTGTCCAGGTCGATGGGGCGTTTGATGACGGTGGCGGCGCTGGCCTGGGCCAGGCCGGTGCAGAACAGCAGGAACAGGGCGACGAAGCGCATCGGCGAATACTGCGTGGGGAGATGCTCGCTTTGACCGGGGGGCCAAGCGAAGGTTCTCGGGTTTTTTGTCGCAGGGGCGCGGCTTTCCGTATACTGGCGACCTTCTCAAGTTCAGGCTGATTTCGCGGAGCGTCCATGTCCGGCAATACCTACGGCAAGCTGTTCACCGTCACCACCGCAGGCGAGAGCCATGGTCCCGCGCTGGTCGCCATCGTCGACGGCTGCCCGCCCGGTCTGGACATCACCCTGGCCGACCTGCAACGTGACCTGGATCGGCGCAAGCCCGGCACCAGCCGCCACACCACCCAGCGTCAGGAGGCCGACGAAGTCGAGATTCTTTCCGGGGTATTCGAGGGGCGCACCACCGGTTGCTCGATTGGTCTGCTGATCCGCAATACTGATCAGAAGTCCAAGGACTACTCGGCGATCAAGGATCTGTTCCGCCCGGCCCACGCCGACTACACCTATCACCACAAGTACGGTGAGCGCGACTACCGCGGCGGTGGCCGCAGCTCGGCGCGCGAAACCGCCATGCGCGTGGCGGCCGGTGCCATCGCCAAGAAATTCCTGGCGACCCAGGGTATTCGCGTGCGCGGCTACATGAGCCAGTTGGGTCCGATCGCGATTCCGTTCAAGACCTGGGACAGCGTCGAGCAGAACGCGTTCTTCTGCCCGGACCCGGACAAGGTGCCGGAACTGGAGGCCTACATGGACCAGTTGCGCCGCGACCAGGACTCGGTCGGTGCCAAGATCACCGTGGTCGCCGAAGGGGTGATGCCTGGCCTTGGCGAGCCGATATTCGACCGTCTGGATGCCGAGTTGGCCCACGCCCTGATGAGCATCAATGCGGTGAAAGGCGTCGAGATCGGCGCCGGTTTCGCCAGCATTGCCCAGCGGGGCAGCGAGCACCGCGACGAGATGACGCCCGAGGGCTTCCTCAGCAACAACGCGGGCGGCATTCTTGGCGGCATTTCTTCGGGTCAGCCGATCGTGGCCCATCTGGCGCTCAAGCCGACCTCCAGCATCACCATTCCCGGACGCTCCATCGATGTCGATGGCAATGCGGTGGAGGTGGTGACCAAGGGCCGTCATGATCCCTGCGTGGGCATTCGGGCCACGCCCATCGCCGAGGCCATGATGGCGATCGCCTTGATGGATCACCTGCTGCGCCACCGCGCGCAGAACGCCGATGTGAAGGTGACCACGCCGGTACTCGGTCTGCGCTGATCCACCTGCTGCGGCTCTGTCGCACCCCGGTGTGACGGAGTCGGCGCAGGTTATTCCCAGGTCCACCCATGTCTTCCATTCCCTACTGGCGCCTGTCCAGCTTTTACCTCAGCTACTTCGCCCTGTTGGGCGCCACTGCACCGTTCCTGGCCCTGTACTTCGATCATCTGGGGTTTGCTCCGGCACGCATCGGCGAGCTGGTGGCCATTCCCATGCTCATGCGCTGCGTGGCCCCGAACTTGTGGGGGTGGCTGGGTGATCGCAGCGGTCGCCGGCTGTTGATCGTGCGCCTGGGCGCACTGTGTACGCTGGGTGCGTTTTCGCTGATCTTCTTCGCCAAGAGCTACGCCTGGCTGGCGCTGGTCATGGCCTTGCATGCGTTTTTCTGGCATGCCGTGTTGCCGCAGTTCGAGGTGATCACCCTGGCTCACCTGCATGGCCAGACCTCGCGCTACAGCCAGGTCAGGCTGTGGGGTTCGATCGGCTTCATTCTCGCTGTCGTGGGCCTGGGACGATTGTTCGAGTGGTTGAGTCTGGATATCTACCCGCTGGCGGTGGTGGGCATCATGGCCGGCATCCTCGTCGCCAGCCTTTGGGTACCCAATGCGCAGCCGGCGGAGCATGCAGCGAGACCTGCTGGCGAAGGCTTTCTGGCGCAACTGCGGGCTCCGGGCGTGTTGGCGTTCTATGGGTGCGTGGCACTGATGCAATTCAGTCATGGGCCTTACTACACGTTCCTCACCCTGCATCTGGAGCACTTGGGCTACAGCCGTGGCGCCATCGGCCTGCTGTGGGCGCTGGGGGTGGTGGCCGAGGTGCTGATGTTCCTGTCGATGAGCCGGGTGTTCGCGCGCTTGAGCATACGCGCTGTGCTGCTGGTGAGCTTCCTGCTTGCCACACTGCGCTGGCTGCTATTGGGCAGCCTGGCCGAAGTGCCGGCCGTGCTGATTTTCGCGCAATTGCTGCACGCGGCGACCTTTGGTTGCTTTCATGCCGCGGCCATCGCGTTCGTCCAGTCCAGCTTCGGGGCGCGGCAACAGGGGCAAGGGCAGGCGTTGTACGCTGCGCTGTCCGGAACCGGCGGCGCGTTGGGTGCACTGTTCTCCGGTTATGCCTGGAGCGGCCTGGGCCCGTCATTCACCTTTGGTATGGCCAGCCTCGCGGCGCTGGCCGCAGCCGTTATCATTGCCCGCCATTGTCCACCGAGCAGGAGCAGCCCCTGATGAGCATTCTCAGCGTTTTCCAGTGCAGCAGCCCACAGCTGCCGTACAAGGTGCTGACCCACCACGACGACATCGTTGCAACGTTGGCCGAACATGGCGTGCGGTTCGCCCACCAGAGTCTTCCGTGGTCTATCCGGCCAGGTAATGCCCAGCAACAGGTTCGCGACGAGGCGGGTGAGTGGATCGATGGGCTAATGGCTGAGCATGGCGCCACATCATGGACATTGCTCGATTGTGAGGAAGAATTGCCGGACGCTGGCGGCTGGCGCGAGGAGCACGTTCACAACGCGCTTGAGGTATTTGCCATGATGGCGGGGCGTGCTCAGGTCAGCCTGCGGATAGGCGATGAGGTGTTCGCAGTATTGTGCGAGAGGGGCGATATTCTGCACGTGCCAGCCGAAATACGGCGCTGGATCGACCTGGGGGACAGGCCGTTCTGCCTGGCGCTGCGCCTCACCGGGAACGGTCAGCCCGCGAAATTCACAGGGGATGATTTGTGCCGCGAACTTCCGGGGATGGCTGAGCTCTAACGCTCCACGCAACGATCGCGGGGTACTCCTGCTCCAGCGCAGTCCCTTCGTGGGAGCAGGAGTGCCTCGCGAACCCGGTGGCCATGCTCAACGGTAGGTTGGCAGGGCGAAGCGTTGTTGGCTTTGCAGCATGGAAATGACGGGCAATTCGCTCGCCTGCTCGGCCAGATCGCGGCGGATGGCGCTGATGGCCCAGGACAGTTGCTCGGCGCTGTGCAGTTGTGCGTAAGAGAGCACGCGGCGGGTCACGGTACCGTCAGCAGCGCGCAGCGTCAGCAGGATGCCACCGTCCGGGCGGGACTTGGTGTCGACCTGGTAAGCGGAAAAGACCGAGACGAATTTTTCCTGGATAAGGTCCATTAGCAACTCCTGATGTATAAGCGTTGGCAATCGTGGAGTAATGATTGCAGTCACCGTGCCAGGATTCGGACTTTGTTATTTTCCTTTAAAATCAATGACTTATTACTGATTTCCATAAAGCCTTCCATGCATTGTGCATGGTCGTGCAATTTGCACAGTGCATTTTGCAAGGTCATAGCCGCTGTCTTTGACGTCGATAGAATCTGAACCTTTGTCCTGCGCCTGAGGCCTGAAGCAGAATCAGGCCATCATTTTTTGCCAGGAGGTTGCAGATGTCCGATTCACAGCCCGTCACCATGACTGAAGATGAAACCGCTGCGTTCGCTGCAGAGGTATTCGAGCGCGCCCGTCAGGGCGATGCGGTGATGATCGAGCGGCTGCTCGAAGGTGGATTGCCTGCCAACTTGCGCAACCACAAGGGTGACACCTTGCTGATGCTGGCCAGCTATCACGGTCACCATGCGGCGGTGCAGGTACTGTTGAACCATGGTGCAGATCCCCTGATCGCCAATGACAATGGTCAGTTGCCTATCGCCGGGGCGGCCTTCAAAGGCGACCTGCCGATGATTCGCCTGTTGGTCGAGCATGGCGTGCCAGTCGATGCCGCCGCCCAGGATGGCCGCACCGCGCTGATGCTGGCGGCCATGTTCAACCGCAGCGAGATTCTCGACTACCTGCTCGCCCAGGGTGCCGATCCGGCTCATCGGGACGCGCGGGGCGCCACGGCCTTGGTGGCCGCGCAAACCATGGGCGCCAGCGACGCTGCCGCTCGGCTCCAGTCCCTGGTCGGCTGAGGGCGCGGCGGGTATCCTTGGCGCCTTTTTGCCCTTCGCCAAGCAGGCCCTCCATGAAAACCCAGTTGCTCGAATTCATCAGCCTCATCGGCGCCGGCTGCATCCCGGAGGCTGACATCGAGCGCATCGCTGACGAAGCCGCCCAGGCCTACGCCGATCCGGCGGCTTTTCTTGCAGCCAATCCCGACATCAATTACGACGACAGCTTCCCGATCCCGCTCGGCGAATGGGTGGTGCTCGGCAGTCTCCCGGATACCGTGGTGTTTCAAGCCGATACCTACCAAGGGCTGTTTCAGGCCATCAGTGACTCCTTCGACAAGAGCGTGCCATTGACCCTCAAGCCCAAGCAGTTGACGCGCACCGAACCGCTGACAGCGCTCAACCGCATTCAGGTTCAGATGAGTGCGCTGAACAAGGAGGCGGGCGGCTATGTGCTGCTCGACTTCAGCCAACTGCTCGATGACGAATTGCAGATGGTGATGGTCGGTCAACATGACCTGCCGCGGGTGCTGGAGTTGGGTCAGGCACTGGGTATCAAGGTGGAGCCAGCGCTGGAGGCGCTCAAGGTCGCTGTTCACGTCTGAGGCGCGAGTCAGTGCCTTGAGCGGGTGAGAGGACGTGCCGACGTGTCAGCCCAGGGCCGTGTCGAGAAACATCATCACTGCGAAACCGCCCATCAGACCCAGGGTTGCGGAGGTCTGGTGACCATTGCGATGGGTTTCGGGGATGACTTCATGGGACACCACGAAGATCATCGCGCCAGCCGCCAGGCCCATGCTGATGGGGTAGGCGAGGGCAAAGCCGGTGGAGATGCCCAGGCCAATCACCGCGCCCAGCGGCTCCATGAGTCCCGAGCCGATGGCCACAAGCGCAGCCTTGAAATTCGACAGCCCCGTGGCGCGCAGTGCCATGGCCACCGCCAGACCCTCCGGGATGTCCTGAATGGCGATGGCGCTGGTCAGTGGCAAGCCGATGCTCATGTCGCCATTGGTGAAGCTCACACCGATGGCCATGCCTTCGGGCAAGTTGTGCAGCGTGATCGCCAGTACGAACAGCCATACCCTGCTCACCCGCTCGGCGTCCGGGCCGCAAGGGCCAGTGCTTTCGTGCTCATGGGGGGTGAAGCGGTCCAGGCCGAGCATCAGCAGGACCCCCAGGCCCATGCCCAGCACCACCACGGCGGCAGCGGCCGGGCCGTTGCCGGTGATCGCCCGAGCAGCATCCAGCCCGGGCAGAATCAGGGAAAACGAACTGGCGGCGAGCATCATGCCGGCGGCAAAGCCCAGCATCACGTCCTGGCTGCGGGCGCTGACGTCGCGCAGCACCACGGCCAGGATCGCGCCCAGCGCCGTCGCGGCAAAACCCGATAGACCGCCCAGCGCCGCCAGGTGCAGGTTCTGCGAGTGATCGCCATTGATCGCATTCCACAAGCTGGCCAGCAGCAGCAGGATGATCGCCAACAGGCTCAGCCCCAGGCCGGCGCTCAGCCAGGGCGTGTTCAGCGCCTGCTGGCGCCAGGCATCCAGAAACGAGGAGGGTGAGGAGCCGTGGGTGTGAACTGGGGGCATGCAGACCTCTGCGACGATGAATGGCGGCAGTCTATCCAGTGACCCGTGGCGCGGGCCAAGGATTCCCTTCTATGGGGGTAATAGCCGACTATGCTCAGCCCTAGGCTCTGTTTGAAAAGTCTTGAGACGAAGGTCAGGCAAGGCGAAAACCGCCGAGGAACGGTCGGAGTCGCGCTCGACTTTACGGGTTGTAAATGAGCATTCCGACCGGGCTGGCGATCCAGGCGGTTTCCAACGCAGCATCACCGAGTATCAAGACTTCTCAGACAGAGACTAACGACGTCACACTGGGAGTTGCCACATGGGTTCAACCTTCAATGGCCTCGTTGGCCTCATCATTCTGGCCCTGGATATCTGGGCGATCGTCAACGTGCTGAAAAGCTCGAGCGAGGTCGGGATCAAGATCCTGTGGATTCTGCTGATTGTGTTGTTGCCGGTCTTGGGACTGATCATCTGGGCGATTGCCGGACCGCGCGGTAACGTGCGGCTGTGATCGTTCGTCGTGACAAAATTTTCACACGGGATTCACCAAACTCCGCGCCGCACGTTTACTGTATGCGTCCCTGCCGGCAATCGACCGGCACGGGCCTGAAAAAGGCGCGCCAGTGCCTTCTCCCACTCCCTGAAACCCTAGGATCCTCCCATTCATGGCCAATTCGGATGCCTTGAAGCCACGGGCCACGTCGGCACCGTTCGCACCGACCGTCAAATCGCACCTTGCCTACACCTTGCTCAGCGGTCTGCTGATCATGCTGATGCTCAGCCTGGTGCGCCTGGCGCTGCTGATCTACAACAGCGACCTGATCGGCGATACCCCGGCGGCTACGGTTGCCGAAGGCTTCGTCAACGGCTTGCGCTTCGACCTGCGGGTCGTGGTGTACCTGAGCATTCCGCTGCTGCTGGCGACCCTCAGCCCATGGGCCATGGCACGCCGCGGGCTGTTCCGTTTCTGGCTGACGGTCAGTTCCAGTGTGGTGATGTTCCTCGGCCTGATGGAGCTGGACTTCTACCGTGAGTTCCACCAGCGCCTGAACGGTCTGGTCTTCCAGTACATCCAGGAAGACCCCAAGACCGTCATGAGCATGCTCTGGTACGGCTTCCCGGTGGTGCGCTACCTGTTGGCCTGGCTGTTCGGCACCTGGCTGCTGAGCTTGCTGTTCAAAGGTATCGACCGCCTCACCCGGGGCAGCGGCAGCACGGCGCAGGTGGCCGGAGCGCGTCGCGTGGCACCCTGGTACGGGCGTCTGGCCGTGTTCATGGTACTGCTGCTGGTGGCGGTGGTCGCGGCACGCGGCACGCTGCGTCAAGGTCCGCCGATGCGCTGGGGCGATGCGTTCACCACCGACTCGAACTTCGTCAACCAGTTGGGCCTCAATGGCACCCTGACCTTGATCGATGCGGCGAAGAGCCGTTACGGGGAGGACCGCGCCAATATCTGGAAGCCGGTCCTGGACACCCAGGTGGCCCAGCAGACCGTGCGCAACATGCTGCTGACGCCCAACGACACGCTGGTCGATGCCGACCAGGCGGCCGTGCGCCGCGACTTCCGGCCGCCGGCCGAGAACACCTTGCCGATCAAGAACGTGGTCGTGATCCTGATGGAGAGCTTCGCCGGCCACTCCGTCGGCGCGCTGGGCAGTCCGAACAACATCACACCGTATTTCGACAAGCTGGCCAAGGAGGGGTTGTTGTTCGACCGCTTCTTCTCCAATGGCACCCACACCCATCAGGGCATGTTCGCCACCATGGCGTGCTTCCCCAACCTGCCGGGCTTCGAGTACCTGATGCAGACGCCTGAGGGCGGGCACAAGCTGTCCGGTCTGCCGGCGCTGCTCAGTGCCCGCGACTATGACGATGTCTACGTCTACAACGGCGATTTCGCCTGGGACAACCAGTCCGGTTTCTTCGGCAACCAGGGCATGACCACCTTCATCGGCCGCAACGACTTCGTCAACCCGGTGTTCTCCGACCCGACGTGGGGTGTGTCCGACCAGGACATGTTCGATCGCGCCAATCAGGAGCTGTCGCACAATTACGGCAAGAAGCCGTTCTACGCCCTGCTACAGACGCTTTCCAACCACACGCCGTATGCCTTGCCGGCAGACCTGCCGGTGGAAAAGGTCACTGGCCAGGGACGTCTGGACGAGCACCTGACTGCCATGCGCTACTCCGACTGGGCACTTGGCCAGTTCTTCGAGAAGGCGCGCAAGGAGCCGTACTTCAAGGACACTCTGTTCGTGATCGTCGGCGACCACGGTTTCGGCAACAACCAGCAGATCACCGAGTTCGACCTGGGTCGTTTCAACGTGCCGTTGCTGTTGATCGCGCCGGGTATCCAGGAGAAGTTCGGTGCGGTCAGCCACACGGTCGGCACCCAGGTCGACATCGTACCGACCATCATGGGCCGCCTGGGTGGCGAAACCCGCCACCAGTGCTGGGGGCGTGATTTGCTGAACTTGCCTGCTGGCGACCAGGGTGTAGGCATGATCAAGCCTTCGGGCAGCGAGCAGGTGGTCGGTCTGGTGCAGGGCGATCGCTTGCTCATCGAGTCCAAGGACATGTCCCCGCGCATGTATCGCTACCAACTGGGTCGCGAATTCAAGGCCGAGCTGATCGAAAGCCCGGACCAGCCGGAGATGCTCCAGAAGCTCGAAGCCTTCATCCAGACGGCCACCAAGAGCCTGCTGGACAACACGGCTGGCGTGGTTCACGGCAAGCCGCAGTAATTGCCAGCGGTATGATCGAGCCCGCCGTCTATCGGCGGGCTTTTCATTTGCCACCCAGGCTCATAGGGAGCGTAGTGGATCCTGAAAAAATCTTCATGCCACAGCGCCAGCCTTTCTGAACAACGCCCTAGCCCCATGGTCAGCTATTAACAGATGTCACCCACGTTGTGCTTCGAGCGAGGATCTATCAATGAAAGAATGGGAAGTCATCTTTCTCGACCAGAAAGGTGTGAAGCAAAGTTTGCGTTTTGCCAGCGAGCGCGAGCCTAGCTTCGAGGCTGCGGCGCACGAGATTCTTTCAAAATGGTTCCCTGTGACGAAGCGGCTCGACCTCAATGATTTCGAGGACCGTAATCCCACCCCAACGCTCGAGCTGCTCAAGGAACAGCATGGGGTGACCATTCACACGATTCTCGAAGCGTCCTGATCACAACGCCCTGGCTGGGCACCGCACGACGTACTACTCTGCACACAGGCGCCGGTTCACTTCGAGTCGGTGCCTATCACCTCCACCGCTGCATCAGCTCGAACTGCCAGTCACCTAACCTGCGCGCCCGCGCGGGCGCGTCAATGCACGGAAAGTCTATCCCTTGGTTTTTCAGGAGGACGATTCATGAGCAGCCAGAACGATGACATCAGCAGCAGCGTACTCCGCCAGATGAAGGCGGGCGGGTTCGACTTCACCCAGATCCATCCCATCGAGTTCTATGCCACCTTCCCGGACGAGGACGGTGCGCGTCAGGCTGCCGGACAGTTTCGCGGTGAGTCGATCAATGCCCAGGTGCATGAGCGTGACGATGGAGCCTGGCACCTGGAACTGAGCAAAGTAATGTTCGCCACCCATCGTGGTATCGGGGCGTTCGAGCAAGCCTTCGAGGCGGTGATTTCGCCCTTGGGCGGCGAAGTCGAGGGCTGGGGCGTTCGGCAGGAACGCTGTGTAGCCTGAACCGGCGGGGCCATGGATTGGCCCCCTCGTCGCTCAGCGTCGACGTCCGGCCATATGCGCCAGATAGCCGATCAGCGCGTCCAGTTCCTGATCACTCAATACCGTCTCCGGGAATCCAGGCATGCGCGCCTGCGGCCAGTGCCTGAGGCTCTGTGGGTCACGCAAGTACTGGCGCAGATAGCCAGGCTGGAAATATTCAGTGGGGTTGTGCGGCACATTGAGGTCCGGTCCGAACTGCGCGTCGCCTGCGCCGTTGAGGCGGTGGCAGACCAGGCAGTTTTGCTGAAACAGCGCAAAACCCTGCCGCACAGGGTCTTCGGCCGACAGTTCAGCCGCAGGAAGCAGGGCAGGGAAGCGCTCGGAGACGGGCGCCAGCCGACGGATGCTGGCTATCTGATAGGGCCATTGTTCAGGGCGAATAGCGCTGGCAGCTGGATCAGTCCACACCAGATAGAAGGGCCCTGCACTTGGCTTGCCTGGTTTCAGGCCGGGCCAGGGTTGATGCGGGTCTTCCACTGCTACCCAGGCCCGCGCCGGTCCGGGTTGCAGTAAAGGGCCAGCCGGCATTTCCGCGGCGAATCCATCCAGCGCTACGGCCTGCAGATGATCGTCTTCGTCGACGCCCTCGAGCAGGCTTGCCAAGGGTACGGCACGGTAGTGCATCGCTCGCTTGTAGGCCACATCCTCTGGAATGTCGATCGCTTGAGCCTGGGGGTGCTTCAACAATTGCTCGGCCTGCCATTGACGCTGAACCTGCCCCAGGTCCAGTGTCAGTTGCGCGGCCGCCAACGGCGCGCTGATCAGCAAAAAGAACAAGCCCAGACAGTGGCGCACGACGTTTCTCCAACCCATGAGGGTTGGCAGGTTACCGTTGCCCGGCCTAATGGCGCCAGCCTTGCATCAACCGAACAGACGCGTCAGGTTGGGAAGGATCAGCAGCAAGGTGGTGGCGAAAAGTATGAGTCCCGCTTGGCGTACTTTCGAGTGTCTGAACATGGCGGACCGCCTTCTTGTTGTTATTCCTGAATAACCCTTGGCTTCCTTGTCGCGTCGGGTCGATCACGATGGCGTGCACAACGCCATTTGCTGCTTGCCTGTTGCTGCCCTGTTACACGTGTCTACACCCAAAAGTAGGGCGATTGTCACCCGTGTTTCAGAACCCTTTGTTCTAACGTAAGACGCCTGCATTCCCTGACATTATGAGGCCATTGGCCAGATCGCTGTCATGCTTGGACTAGACGCCTTCAAGTGAGCCCTCGAGAGAACGTTGCTTCCCTACCGTTCGTCAGTGCACACCTCTTGCTTGTACGTGGCTTTCGCGGCAGTCTCTAGCGTTGATTTCTACCCTTGTCGTTCAGGACTATCCCTATGTCGTTACGCATCTGCATCCTTGAAACCGATGTCCTGCGACCGGAGTTGACGGCGCAGTACCAGGGCTATGGAAGGATGTTCGAGCAGCTGTTCTCGCGTCAGCCGATCGCAGCGCAATTCTGCGTCTACAACGTGATGAACGGTGAATACCCTCCGGAAGGCGAAACCTTCGACGCCTATCTTGTGACCGGCAGCAAGGCCGACTCGTTCGGTTCCGATGCCTGGATTCAGACGCTCAAGGCCTACCTGCTGAAACTCTATGAGCGCGGCGAAAAGTTACTGGGCGTCTGTTTCGGCCATCAGCTGCTGGCGCTGGTGCTCGGAGGGAAGGCCGAGCGTGCCGATCGCGGCTGGGGGCTGGGTATCCACCGCTACCGTCTGGCCGCCCATGCGCCGTGGATGGATCCGCAGGTCAGTGAACTCACCCTGTTGATCAGCCACCAGGACCAGGTGACGCAACTGCCCGAAGGCGCAACGCTGATCGCCTCCAGCGATTTCTGCCCCAATGCCGCTTACCACGTGGGTGACCAGGTCCTGTGCTTCCAGGGCCATCCGGAATTCGTCCACGACTACTCGCGTGCATTGCTCGATGCCCGTCAGGATCGCTTGGGCGATGAAGTCTACAACCAGGCCGTAGCGAGCCTGAGCACCGACCATCAAGGTGATCTGGTGGGCGAGTGGATGCTGCGCTTCATCCAGCATCCCCGCAAGCAAAGCGCGGCCTGACTTCAGACGAAAAAGCTCACCGAAGAAGCCAGCGCCCGCATGAGCGCTGCGCTTCGCGGATCGTCACAACCAGCCTGAGCGCTTGAAGCTGGCGAACAGCCCGGTGCAGCCGGCAGCGATCACGCCCAGCACCAGGAAATAACCGTAGTGCCAACCCAACTCCGGCATGTTCTGGAAGTTCATCCCATAGATACCGGCAATGGCCGTAGGGAAGGCGAGAATCGCCGCCCAGGCAGCGAACTTGCGCTGCACGATGCTCTGTCGTGAGGACTCCAGCAGCATGCCGATCTCGATGGTCTGGCTGGCGATGTCGCGGATGCCGACCAGGTCTTCCATCTGTCGGGTGACGTGAATCTGTACGTCCCGAAAGTACGGGCGCATGTTCTTGTCGATGAAGGGAAAGCTCAGGCGCTGCAGTTCTTCGCCAATTTCCACCATCGGCGCCACGTAACGTCGCATGCGCAGGATGTCACGGCGCAGGCTGTGCAGGCGGCGGATGTCCTGTTCCTGCAGCGAGCCACTGAGCACGCTCTGCTCCAGTGCCTCGATCTCGCTGTGGATCGCCTCGCTGACCGGCTGGTAGTTCTCGGTGACGAAGTCCAGCAGGGCGTACAGCACGAAGTCCTCGCCGTGTTCGAGCAGCAAGGGTCGCGCTTCGCAGCGCTGGCGCACCAAGGCATAGGATTTGGAGTGACCATTGCGGCAGGTGATGACATAACCCTTGCCGGCGAAGATGTGGGTCTCGATGAATTCCAGGCGACCTTCATGGCGCACCGGCGAATACGTGACGATGAACAACGCGTCGCCGAAGGTCTCCAGCTTCGGGCGGCTGTGCTTTTCCAGCGCGTCCTCGATGGCCAGTTCATGCAGGCCGAACTGGCGCTGCAGGTTGGCCAGTTCCTGGGCACTGGGTTCCTCCAGCCCAATCCAGACGAAATGACCGGGTTTGTTCGCCCATTCGCTGCCTTCGTCGAGGCTGATGTTGGTGACCTTTCTGCCGGCGCTGTACACCGCCGCTGCAACGACTCGACCCATGGCTGCCTGCTTGTTCGGTTGACTGTTGCGACAGCTTGGGCTGAGTCGCGGCGAACGGCAAGCAGCGCGCTCAGCGCGTGGGCAGTTCCTGCTCCATGTGATCGATGCACTGCTGCATCTGCGTGCGGCACTGTTCCATCAAGGCGGGCAAGTCCTGTTGGCTGAGCCCTCGCGTGGCAATTGGCGGCAGCGAGCGGACGATCACCGTCCGTCGTCGCCAACTGTTCAGGTTCAGGCGCTGCGTGTAGCGGCTGACGCACACGGGCACGATGGGCACGCCGGCTTCCAAGGCCATGTGAAAGGCGCCTTTCTTGAACGCCAGCAACTGTTCGGACGGGTTGCGCGTGCCTTCGGGGAAAATCCAGATCGAGGTGCCGTCGCGCAGGATACGCGTCGTGGTCTGCAGCGCCTTGCGCGCCTGGTAGGCATTCTTTCGATCCACCAGCACGTTGCCGCCGAGCCAGAACAACTGGCCGAACAGGGGAATCCAACCCAGGGTCTTCTTGCCGATGGCCACGGTGCGTCGTGGCACCACTTGCCCGAGGATGAACAGGTCGTAGTTGGATTGATGGTTGGCGACGATGACGCAGCCGGGCGGCTGATCCCACAACGGCCCGACTTCGGCCTTGACCTGGAGACGCATGAACCAAGCGGCCGGCACACTGTAGAGGCGGGCAAAGAGGCGGCTGTTATCCGGGTTGAAGGGGCGGCACAGGCCGATGAGCAGACCTACGGCGCCGACCAGCAGGAAGTGCAGGCCCAGCACAAGCATGCGAAGCAGATAGAGCATGATACGACTCACACCAGACAGTCGCGGTGCAGTGTACGACCGTGCACTGGCTGGGGCAAACACCGGCAGCGCTGACCACCGGTGAGCCTGGGCCCAGGCGTGTCAGCCCATGTGATGCTGGTCGGCTTGGATCGCCTCGTCCAATTTCGCCAGCAACGCCTTGCGCACCTTCAGCTTGGTGTTCTTGTGGGCCAGCATATTGAGCTTCTTCAGTTCGTGCGCTGCCGCGAGCGCTGCCTGCTGAAGCTGTTCGGCCGGCACCACCTTGTCGAGGAAGCCGGCGACCACGGCGGCGTGCGGATCGAACACTTCGGCGTTGTTCACCGAGCGCTGGAAGCTCGAGCGGGACAGGCGGTCGCGCGCCAGCTCGATGCCCGCGTGGTGCATGGTCATGCCGATCTGCACTTCGTTCAGGCAAATCTTGAACGGGCCTTCGACGCCAATCCGGTAGTCGGCCGAGAGCAGCAGGAACGCGCCTTTGGCCACGGCATTGCCGGGGCAGGCGACGATCACCGGGAAGGGGTGCGAAAGCAGGCGGCGGGACAGGGTGGAGCCGGCGGTGACCAGACCGATGGCCTCCTTGGGACCCGCCGTCATGACCTTCAGGTCGTATCCACCCGAGAGAATGCCGGGTTGGCCGGTGACGATCACCACCGCGCGCTCCTCGGCAGCGCGGTCCAGGGCCGCATTGAAGGCCGTGATCAGGTCCGGCGAGATCGCATTGACCTTGCCATTGTTCAGCGTCAAGGTGGCGATGCCGTCTTCGGCATGGTAGGTAATCAGCTCGCTCATGACAGAGTCCTTTGGGTGGCGTGGCCACGACGTTACCCAGCGCTGCCGGCCAGGTAAAGCGCCTTGGCTGACTGCCTGGTCAGCCGACGCGGCGCAGGCCGCGTGTCGTCGGGTCCGATTGAAAGGCAGTGAAAAAAGCACGGGTCAGATTGGCCGTATTGCCCTGGCCCCGAGCCCTTGCCGGACGAAAGCCTTAAGCGCATGAAAATTCTGAAAAAAATGCTTGCCAAAGAAAAGCGCTTCTACTAAATTAGCGCGCCTCGACAGGCTGAATGGCTTGAAGAGATCCGGTGAAGTGTCCGAGTGGTCGAAGGAGCACGCCTGGAAAGTGTGTATACGAGAAATCGTATCAAGGGTTCAAATCCCTTCTTCACCGCCACTTTCATGCAACCCCAGCACATCGACGATGTGCTGGGGTTTTGCATTTCTGGACCCTCAGAACGGGTTCACCCAATGCCTCGGCCGCTCCCCGGCCAATCCCTCCAGCAGATTCTCCACCGCGCAGCGGGCCATGGCTTCACGAGTCTCGTGGGTCGCCGAGCCGATGTGCGGAGTCGCCACCACGTTGGTCAACTGCAGCAGCGGCGAGTCGGCCGGCAGCGGTTCCTGCTCGAAGACATCCAATCCCGCGCCACGCAGGCGTCCGCTGCGCAGGGCCTCGATCAGTGCCGCTTCATCGACCACGCGACCGCGGGCGATGTTCACCAGGATCGCCTCCGGCTTCATCAGCGCCAGTTCCCGGGCGCCGATGAGGCCTTCGGTGCTGGCGCTCAACGGCACGGTCAGGCAGACGAAATCCGCTTCGCCCAGCAAGGCCTCGAGGCTGCGATAGCGGGCGCCGTGGCGGGCCTCGGCGTCGGGCTTGCGGTGGTTACTGTGGTACAGCACGCGCATGCCGAAGCCGGCAGCGGCCCGTCGCGCCAGGGCGTCGCCGATGCGGCCCATGCCGATGATGCCGAGGGTCTTGCCTTGCACATCGGTGCCAAAATGCGCAGGTCCCAGGCTCTTGTGCCAGTGGCCATCGCGCACCCAGTTGGCCAGCTCCACCACCCGCCGCGCACTGGCGAGAATCAGCGCGAAACCCGTGTCGGCGGTGGTTTCGGTGAGCACGTCCGGGGTGTGGGTGAGCATTACCCGGCGTCGAGTCAGGTCCGCGACATCGTAGTTGTCCACGCCCACCGAGATGCTCGATACCACTTGCAGATTCGGCGCCAGGTCCAGCAGCGCGCTGCCCAACGGCAGGCTGGCACCGAGCAGGCCGTGGGCGTCGGGCAGGGCATCGCGCAGACGTGCCAGCCCGTCGGAGGCGTTGAGGTCCACTTGAGTGACGTCCACCTGCTGCTGCAGACGCTCGAGCAGCGGCTGGGACAGCGTTTTGTACACAACGACACGTTTGTTCATGTCAGCTCCTAATGACTGGCCGCCAGTTGCGCTGGACCTTGAGCGTTGCAGTCGGCGCGGTGCGGGGGTTTGAGAAAGGCGGTCAGCGCTACGGCGAGCAGTAGCGCTGCCGCCATGAACAAGTACGAACTGCCTGGTCCGCCGGTGATGCCGTTGAGGTAGCCCACCAGCCACGAGCCACCGAACGAGCCCAGCGCGCCCATGCTGTTGATCAGGGCCATGGCGCCACCGGCGACGTTGCTCGGCAGGATCTCCGGCACGATGGCGAAAAACGGCCCATAGGGCGCATACATGCACGCGCCTGCGACGACCAGCAGCGTGTACGACAGCCAGAAGTGTTCGCTGCCCAGCGCATAGGAGCCGTAGAACGCCACCGCTGCGATCAGCAGCGGCGGCCAGACGAAGCGCTTGCGCACTTGCAGGCGATCCGAGGCCCAGGACACGCCGACCATCGCCAGCACGGCCGCCAGGTAGGGCACCGAGGCGAGCCAGCCGGCTTCGACGATGTCCACCTGGGCGGCCTGCTTGAGGATCGACGGCAGCCAGAGCACGAAGCCGTACACCCCGATGCTCCAGCAGAAATACTGCAGCGACAGGATCATCACCTGCGGAGAACGGAAGGCCTCGCGGTAGTTCTTCACCGGTTTCAGCCCCTGCTGCTCGTCGGCCAACGCCTGCGCCAGTCGGGCTTTATCCGCCTCGCTCAGCCAGCTCGCCTGGGCCGGCCGGTCATCCACCAGGCGCCACCAGATGAAGGCCCAGATCACTGCCGGCAAGCCTTCGATGATGAACATCCAGCGCCAGTCCAGGTGCTTGATCAGGTAACCGGATACCACCGACATCCAGAGGATGGTCACCGGATTGCCGAGCATCAGGAAGGTATTGGCCCGTGAGCGCTCGGCGCGCGTGAACCAGTGGCACAGGTACACCAGCATCGCTGGCATCACCACGGCCTCTACCACGCCGAGCAGGAAGCGGATGGCGATCAGCAGGTAGACGTTGCTGACCATCCCGGTCAGGGTCGCCAGGCCGCCCCACAGGATCAGGCTGACGAAGATCAGCTTCTTGACGCTGCCTTTCTGGGCGTAGAGCGCACCGGGCACCTGGAAGAAGAAGTAGCCCAGGAAGAACAGCGCTCCCAGCAGCGAGGACAGGGCCGGGGTGATGTGCAGGTCGTCGGCCATGCCCGAGGCGGCGGCGAAGCCGTAGTTGGCGCGGTCCAGGTAGGCCAGGCTGTAAGTGATGAAGACGATGGGAATCAGGTACCACCAGCGCCGAGGCGCGAGACTGTTCGAGTGCATGAAAAAACTCCTGAGCGAATTGTTGTTGTCTCAGCAGGGCCGGCGCACCGGCGATGTTCATCAGGCGCTGGCGCGCAACTCATAGGCGGCCAGTTCTTCGCGCCGCGGCAGGCCCTCCATGTCACCCAGGCTTTGTACGGCGCGGCTGCCACACCAGTTGCCACGGGCCACCGCCAGTGCCAATGGCAGGCCGTCCAGCAGGGCACTGATCACGCCGACGGCAAAGGCATCGCCGGCACCGACGGTGTCGATCACTTTGGCTACCGGCACCGGGGCGACCAGGCCCTGGCTGGCGGCGTCGCGGTAATAGGCCCCGTCGGCACCGAGCTTGATCGCGACGCGCTGGACACCCTGGTCGAGGTAGAACGCGGCAATGTCGGCTGGCGTGCTCCAGCCGGTCAGTACGCGACCTTCCTCCAGGCCCGGCAGCACCCAATGCGCTTTGATCGCCAGGGCGTTGATCTCGCGCACCATGGTCTGGCGGTCCGGCCACAGGGAGGGGCGCAGGTTGGGATCGAAGGAAATGCTCGCGCCCGCCGCCCGCATGCACTCGATCAAGCGATGTGACAGCTGCCGACAAGGGGCGGACAGGGCCGGAACGATGCCGGTGGCGTGCAGATGGCGCGCCTGCGTCGAGGCGACGTCCAGATCGTCGACCGATAACCTGCTTGCCGCCGAACCCGCGCGGAAGTACTCGACCGCCGGGTCGCTGCCGTCATCACAACGGGCCTTGAGCTGAAAACCGGTGGGATGACGCGGATCGACCGCCACCTGGCTGCAATCCAGGCCCTCGCGGCGCAGGCTGGCGAGGACGAAGCGGCCCAGCGCATCGTCGCCCACGCGGCTCAGCCAGCGCACCCGCAGACCCAGCCGTGCCAGACCGATCGCGACATTGCTGTCGGCGCCGGCGATACGTCGGCTGAAGGTCTCCACCTGGTCAAGATCGCCCGGTTGCTGGGCCACGAACATGGCCATGGTTTCGCCGAAACACAGCACGTCATGCTCAGGCATGGCTCACCTCCGGGTGAGTGCCGAGCCGGGCCAGTGCGCAGGCGTGCAGATGGGTCACGGCGGTGAGGTCGGCACCGACCAAGGGATACTCCACGGCCCGGGGCACCCCTGGCGGGAAACAGGTGAACAAGCGCTGCCAGTTCGCCAGCTCGCTCGGCTCCGGCGGTACGGCGACCAAGCGGCCATCGGGGTTGCGCGCCACCGCCTTGCAGTGCACGTAGCGCACCCAGCCCCCGAGATGACGCGCCGCGTGTGCAGGCGATTCGCCTTGCCAGTGCCAGTTGCCAATGTCGAATGTCATGCCCACCGGCAGTGCGGCCTGCTGTGCGCGTTGGAAGAAGCTCAGCAGCGCCTCGAGCCGACCGCCGTACGCGGTCTGGTCGTTCTCGACCAGCAACAGCGGATCGCCGGGCTTGAGCCAGGGCCCGAGGTCGGCCAGGTCGCATTCGGCGCGGAAATGACCGAGCGACACCTTCAGCGCGACCGCGCCCAGCGCCCGGGCTGTGGCCAGTGCCTGCGGCAACTGCGGGTCCGGCCGGCCTTGCCGCGTCCACAGCTCCAGGGGCGCTGAATACAGGCATTCCAGGCCGCGGCTGGCGACCGCTGCCTTGAGCCGGGCGGTATCAAGCGGCTCGGTGAACAACTCTTCGCGCAGTTCGACGCGGTCGACCCCGGCGTTGGCCAGCACGTCGAGAAAAGCGACCTGGCCACGCTCGCGGACCTGGTCGGCGCCGTAGCTGGAGAGGCTGATGGAAACAGGATTGGGCTGCATTGTTATTGTCCTCGTCTGCTTCGAATGAAATCGGTTTCATTTTGACTCGCAGCGGTGTGCTGCGCGGTGTCGTCGCAACCTCGTTACGTGGGGAGGGATGTGGAGCCGCGCACGATCAACTGCGCTTTGAAATCCAGACGCCGAGGCTGGGCTTCACTGCCGCGCAGGCGTTCGAGCAGGCACTCGAACGCGGCAGCGCCGATGCGTTCGGTGGGCTGGGCCAAGGCAGTGATGCCGGGACCGACCAGCGAGCACCAGTCCAGTTCGTCGATGGCGATCAGGCCCAAGTCGTTGCCCAGTCCCCGCCCAATAGCGTGAAGGGCGCGGGTCACAGCCAGCGTAGCGACACCATTGAAGGTGAGCAGGGCCTGGGGACCGTGATCGTCGTTGGCCAGACACTGCTCGAGTGTCTGCGGCAGATGGGCATCGAGACTGAGCACCCGCCCGCGCACGCTGGCCCGTCGTTGCACGGAGGCGGTAAAGGCCTGCACGCGCTCATGACGCGAACTGGTGCCGTCCAGCGGCTCGCCAATGGCAATGATGTCGCGGTAGCCCTGGGTCTGGAGGTGGTCCAGGGCCTGCTCGACGGCATCGGTGTTGTCCAGCCCGACCAGGTCGACCTGCAGATCCGCCAGTTGGCGATCCACCAGCACCATGGGCAGGCGACGGTGCAGGTCGAGCAGTTCGCCGGGCTGATGACCGAGGGTATTCACGATCAGGCCTTCGACGTTGTACGACTGCAGCGCTTGCAGGTGGTGACGTTCCTGCTCATCGTCACGGTTGGTGTTGCACAACACCAGGCTGTAGCCGTGCTGGCGGCAGGCCGTTTCCACGCCATGGATCACCGCGACGGAATAGGGGTTGAGAATGTCCGCGACCAGCATGCCGATCAGCCGCGTCTGTCCGCGCTTCAGGCCACGGGCCATCTGGTTGGGGCGGTAGCCCAACTGCTGGATCACGGCTTCCAGGCGTTGGGCAGTGGCTTCGGCCAGCAGCTGGCGGTCGCCGCCGATGTAGCGCGACACGGTGGCTTTGGACACACCGGCGGCTTTCGCCACTTCGCTGATGGTGACCCGGGGCCGGGTCAATGAAGATTGTGTGGTCATTGCGAGCCTTATTGGCGTTGTAATGGGCGAATGAAACCGGTTTCAATACAGCAAATGTTCAGACATCCGTCAATCTACCGTTGGTCAGGCAGCCATACCGGCGCGTGGTTACCTGCCGCTGCGACAGGTGATCGACCCGCCGAAGATGCATCAATCTGCCAGACTGTCTTTTGAAATAGCGTTGTTTTCCGACAGAATCGGTCGCAGCCCTGGGTCGCGAGTGGATTGCCTCATGATGAGCGTCGTTCGAGCCGGACGCTGGTTGCGCTGGAGTCTGCCGCTCCTGGCCTTCACCGGCTTCTTCCTGCTCGGCTGGATTCTGTTGCAGCGTTTCGACGAGGACGCTCGACGCCTCGAACAGGTGCGCACCGGCGAGGTGGCGACCACCTTTGCGGTGGCGGTGGAAAAAGTGCTCGAGCGAGCGCTGACCGCCAATCGCACGCTGGCGGTGATGGTCTATCAGGGTCATGGCCAAGTGCCGGATTTCCCCGCCCTCGCGCATTTTCTGCTGCCGCTGTACAAGGGCGCCTACGCGTTCTCACTGGCCCCCGAGGGCATCATCCGCCAGATCGAGCCGCTGGACCGCAACCTGATCGTGCGCGATCACGATCTGCTGGAGTTCTATGACCGCAAGCAGGTACTGGCTGCGCTGGACCCTGCGGCGCCGCGTCTTCAGTTCACCGGTCCCTTCACCCTGATCCAGGGACCGTTGGGCGCCATTGGCATGCTCCCGGTGTTTCTGCCGGATTCAAACGGAACACCACGCTTTTGGGGGTACACGGTGGTCACCCTGGTGCTGCCCGAAGCCCTGGAAGATGCCAACCTGCCAGCCATCGAAGCTCAAGGTTATGCCTACGCGCTGTCGGGCCTGGATGCCGAGACCGGCGAGCGTCGCGTGCTGCTGCGCTCGCCAGGTGATCTGGTCGACGGGCTGTGTCGCGATGTCAGGATCGGTACCACGGTATGGAATCTGTGTGTGGCGCCGCTGCACGCCACGGCCGCAGATGCCCGGCACTACTTCGAGTTCGGGCTGATCCTGCTGGGCAGCGGCTCGATCGCCTGGCTGATGCATGCCTTGCTGAGTCTGCGCCAGCGCCGCGCCGAACTGCTGCGCCAGGCACTGATCGATCCACTCACCGGGCTGGCCAACCGAAGGCTGATGCTACGGCGCCTGGAGCAGGCCGAGCAGCGCAGCCATCGGCAAGGCAAGCGCTTCGCCCTGGCGCTGCTGGACCTGGACGGTTTCAAGGGCGTCAACGACCGCTTCGGCCACGCTCAGGGTGATCGGGTGCTGATCACGGTTGCCCAACGTTTGCTGGGCAAGGTGCGCGGTTCCGACACGTTGGCGCGGCTGGGGGGCGATGAGTTCGTGCTGATCATGGAGGACCTGTCCGGGCGCCCTGAATGCCGCATGATCCTCGATCGGGTGATCGCTGCCGTGCGCGAGCCGATTGCCTTGGAAGGTGGCAGCGCTCAAGTGCGCGCCAGCGTCGGCGTGATCCTCTGCGAAGACGCCAGCGACACCGACACCGACAGCGACAGCCTGCTCAGGGCGGCGGATGCCGCGATGTACCACGCCAAGCACCTGGGCAAGGACCGCTATGTGTTCGCCGACGAGTTCGAAGCGCCCGTGCAGGACAGCGCTTGGGGGAGCTGTCCACGTCCGCATGCACCCTAGAAGCTGACCGACGCCGACAGCCTGGCGGTACGCGGCGCGCCCTGGAACAGGTAGTCATCGCCCAGGTAATCGCCGACGTCGCGCCAGTAGCGTTTGTCGAACAGGTTATCGACGCTCAAGCGCACGACCGTGTCGTAGTCGCCGATACGGGTGCGATAACGGCTACCCACATCGAATACGGTGTAGCCGCCCACGGCCACGTTACCCGCCTGACTGGCGTACTTGCTGGCGCTGTAGCGAGCGCCGCCGAGCAGCGCCAGGCCGGGCAGCGGCAAGCTGTATTCGGCCTGCAACGCAGCGCGAAGGCGTGGCACGTTGATCGCCTGGTGACCCTCGTAGGCGTCGGTGCCTGTGTCGTTCACCCGCGCCCGGATGGCCGCCGCACTGGCATGCAGTTGCAGGTTGGCGGTGGCCCAACCGCTGGCCCCCAGCTCCAGGCCGGTGTTCTTTTGCTGCCCCTGCTGCACGTAGAGCGGCGCGGCGCCGTCTCCGGGCTTGGCGTACTGGTAGGCCTGACGGATCTGGAACAGCGCTGCGCTCAGGCTCACGCCCTGCCAGTCACGCTTGATACCCACCTCCAACTGGCGTGACAGGGTCGGCGCGAGGATCTCGGCGGCGTTGCTGGCGAACCAAGGCGCGGTGCCGCCGGCTGACAGGCCCTTGGACCAGCTGGCGTAGAGGGTGGTGTCGGCCTGCGGTTTGTAGATCAGCGCGACGTTGGGCAACAACTGGTACTGCCGGGTGTGGCGGCCAGGCGTGCCGGTCTCGTCCCAGGTCTTCTCGTCCAGGCGTACTTCGCGCGCGCCGAGCACCGTCTGCCAATGTTCGTCGAAGCGGATGCGGTCGCTGAAGAACAGGCCGTACTGGCGGCTGTCCAGGCGGCGTTCGCTGTGACCCACCGGCTTGTCCGACGGGGCGAGGGCGGGGGCGTCGGTATCGATGTTGCCGGTGCCCAGCCACTCGTTGTAGTAAGGGCGCTGATCCACGGTGCGTCGCTGCGCGCTGCTGCCCAGGGTCAGCTCGTGGTCGAGGCCCAGGGCCTGGAAGTGTCCATCCAGGGTGGCCTGCAGGGCGTCCACACGCCGGGTGTCGTCGGGGCTGCGGTAGTCGTAGATGCCGTAATCACCGTTGCGGGCGAACACGGCGCCGGCGTCCGAGCCCCAGGCGAAGGCGCTGTAGTCGTCGATCACCACCTGGCTGCGCGACGCGCTCAACGCACCGCTCCAGGTGTCGCTGAAGCGGTATTCGAAGCGACCGCCCAGGTTCAGCGAATCGTTCTGCACCGGATTTGCCCACGACTGATAGGCCAGGCGATCCCGCGGGTTGACGCCGTGCGGCACCTCGCTACCCCCCAGCAACTGGTAACCCGGTACCGAGCGCTGTTCACGGTGCTGGTATTCAGCATCCAGTTGCAGCGTGGCATTGGCGTTGATCTGCCAGTCGAAGGCCAACGAGGCGAAGTCGCGCCTGCCGTCGGCGTGGTCGACGTAGCTGCGCAGGTCTTCGTGGGCCAGGTTGGCGCGCAGACCGAACTGCTTCTGCTCACCGAACCAGCCGCCCAGGTCGGTGGCCAGGTAGCGCTCGCCTTGGTCGTTGGTCGAGACGGTGACGCTGCGTACGTCCTCGGCGCGCTTGGTGACGTAGTTGATCAGCCCGCCGGGTTCGGAGACGCCGCTCTGCAGCCCCGACAGACCCTTGAGCAGTTCGACCTGCTGCTTGTTCTCCAGCGCCACGTTCTGCTCGCCGGCGATGGTCTGGCCATTGATTCGGTAGCTGTTGGCCGCGTCGAGGCTGAAGCCGCGCACGTTGAAGTTCTCGTAGTAGCCGATGGGCGCATAGCTCTCGCCGACCGAGGCATCGCTTTGCAGCACTTGGCTGAGCAGACGTACTTGGCGATCGTCGAGCAGTTGGCGGCTGAACACGCTGACCGAGGCGGGAGTGTCGAGCAGTGGGGCCGCTTGCCAGCCGCCAACCTGCGCTTGGTCGGCCTGGTAGCCGGCGTCCGTCGCCCGTTCGCTGATCTGCACCGGTGCCAGGTTGACCGGTTCTGCGCCATGGCCAGGGCAGGCGTGCAGCGCAACCCCCAGGCCCAACAGGCCGAAGGGCAGACGAGAACGAAGCGGGGTCATGCGAGGCTCCTTGGAAGCGGGCAGGGCGGGGAGGGCAAAAAGGGCGATATGGTAGCAGGGCGGCTCGATGTCGGGTGGCCGAGCCTGAACCGGTCGGAGCCGGCGACGGACAGCGCGCCTTTGAATTCAAACGAATAGCGATAGCGCTGTTTTACCGATGCGCCACACGCATTGTAATTCATGTCGCTTTTTCATAATAAAACTTCCCCGACGCGCATAATGAACGGCCAGTCATTATTTGAATAAGCCGTTCTGCACTGCCCTAATCATTCGCGACTGTTTGCGCAAATAACCCAGAACTTCGACGTGGTTGGCAATTCGTATAACGCACACCAAAAAAAGACTGGACAGTAAGTTTCAGGGTGTGTCAGTTTTTTTACGCCTCATAAGGGCGAGTGACAGGATGCTCTCGCCAATGCTTGAGCGTTCCTGTCGAACTTCAATCATTTCCGCAAACAAGGAAGTGTCTGCATGTCGAATGTCAATGCTAAGGCCCTGTACGCTGCCGCCTCGGCGCTGCAGCCCAACGGTCCCAGTTCCGCTTTCGGGCTGATCAACGGCTTCGCCCACCAGTACGATCGCGGGGGTGCGAAGATCAATGGCAAACCGTCGTTCACCGTCGACCAGGCAGCGACCCAGCTGCTGCGTGACGGCGCGTCCTGGAAGGACCTGAACAAGGACGGCACCATCAGCCTCACCTACACCTTCCTGAGCAAAGCGCCGTCTGACTTCGTCAGCCGCGGCCTGGGCACCTTCAGTCAGTTCAACACCCAGCAGAAGGCTCAGGCCAAGCTCGCCATGCAGTCCTGGGCGGACGTGGCCAAGGTCACCTTCACCGAGTCGGCCTCAGGTGGCGACGGTCACATGACCTTCGGCAACTACAGCGCCAACGACGGCGGCGCGGCCTTCGCCTACCTGCCGTTCGACGGCGCCGGGTCGCACAAGGGTGAGTCGTGGTACCTGGTCAACAACGGCTACCAGGTCAACATCAGCCCGGACACCGGCAACTACGGTCGCCAGACCTTGACCCACGAGATCGGCCACACCCTGGGCCTGTCCCATCCCGGCGACTACAACGCCGGCCAGGGCAACCCGAGCTACCGTGACGCCTCGTACGCCCAGGACACCCGCGGCTACAGCGTGATGAGCTACTGGAGCGAGAGCAACACCGCGCAGAACTTCGTCAAAGGCGGTGGCCAGTACTATGCCTCGGCGCCTTTGATCGACGATATCGCGGCGATCCAGAAGCTCTACGGCGCCAACTACGCCACCCGCTCGGGCGACACCGTGTACGGGTTCAACTCCACGGCCGATCGCGATTTCTACTCGGCCACCTCGGCTTCGTCCAAGCTGGTGTTCACCGTGTGGGACGGTGGCGGCAACGATACCCTGGACTTCTCCGGGTTCACCCAGAACCAGAAGATCAACCTCAACGAAGCCTCGTTCTCCGACGTGGGGGGGATGGTCGGCAACGTCTCGATCGCCAAGGGCGTGACCGTGGAAAACGCCATAGGCGGTTCGGGCAACGACCTGCTGATCGGCAACGCGGTGGCCAACGTGCTCAAGGGCGGTGCCGGCAACGACATCATCTACGGCGGCGGCGGGGCGGACGTGCTCTGGGGCGGTAGCGGCGCAGACACCTTCGTCTATGGCGCAGTCAGCGATTCCACGGCCAAGGCGCCGGACCGGATCATGGATTTCGCCAGCGGTCAGGACAAGATCGACCTGTCGGCCATCCCGGCCTTCGCCCAGAGCAAGTTGCCACTGGCCTTCGTCAACAGCTTCAGCGGCCATGCCGGCGAAGCGGTGCTCAGCTATGACCAGGCCACCAACCTGGGCAGCCTGGCCATCGACTTCACCGGCAACAGCCAGGTTGATTTCCTGGTGACTACCGTGGGTCAGGCGGTCGCCACGGACATCGTGGTCTGACCTGACGGGGCGGCCCGTGCAGGCTGCGGGTCGCCCTCGCCACGGAGGTGGACGAATGCGAGCAGTCAACCCCATGATCGCGCTAGGCGCGATCGCCCTGATATCGATGACCGAGGTAGGTATGGCGAGCAGCCTGCTACTCCCCAGCGCGGCGCAACTGGCCGGGCGCTGGCAGCTTTATCCGCAACCACGTCCAGCCGAGGGCTGCGCCCTGCGCCTGGAGGCCGAGCAAGGCACCCTGGACGGCGACCTGGCCTGCGCCCAGGCCCTGCTGGGTCTGCGCCCCGGCAGTTGGTTGGTGACGCCCGACACGCTGGCCCTGGTGGGGGCCGATGGCAGCACCGTAGTGCATTTCAGCCGCCAACAGGTAGACCGCTATACCGGCACTGTGCCGGGCGGTGAGGTGTTGGTACTGGAGCGTCTGGATAATAACTAACCAGGCCAAGTTGCAACGGTAATAAGGGCGAAACATGAAACTTCCGAGCCATCAGCCCGGTGCACTTCTGTGGGCGGCACTTGCCGAATTCAAATCGACCTTGATCAGTGTTGGCTGTTTTACCGCCTTGATCAACGTTCTCATGCTGGTGCCGTCGATCTATATGTTGCAAGTGTACGACCGTGTACTGACTTCGCAGAATCCCACGACGTTATGGATGTTGACCCTGATGGTCGTGGGCTTCTTCTTTTATATGGGCGTGCTGGAGGCAGTGCGCAGTTTCATCGTGATTCGAGTGGGTTATCGGTTGGAACAGCGGTTCAACTTGACCCTCTATCGCGCCGCCTTCGAGCGTAACTTGCGCCAGGGTGACGGGGCGGCGGGGCAAGCCCTGACCGACATGACCCAGGTGCGCCAGTTCGTCACCGGTCCGGCGTTGTTCGCCTTCTTCGATGCGCCCTGGTTTCCGGTGTACCTGGCCGTGATCTTCCTGTTCAACGTCTGGCTGGGCGTGCTCGCCAGTGCCGGCGCCTTGTTGCTGGTGCTGCTGGCGGTGCTCAACGAGCGCTTGACTCAACGCCCCCTGGCCGAGGCCAGCGGCTTGCAGCAGCAGTCCAGCAGCCTGGCCGCCAGCCAGTTGCTCAACGCCGAGAGCATCCAGGCCATGGGCATGCTCGGCGTCCTGCGCCAACGCTGGTTCGCCCTGCACAGCCGTTTTCTCACGCTGCAGAACCAGGCCAGCGACACCTCTGCGGTGATCACTGCGACCAGCAAGGCCCTACGCCTGTGCTTGCAGTCGTTGGTGCTGGGACTCGGTGCCTTGCTGGTGATCGAAGGGCAGATGACGCCCGGCATGATGATCGCCGGCTCGATCCTGATGGGACGGGTGCTGGCGCCGATCGACCAGCTCATCGCTGTGTGGAAGCAATGGAGCGGTGCGCAGTTGGCCTACCGGCGTCTGGATGCGCTGCTGCGCGAGCACCCCGAACCGCCGGCACCGATGCCACTGCCCACGCCGCTTGGGCAATTGACGGTGGAGCAGGTCAGCGCTGGACCGCCCGGTCGCCAGCAGGCCACGCTGCAGCAGGTCAGCTTTGCGCTGGCGCCGGGTGAGGTGTTGGGTGTGCTGGGCGCTTCGGGCTCGGGCAAGTCGACGTTGGCGCGTTTGCTGGTGGGTGTCTGGCAGCCATTGGCCGGTCATGTTCGCCTGGACGGCGCCGAGCTGCGCCAGTGGGATCGGGAGGCGCTCGGCCCGCACATTGGCTATTTGCCCCAGAGTATCGAACTGCTGCGCGGCAGCATCGCCGAGAACATTGCCCGCTTCGGCGAGCTCGACGGCCTCAAGGTGGTGGAGGCCGCGCGCCTGGCGGGGGTCCATGAATTGATCCTGCGCCTGCCGCACGGCTACGACACCCGCTTGGGCGAAGGCGGCGCCGACCTCTCCGGTGGCCAGAAGCAGCGCATCGCGCTGGCGCGGGCGCTGTACGGCCATCCGTGCCTGGTGGTGCTCGACGAGCCTAATTCCAACCTGGACAGCCTCGGCGAGGCGGCATTGGCCAATGCCTTGGTCCAGCTCAAGGCGCTGGGGCGCAGCGTGGTACTGGTGACCCATCGCAGCGCGGCGCTGGGCCAGGCCGACAAGCTGCTGGTGATGAACGAGGGGCGGATGCAGGTGTTTGGCCCAGCACGTGAGGTGCTCCAGGCCTTGGGCCAGGGCGCGGTGCATCGTCCGCTGCAGGCCGGAGGTGGCGCATGAGCCGTTCGATGCGCGATTCAGGTTTTTATGTACGCCTGGGCTGGCTGCTGACCCTGCTCGGCTTTGGCGGGTTCATGCTCTGGGCCAGCCTGGCGCCGCTCGATCAGGGCGTGACGGTGCCTGGCACCGTGGTGGTGTCCGGCAAGCGCAAGGCGGTGCAGTCGATGGCGGCGGGCGTGGTCAGTCGCATCCTGGTCAGCGAAGGGCAGGCGGTGCGCCAAGGCGAGCCGCTGCTGCGTCTGGACCGGACCCAGGTGCAGGCCGATGTCGAGGCCTTGCAGGCCCAGTACCGCATGGCCCAGGCCAGCCTGGCGCGGTGGCGCGGCGAGCGTGACAATGCGCAGCAGGTGCACTTTCCGGTCGAACTGAACGAGGCATCCGACCCGCAGTTGGGACTGGTGCTCGAAGGGCAGCGTCAACTGTTCGAGAGCCGTCGCCAGGCCCTGGCCCGCGAGCAAGGCGCATTGTCGGCGAGCGTCGAGGGCTCGCGGGCGCAGTTGGCCGGTATGCGCCGGGCGCGCGGCGACTTGCAGGCTCAGGCCGACTCCTTGCGCGAGCAGCTCGACAACCTGAGGCCATTGGCTGGCGAGGGCTATATCCCGCGCAATCGGGTGCTGGAGTACCAGCGCCAGTTGTCCCAGGTCCAGCGCGACCTGGCGCAGAATGCCGGCGACAGCGCCCGTCTCGAACAAGGCATCGTCGAAGCCCAGCTCAACCTGCAACAGCGCCGCGAGGAGTACCAGAAGGAGGTGCGCAGCCAGTTGGCCGATGCGCAGGTACGCGCTGCGACGCTGGAGCAGCAACTGAATTCGGCACGTTTCGAACTGCGCCACAGCGAGATCCTGGCGCCGGCCGACGGCATCGCCATCAACCTGGGCGTGCACACCGAAGGCGCGGTAGTGCGGGCGGGCGAGACCCTGCTGGAAATCGTGCCCCAGGGCACGGCCCTGGAAGTGGAGGGGCGTCTGCCGGTGAACCTGGTGGACAAAGTGGCGCCGCAGTTGCCGGTGGACATTCTGTTCACCGCCTTCAACCAGAACCGCACGCCGCGGGTCACCGGCGAAGTGGCGCTGATCTCGGCCGACCAGTTGCTGGACGAGCGCAGCGGCCAACCCTACTACGTGCTGCGCAGCACCGTGAGCGAAGAGGCGTTGACGCGTCTGCAGGGGCTGTCGATCCGCCCCGGCATGCCGGCGGAGCTGTTCGTGCGCACCGGCGAGCGCTCGCTGCTCAACTACCTGTTCAAGCCCCTGCTCGATCGAGCGGGCAGCGCCTTGAGCGAACCTTGAGGACGCTGTGATGAAGTCTTTTGCCACCGGCCTGCTGGCGGCCTGCACACTGTTGCCGGCCTTGGTCCAGGCCGCCATGGGGCCGTTCCAGGTCTACGAGCAGGCGCTGCGCCGAGACCCGACCTACCTGGCGGCCTTCAAGGCCCGCGAGGCGGGCCAGGAATACCGTGCGATCGGTCGCGCGGGTCTGCTGCCGAACCTGTCCTACAGCTACAACAAAGGCCGCAACGATTCGAAGGCCAGCTACCTGGGTGACGCGCGGCGCACCAGCGAAGATCGGCGCTACGACAGCTACGGCTCGACCTTCATTCTGCAGCAGCCGCTGTTCGACTACGAAGCGTACGCCGCTTATCGCAAAGGCGTGGCCCAGGCCCTGTTCGCCGACGAGAGTTTCCGTGACCAGAGCCAGCAGTTGCTGGTGCGGGTCATGACCAGCTATACCCAGGCGCTGTATGCCCGTGATCAGATCGCCATCAGCGTGGCCAGCAAGCAGGCCTACCGCCAGCAGTTCCAGCAGAACCAGCGGTTGTACCAGGCAGGCGAGGGCACGCGCACCGACATCCTCGAGGCCCAGGCACGTTTCGAGCTGGCCGATGCCGAGGAAATCCAGGCCCGCAACGACGAAGACGCCGCCCTGCGCGAACTCGGTGCGTTGATCGGCGAACCGGCGGTGCACATCGACGATCTGGCGCCGCTGCGCAGCGGCTTCGCCTTGCCGGTGATGGCGCCCACAGGCTTCGAGGCCTGGCAGTCGCTGGCGCTGGAGGGCAACCCCGTGCTCGGCTCGCAGCGCCATGCGCTGGACGTGGCCCGCTACGAAGTCGAGCGCAACCGGGCCGGGCACCTGCCCAAGGTCAACGCCTTCGCCACCTCGCGGCGCCAGGAGTCGGACAGCGGCAACACCTACAACCAGCGTTATGACACCAACACGGTGGGTATCGAAATCAGCCTGCCGCTGTTCGCTGGCGGTGCCGTGAGTGCGTCCACCCGCCAAGCCAGCCGACACCTGGAGCAGGCCGAGTACGAACTCGATGGCAATACCCGTAGCACCCTGATCGAACTGCGTCGGCAGTACAACGCCTGCGCCTCTGGCGCCAGCCGCTTGCGCGCCTACGAACGGGCCCTGCAGGCCGCCGAGGCGTTGGTGGCCTCGACGCGCAAGAGCGTGCAGGGCGGGGAGCGGGTCAACCTGGATGTGCTCAATGCCGAGCAGCAGTTGTCCACCACTCGACGCGATCTGGCCCGGGCGCGTTACGACTACCTGCTGGCGTGGATCAAGCTGCACTATCAGGCCGGCACGCTGAGCGAGGCGCAGTTGGCTCGGGTGGACGAGGCCTTCGTGGCCAGCGGCGGGTAGGGCGGCTCAGTCGACCTCGACCACGCACTGCACCTGCGCGGTGCCGGCGAGCGTCAGGGTGACTTCGTCGTCGAGTCGCTTGCCGAGCAGCTGCAGGCCCAACGGCGAGCGCGGGGTGATCACGGTGACCTGTGCATCGCCTTCGCCGATCTTCAGGCCTGCACCCTCAGGTCCGAGGAACAGGCACTGGCGAGTGCCCTGCTCATCCTCGAGGGTGACCCTATTGCTCACCTGGATACCTCGCCCGGGGTCGTAGTCGCGCAGCAGCAGTTGCTGATAGCTCACCAGCGCCTGGCGAATCTCGGCCGTGCGCCGCGCTTGTCCGGTGGCGAGGTAGGAGGCTTCGAGGCCGAGCGTGTCGTACTTGTTCTCGGCGATGTTTTCTTCGGCCGTCGCGGTTTCGTAGGCCGTCTGGGCGGCGCGACGCAGCACCTCGCTGTCGTGCTCGAGGCGTTCGATGATGTGGGCGAGCAGGCAGGCCTTGTCCATGATCAGTTGCAGAACTCCATCACTTTGGCCTGGCTGTTGGCGGTGGGGGCGTTGCGGTTCTGCTGCAACCAGAACTGGCATTTGGGGTTGGCCAGATGGCGCGGATCGGCCTCGATGGCCTGGCGTGCCTGCTGCTCCTGCAGCACCTGCTGGTAACGCTCGAACATCGCCTGCTGAGCGTCTTGTTGCGCGGGCGCTGGTGGGGTTGGCCCTGGCGTAACGCGCGCCGGCGCCACGGCGCGTGCCAACGGCTCGACCTGCTCCGGCCAGAGATGCCAGACCAGCCCTACGCTCAAGCCAACGGCCACCGCCCCAAGCCATAGGCCCAAGGCGATGCTCAGGACCAACTGCACAGGGCTAAGCGTGATCTTCACTGCGCGAGGACGATTCATCGTGGCTTCCTGGAAAAGAGAATGACCCCTCGATTGTCGCACGACCCCGCATCGGCACCCACACTCGACACCAGAAAACCCGGTGAGGACTGCGCCCACAAGCAACGCTTTCCCCCTCGGCCCTTTGCCGCCAGAATACCCGGCCCCCAATCCGCCGCTATCGAGAATGACCATGCAGCACGCGCCCTTGCCGCCCACCTGGGACATCTTCTGCACGGTCATCGACAACTACGGTGATATTGGCGTGACCTGGCGCCTGGCCCGGCAACTGGCCAATGAGCACTCACTGCACGTGCGCCTGTGGGTCGACGATCTCACCGCCTTCACTCGCCTGTGCCCAAGCGCCGACCCGCAAGCCTCGCAGCAGTGGCAACAGGGTGTCGACGTGCGTCATTGGGCAAGCGACTGGCCCGCGTGCGCCACTGCCGAGGTGGTCATCGGCGCCTTCGGCTGCCGCCTTCCTGGCCCCTACCTCGACGCGCTGGCGGCACGTGCAACGCCCGCGTTATGGCTGAATCTGGAATACCTCAGCGCCGAAGACTGGGTCGAAGGCTGCCATGGCTTGCCTTCGCCACAGCCCAATGGTCTGCGCACCGTGTTTTTCTTCCCCGGCTTCACGGCCAAGACCGGTGGCCTGCTGCGAGAACGCGATCTCGTCCAGCGCTGCCTGGCCTGGCAGACCGACGACACCGCGCGGCAGGCATTTCTGGCCCGGTTGAACGTGCATCCAGCGCCCTCGGCACGGCTGATCTCGTTGTTCGCCTACGAGAACCCGCAGTTGGCCAACTGGCTGGACGCGTTGATCGAAGATGTCCAGCCCACGCACTTGCTGGTGCCAGAGGGACGAATTCTCGCCGACCTCAATGCCTGGTTCGGCGAAGCCTTGGCCGTGGGGGATGTACGCCGTCGCGGTGGCTTGACCCTTCAGGTACTGCCGTTCGTCAGCCAGCAAGACTACGACCAGTTGCTCTGGTGCTGCGATTTCAACGCCGTGCGCGGTGAGGATTCCTTCGTGCGCGCCCAGTGGGCCGGGCAGCCGTGGCTGTGGCACATCTATATCCAGGAGGAGAACGCCCACTGGGAAAAGCTCGAAGCCTTCTTGAAGATCTACCGCCAGGGCCTGTCGGACGAAGCGGCGCAGGCGCTGCTGGCGGTGTGGCGGGCGTGGAACATGGACCGCGACATGGCCCAGGCCTGGCGCGCGTTGCAGCCCCACTGGCCGACACTCCAGGCGCACGCCCGGCAGTGGCGCAGCGCACAGGCCGCTCGACCGGACCTTGCTACAGCGCTGGTACAGTTTTATCGAAATTGGCTATGATACGCGGCCTCGATTTTTATAAATCCATCCAGATTCGGATACTGCGTAATGAAAACTGGTAAAGAACTGAAACCCGGCACCGTCCTGCGGATCGACAACGACCCGTGGCTGGTCCAGAAAGCGGAATTCACCAAGTCGGGCCGTAACAGCGCGATCATGAAGACCAAGCTGAAGAACCTGCTGACCGGCTACAAGACCGAGACCGTCTACTTCGCCGACGACAAGCTGGACGACGTGATCCTGGATCGCAAAGAAGCGACCCTGTCGTTCATCAATGGTGATGAATACACCTTCATGGACACCACCGACTACACCATGTACGAGCTGAACGCCGAAGACATCGACGCCGTTCTGCCGTACATCGAAGAAGGCATGGAAGACATCTGCGAAGCCGTCTTCTTCGAAGGCCGTCTGGTGTCGGTCGAACTGCCGACCACCATCAGCCGTAAGGTCGTCTACACCGAGAACGCTGCCCGTGGCGACACCTCCGGCAAGGTCATGAAGCCTGCCAAGCTGGCCAACGGCACCGAGATCCAAGTCGCCGACTTCATCGAAATCGACGAGTGGATCGATATCGATACCCGCGACAACAGCTTCAAAGGCCGCACCAAGAAGTAAGACTTCTGGTGAGCCAATAAAAAACCCGGCGTTTGCCGGGTTTTTTGTGTCCGTCAGCAAGGCGGCTGATTCAGACCGTCACGTGCAGGCGCACATCCACGTTGCCACGGGTGGCGTTGGAATAAGGACAGACCTGATGGGCCTTCTCGACCAGCGCCTCGGCGTCCGCCTGGGTCAGGCCGGGGAGGGCGATGTGCAGGTCGATGTCCAGCCCGAAACCACCGGGGATCTGACCGATACCGACCTTGGCGGTGATCGCCGTGTCGGCGGGCAATGCTTGCTTGGCCTGGCCGGCGACGAACTTAAGCGCACCGATGAAACAGGCCGAGTAACCCGCAGCGAACAACTGCTCGGGATTGCTGCCTTCCCCGCCTGCGCCGCCCAGCTCCTTGGGGGTGCTGAGCTTGACCTCGAGCTTGCCATCGCTGGAGCGGGATTGGCCGTCACGGCCGCCGGTGGAAGTCGCTTGTGCAATGTACAACGCAGTGACCTTGTGCATCTTGAGCCTCGCTTGCGTGATGAGCGCCGGAGCGCAATGGGGTGTGGCGTTAAATTTAGTACGCAATTATTTTGCGCGCAATATGATTTTTAGGCCATTCGTCCGGTTGCTCGCTCACAGGCTCTTTTGCAGGCTCTCGCGCAATTCCAGTAATTCAGCCTGCAATTTCTGCAGGCGCTGCACTGTGCGCCCGGAGGCTTCCAGGATGCACTGCGGCACCTTGCGCGCTTCCTCGCGCAGATTCCGTCCCTTGTCGGTCAGTTCCACCAGCACCACACGCTCATCTTCACGGCTGCGGGTGCGGTTGAGCAGCCCTTCGCTCTCCAGGCGCTTGAGCAAAGGGGTCAACGAACCGGGATCGGTCAGCAGGCGATGGCTGATTTCACCTACGGTGAGCCCGTCCTGCTCCCACAACACGAGCATGGCCAGGTACTGCGGGTAGGTCAGACCCAAGGCTTGCAGCAGAGGCTTGTAGACCTTGGTCATCAGCAACGAGGTGGAATGCAGGGCGAAACACACCTGATTGTTCAGCAGCAGCTCGTCGCACGGGGCGTTGGTGTCGGCGTTCATGCAAGTCCTTGAATGAGTTCGGTTAAGAATCTAGCACGCTGATCGTTAGTGCGCTCACTAACTGCGCAGTCCACTGCGCAGTGCCAGGTCCCAAGGCGGTACCGGGCTGAAGCGGCTCTTGAGGAATTCGAGCAACAAGCGGCTGCGAGAGTTCGTTTCATGTTCGAGCCGCAATGCATAGATGCCGGTGGTTTCCGGTTCTGGCAGGCCGTTTTCGCAAAACAGCGGCTGCAATTCGCCGCGCAGCAGGTACTCGCTGACCAGCCAAGTGGGCAGATGAGCGATGCCAAGGCCGGCCAGGGCGCCGAACAGCAGGGTCTCGGCATTGTTCGCGGTCATGCGCAGGCGGGCAGGGCGATACAGCCGCTGTTGGCCATTCACGGTGAAGCGCCAGGCAAAAGGGGGGGCCAGGCCGTCCCAGTCCAGGCCATCGTGCTGCGGCAGTTCACTGGGGCAGCCGGGTACGCCGCGGCTGGCCAAATAGGCAGGACTGGCGCAGGCGATGCGCACCATCTTGGCCAGAGGGGTCGCCACCAAACGGGTGTCGGCCAGCGTGCCGGCGCGCAGGACCAGATCGACTTCGCCCAGATGCCCACCGTGCATGTCGACGAAGCTGTCGATCAAGCGCAGTTGCACGTCCAGGCCGGGATAGGCCACCAGAAAGTCGGCAATGGCCGGCGCCAGGTGACGACGGCCAAAGGCGGCGGGTGCGTCCATGCGGATCAGCCCTTCGGGCGCGCTGCTCAACGACACCGCCTCGGCCCGCGCCAGGCGCAGTTCCTCGATGATGCGTCGGGCACGTTCGGCGAACGCGTTGCCCGCCGGGGTCGGGCGCACGGCGTGGGTACTGCGCACGAACAGGCGGCTGCCCAGGGCGTTCTCCAGCGCGTCGATGCGCCGGGCAACGGCCGAGGGGGTCAGCGGATGGCGGCGCGCGGCGGCGGAGAAACTGCCGGTGTGCAACACGTCGAGGAACAGGCTTAGCTGTTCGGTGAGGATATCGGGGCTCATGACAGGTCCTTGCTTGTGCGTGATACGCATAGCCATTGTGCGCTGCTGTGCGTTTCCCTGCCAGGCACGACTGCGTAGCATGCGGGCATCGAGAACGTGGCGCATGAGGGACTGATGATCGAGTGGTTGATGTATGTGCTGTTGGGGACGGTGCTGGGCACCGTTGGCGGGTTGTTCGGGATCGGTGGCGGCCTGATCGCCATTCCCGCCCTGGGTGTGCTGTTCGGCCTCGATCAACAATTGGCTCAAGGGACCGCGTTGGTGATGGTAGTGCCGAACGTGCTGCTGGCGCTGTGGCGCTATCATCAGCGTAACCGTATCGAGCTGCGACACGCCGTGCCCTTGGCGCTGTGCAGCTTTGTGTTCGCCTGGCTGGGCTCGATCTGGGCGGTGGGGCTCGATGCGCACGCGATGCGTCTGGGCTTCGTGGCGTTTCTGGTGGCCTTGGCCGTGTGGAACGTGGCGCGCATGTTCATGAAGGTGGCGCCACCGAGCAGCCAGTTACGTTATCCCTGGCCGTGGCTCGGTGTGCTGGGCTGTTTTGCCGGCAGCATGGGCGGGCTGTTCGGGGTCGGCGGGGCCGTGGTGGCCACGCCCGTGTTGACCAGTGTGTTCGGCGCCTCGCAGGTGGTGGCCCAGGGCTTGTCGCTGGCACTGGCGGCGCCCAGTACCCTGGTGACCTTGGTCACCTACGGTGTGCATGGCAGCGTCGACTGGCGCATGGGCGCTGGCTTGGCCATCGGCGGGCTGCTGAGCATCAGCTGGGGCGTGCGGCTGGCCCATGCGCTGCCTGAGAAGGTGCTGCGCACGCTGTTCTGCGTGTTCTTGATCCTGTGCGCGGTGATGCTGGGGCTGGAGCTCTAGAGGCTGTAGTAATAACCCCGGCTGCGCAGGGCAACGATGCGCGGCCGGCCATCGGCATGGGGGCCGATTTTCTTGCGCAGGTTGCTGACGTGCATGTCCAGGCTGCGGTCGTACAGCGTGAGTTTGCGGCCCAGGGCGAGCTGCGCCAGGGCCTGTTTGTCCAGCGGCTCGCCGGGCTGGCGCAGCAGGGCTTCGAGGATACGGCTCTCCGACAGGGTCAGGCTCATCTCGCGCTGATCGATGCTGACCACGCCGCGCACCGGGCTGAAGATCAGGTCACCGATCTCGACCTGGGTACTGGGCGCAGCTGGATGACTGCGGCGCAGTACCGCACGCAGGCGGGCGGTGAGCTCGCGTGGATCACACGGCTTGGCCAGGTAATCGTCGGCGCCCAGCTCCAGGCCGAGAATGCGATCCAGCGGTTCGCCACGGGCCGAGAGCATCAACACGGGCAGTTCGGCGTGCTCGCTGCGCAGTTGCTTGAGCAACTCCAAGCCGCTGCCGTCGGGCAGCATCACATCCAGCACCACGGCCGCCGGCGCCTGGGCGGCCAAGGCCTGGCGCGCACTTTCGCCATCGTGGCAGGCGCGGACCGCAAAACCTTCCTGAGTCAGCCAACTGCCGAGCAGCTCGCACAACTCCTGGTCATCATCAATCAGTAACAGCTCGCTCATGACTCACTCAATTCAACCATTGCCGACGTCTTCTGTGTCCGCCGCTGGCTAAGATACCGCACACAGCCGACAACAGTGCAACGCCCGAGCCGATCACGAACCACTGTTGCTGTTCGGTGAGCAGGTGCAGCGGGCCGCTGGCCTGCTGTTTCTGCACGGCTGCCTGCAAACGCTGGTTCTCCTCACGCAGGCGTTCGAGCTGGGTGCTGTCGGTTCCCTGGAGTTGTCGGCTCAGCACCGCGCGCTGCTGCTCGCTGGCTTGCAGGCGCTGCTGCAGTTCGCTGACACGTGCATCGGTATCCGTCGAGTGCGGTTGCTCGGCGAGCGCGAGGGGGGAGGACGACAGCAGGCAGCACAGCAGCACGAACAACGGACCTTGGCGCATCGGAACTCCTGATTCTCTGATTCGATTCAGGAGGTTGTCGGCAGGTGGCCGCGATAGATGAATGTTCAGCAAAAGGCCTGTGCGCCGCAGGGCGTGCGTACAGGCCTGGGGCCGGTCAGGGCAGGACTTGCTTGAACGGCTTGACCACCACCTGCGCGTAGACGCCGGCCGCCACGTAAGGGTCGGCATTCGCCCAGGCCTGGGCTGCGGTCAGCGAGTCGAACTCGGCGACGATCAGGCTGCCGCTGAAGCCTGCCGCCCCGGGATCGCTGCTGTCGACGGCCGGATGCGGGCCGGCCAGCACCACGCGGCCTTCGGCCTTGAGCTGCTGCAGCCGCTCGATGTGCGCGGGGCGTGCGGCCAGGCGCCGTTCCAGGGAATTTTCGACGTCGCTGGCGATGATGGCGTAGAGCATGTCAGTCCTTGGGTTTGGAAGGGGAGGTGTCGGCGTCGTGCAAATGGCGCGACAGGTAAACGCCCTGGGCGATGAGGAAGACCACGGTCATGCCGAGGCTGCCGAAGACTTTGAAGTCGACCCAGAAGTCCTGGAAGGTGAAGGCGACGAACAGGTTGGCCGCACCGCAGATCAGGAAGAATGCGATCCAGGCCAGGTTCAGGCGGGTCCAGATGGCGTCCGGCAGGGTCACGGCGTGGCCCATGATGCGCTTGATCAGGACCCGATCGCCGATGAAATGGCTGCCGGCGAAGGCCAGGGCGAACAGCCAGTTGACCACCGGTGCCTTCCATTTGAGGAAGGTTTCGCTGTGGAAGGCCAGGGTCAGGCCGCCGAACACCAGGCAGGCGACCAGGGTCAGCAATTGGCTCTTTTCCAGCCGGCGCTGGCGCAGGAATACGGCGCCATAGACCACCACGGAGCTGACGATGAGCATCGCCGTGGCGCTGTAGATACCGCCGAACTCGAAGGGGTGGCCGGCGAATTCCAGCGGTCGCGGGTCCATCTTGTAGACGATGAAGAACAGCAGCAGCGGGATGAAATCGATGAATTGTTTCACAGTGGCAGCCAGAAGCGGGATGTGACGGCATAATAACAAACATCGATTCCGGCGAAAGCGCTCCTCCATGAATGTTGATCTGCACTGTCACAGCACGGCCTCCGACGGCGCCTTGTCGCCCACGGCACTGGTCGCGCGCGCCCATGAACACGGGGTGCGCACGCTGGCGTTGACCGATCACGATACCCTCGAAGGCTTGTCGGAGGCGCGTGCCGCCTGCCTGGAGCGGGGCCTGCAGTGGGTCAGCGGTGTCGAACTGTCGTGCACCTGGGGCGGGGCCACCATTCATGTGCTGGGTTACGATTTTGCGCTCGATGCGCCGCCTCTGCTCGAGGCCATCGAACAACTGCATCGCGGTCGCTGGATGCGCGCCGAGGACATCGCCCGACGCCTGGCGGCCAAGGGTATGCCCGATGCCCTCGACGGGGCCCGGGCGGTGCAACAGGCGTTGGGCGACAGCCAGAATGCGCCGGCGCGCCCGCATTTTGCCGAATTCCTGGTCCGTGCCGGCTACGTCAAGGACCGCGGCGAGGCTTTTCGCAAGTGGCTGGGCGCCGGCAAACTGGGCGACGTCAAGTTGCACTGGCCGACGCTCGAGGAAACTGTCGCGACCCTTCGTCAGTCAAACGCTTGGGTCAGCCTGGCCCACCCCATGCACTACGAGCTCACCCGCAGCAAGCGCAGGCGCCTGATCGCCGACTATATTCAAGCGGGAGGGCAGGCACTGGAAGTGGTCAATGGGATGATGCCGCCCGAACAGGTGGGCACGATGTCCATTCTGACCCGTGAGTTCGGCCTGCTGGCAAGCGCCGGCAGTGATTTCCACGGCCCCGGCACCTGGGGCGAGATCGGTGCCTACCGGCCCCTGCCCGAGGACCTGCCACCTCTGTGGCGCCGATTCCATCATGAACAGCCTATGGCGGTATGAACAGGACGACGAAGTGAGCCAATTCTTCCAGATTCACCCGGAGAATCCGCAGGCGCGGCTGATTCGTCAGGCCGTGGAGATCATTCGCAAAGGCGGGGTGGTGGTCTATCCGACCGACTCGGCTTATGCCCTGGGTTGTCAGATTGGCGACAAGGCGGCGATCGAGCGCGTGCGGCGTCTGCGAGGCTTGGACAAGACCCACAACTTCACGCTGATGTGCTGCGACATGTCGCAGTTGGGGCTGTATGCCAAGGTCGACACCGGCACCTTCCGCCTGCTCAAGGCCCATGTGCCCGGCCCCTACACGTTCATTCTCAACGGCACCCGCGAGGTGCCGCGTTTGCTACTGCATGAAAAACGCCGCACCATCGGTCTGCGTGTGCCGAACCATGCGATTACCCTGGCGCTGCTGGCCGAGCTTGGCGAGCCCCTGATGAGCGTCAGCCTGATCCTGCCGGGCGACGACGAACCGATGACCGATCCCTACGAAATCCGTGAGCGCCTGGAGCACCACGTCGACCTGGTGATCGACGGTGGATTCGGCGATCTCAAGGCATCCACCATCATCGATCTGTCCGGCGACGCGCCGCAGCTGATCCGTGAAGGGTGTGGCGACCCGTCGCCGTTCCTGGTTGACGCGTGAGCCAGGCCGACGCCCCCGAGGCCCTGACGCACGAACCTGAAACGCCGCAGCAATTGCAGTTGGCGCTGGTCTATGGCGAAGCCCTGACCGAGCTGCCCATCGACCTGTATATTCCACCGGACGCGCTGGAGGTGTTTCTCGAAGCCTTCGAAGGCCCGCTGGACCTGCTGCTGTACCTGATCCGCAAGCAGAACATCGACATCCTCGACATCCCGGTGGCCGAGATCACCCGGCAGTACATGGGCTACGTCGAGTTGATGAAGTCCGTACGCCTGGAACTGGCGGCGGAGTACCTGGTGATGGCCGCCATGCTCGCCGAGATCAAGTCGCGCATGCTGCTGCCGCGCTCCAGCGAAGTCGAGGAAGAAGAGGGCGATCCGCGCGCCGAGCTGATCCGTCGCCTGCAGGAGTACGAGCGCTTCAAGGCTGCCGCCGAGGACATCGACGGCCTGCCGCGCATTGGCCGCGAGGTGCTGGTGCCGCAATTGGAGGCGCCCCAGGCCAAGGTGCGCAAGCTGCTGCCGGAGGTGGCGCTGGAGGAGATCCTGCTGTCCATGGCCGAGGTCATGCGCCGCAACGACCTGTTCGAAAGCCACCAGATCACCCGCGAGACGCTCTCTACCCGCGAGCGCATGAGTCAGGTGCTGGAACGCTTGAAGGGCGGCGGCTTCGTACCCTTCGTCGAGCTGTTCGAGGCCGAGGAAGGCAAGCTTGGGGTGGTGGTCACCTTCATGGCGATTCTCGAGCTGGTGAAGGAATCGCTGATCGAACTGGTGCAGAATGAGCCGTTCACCCCGATCCATGTCCGAGTCCGCGCCGAGTAACGGTCAAACTACCCCGATGAACCTCAATGAACCCCGCGACCTGGCGTCGCTGATCGAAGCTTTTCTGTTGGCCAGCGGCAAGCCGCAGTCGCTTGAGCGCCTCTACGAGCTGTTCGAGGAGGCCGAGCGGCCGGCGCCGGCCGTGTTCAAGAAGGCGCTGGCAGCCTTGGAGAAATCCTGCGCCGGCCGCGCCTTCGAGCTCAAGGAAGTGGCCAGCGGCTATCGTCTGCAGATCCGCGAAACCTACGCGCCGTGGGTCGGCCGGCTATGGGAAGAGCGCCCGCAGCGTTACTCCCGCGCGCTGCTGGAGACCCTGGCGCTGATCGCCTACCGTCAACCCATCACCCGCGGGGAGATCGAGGACGTGCGGGGCGTGGCGGTCAACAGCAATATCGTCAAAACGCTGATGGAGCGCGAGTGGATCCGCATCGTCGGCTATCGCGAAGTGCCGGGCCGTCCAGCGATGTTCGCCACTACCAAGGCGTTCCTCGATCACTTCAATCTGCGTAGCCTGGACGAGCTGCCGCCGCTGGCCGAACTGCGGGAAATGGAGCCGCAGGTGCTGGCTGACGACCCGGACGAGGCCCCGGTGCCTGCGCATCTGCAGGCGCTGGCCGACGCCAGCCTCGCCGATGAGGCCCAGGAGGGTGAGCCGAAGGAGCAGACCAGCTTCCGCAGCTTGTTGGTGGAGCTCGACGCGATGGAGGAGGGGCTCAAGACCGATTTCGATGATTTGCGCCAGGCCGATGATGCGGTCGAGGCGCCGGAGGACAAGGTCTGAGGGCCTGGTACGGGCTGCGCCCATGATCAGGTCGACGCGTTACCTACCGTTGGGAAAAAAACACCTGCACCCCGATGCATCGCTTGCGTCAACCACGTACAATGCGCGCCCCCTTGGCGCATCCGTCGCCGAATCGCTTTCATACACCGTACACCGGGAGGTGCCCAGATGAGCGACAAAGACCTGCAAGAAACCCAACCCACCCCGCCGTCCGGCGAAAAGCTGCAAAAGGTGCTGGCGCGCATTGGCGTGGGTTCGCGCCGTGACGTCGAAGCCTGGATCAGCCAGGGCCGCATCAAGGTCAACGGCGTCGCTGCCACACTTGGCCAGCGCGTCGACCTGCACGATGCCATCGCCGTCGATGGCAAGCTGATCAAGCGCGAGGAAGCCGCCGAGGCGACCCGCCGCGTCATCATGTACAACAAGCCCGACGGCGAGATCTGCACCCGTGACGACCCCGAAGGTCGTCCCACCGTGTTCGATCGCCTGCCGCGTCCCAAGGAAGGCCGTTGGATCAACATCGGTCGCCTGGACATCAACACCACCGGCCTGCTGCTGTTCACCACTGATGGCGAGTTGGCCAACCGCCTCATGCACCCCTCCTACGAGATGGACCGCGAATACGCGGTGCGCGTGCGGGGCGAGGTCGATGACGAGATGATCGACCGCCTCAAGGCCGGTGTGATGCTCGAAGACGGCCCGGCCAAGTTCACCGACATCCAGAAGGCGCCCGGTGGTGAAGGGTTCAACCACTGGTATCACTGCGTGGTGATGGAAGGTCGCAACCGTGAAGTGCGCCGGTTGTGGGAATCCCAGGGCATGGTGGTCAGCCGCCTCAAGCGTGTGCGCTTCGGCCCGGTATTCCTCAACTCCGACCTGCCGATGGGCCGCTGGCGTGAAATGAGCCAGGGCGAGATCGATATCCTGGCAGCCGAAGTCGGGCTGCAGCCGGTGGCGCTGCCGACCCTCAACCTCAAGGCCAAGGACAAGCTCGAGCGTCTGCAGCGCAAGTCCACCCGTCCGCTGGGCCGTGGCGAGCGCGTGCGCAACCTGCGTCCTGCCCAGGAGGCGGGCGAGCGCCAGCCGCGCGAGGCGGCTGAGCGTCCGGCACGTCCAGGACGCGAAGAGGCCCCCCGCAAGGGCAATCGCGGCAGTGCCGTCGCCGAGCGCCCAAGCGAGATGCGTAAGCGTGCGACCAAGCCCGGCGCTGACAAGCCGGCCGGCCGTGGGCGCGGCAAGCCACGCGGCTGATCGATTTGCGCCGTGCATGAGCCAGCCTTCGGGCTGGCTTTTTTGCATCTGCGCGAAGAGCTGGAAGGCTATTGCAAGTCCTTGAGCAAAAAGTCTTTTTCCAGCCTGTGGAAGATCTGGTTTCCACCTTGTAAAGAAAAGTGTACGAACGCTTCGCGCAGGCCTTGAAGCAAACGCCGCAACGGCGCCACCTGTAAAGCCAGCGTTCCGTCTCGGGGTGCGTTGGCACGTTTCTGTCTGCACCACGGGCCTTGTCTGACGCGTGCATTCTCACCGATAGTCCAGCCAGCCCCGTGCACCGCGCAGCCACGACGCTGCGCCCGACAACAATAAATGGAGGCGCCATGTACGCCGATCATCCCGCCCCAGGCGGCCTCTCCCTCAGGACCGCTGCGTTTTGCCCCGAGCAAACCACGCAACGCGTTGATGCCTGCGCGCTCGCAGGGGTATACAATGCGCCGCGTTTTACCTGTGACCCCCTCGCGTACCACGCATTCTCGCCGACACCCGGCTGATCTGCCCCAGGCCCAGCGCCCGGCGCGGCGCCAGGGTCCGAGAACCCAAGGTAACCACCTTGCTTCATTCCGCTGTGCCACGAGCGCTGCGGGTCCGATTCCGTCACAGATAAAAACAAGCAGGTGACTTCGTTCATGAGTGGACAACATTCGCAGCCGTCAGGCGAACTCAAGCGCGGCCTGAAGAACCGCCACATCCAGTTGATCGCCCTGGGCGGCGCCATCGGCACCGGGTTGTTCCTGGGCTCGGCCGGGGTGATGAAATCCGCCGGCCCGTCGATGATTCTCGGTTATGCCATCTGCGGCTTCATCGCCTTCATGATCATGCGCCAACTCGGCGAGATGATCGTCGAGGAGCCGGTGGCAGGCTCATTCAGCCATTTCGCCCACAAGTACTGGGGCGGTTTCGCCGGCTTTCTGTCGGGCTGGAACTGCTGGGTGCTGTATATCCTCGTGGGTATGTCGGAACTGTCGGCGGTCGGCAAGTATGTCCACTACTGGTGGCCGGAGATCCCCACCTGGGTCACGGCGGCGGGTTTCTTCGTGCTGATCAACGCCATCAACCTGATGAACGTCAAGGTGTTCGGCGAGGCTGAGTTCTGGTTCGCGATCATCAAGGTGGTGGCCATCGTCGGCATGATCGCTTTGGGCGCCTACCTGCTCACCAGCGGCAGCGGCGGTCCGGAGGCTTCGGTGAGCAACCTGTGGAGCCACGGCGGTTTCTTCCCCAATGGCGTCAGCGGATTGGTGATGGCATTGGCGATCATCATGTTCTCCTTCGGCGGCCTGGAAATGCTCGGTTTCACCGCTGCCGAAGCCGACAAGCCGAAGACGGTGATTCCCAAGGCGATCAACCAGGTCATCTACCGCATCCTGATCTTCTACATCGGCGCGCTGGTGATCCTGCTGTCGCTGACACCGTGGAACAGCCTGGTGGCGAGCATCGACGCGTCCGGCGGCAGTTATGGCAGCAGTCCGTTCGTGCAGGTGTTCTCCCTGCTGGGCAGCGACGTGGCGGCGCACCTGCTCAACTTCGTGGTGCTCACTGCCGCATTGTCGGTCTACAACAGTGGCACCTACTGCAATGCGCGCATGCTCTACGGCATGGCCGAGCAGGGCGACGCGCCGGCGGCCCTGGCGAAAATCGACCGTCGTGGCGTTCCCGTCCGGGCGATCCTGGCTTCGGCGGCCTTTACCCTGATTGCCGTGCTGCTCAACTATTTCATGCCGCAACAGGCCCTGGAGTTGCTGATGTCGCTGGTCGTGGCGGCACTGGTGATCAACTGGGCGATGATCAGCTACTCGCACCTCAAGTTCCGTCAGCACCTGGACCGCACGGGCCAGAAACCGCTGTTCAAGGCGCTGTGGTATCCGTATGGTAACTACCTGTGTCTGGCTTTCGTGGTGCTGATCCTGGGCATCATGCTGCAGATTCCGGGGATCCAGATTTCGGTCTACGCGATTCCGGTGTGGTTGCTGGTGATGTACGTGTTCCATATGATCAAGAGCAAGCGCATGGCGCAGGCGGGCGAGGCGACGCGCAGCGTGGCCGAGTGAAGCGCGGTTGATGCCATCAAACCCGGTGCCAGGTAACGGGTACCGGGTTTTTTGTTGTCTGGGCGAAAGCTAGGCTCTGTTTGAAAAGCTTTGAGACGAAGGTCAGGCAAGGCGAAAACCGCCGAGGAAGCGGAGTTTACGGGTTGTAAATGAGCATTCCGAGGCGGTTTTCAACGCAGCATCACCGAGTGTCAAGGCTTTTCAGGCAGAGCCTAGATCTGCTCCAGCAACCACCCGCGAAAGGCCCGCAACGACGGCAGCCTTTCATTGCGGGGTGGATAGATCAGGTAGTAGCTGCGCTGGCTGGCGAATGCCCCTGCGGGGCTGAACAGCTCGCCTTTGGCCAATTCCTCGGCCACCAGGATCCTGGGCACCAGGCCGATGCCGATACCCGCGCGTACTGCCTGGATCAAATGCGAGGTCAGCTCGAAGCTCGGCCCCAGGCGCATCGAGCGATGCGCCAGTCCATGATGGGAGAACCATTCGCCCCAGGCGTGCGGATTGTTGGCGACATTGAGCAGCAGCTCTTCGCTGATCCGCCGCGGCGTCCAGCCATCGGCCGCAAGTGCCGCTTGCGGCGGCAGGATCACCACCAACTCTTCGGCATGCAGCCGATGACAGATCAAGCCAGGTAGGTCGTGGCTGGCCACGCCGATGGCAGCATCGATTTCGCTGGTGTCGAAGTCGATGGCTTCGATACGTGAATGAATATGCACCAGCATGCCCGGGTGCGCCTGATAGAACGCGTGCAAGCGCGGTAACAGCCATTTCGAGCCGAAAGTCGGCAAGGTCGCCAGGCGCAAGGTGCCGACCCCGGATTGATAGGCCAGGGCCTGCAGGGTGGCGCTGCGAATTCGACCCAGGGCTTCGCTCAGTTCGCGCTGGTACAAGCGCCCCACATCGGTCAACTGCACCTGGCGCCCCTCGCGGCGGAACAGTGTCAGCCCCAGTTGCTGCTCCAGCGCCTGGACCTGGCGGCTGACCGCACTCTGGGTGAGCGACAGCTCCACGGCAGCGCGGGTGTAGCTTTCATGGCGCGCAGCCGCCTCGAAGGCCAGCAGCAGCGACATCGAGGGCGTCAAGTGGCGGTAATTCATTCATGAAACTCATCGATAGCGGCAGGATTATCCGTTTGCCCTCGAGCCGAAACTACAGGAACATGGGCGCATCCGTCATCTGGCCTGTCGGCATTCATGCGTGCTGCGCAGGTGTCAGTAACGTCCACACCGTGATCAGACCTATCAAGAGGCCATCCTTCGATGATCGCCCAGTTGCCTGTCCGTGCGCCTGCCGCCGGTTACCCCGAATTCCTCGACGCTCTGCGTGCCAGCGGTTTCCGCGGCCAGATCAGCGCCGACTACGGCACCCGCACGGTGCTGGCCACCGACAACTCGATCTACCAGCGCTTGCCCCAGGCGGCGGTGTTCCCGTTGGACGCCGACGATGTGGTGCGGGTCGCCACGCTGATGGACGAGCCGCGCTTCACCCAGATCAAGCTGACCCCGCGCGGCGGCGGCACCGGCACCAACGGCCAGTCGCTGACAGACGGCATCGTCGTCGACCTGTCGCGGCACATGAATGCCATTCTCGAGATCGACGTCGAACAGCGCTGGGTGCGGGTGCAGGCCGGTGTGGTCAAGGACCAGCTCAATGCGGCGCTCAAGCCCCATGGGTTGTTTTTCGCCCCTGAGCTGTCCACCTCAAACCGCGCCACCCTTGGCGGCATGATCAACACCGATGCCAGCGGCCAGGGCAGTTGCACCTATGGCAAGACCCGCGATCACGTACTCGAATTGCACAGCGTGCTGCTCGGTGGTCAGCGCCTGCACAGCCTGCCGCTGGACGACGCAGCCCTGGAGCAGGCCTGCGCCGCACCCGGACGGGTGGGCGAGGTGTATCGCACGGCGCGCGACATCCAGCAGACCCAGGCCGAATTGATCGAGGCGACCTTTCCCAAGCTCAACCGCTGCCTGACCGGCTACGACCTGGCGCACCTGCGCGACACGCAAGGCCGCTTCAACCTCAACAGCGTACTGTGCGGCGCCGAGGGCTCATTGGGCTATGTGGTCGAGGCCAAGCTCAATGTGCTGCCGATTCCCAAGTATGCGGTACTGGTCAACGTGCGCTATGCCAGCTTCATGGACGCGCTGCGCGATGCCAATGCGCTGATGGCGCTCAAGCCGCTGTCGATCGAGACGGTCGACTCCAAGGTGCTGATGCTGGCGATGCAGGACATCGTCTGGCACAGCGTGGCCGAATACTTCCCCGCCGATACGCAGCGTCCGACCCTGGGCATCAACCTGGTCGAGTTCTGCGGCGATGAGCCGGAGGCGGTCAATGCGCGGGTGGCGGCGTTCGTCGAGCACCTGCGCAGCGACACCAGCGTCGAGCGCCTGGGCCATACCTTGGCCGAGGGCGCCGAAGCGGTGACGCGGGTGTACGCCATGCGCAAGCGGTCGGTGGGGCTGCTGGGCAACGTCGAGGGCGAGGTGCGGCCGCAGCCCTTCGTGGAGGACACCGCCGTGCCGCCGGAGCGCCTGGCCGACTACATCGCCGAGTTCCGCGCGCTGCTCGACGGCCACGGCCTGGCCTACGGCATGTTCGGTCATGTCGATGCCGGTGTGCTGCATGTTCGGCCGGCGCTGGACATGAAGGATCCGGCCCAGGCCGCGCTGGTCAAGCCGATCTCCGATGCGGTGGCGGCGCTGACCAAACGCTACGGTGGCCTGCTCTGGGGCGAGCATGGCAAAGGCCTGCGTTCGGAGTACGTACCCGATTATTTCGGCGAACTGTACCCTGCCCTGCAGCGCCTCAAAGGTGCCTTCGACCCGCGCAATCAACTCAACCCTGGCAAGATCTGCACCCCGTTGCACAGCGCCGAGGGCCTGACGGCGGTCGATGGCGTGACCCTGCGCGGCGACCTCGACCGTCACATTGACGAGCGCGTCTGGCAGAGTTTTGCCAGCGCGGTGCATTGCAATGGCAACGGCGCCTGCTACAACTACGACCCCAACGACGCCATGTGCCCGTCGTGGAAAGCCACCCGCGAGCGCCGCCACTCGCCCAAGGGCCGCGCCTCGCTGATCCGTGAGTGGCTGCGCCTGCAGGGCGAGGCCGATATCGACGTACTGGCCTCGGCGCAGCGCAAGGCACCGTGGTTCAAGGGCCTGCCCAAGCGCTTGGCCAACCGGCGCGCGCAGCGCCAGGGGCAGGCCGACTTCTCCCACGAAGTCTACGACGCCATGGCCGGTTGCCTGGCGTGCAAGTCCTGCGCCGGGCAGTGCCCGATCAAAGTCAACGTGCCGGACTTCCGTTCGCGTTTCCTCGAGCTCTATCACGGGCGCTATCAGCGTCCGTTGCGTGATTACCTGATCGGCTCGCTGGAATTCACCATTCCTTATCTGGCCCGCGCGCCGGGCCTGTACAACGCCGTGATGGGGTCGAAGTGGGTGAGCCGTCTGCTGGCCGATCAGGTGGGCATGGTCGACAGCCCGCTGATCAGCCGCTTCAACCTGCAGGCCACGCTGACCCGCTGCCGGGTGAAGATGGCCAGCGTGCCCAGCCTGCGCGAACTGACGCCGATGCAGCGCGAGCGTAGCCTGGTGCTGGTGCAGGATGCCTTCACCCGCTATTTCGAAACGCCGCTGCTGGCCGTGCTCATCGAGCTGGCGACCCGCCTTGGCTATCAGGTGTTTCTCGCCCCCTATAGTGCCAATGGCAAGCCGCTGCACGTACAAGGTTTCCTCGGTGCGTTCGCCAAGGCGGCAATTCGCAATGGTCGTCAGCTCAAGGCCCTGGCCGACTGCGGGATACCCTTGGTCGGGCTGGATCCGGCGATGACCTTGGTTTATCGCCAGGAATACCAGAAAGTCGATGGGCTCGAAGGCTGCCCCAAGGTGCTGCTGCCTCAGGAGTGGTTGGTCGATGAGCTGCCACGCCAGCCTGCAGGGCAGGGCGGCAGCTACCGTCTGCTGGCCCACTGCACGGAGAAGACCAACGCGCCGGCCAGCACGCGTCAGTGGGAACAGGTGTTCGAGCGGTTGGGGCTCAACCTGGTGACCGAAGCCACCGGTTGCTGCGGCATGTCCGGCACCTACGGCCATGAAGCGCGCAACCAGCAGACGTCGAAGGCCATCTTCGAGCAGTCCTGGGCGGGCAAGCTGGACAAGGCAGGCGAGGCCTTGGCGACGGGTTATTCATGCCGTAGCCAGGTCAAGCGCATGACCGACAAGCCGTTGCGACATCCGTTGGAGGTCGTGCTGCAACATCTGCTGCGCTGATCCTGACGGTCACCCCGCGCCTTCACAGGCGCGGCTGCCCGCGATCGTATCGGCGCGTCTGCCGGTACAGATACACACTCAACACCAGCCCGCACACCGCAGCCCCAGCGGCGAACAGGAAGATCGAGCGGAATCCGAACCCTGCGGCCACCGCGCCCACCAGGGGCCCGGTGATCCCCAGCGACAGGTCGATGAACAACGAGTACGCCCCCACCGCTGCGCCGCGGTTGGCGGCCGACACCTGATTGACCGCCTCCACGCCCAGTGCCGGGAAGACCAGGGAGAAACCGAATCCGCTCAAAGCCGCGCCGAGCAGCGCAAGCTCCGCGCTCGGTGCCAGCCACAGCATCAACAGCCCGAGGGTTTCCACCGACAGGCAGGCGATGGCCACGCGAAAGCCGCCCAGGCGGTTGATCAGGTTGCCGAACACCAGGCGCGCGCAGATGAAGCTGGCGCCGAACACGCTCAGCGTCAGGGCGGCGCTCGGCCAGCCGCGACTGGCGTAGTAGAGGGTGATGAAGGTCGCGATGGTGCCGAAGCCGATCGAGCCCAGGGCCAGTCCCGCGCCGTGGGGAAACACCTTGCCCAGCACTTGCAGAAATGGCAGGCGCTTGCCGGCCACGATCGGCGCCGCCGGCTTCGACCACGCCAGGGCCAGACCGATCAGGCCCAGCGCAATGATGCTGGCGCCCATGCTCCACAGCCCCAGGTGGTTGACCATCAGCACCCCGAGCGGAGCGCCGATGGCCAGGGCGCCGTAACTGGCGATGCCGTTCCAGGAAATGACTTTGGCCGTGTGTTCGGCGCCCACGCGGCCAATGCCCCAGCCTATCGAACCCGAACCCACCAGGCTTTCCGCGCTGCCTAGGACCAGGCGTCCCACCAGCAGACAGGCCAGGCTCACCCACGGCAGGTGGCCGAGGAAGCTGCACGCCAGCATGAACACGCCGCTCAGGCCGCAGCCGGCCAAGCCCCACATCACCGCCTTCTTGCTGCCCAGATTGTCGATGATGCGGCTGGCGGTGGGGCGGCTGAGCAGGGTGGCCAGGTACTGCACGCTGATCACCAGGCCGGCGAGTACGGCGCTCAAGCCCAGGTCGTTATGCACGTAGCCGGGTAGCACGGCCAGCGGGATGCCGATGTTCAGGTAGCCGATGAAGGTGAACAGCACGATGGAGACGATTTGCAGCGTGATCGCCAAGCGGCGCGGTGATTCGGGCATGGGGGATTCGCGGGAGAGGGTCTGGACAGTGTGAAAGCGCGCTGACGGGGCGAGCCCGCAGGTCAGCCGTTTTCACACGGTCGGGGGTGCGCGATTAGTCCTGATCGGCGCTGGAGGGGTCGTCACCTTCGTGCCCAGCAGGTGCCGGCTCGGCGGCATGGGCGGTAACGGTCTGCTCTTCGGGGTTCAGGCTTGGGAAGGGAAGATTCGGGATTTCGTGCATCTCGTCGTTCCTCGCAAGTGTGAGTGAAAAGGCTGCGCCAGGCGCATTCTGAAGCGTTTGCAACGCCGAGGCAGGATACAGGAGTCTGGATGACAGTTTGAAAAAAATCCCGCGCGCACTTCGGATTTGTGGGCGGATAGCGGACGGTCAACGCGCTGGGCGAGCGCGAGAAACCTTGAGCAGTGGGAGGTGGTAGCGATCATGGGCGCTGCACGCGACAGGTGCAGAGGCGCAGGCATCGCGGGTGAATCGCAGCGGCAAACCGCTGCGAATGTGCAGCGCTTACTTACGCCCTTCAGCCGTTTGCGCCACCTGGTCGGTACGCGCGCACATGATGAAGTCGTTGCGGTGCAGGCCCTTGATGGAGTGGCTCCACCAGGTGACGGTGACCTTGCCCCATTCGGTCAGCAGGCCTGGGTGATGCCCTTCGGCTTCGGCGATTTCACCGACCGCGTTGGTGAAGGCCAGCGCATGCTTGAAGTTCTTGAACAGGAACACCCGCTCCAGTTCCATGTGACCGTCGCGCACTTCCACGCTCCAGTCGGGTATTTCGCGGATGAGCTCGGCCAGCTCTTCGTCGCTGACCTTCGGTGCATCGGCACGGCACGCTTCACAGTGGGCTTGGTTCAAGGCGTTCATCGAGGGTTTCCACTATCAGTTTGTTGTCGACAAGGTGGCTCAGGCCGCCTTGGGTGGGAATTTCGGCGCATGCAAGCCCAACTGCGTGGCTCGCTGGACCATGCCCATGATGTCTTCGTGGGCCAGGTCGAACAGGCGCTTCATGTTCGGCAGCACGAAATACACCGGCTGCAGAATGTCGATGCGATACGGCGTACGCATGGCTTCGATGGCGTCGAAGGCCTGGTGCTCGGGCTCGATGGAAAGGCTATACAGGGTTTCCTTGGGCGAGGAGAGAATACCGCCACCGTAGATCTTGCGGCCGTGGGCAGTCTCCATCAGGCCGAACTCGATGGTCATCCAGTACAGTCGCGCCAGGTACACGCGCTGCTCCTTGGTCGCGGCCAGGCCGAGCTTGCCGTAGGTATGGGTGAACTCGGCGAACCAGGGATTGGTGAGCAAGGGGCAGTGACCGAAGATCTCGTGGAAGATGTCCGGTTCCTGCAGGTAGTCGAGTTCTTCGGCGCTGCGAATGAAGGTGGCGACAGGGAAGCGCTTGCTGGCCAGCAATTCGAAGAACGTCTGGAAGGGGATCAGCGCCGGGACCCGGGCGACTTGCCAGCCGGTGGTAGCGGCCAGCACCTTGTTGATTTCACCCAGTTGCGGGATGCGGTGGTGGGGCAGGGCGAGCTGCTCGATGCCGTCCAGGTATTCCTGGCAGGCGCGGCCCTCGATCACCTTCAACTGACGGGTGATCAAGGTGTTCCACACCGCATGCTCATGCTGCGGGTAGTCGATAAAACCTTGCGCGTCGGGCTCACGGGCCACGTACTGCGTTTGTTTCATGTCGCTCTCCTGCTGAGGGCTTTGTTGTTATGACCGCAATGGCATTAGAAATAGCCCTTGGTTTGGGCGATTGCATCCGGTGATCAGGTCAGGCGAGCGGTGTCTGCAAAGGATTTCTGTAAGGTAAATTTTACAAGCAGCCTGTATTGACCGAAGATCCGCCTTTCTAAGGCCTTAAGGCTGATTGATTTGTCAGCTTATCTTTACGAATTTCTGCGCTGAACATGAAAAAGACGGCGTGACGGAGCTTCCATGCGCATCAAAGTCCATTGTCAAAACCGCATCGGCATCCTGCGCGACATTCTCAATCTTCTGGTGGAGTACGGCATCAACGTGCTGCGCGGGGAGGTCGGCGGCGATCAGGGCAATGCGATCTATCTGCACTGCCCCAACCTCATCAATCTGCAATTTCAGGCCCTGCGTCCCAAGTTCGAGGCCATCGCCGGCGTGTTTGGTGTCAAGCGCGTCGGCTTGATGCCCAGCGAGCGCCGACATATGGAACTCAACGCCCTGCTCGGTGCGTTGGAATTTCCCGTGCTATCGGTGGACATGGGCGGCAGCATCGTCGCGGCCAACCGCGCGGCGGCGCAGTTGTTGGGCGTGCGCGTCGACGAAGTGCCTGGGCTACCGCTGGCGCGCTACGTCGAGGATTTCGACCTCCCGGAACTGGTGCGGGCCAATCAGTCGCGCATCAACGGCCTGCGGGTCAAGGTCAAAGGCGATGTATTCCTGGCCGACATCGCCCCGCTGCAGTCCGAGCACGACGACAGCGAAGCGCTCGCCGGCGCCGTGCTCACGCTGCACCGCGCCGACCGCATCGGCGAGCGCATCTACAACGTACGCAAACAGGAGTTGCGCGGTTTCGACAGCATCTTCCAGAGCTCTCGGGTAATGGCCGCAGTGGTGCGTGAGGCGCGGCGCATGGCGCCGTTGGATGCGCCGTTGCTGATCGAGGGCGAGACCGGCACCGGCAAGGAGCTGCTGGCCCGCGCCTGTCACCTGGCCAGTCCGCGCGGCCAGGCGCCGCTGATGGCGCTCAACTGCGCCGGGTTACCGGAATCGATGGCCGAGACCGAGCTGTTCGGTTACGGGCCTGGCGCCTTCGAAGGCGCCCGCGCCGAAGGCAAGCTCGGCCTGCTGGAACTGACGGCAGGCGGTACGCTGTTTCTCGATGGCGTGGCCGAGATGAGCCCGCGGCTGCAGGTCAAGTTGCTGCGCTTTCTGCAGGACGGTTGCTTTCGTCGTGTCGGCAGCGACGAGGAGGTGCATCTGGACGTGCGGGTGATCTGCGCGACCCAGGTGGACCTGTCGGAGTTGTGCGCACGCGGCGAATTTCGTCAGGATCTGTATCACCGCCTCAATGTGCTGTCATTGCATATTCCGCCACTGCGTGAATGCATGGACGGTCTCGAAGGATTGGTTCGTCATTTCCTCGACCAGGCCAGTCGACAGATTGGCTGCGCCTTGCCGACATTGGCGCCGGCGGCATTCAACAAGTTGAGTCTTTATCAATGGCCGGGCAATGTGCGGCAACTGGAGAACGTGGTGTTCCAAGCCGTCTCGTTATGCGAAGGCGGGGTGGTGAAAGTTGAACATATTCGCCTGCCGGATTACGGCTCGCGTCAACCGCTGGGTAACTTTTCGTTGGAAGGGGAACTGTCGGATATTATCGGTCGCTTTGAAAAAGCGGTGCTTGAAAGTTTGAAGGCCGACTTTCCAAGTAGTCGAGCGCTGGGGAAGCGATTGGGCGTCTCGCACACGACGATTGCCAACAAGTTACGCGATTATTCCCTGGGCAAGATGACCGATCGATAGTGGGCCGTGGGGTGTCCGTCGGGGCGGCGAAAGGGGCCCGCAGGGCCCCCGTGTCGCGACTCAACCGTTGGAGCAGCCATTGCCCATCACGCGGTACTCCAGGACGTGTCGGTGGCCTTGGGAGTCCTCGTAGGTCATGCGCGCCGGCACCACTGCGCAGACATCGGCGACCGGGCTCATGGACAGCACCTTGGCGATATCCAGGTGCTGGGAGTAATTGTAGTGTTCGACCGGAATCTGCTCGGCGGGCGGCGTCAGGTCATCGGCCATCGCCGCGCTGCAGACACTGCCCAGTAGCAATACCAGTAAAGCTTTCATGTTCGAGTTACCTGTCTAAGGTCGTGAAGGGACGCGCGGCACGCAGGGCGCCGCGAAAACGTACAACGTTGAAAGTTGAGTTCGGGAGAGGATCAACAAGGCCGCGTGGGGGCTGGACTGGAAGTTGATCGGTTTGCCGTTGTTGGCGAGGGCCATGTTAGGCCTGCGTGGCAAGTTGAAAAAGACACTGTTTTGATACAGTTTTTGCTGGATTCGGTAACAATCTTTTCCTGCACCACCGCTTTTTTCTGGACATCAGCGATTACGCCGGTTGCAGCGCTGTCGTGGAAGCGCTGACGCGCCAGTCGGGTTTTGGTACTACCAACGTCGAATGGTCACGCGCGCTCTGGTACAGTTAAAACCTTCGTATACAAAAACAACTATTACACCGAGGTAAAACAGATGAGTGCGGCTCCCCTGTATCCCGTTCGTCCCGAGGTCGCGGCAAACACCCTGACCGACGAGGCCACCTACAAGGCCATGTACCAGCAATCGGTGATCAACCCGGACGGCTTCTGGCGCGAGCAGGCCCAGCGCCTGGACTGGATCAAGCCTTTCACCAAGGTCAAGCAGACCTCTTTCGATGACCACCACGTGGACATCAAATGGTTCGCCGACGGCACTCTGAATGTCTCCTACAATTGCCTGGATCGCCACCTCGAAGAGCGGGGCGACCAGTTGGCTATCATCTGGGAGGGTGACGACCCTTCCGAACACCGCAACATCACCTACCGCGAGCTGCACGAGCAGGTGTGCAAATTCGCCAACGCGCTGCGCGGGCAGGACGTGCACCGTGGCGATGTGGTGACCATCTACATGCCGATGATTCCCGAAGCGGTGGTGGCGATGCTCGCCTGTGCACGCATCGGTGCCATTCATTCGGTGGTGTTCGGCGGCTTCTCGCCCGAAGCGCTGGCCGGACGCATCATCGACTGCAAGTCCAAGGTGGTGATCACCGCCGACGAGGGCCTGCGCGGCGGCCGACGCACGCCGCTCAAGGCCAACGTCGACCTGGCCCTGACCAATCCTGAAACCAGCAGCGTGCAGAAGATCATCGTGTGCAAGCGCACCGGTGGCGACATTGCCTGGCACCAGCACCGCGACATCTGGTACGAGGACCTGATGAAGGTGGCCTCCAACCACTGCGCGCCCAAGGAAATGGGCGCCGAGGAAGCGCTGTTCATCCTCTATACCTCGGGTTCGACCGGCAAGCCCAAAGGCGTGCTGCACACCACCGGCGGTTACCTGGTGTACGCCGCGCTCACCCATGAGCGGGTCTTCGACTACCGTCCGGGCGAGGTCTACTGGTGCACCGCCGACGTGGGTTGGGTCACCGGGCACAGCTATATCGTCTATGGTCCGCTGGCCAACGGCGCCACCACGCTGCTGTTCGAAGGCGTGCCGAATTACCCCGACATCACCCGTGTGTCGAAGATCGTCGACAAGCACAAGGTCAACATCCTCTACACCGCCCCGACCGCCATCCGCGCGATGATGGCCGAAGGCGAGGCGGCAGTGGCCGGCGCCGACGGTTCGAGCCTGCGCCTGCTTGGCTCGGTCGGCGAGCCGATCAACCCGGAAGCCTGGAACTGGTACTACAAGACGGTCGGCAAGGAGCGTTGCCCGATCGTCGACACCTGGTGGCAGACCGAAACCGGCGGCATCCTCATCAGCCCGTTGCCAGGTGCCATCGGCCTCAAGCCAGGCTCGGCGACCCGGCCGTTCTTCGGCGTGGTGCCGGCACTGGTGGATAACCTGGGCAACCTGATCGAGGGCGCGGCCGAGGGCAACCTGGTGATCCTCGACTCCTGGCCGGGGCAGTCACGTTCGCTGTATGGCGACCACGACCGTTTCGTCGACACCTACTTCAAGACCTTCCGTGGCATGTACTTCACCGGTGACGGCGCGCGTCGCGACGAAGATGGCTACTTCTGGATCACCGGGCGGGTCGACGACGTGCTCAACGTCTCCGGCCACCGCATGGGCACCGCCGAGATCGAGAGCGCCATGGTGGCGCATGCCAAGGTCGCCGAAGCGGCGGTGGTGGGCGTACCGCACGACATCAAGGGGCAGGGCATCTATGTCTATGTCACCCTCAACGCCGGCGAGGAGCCCAGCGAGCAGTTGCGCCAGGAGTTGAAGAACTGGGTGCGCAAGGAGATCGGCCCGATTGCCTCGCCGGATGTCATCCAGTGGGCACCAGGCCTGCCCAAGACCCGCTCGGGCAAGATCATGCGCCGTATCCTGCGCAAGATCGCCACGGCCGAGTACGATGCGCTGGGTGATATTTCCACCCTGGCCGATCCGGGTGTGGTGCAACACCTGATCGACACCCACAAGGCCATGAGCCGGGCGTCGGCGTAGTTGCATGACAGGGGCTGCGATGCAGCCCCTTCTCATTCTTGCGGCAGCTTACCCTTGACGGGATTTCTGCTCGATCTTGCCGAGTGTTACCCGATATTCATCGGTAACCCGTCGCGCTGATCCATTGCACCGAATCGGGGCCAGGGGAAACAGTCCTGCAGTCCTCCGGTGCATTTCCTATCACATCGTCACCCCCACGCACCCCGCACTTGCTGGAATTCAAGGCTTTGCCAATAATAGGCGCGCTTATTGCTTCGTCTAAAGGTTGTATTCCTTTTGCGCTTGCATGTTTCGCAAGAGCTGTCAATATCGCCGCCCGCAGGTTTATGCGCTTCTATACGTAGTTGTCGCTTTGAAGAAATATCGACCACCGGGCTGCCGTTAGAATGCCACTCACTCGCTCGTGGTCTGCGACCCTGGTCGAACCCTGCGCGGCTCGCGTTGTACTCATTCGCCTCTCGGGCAGTCGTTTCCCTGCCTGCTAGTGCCCCGTACCGATGGAGTTACCTGATGAAGAAGCTCGCACTGCTTGGCGCCCTGGCGCTGTCCGTGTTTTCCCTGGTCTCGCAGGCCGACGAAAAGCCGTTGAAGATCGGTATCGAAGCGGCCTATCCACCCTTTGCCTTCAAGCAGCCCGATGGCAGCATTGCCGGCTTCGACTACGACATCGGTAACGCCCTGTGCGAAGAGATGAAAGCCAAGTGCACGTGGGTCGAGCAAGAATTCGACGGCCTGATCCCGGCACTGAAAGTGCGCAAGATCGACGCCATCCTGTCCTCCATGTCGATCACCGACGATCGCAAGAAGTCGGTTGACTTCACCAATCGTTATTACCTGACCCCGGCGCGTCTCGTGATGAAGGACGGCACCACCGTCAGCGACAGCCTCGATGAGCTCAAGGGCAAGAAAATCGGCGTGCAGCGTGGTTCGATCCATGACCGCTTCGCCAAGGAAGTACTGGCACCGAAGGGCGTCACCGTCGTGCCCTATGGCACGCAGAACGAAGTCTACCTGGACGTCGCGGCCGGTCGCCTGGACGGTACCGTGGCCGATGCCACCCTGCTCGAAGACGGCTTCCTCAAGACCGACGCTGGCAAAGGCTTCGCCTTCGTCGGGCCTGCCTTCACCGACGTGAAGTACTTTGGCGACGGTGTGGGTATCGCCGTGCGCAAGGGTGATGACGCCAACCGCGAGCGCATCAACAAGGCCATCGACGCCATCCGTGCCAACGGCAAGTACAAGCAGATCGAGGCCAAGTACTTCAACTTCGACATCTACGGTCCAGACGCGAAATAAGCGTCCGGCAATCACCTGAGCAATGGTGCAAACAGCAGGAGCGCTGAGGTTTGCACCATTTTTCGTTCCCAAGTCCTGAGGAATTCGAAACATGTTGAAAGGCTACGGGGCAGTCATCCTCGAGGGGGCGTGGCTGACGTTGCAGCTCGCCCTGTCGTCGATGGCCCTGGCCATCGTTCTCGGCCTGATCGGCGTAGCCTTGCGGTTGTCGCCGGTGCGCTGGCTGGCCTGGCTGGGCGACCTCTATTCCACGGTCATCCGTGGCATCCCGGACCTGGTGCTGATCCTGCTGATCTTCTACGGCGGTCAGGACATCATCAACCGGCTCGCGCCGCTGGTCGGCTACGACGACTACATCGACGTGAATCCGCTGGTCGCTGGCATCTTCACCCTGGGCTTCATCTTCGGTGCCTATCTGTCGGAAACCTTTCGTGGCGCGTTTCTCGGGATTCCCCGTGGGCAGGCCGAAGCCGGGGCGGCTTATGGCATGAGCTCGCGGCAGGTGTTCTTCCGCATCATGGTGCCGCAGATGATCCGCCTGGCGATTCCGGGCTTTACCAACAACTGGTTGGTGTTGACCAAGGCCACTGCGCTGGTGTCGGTGGTGGGCCTGCAAGACATGATGTTCAAGGCCAAGCAGGCAGCCGACGCTACCCGCGAACCTTTTACCTTCTTCCTGGCGGTAGCCGCGTTGTACCTGGTGTTGACCAGCGTCTCGCTGCTGGCGCTCAAGTACCTGGAAAAACGCTACTCGGTCGGCGTGAGGGCCGCTGAACTATGATCTTCGACTACAACGTCGTCTGGGAAGCCATGCCGCTGTACCTCGGTGGCCTGCTCACCACGCTCAAGTTGCTGGCGCTGTCGCTGTTCTTCGGCTTGCTGGCGGCGATCCCGCTGGGTTTGATGCGCGTCTCGCGCCAACCGCTGGTGAACATGACCGCCTGGCTCTACACCTACGTGATTCGTGGCACGCCGATGCTGGTCCAGTTGTTCCTGATCTACTACGGCCTGGCCCAGTTCGAGACCGTGCGCGAGAGCTTCCTGTGGCCGTGGCTGTCCAGTGCGACCTTCTGCGCCTGCCTGGCCTTCGCCATCAACACCAGTGCCTACACCGCCGAAATCATCGCCGGCAGCCTCAAGGCCACGCCCCATGGCGAGATCGAAGCGGCCAAGGCCATGGGCATGTCGCGTCTGAAGATGTACCGCCGCATCTTGCTGCCTTCGGCGCTGCGCCGCGCGCTGCCGCAGTACAGCAACGAGGTGATCATGATGCTGCAGACCACCAGTCTGGCGTCGATCGTGACCCTGATCGACATCACCGGCGCCGCGCGCACGGTCAGTGCCCAGTACTACCTGCCTTTCGAGGCCTTCATCACCGCGGGCGTGTTCTACCTGTGCCTGACCTTCATCCTCGTGCGCCTGTTCAAGATGGCCGAACGCCGCTGGCTCAGCTACCTGGCGCCGCGCAAGCACTGACCGCTCTGTGAGAATCGACAGCATGTACAAACTCCAAGTCCAAGACCTGCACAAGCGCTACGGCAGCCATGAGGTCCTCAAGGGCGTGTCCCTGGAAGCCAAGGCGGGCGATGTCATCAGCATCATCGGCTCCAGCGGTTCCGGCAAGTCCACCTTCCTGCGCTGCATCAACCTGCTCGAGCAGCCCCACGCGGGCAGGATCGTGCTCAACAACGAAGCGCTCAAGCTGGTGGCCGACAAGGACGGGGCGCTGCGCGCCGCCGACAGCAAGCAACTGCAACGCCTGCGCTCGCGCCTGTCGATGGTGTTCCAGCACTTCAACCTGTGGTCGCACATGACTGCGCTTGAGAACGTCATCGAAGCGCCAGTGCACGTGCTGGGCGTCAATCGCAAGGAAGCGCTGGAAAAGGCCGAGCACTACCTGGCCAAAGTCGGTGTGGCGCACCGCAAGGACGCCTTCCCCGGACACATGTCCGGCGGCGAGCAGCAGCGTGTGGCGATCGCCCGTGCGCTGGCCATGGAGCCTGAGGTCATGCTGTTCGACGAACCGACCTCGGCGCTTGATCCGGAACTGGTGGGCGATGTGCTCAAGGTCATGCAGGCGCTGGCCCAGGAAGGTCGGACGATGGTGGTGGTCACCCACGAGATGGGCTTTGCCCGCGAGGTGTCCAACCAGTTGGTCTTCCTGCACCAGGGGCTGGTCGAGGAGCGCGGCAATCCGCGCGAAGTGCTGGTCAATCCGCAGTCCGAGCGTCTGCGCCAGTTTCTCTCCGGCAGCCTCAAGTAAGGGCTGCACTCGCGCACCAGAATAGGGCATGCTGCGCTACGGGCGCGGCAGCGCCTGCCGCCTCATTCGACCCCAGGTTTCGGACCGTCACCTATGACCACCCAGCGAATCGGCTTTCTCATCTGGCCCGGCACTCGGCCGCTGACCCTGGCTCTGGCCGAGGAAGTGCTGCAGCTTGCCCAGCGGGTGCACCCGGAGGTGATCTACGACCTGAGCTACCTGCAGGCCGAGCCCGCCGAAGAGGGCGCCTGGCGTCTGCCGGGCGAGCCTTGGAATGGTCGTCTCGAAGGCCTGCACAAACTGCTGCTGTTGGCGGATGAACCCACCTTGGCCCTGGGTGCGCCGCTGACGACGGCGCTCAAGCAGGTGGCGCGCAGCGGCTGCATGGTCGGCGGCCTTTCTGCTGGCGTGTACCCGCTGGCCTTGCTGGGTTTGCTCGATGGCTACCGGGCCGCGGTGCACTGGCGCTGGCAGGACGACTTCGCCGAGCGCTTTCCCAAGGTCATTGCCACCAGCCATCTGTTCGACTGGGACCGTGACCGTCTGACCGCTTGCGGCGGCATGGCGGTCACCGACCTGCTGCTGGCGGTGTTGGCCCGTGACCATGGCGCTGAGCTGGCGGGGGCGGTGTCCGAGGAACTGGTGGTCGAGCGCATTCGCGAGGGCGGCGAGCGCCAGCGCATTCCGTTGCAGAACCGCCTGGGCTCCAGCCATCCCAAGCTGACCCAGGCGGTGCTGTTGATGGAGGCCAATATCGAAGAGCCGTTGACCACCGACGAAATCGCCCAGCATGTCTGTGTGTCGCGTCGGCAACTGGAGCGGATTTTCAAGCAGTACCTCAATCGCGTGCCCAGCCAGTACTACCTGGAACTGCGTCTGAACAAAGCCCGGCAGATGCTGATGCAGACCAGCAAGTCGATCATCCAGATCGGCTTGTCCTGCGGGTTTTCCTCCGGGCCGCATTTCTCCAGCGCCTACCGCAACTTCTTCGGCGCCACACCCCGTGAAGATCGCAACCAGCGGCGCAGCAACAGTCCGTTCGAGCTGAGTTCGACGCCCGCAGAGAAAGGCTGAGGCGTGCAGCGTTCACCCAATGCCATGCTGCCGGTACACTGCGCGAATGCGACCATGTTTGTCGCATTGCCGAAAGCCTTGGCAAAACCGGGTTTGACCCTGTAACAAGTTGTCGCCTGGCAGCAAGGACAGGCGTCGATCAGTCCTTACAATCCCCCCATCGCTGGTGACTCCACAGGCCAGCGTTCCTCTTCAGGAGACTCAGATGTCCGTTGAGCAAGCCCCAGTGCAACGTGCCGATTTCGACCAGGTCATGGTGCCCAACTATTCCCCGGCGGCCTTCATTCCCGTCCGAGGCGAGGGTTCCCGTGTGTGGGATCAATCGGGCCGCGAACTGATCGACTTTGCTGGCGGCATCGCGGTGAACGCCCTGGGCCATTGCCACCCGGCGCTGGTCAAAGCGCTGACCGAGCAGGCCAACACGCTCTGGCACGTGTCCAACGTCTTCACCAACGAACCGGCCCTGCGCCTGGCGCACAAGCTGGTGTCCGCGACCTTCGCCGACCGTGCGTTCTTCTGCAACTCCGGCGCCGAATCCAACGAGGCCGCTTTCAAGCTGGCCCGTCGCGTGGCCCATGACCGCTTCGGCCCGGACAAGCACGAAATCATCGCCACCGTGAACAGCTTCCACGGGCGCACCCTGTTCACCGTCAGTGTCGGCGGCCAGCCCAAGTATTCCGATGGCTTCGGCCCGAAGATCACCGGCATCAGCCATGTGCCCTACAACGACCTCGAGGCGTTGAGGGCGCAGATTTCGGACAAGACCTGCGCGGTGGTCATCGAGCCGATCCAGGGCGAAAGCGGTGTGGTGCCCGCCGACCAGGCTTACCTTGAGGGCGCGCGTGCATTGTGCGACGAGCACAACGCTCTGCTGATCTTCGACGAGGTGCAAACCGGCGTCGGCCGTACCGGTTCGCTCTACGCCTACCAGCACTACGGCGTCACCCCGGACATCCTCACCAGCGCCAAGAGCTTGGGCGGCGGCTTCCCGATCGGCGCCATGCTGACCACGGCCGAGCTGGCCAGCCACCTGGCCGTCGGCACCCACGGCACCACCTACGGCGGCAACCCGCTGGGGTGCGCCGTCGCGTGCGCGGTGATGGACGTGGTCAACACTCCCGAGACGCTGGCAGGCGTCAAGGCCAAGCACGCGCGGTTCAAGACGCGTCTGGAAGCGATTGGTCAGGCTGCCGGTCTGTTCAGCCAGGTGCGTGGTGTCGGCCTGCTGATCGGCTGCGTCCTCACCGAGGCCTGGAAAGGCAAGGCCAAGGACGTGCTCAACGCCGCCGAGAAAGAAGGGCTGATGGTGCTGCAGGCCGGTCCCGACGTAGTGCGTTTCGCCCCGAGCCTGGTGGTCGAGGATGCTGATATCGACGAGGGCCTGGCCCGCTTCGAGCGCGCCGTACGCACGCTGACCCAGGGCTGATCGGCCTGCGGTTCATCGCCGATGCAGGCTGCGCCGCGTCGGCGATCATCGAATTCCAGTGCGGGGGCTGCGCGTGCCAGCACGTACCCGCCGATTTTCCGTGCCGACCCGTTCGGCCCGTATTCCTGAGGAGTGACACCATGCTGGTGATGCGCCCCGCGCAAATGGCGGACCTGAACGAAGTGCAGCGCATGGCTGCCGACAGCCCCATTGGTGTCACCTCGCTGCCCGATGATGCCGGGCGCCTGGGCGACAAGATCGCCGCTTCGGAAACCTCCTTTGCCGCCGAAGTCAGTTTCAACGGCGAGGAAAGCTACTTCTTCGTGCTCCAGGACAGCGTCACCGGCAAGCTGGCCGGCTGCTCGGCCATCGTCGCCTCGGCGGGCTATTCCGAGCCGTTCTACAGCTTTCGCAACGAGACCTTCGTGCACGCGTCGCGCGAGCTGAAGATCCACAACAAGATCCACGTCCTGTCGCTGTGCCATGACCTCACCGGTAACAGCCTGCTGACCAGCTTCTATGTGCTGCCTGAACTGGTCGACAGCGGCTGGGCAGAACTGAATTCGCGAGGACGCCTGCTGTTCATGGCCTCGCATCCGGAGCGCTTTGCCGAGTCGGTGGTGACCGAGATCGTCGGCTACAGCGACGAGCAGGGCGAGTCGCCGTTCTGGGACTCGATCGGGCGCAACTTCTTCGACCTCAACTACGCCGACGCCGAACGCCTGTGCGGCCTGAAGAGCCGTACCTTCCTCGCCGAGCTGATGCCGCACTACCCGATCTACGTGCCATTGCTGCCCGACCGCGCCCAGGAAGCGATGGGCCAGGTCCACCCGCGGGCGCAGATCACCTTCGACATCCTGATGCGCGAGGGCTTCGAAACCGAGCACTACATCGACATCTTCGATGGCGGGCCGACCCTGCATGCGCGCACCTCGGCCATTCGTTCGATCGCCCAGAGCCGCGTGGTGCCGGTCAGGCTCGACGATACGCCGATCAAAGGTGGACGCCCGTACCTGGTGTGCAATGGTCAGTTGCAGGACTATCGCGCCGTGTTGCTGGAGCTGGACTGGGTGCCGGGCAAGCCGCTGGTGCTGAGCAATGAAGCGGCCGACGCCCTGGGCGTTGGCGAAGGTGGCAGTGTCCGTGTGGTTGCCGCCTGAGCCGAGCGCTCGCCGGCAGGCGCGATTCGCGGCAGGCACAGGCCGCCGCACAAGGAGATAGCATGATCGTTCGTCCCGTACGCAGCAGCGATTTACCCGCGCTGATCGAACTGGCTCGCAGCACCGGCAACACCGGACTGACCACGTTTCCGGCCAACGAAGAGCGCCTGGCCCGGCGGGTTGGCTGGGCCGAGAAGAGCTTCAGTGGCGAAGCCGCGCGCGGCGACACCGACTACCTGTTCGTGCTCGAGAACGACGAGGGTCTGGTGGTCGGCATCAGTGCCATCGCCGGCGCCGTCGGTCTGCGGGAGCCCTGGTACAACTACCGGGTCGGCTTGACCGTCAGCGCCTCCCGCGAGCTGGACATCTATCGCGAAATTCCCACCCTGTTCCTGGCCAACGACCTGACCGGCAACGCCGAACTGTGTTCGTTGTTCCTGCGCAGCGACTACCGCAACGGGCGCAACGGCCACCTGCTGTCCAAATCGCGGATGCTGTTCATCGCCGAATACCCGCAACTGTTCGGCAAGAAGATCATGGCGGAGATGCGCGGCATGGCGGATGCGCATGGCCGTTCGCCGTTCTGGGAAAGTCTGGGGCGGCATTTCTTCAAGATGGAGTTCAGTCAGGCCGACTACCTCACCGGGGTGGGCAACCGGGCCTTCATCGCCGAGCTGATGCCCAAGTTCCCGCTGTACACCTGCTTCCTGTCCGAGGCAGCGCGCAGCGTCATCGGTCGCGTGCATCCGGACACCGAACCTGCGCTGGCGATGCTCGAGCGCGAAGGGTTCGCCTATCAGGGTTATGTAGACATCTTCGACGCGGGTCCGGCGATCGAATGCGAGACCCAGCGTATCCGCGCCGTGCGCGACAGCGAAACCTTGGTGCTGGCCGTCGGCACGCCGGGCGAGGACGCTACGCCCTACATCATCCATAACCGCAAGCGCGAAGACTGCCGCATCACCGCCGCGCCGGCACGCCTGGCGGCAGGCACCCTGGTGGTCGATGCACTGACCGCCAAACGGCTGCGCCTGGGGGTTGGCGACAGTGTCCGCGCCGTGCCGCTGAGTGCGCCCCGGGAGGTTCAGGCATGACCACGCATTTCATCGCTGGCCAGTGGCAGGCCGGTCACGGCCAGGCGCTGCAGTCGCTCGATCCGGTGAGCCAGGCGCTGCTCTGGGAAGGTCAGGGCGCCACCGCCGATCAGGTCGATGCGGCCGTTGAGGCGGCGCGCTCGGCATTCTCCGGCTGGGCGCAGCGTAGCCTGGAGGCCCGCCTCGCAGTATTGGAGGCATTCGCCGAACAGCTCAAGACGCGCGCCGACGAATTGGCTCGCTGCATCGGTCAGGAAACCGGCAAGCCGCTGTGGGAGTCGGCGACCGAAGTCACCAGCATGATCAATAAAGTGGCGATCTCGGTGCAGAGTTATCGTGAGCGCACCGGCGAGAAAAGCGGCCCCCTGGCCGATGCCACCGCCGTGCTGCGGCACAAGCCCCACGGCGTGGTCGCGGTGTTCGGGCCGTACAACTTTCCTGGCCATCTGCCCAATGGGCATATCGTGCCGGCGTTGCTGGCCGGTAACTGCGTGGTGTTCAAACCCAGTGAGCTGACGCCCAAGGTCGCCGAATTGACCGTGCAGTGCTGGATCGCCGCGGGTCTGCCCAACGGCGTGCTCAATCTGGTGCAAGGCGCGCGCGACACGGGTGTTGCGCTGGCGGCCCACCCCGGCCTCGACGGGCTGTTCTTCACGGGCTCGAGCCGTACCGGCACCGTGCTGCATCAGCAATTCGCCGGGCGTGCGGACAAGATCCTGGCGCTGGAGATGGGCGGCAACAACCCGCTGCTGGTGGATGAGGTCAAGGACCTGGAGGCGGCGGTCTACACCATCATTCAGTCGGCCTTCATCTCTGCCGGCCAGCGCTGCACCTGCGCACGACGCCTGTTGGTACCGCAGGGGACGTGGGGTGATCGGCTGCTGGCGCGACTGGTCGAGGTGTGCGGCCAGTTGCGGGTCGGCGCTTTCGATGCTCAGCCGGCGCCCTTCATGGGCTCGGTGATTTCCCTGGACGCGGCGCGCGCGCTGTTGGCGGCGCAGGCTGACCTGCTGGCCAAGGGCGGCACGGCGCTGCTCTCGATGACCCAACCGCAGGATGGCGCGGCCTTGCTGACCCCTGGCATCGTCGATGTGACCGCCGTGGCCGAGCGCCCTGACGAGGAGTTTTTCGGTCCGCTGCTGCAGGTGATTCGCTATGACGATTTCGAGTCGGCGATCGATGAGGCCAACAACACGCAGTTCGGCCTGGCGGCCGGCCTGTTGTCCGATTCGCACGCCCGTTACCAGCACTTCTGGCTGCGCAGCCGCGCCGGCATCGTCAACTGGAACAAACAGCTGACCGGCGCGGCCAGCAGCGCCCCCTTCGGTGGCGTGGGCGCCAGTGGCAACCATCGCGCCAGCGCCTACTACGCGGCCGACTATTGTGCCTATCCCGTGGCATCGCTGGAGACCGCCAGCCTTGCTCTGCCGGCGACCCTGACGCCGGGTGTGACGCTATGACAACAGGTCTCGGAGCCGAGCCGATGAAAGCCCATGAAGTGAATTTCGATGGCCTGGTGGGGCCGACCCACAACTATGGTGGCCTGTCCTACGGCAACGTGGCCTCGCAGAGCAACAGCCAGCAGCACTCCAACCCGCGAGAGGCTGCGCGTCAGGGACTGGCCAAGATGAAGGCGCTGATGGACATGGGCTTCAAGCAGGGCGTGCTCGCCCCGCAGGAGCGCCCGGACGTGGCCGCCTTGCGCCGCTTGGGGTTCGCTGGCAGCGACGCCGAGGTCATCCGGCGCGCGGCACGCGAGGCGATGCCATTGCTGGTTGCCAGTTGTTCGGCGTCGAGCATGTGGGTGGCCAATGCCGCCACGGTCAGCCCGAGCGCCGACACCGCCGATGGGCGTGTGCACTTCACCGCAGCCAACCTCAACTGCAAGTATCACCGCAGCATCGAGCACCCGACCACCAGCCGCGTTTTGGCGGCGATGTTCGCCGACGCACAGCACTTCGTCCATCACCCGGCGCTGCCTGCGGTGGCGCAGTTCGGTGATGAAGGCGCGGCCAACCACACGCGGTTTTGCCGCGACTACGGCGAGCCGGGAGTGGAATTCTTCGTCTATGGCCGCAGCGCGTTCGACAGCCGTTATCCGTCTCCGCAGAAGTACCCGGCACGCCAGACTCTGGAAGCGTCCCAGGCGGTGGCGCGGCTGCACGGCCTCAGCGCCGATGGCGTGGTCTACGCTCAACAGAATCCGACGGTGATCGACCAGGGCGTGTTCCACAACGACGTGATCGCGGTGGGTAATGGCCAAGTGCTGTTCCACCACCAGGACGCCTTTCTCGACAGCGATGCGGTGCTCGGCCAGTTGCAGACCAAGCTGGGGGCCAGGGGTGGGCAGTTCCAGGCCATCGCGGTGCCGCGCTCGGCGGTGACGGTGGAAGATGCTGTGCGCTCTTACCTGTTCAACAGCCAACTGCTGTCACGCGACGACGGCTCCATGGTGCTGGTGGTGCCCGAGGAGTGCCGTAACAACGAGCGGGTGTGGCAGTACCTGCAGCAGCTCACTGCGCAGCAGGGCGTGATCCGTGAGGTCAAGGTGTTCGACCTCAAGCAGAGCATGCGCAACGGCGGCGGCCCGGCATGCCTGCGTTTGCGTGTGGCGCTCAAAGAGCATGAGTTGGCGGCGGTCAACCCAGGCGTGATACTCACCGCGCCGCTTTATGAACGTTTGCTGCAGTGGGTGGATACGCATTATCGCGATCGCCTGGCCGACGCCGACCTGGCCGACCCGCAACTGCTCGATGAATGCCGTACGGCACTGGACGAGCTGACCCGGATCCTGAACCTGGGTAGTGTCTACCCGTTTCAATACCAACCTTGATAGAGAGAACCTTGAGATGTCCGATGCCCTGCGCCTGATCCTGGAAGATGAAGACGGCACCCAACTGGAAACCTCCTGCACACGCTTTGCGGTGGTGTGGCAAGGCAAGGAGGTGTGGATCCAGCAGGATGGTCGCGGCCAGTTGCTGATCGGTGTCGACGTGGAGGAGGGCGATGCCGAATACGCCAACCTGCTGCTGCGCCCGATGGCCACCAACCTGGTCAGCCTGCAACTGGAGATGGAACCCGCCGAGGTCGACGAAGACGACGATCACGTGCACGGCCCCGACTGCGGCCACCAACACTAAGGAAGCGCCCTATGCTCGCCCTCGGCAAACTGCTTGAGTTGACCCTCACCGATCATGAACCGGCCGAGAAGACCCAGGTGACGTCCCGGGGCGTGCGTCTGCGTTGGCTGGGCGAGGGGGCGCTGGAAGTGCGTCCGCCCGAAGGCGAGGACTGCGGGCTTGATCTGCTGCTTTCGGCAGGTATTCACGGCAACGAGACTGCGCCGATCGAGCTGCTCGAGCGGTTACTGCACGGCGTTGCCGGCGGCACCCTGATACCCCGCGCGCGGGTGTTGTTCCTGTTTGGCAATCCGGCTGCGATCCGCAAGGGCGAGCGCTTCGTGGAGCAGGACATCAATCGCCTGTTCAACGGTCGCCATGCCCTGTCCAGCGGTTTCGAGGCATTGCGTGCGGCCGAGCTGGAGCAGTTTGCCCGCGTCTTCTTCGCTACGCCTGGCCGCCAGCGCCTGCATTACGATCTGCACACCGCCATTCGCGGCTCGAAGATCGAGCAGTTCGCCTTGTATCCGTTCAAGGAAGGTCGGCTGCATTCACGTGAACAACTCGCGCGATTGGCAGCGGCCGGTATCGAGGCGGTGCTGTTGCAGAGCAAGTCGTCGATCACCTTCAGCGCCTTTACCTACGAACAGCTCGACGCCGAAGCCTTCACCCTGGAGCTGGGCAAGGCGCGCCCGTTCGGGCAGAACGCGCCGGTCAACCTCGACCGGCTCGAGCAGCGTCTGATTCAGCTCATCGAACACGCCGAACCAGAAGCTGCGCAGAGTCTTGAGAACCTCAAGCTGTTCCGAGTCGCCCGCGAGGTCATCAAGCACAGTGACAACTTCCGCCTTCACTTGCCGCCGGACATCGAGAATTTTTCGCCGCTGCCGCAAGGCTACCTGCTGGCTGACGATATCGCCCAGACCCGCTGGGTGGTCGACGAGCAGGATGCGCGGATCATCTTTCCCAACCCCAAGGTGCGCAATGGACTGCGTGCCGGCATCCTGGTGGTGCCGGATGCCGGGCAGCAATTGGGTTAGGCCGTTACGGGTAGCTCAATCGCGGTGGCAGCCCCAGTTCGAAGCGTAGGGCATTTTCATTGAAAGGCGGCGGATTGGTGTCGGTATCCGGGGTAGTGGGATCGTCGTCGTAATCGAACATGGACCCTGGGTTGTCGAGTCCGACCGCCAACCGCTCGACGTTGTCCGTCACACTTCCGGTGGCGTAGTTCCAGGCATGGCACAGCTCGTGGTACAGCATGACCAACGACGGTGTATCCAGACGCTGCGCCAACGGGTTGTAGTGGACCTCGCAGTAGCGTAGGCGGTCGCCGCGAACCCCATCGCGCATACGTGGATCGCCCAGATTCAAATCGTAACTCGCGAAGGCATTGTCCAGCGCCTCGCAGGGCTTGATCGTTATGGTCATCTGTTGCGCTACCAGTCGATCGAGCAACACCGAGGCGCTCGGGCTGGCTCTGAGCATTGTCAGTTGACGCGTGACCTGGTCGACGTAGTGTGCATCGCCCTTGATCTTGAAGGCGGCCACGTATTCAGGCGGCAGTTGGGCGTCCTGGAGTGGGTACAGCAAGGGCGCGCTGAAGCCACTCTCGGCGATGATGCGCGCAGGGTCGCCGTAAATCCGGTCATCCTGTTTGCCGGTGCTCACTCGGTTGCTGCCGTGCAGCGCTTCGAGTGTGCCCTTGCCAGCCTCGACCTCAAGGCGGTCCTCGCCAGGGCCTGCGTAGAGCAGACTGTAAGCGGCGCCGCTACGCAGTGCATCGTTGCCGGCGCCGCCGTCGATTTCTGCCTGCCTGAGCCCTTGCACAACAATGCGGTCATCGCCGGCTCCGGCGTCCACCACCACGATGCCGGCATTCAGTGTCTCAGCGTCCGGCGCAGGGCCGTGCACCTGTATGTCGTCGTTACCGTCGCCGCTCTCGATCACCGTGTGCCGGTCCAGGCTGGACTCGACGATCACCTGATCGTCGCCATCGCCAGTACGTACCCGCACGGTATCGTGCGCTGCCAGCGCCAGGGTGCAGGTGACGTCGCGCCAGAGCAAGGCAAGTCCTTCGGGGCAGTGGCGCACAATCAGGTTGCAGCCTTGGTCGAGCACCTCGATCAGCAACTGTCGGCTTTGGCGAGTGATCGTCAGCGGCCCGCTGCGATAGGGCAGGTTCTGCACGACTGAGACGCCGGAGGGATCTTCGATTCTAATTTCGTCCGGTGACATGGAGCGCTTCCTATAAGAACGATGGAAGTCGCATCTTGGCGCCTGATCCGCCTTGGCCAAGGCTATGTTCTTACCACCCGGCGCTGCTGACAGGTGGATGAACAGGATTTAATCCATGTGCCGTTTTCTTTTGCGCGCAGATGCGCGGTAATTGGCTTGTCAGTGGCCAAAGCGACGATTTAGCATCCGCCGATGCCGTTTTCACCGCCGCGAGCCCGAAAATACTCAGGATTACCGGTTTGCATCGCATAAACACACTGCACCTTGCCTGCAGGACCGATATAATGCGGCCCTTTGCCGTCGTTTCGTCGATCCGACGCGTTAGCCAAAAACGGCCGCCGTTTCCGTGGAAGAACCTATGAAAAGCGCAGAAATCCGTGAAGCCTTCCTTCGCTTCTTCGAAGAGCAGGGCCACACCCGAGTTGCCTCCAGCTCGCTGATCCCGGGCAACGACCCGACCCTGCTGTTCACCAACGCCGGCATGAACCAGTTCAAGGACTGCTTCCTCGGTCAGGAAAAGCGCGCCTACACCCGCGCAGTGAGCAGCCAGAAATGCGTGCGTGCCGGCGGCAAGCACAACGACCTGGAAAACGTCGGCTATACCGCGCGGCACCATACCTTCTTCGAAATGCTGGGCAACTTCAGCTTCGGTGACTACTTCAAGCGCGACGCCATCACCTTCGCCTGGACCTTCCTCACGTCCGAGCAGTGGCTGAACCTGCCCAAGGACAAGCTCTGGGTCACCGTCTACGCGAGCGACGACGAAGCCTACGACATCTGGACCAAAGAGGTCGGCGTGCCGGCAGAGCGCATGGTGCGCATCGGTGACAACAAAGGCGCCCCTTACGCTTCCGACAACTTCTGGACCATGGGCGATACCGGCCCATGCGGCCCGTGCACCGAGATCTTCTTCGACCACGGGCCGGACATCTGGGGTGGCCCGCCCGGCTCGCCAGAAGAAGACGGTGACCGCTACATCGAGATCTGGAACAACGTCTTCATGCAGTTCAACCGTACGGCCGACGGCGTGCTGCATCCGCTGCCAGCGCCTTCGGTAGACACCGGTATGGGCCTGGAGCGCATCAGTGCGGTCATGCAGCACGTGCACTCGAACTACGAGATCGACCTGTTCCAGAACCTGCTCGCCGCAGCCGCCAAGGCCATCGGTTGCAGCAACGACGAGCAGCCGTCGCTCAAGGTCGTGGCCGACCATATCCGCTCCTGCGGCTTCCTCATCGCCGACGGCGTGCTGCCCTCCAACGAGGGGCGTGGCTATGTGCTGCGTCGCATCATTCGCCGCGCCTGCCGTCACGGCAACAAGCTCGGCGCCAAGGGCAGCTTCTTCCACCTGATCGTCGCGGCCCTGGTCGCCGAGATGGGCGAGGCCTTCCCCGAGCTCAAGGGCCAGCAGGCGCATATCGAGCGCGTGCTCAAGACCGAAGAAGAGCAGTTCGCCAAAACGCTCGAGCAGGGTCTGCGCATCTTGGAGCAGGATCTGGCGCAGTTGCAGGGCAAGGTCGTGCCGGGCGATGTGGTGTTCAAGCTCTATGACACCTACGGTTTCCCCATGGACCTGACCGCCGACATCGCCCGCGAGCGCGAGTTGACCATCGACGAAGCCGGCTTCGAGCGCGAGATGGATGCCCAGCGCGAGCGCGCCCGTTCGGCCAGCGCCTTCGGCATGGACTACAACAGCCTGGTCAAGGTCGATACCGCCACCGAGTTCCTCGGTTACGAAGCGACCTACGGCGAAGGCAAGGTCATTGCGCTGTACAAGGACGGTCAGTCGGTCGATCAGTTGGGTGAAGGCGAGGAGGGTGTGGTGGTGCTCGACCGCACGCCGTTCTACGCCGAATCCGGTGGCCAGATCGGTGATGCCGGCTATCTGCAGTCCGGCGCCGTGCGCTTCGATGTGCGCGATACCACCAAGACCGGTGGGGCTTTCCTGCACCATGGCGTTGTCGCCAGCGGTGCGCTGCTGATCGGCGCGCCTGTCCAGGCCCATGTCGATGCCGACGTGCAGCACGCCACCTCGCTGAACCACTCTGCCACTCACTTGCTGCACGAAGCGTTGCGCCGGGTGCTGGGCGATCACGTGCAGCAAAAGGGCTCGCTGGTCGACAGTCAGCGCCTGCGGTTCGACTTCAGCCACTTCGAGGCGGTCAAGCCGGAACAGATCAAGGTGCTGGAAGACATCGTCAATGCCGAGATCCGTCGCAACACCGAAGTCACCACTGAACTGACCGATATCGACACCGCCAAGCGCAAGGGCGCCATGGCCTTGTTCGGTGAAAAGTACGGCGATACGGTGCGTGTGCTGACCATGGGCGGCGACTTCTCGGTGGAACTGTGCGGCGGTATCCACGCCAAGCGTACCGGCGACATCAGCCTGTTCAAGATCGTCAGCGAAGGTGGGGTGGCCTCCGGCGTGCGCCGTATCGAGGCGATCACCGGCGCAGCGGCGCTGGCCTGGCTGAACGCGGCCGAAGAGCAGGTCAAGGAAGCTGCGCAACTGGTCAAGGGCAACCGCGACAACCTGATCGACAAGCTGTCGGCTGTGCTGGAGCGCAACCGTCAGTTGGAGAAGCAACTCGAGCAGTTGCAGGCCAAGGCCGCCAGCGCCGCAGGGGACGATCTCTCCAATGCGGCCGTTGAGGTCAAGGGTGCCAAGGTGCTTGCCGCCCGTCTTGATGGGCAGGATGGCAAGGCGCTGCTGGCGCTCGTCGATCAGTTGAAGAACAAGCTCGGCCACGCAGTGATCCTGCTGGGCAGCGAGCATGAGGGCAAGGTCGTGCTGGTGGCCGGCGTGACCAAGGACCTCTCCAGCCAACTCAAGGCTGGCGACCTGATGAAACAGGCCGCTGCGGCGGTCGGCGGCAAGGGTGGTGGCCGTCCGGACATGGCTCAGGGTGGTGGCGTCGACGTCGCCGCGCTGGATCAGGCCCTGGCACTGGCCGTGCCGTTCGCCGAGCAGGGGTTTTGAGAGGAAGCGGCCGCGGGCATGACTGCCCGCGGCCGCTTCGGCAAGGATTGATTACTGGGTGCCCTTCGTGGGCTGAGGCACTTTGAAATGGCGTTGATCGTACAGAAATTTGGCGGCACCTCCGTCGGCTCAATCGAGCGGATCGAGCAGGTGGCCGACAAGGTCAAGAAACACCGCGAAGCCGGCGACGACCTGGTGGTTGTTCTGTCGGCCATGAGTGGGGAAACCAACCGTCTGATCGACCTGGCCAAGCAAGTCAGCGACCAATTGGTGCCCCGCGAACTGGACGTGATCGTTTCGACCGGCGAGCAGGTGACTATCGCACTGCTGGCCATGGCCTTGATCAAGCGGGGCGTGCCGGCGGTGTCCTATACCGGCAACCAGGTGCGCATCCTCACCGACAGTTCGCACAACAAAGCGCGCATCCTGCAGATCGACGATCAGAAGATTCGCGCCGACCTCAAGGAAGGCAAGGTGGTAGTTGTCGCCGGTTTCCAAGGTGTCGACGAGCAAGGCAACATCACGACCCTCGGTCGTGGCGGCTCCGATACCACTGGCGTTGCCCTGGCCGCGGCGTTGGGTGCGCAGGAGTGCCAGATCTACACCGACGTCGACGGTGTCTACACCACCGACCCGCGTGTGGTGCCGCAGGCGCGCCGCCTGGAGAAGATCACCTTCGAAGAGATGCTGGAAATGGCCAGCCTCGGCTCCAAGGTGTTGCAGATCCGCTCGGTGGAGTTCGCCGGCAAATACAACGTTCCGCTGCGCGTGCTGCACAGCTTCAAGGAGGGTCCGGGTACCCTCATTACCATCGATGAAGAGGAATCCATGGAACAGCCGATCATTTCCGGTATCGCCTTCAACCGTGATGAGGCCAAGCTGACCATTCGTGGTGTGCCGGATACCCCGGGTGTCGCCTTCAAGATCCTCGGCCCGATCAGCGCGGCGAACATCGAAGTCGACATGATCGTGCAGAACGTTTCCCACGATAACACCACCGACTTCACCTTCACCGTGCACCGTAACGAGTACGAGAAGGCGCTCAGCGTCCTGGAAAACACTGCGCGCGAGATCGGTGCCCGGGAAGTGATCGGCGACACCAAGATCGCCAAGGTGTCGATCGTCGGTGTGGGCATGCGCTCCCACGCCGGTGTGGCCAGTCGCATGTTCGAGGCCCTGGCCAAGGAAAGCATCAACATCCAGATGATCTCCACGTCCGAGATCAAGGTCTCGGTGGTGATCGAGGAGAAGTACCTGGAGTTGGCCGTGCGTGCGCTGCACACCGCGTTCGAGCTCGACGCGCCTGCCCGACAGAGCGAGTGACGCATTGCCCGCAGGGGCGCGGCCGATGCCGCGCCCTTCGTGTTTCTGGCTGGCGGGCGGGTTACTGTCCTTTTCCTGCCTGACAGCCGACAAGGGCGCCGGATCGTCCCGTCCGGCGCCCTGATTCCAACAGACTGTTGTCCCTGAATGAATTGCGTGAGGAGAAAGCTATGTTGATTCTGACTCGTCGGTGCGCCGAGAGCCTGATCATTGGAGACGGTGAGATCACCGTGACCGTCCTGGGTGTGAAAGGCAACCAGGTGCGTATCGGTGTGAGCGCCCCTAAAGAAGTGGCTGTTCACCGCGAGGAAATCTACCTTCGGATCAAGAAAGAGAAGGACGAAGAACCAAGCCTTTAATTTTTATCGGTTTTTTTTCAAAAAAAGGTTTGCAAACGGGGAAGGGTCTGGTTAATATACGCCCCGTGTTGCGGTGAGGTGGCCGAGTGGCCGAAGGCGCTCCCCTGCTAAGGGAGTATACCTCATAAGGGTATCGGGGGTTCGAATCCCCCCTTCACCGCCATTTTTTGTGTAGGGCGCTGTAGCAGGTCAAGATGCTAAGTCGTTGAAATTAAACGAAATAGTACTTGGCAAAATGATTAAGCGAACTATAATGCGCGGCAAGACACGGACTCATAGCTCAGCTGGATAGAGTACTCGGCTACGAACCGAGCGGTCGGAGGTTCGAATCCTCCTGAGTCCGCCATACAATGAGGCGGTTTTCCTAGGAAAGCGCATCATTCAACCAGTGGTAATCTGGTCTAAAACTACCAACTGTGGACTCATAGCTCAGCTGGATAGAGTACTCGGCTACGAACCGAGCGGTCGGAGGTTCGAATCCTCCTGAGTCCGCCACTTTATGAAGTGGTTTTGCTTGCCGAAAGGCTGCTCAGTGAAGCCAAGTCAAAAACCAGTGGTAACCTGGTCTAAAATTACCAACCACGGACTCATAGCTCAGCTGGATAGAGTACTCGGCTACGAACCGAGCGGTCGGAGGTTCGAATCCTCCTGAGTCCGCCACACCCAAAAAGCCCGCTCACTGTAGCGGGCTTTTTCATGTCTGTCGTTCGGTGCTGCAGCCTACAGGGCGTCGGTGCCCGCGATGTGATTTTTCACAGCGCGACGCCGTCGCACTGTAGGCTTCGAGCGTTGTCAGAGCTTTAGCGCGCAAACGATTGTTACAACCAAAAATTTAAGCGATCACCTGGCTCGACCCGTGTATGATTGCGCCCGTCAGCCCCGCCGGGGCTTGTGGAATACCACCATGGACTTACCCAGTAGTTACTCCTTACTGATTCTTGCCAAGCCAGATCTGACCGATTGATTCTCCCGGCGTGCCCACTGCTGGGAGTGGAGTTCGCCTATGACCGAAGTCGAAGTAAAGAAAGTTCAAGAAAGCCTGCAGGATCGTCTGGCTCAGGTGATCGAGCTGCTGCAGCGCCAACGTCTGGTCGAAGACCTGACCCACCGCCAGGAAGGTCAGCACAACGACCTGGTGGAAAACCTCGTCCACCGGCAGAACCTGGTCGAGCTGCAACGCAAGCTCGATGATCTGCACCCCGCCGATATCGCCTACATCCTTGAAGCCTTGCCCCTGGAAGACCGTCTGACGGTCTGGCAGTTGGTGCGCTCGGATCGCGATGGCGACATTCTCCTGGAAGTCTCCGACGCTGTGCGCCAGACGCTGATCGCCGACATGGACGATCACGAGCTGCTTGCTGCCGCCAAGGAGATGGATGCCGACGAACTGGCTGACCTTGCGCCAGAGCTGCCTCGCGACGTTGTTCATGAGCTGATGGAGAGCCTCGATGCCCAGCAGCGCGAGCGCGTGCGCTCGGCGTTGAGCTACGACGAGGAGCAGGTCGGTGCGCTGATGGACTTCGAGATGGTCACCATCCGCGAAGACGTCAGCCTTGAGGTGGTGCTGCGTTACCTGCGACGGCTCAAGGAGCTGCCCGGCCACACCGACAAACTGTTCGTGGTCGATCAGGGCGGCATCCTCAAAGGCGTGCTGCCCATCAAGCGCTTGCTGGTCAATGACCCGGACAAGAAGGTGGCGGAGGTCATGGCGACCGATCCGGTCAGCTTCACACCCGAAGAAGATGCTTATGATGCGGCGCAGGCCTTCGAGCGTTATGACTTGGTATCCGCTCCGGTGGTGGACAAAGGCGGGCGTCTCATTGGTCGTCTGACCATCGATGAAATGGTCGACCTGATTCGTGAGGAGAGTGAGAGCGAAGTGCTCAACATGGCCGGTCTGCGCGAGGAGGAAGATATCTTCGCTTCGGTTTGGCGCTCGTTGCGCAACCGTTGGGCATGGCTTGCAATCAACCTGATCACTGCTTTCGTCGCCTCGCGGGTGATCGGTCTGTTCGAAGGTTCGATCGAGAAGCTGGTGGCCCTGGCTGCGTTGATGCCTATCGTTGCCGGCATCGGTGGCAACTCGGGCAACCAGACCATCACCATGATCGTGCGTGCCATGGCGCTGGATCAGGTATCACCGGGTAATACGCGCCGCCTGATGCGCAAGGAGCTGGCGGTGTCGCTGCTCAATGGCCTGATCTGGGGCGGGGTGATCGGTGCGGTGGCATTCCTGCTCTACGGCAGTTGGTCGTTGGGTGTGGTGATGACCGCAGCCATGACCCTCAACCTGTTGCTGGCGGCCTTCATGGGCGTCCTGATTCCCATGACCCTCACGCGTTTGGGGCGAGACCCTGCGATGGGCTCGAGCGTGATGATCACGGCGGTGACCGACAGCGGCGGCTTCTTCATCTTCCTGGGGCTGGCGACGCTGTTCCTGCTCTGAGGCTTTGCAGCCACAACGAAAAAAGCCAGCTTACGCTGGCTTTTTTCGTGGGCGTTGGAAGCCTCAGGAGGCGTCTGCGGCCATTTCCACATCGTGGGCGATGAGGGCGACCAGGGCATTCTGCTGGCGGTGGGTAAGCTGGCGGAAGCGTTGCAGCAGCTCGCGCTCGTGCAGCGACAACTCAGGGCTGTCCAGACGCATGCTCAGTTCATCGCCCAGGGCGCCTTCCTGGATAAGGCTTTGCTCCAGGCGGGCGATGATCTCGGAGTTCATGCTGCGGTGATGGTTGCGCGCTACCTCGGCAATGCGCTCACGCATCCCGTCAGGCAGGCGGACGACAAACTTGTCAGCGGTGCGGCTGGAGTAGATAGCCTGTTTCATTGGGCGCATATTAATTGACCGGTTAGTTCGGGTTCAGGGAAGCGGTTCTCAAATTGGCCGCACGGTTGTGGCTACGACCGTGGCGAGAGCAAAATGTTCAACCGTTGTGATTTTGGATGCTCATCTTGCCTCAAGGTCGCCGTTTCTTTGGCGTCAATTCTGTGACAAATAGTGATCCGAATAAAGGCTTTTTGCCAGCACCAATTATCAGAAATGTGTACTGGTTTGAAAAGTTTTACACGCGATCAGTTTGCACTTAAGTCCGCATCCGGCTCAAAAGAGCGGGTAAAACCGGCAAAAGCCTAGGGAAATGACTAAAGATCCCAAGAGTCTTGCGCTGCCAGCGGACGGCCTCGACGACCTGTCACAAGCACTCCCCATCAGGCCTTCAATGCCCGACGTTGACGTTTGGACCGCGGTCACGGGAAAAATTCCCTGTCGATGCCACTAATATGCAATTAATCCCGTAGGGGTGCTGGGGAGGGGAATGGAGGGAGAGGACGACACGCCAGGCGCCATCTTGGTCATGACAAATAGCGATGGGATGGTTAACATGCGGGCCTTGTGCGTCGCACTCGAGCTTGGTTAGCTTCTCCAAGCTACTGAATCTGCGTAGAATGCTCGCCGCGATGTCCCCTTAGTTCAACGGATAGAACAAGCCCCTCCTAAGGGTTAGATGCTGGTTCGATTCCAGCAGGGGACACATCTCTTTCTCTGGCCAGTGCGCGCCAGACCGCCAGGGCCGCCAATGCTGCAACCCCGGCCCGCCTGTCTATGTCATCAAATATGCAACGCGTGTCCCAGCGCCCGTAGTGCAGCTTCCTGCACTGCCTCGCCGAGCGTTGGATGAGCATGGATGGTGCCGGCTACATCCTCCAGGCGCGCGCCCATCTCCAGCGATTGGGCAAAGGCGGTAGACAATTCCGAGACCGCCGCCCCGACCGCCTGCCAGCCCACGATCAGATGATTGTCGCGGCGCGCCACTACCCGCACGAAGCCGCGCTTGGCCTCCAGGCTCATGGCTCGGCCATTGGCGGCGAAGGGGAACTGCGCGACGATGCAGTCCAAGCCTAGCGCCTGGGCTTGTTGCGGCGTCTTGCCGGCCACCACCACTTCCGGATCGGTGAAGCACACCGCAGCAATGGCGGCGGGTTCGAATCGCCGCGCCTTGCCGGCGATCAGCTCGGCCACCATTTCGCCCTGGGCCATGGCTCGGTGTGCGAGCATCGGCTCGCCTGCCACGTCGCCGATGGCCCAGACGTTACGCATGCTGGTCTGGCAGCGTTCGTCGATGGCGATAGCCGCCCCGTTCATGGTCAAGGCCAGGCTTTCAAGGCCAAAGCCGTGAGTGCGCGGCCGACGCCCAACGGCCACCAGCACCTGGTCGGCCTCTAGGCGCAGCCGTTCGTCAGCCTTGGAGCGTGCCCACAGACTGCCATCCTCATACCCCTCGACGCTGTATCCCAAGTGCAGAGCAATGCCGAGCGCCTTCAGCGATTCAGACACCGGTGCCGTGAGCTCGGCATCGTAGCTCGGCAGAATACGCTCGCGCGCCTCCACCACGCTGACTCGCGCCCCGAGCTTGCGATAGGCAATGCCCAGTTCCAGGCCAATGTAGCCACCCCCGACGACCACCAGGTGTTCTGGCAGACGCTCAGGTGCCAGGGCCTCGGTGGAGGAAATGACCGGCCCGCCGAGCGGCAGCATCGGCAGTTCGACGCTGCTGGAGCCGGTTGCCAGCAGCAGGTGCTCGCACTGGATACGCTGGCCGTCGACCTCCACGTGCTTGCCGTCGAGGATCTTCGCCCAGCCATGGATCACCTGCACACCATGCTTTTTCAGCAGGGCGGCGACGCCGCTGGTGAGGCGGTCGACGATACCGTCCTTCCATTGCACGCTACGACTGATATCCAGCTGTGGCGCCGTCACGCGGATACCCAGCGGCGAGTCACCGCTCAGCCGGGTGGCCTGGTGGAACTGCTCAGCGACATGAATCAAGGCCTTGGACGGAATGCAGCCAACGTTCAGGCAGGTGCCGCCCAGTGCCTGGCCCTCGACCAGCACGGTCGGAATGCCCAGTTGTCCGGCGCGGATGGCCGCCACGTAGCCGCCGGGCCCGCCGCCGATGATCAGCAGGGTCGTCTCGATGATCGGTTGCATACTCACTCCACGAACAGGCAGGCGGGTTGTTCCAGCAAGCCGCGCACGGCCTGGATGAACAGCGCGGCATCCATGCCGTCGACCACACGGTGATCGAACGAGCTGGACAGGTTCATCATCTTGCGCACGACGATCTGCCCGCCGACGACCACCGGCCGCTCGACGATGCGGTTGACCCCGACGATCGCCACTTCCGGGGTATTGACCACCGGCGTGCTGACGATGCCGCCCAGGGCGCCCAGGCTGGTCAGGGTGATGGTCGAACCGGACAGCTCTTCGCGACTGGCCTTGTTGCCGCGTGCGGCCTGCGCCACGCGGGCGATCTCACTGGCGTTGTCCCACAGGCTGCCCGCCTCGGCGTGGCGCAACACCGGCACCATCAAACCGCTGTCGCTCTGGGTGGCAATACCGACGTGAACAGCGCCGTGGCGGGTGATGAGCTGGGCTTCGTCGTCATAAGTGGCGTTGATCTGTGGGAAGTCACGCAGGGCGACCACCAACGCGCGCACCAGCAATGGCAGCAGGGTGAGTTTGCCGCGACGCTCGCCGTACTGCGCGTTGAGCTGCTGGCGCAAGGCTTCGAGTTGGGTCACGTCGACTTCTTCGACGTAACTGAAATGTGCCACTCGGCGTTTGGCGTCCTGCATGCGCTGGGCGATCTTGCGCCGCAGACCGATCACCGGCACCTGTTGGCTGTCGGTGCGTTTGCCGCAGGCGGGCGACCGCTGACCCGCAGCGCCCTGTGGTGCGCTGATGAAGGCATCCAGGTCTTCGTGGAGAATCCGCCCGGCCGGCCCGCTGCCGTGCACGTAGCGCAACTCGATGCCGGCATCCAGCGCGCGCTTGCGCACGGCGGGGGAGGCCAGCGGCTTTTCCTGGGCTTCGCGTAGGACGATGGGTGAGGCGACCGGACCGGCTTCAGGCGTGGAAGTGCGCTCGATGGGCGGCTGTGGCGCTGCCTGGACTTCGACCTGCGCCGGCGCGACGGCGGCCGCGGACTGTTGCACCTGGCTCGGCGCGGCATCGACATGATTGCCGCTGCCTTCGACCTCGATCCGGATCAGTTCGCTGCCAACGGCCATGACCTCTCCGGGTTGCCCGCCCAAGGCCAGCACCTTGCCGCTGACCGGCGAGGGAATCTCCACCGTGGCCTTGTCGGTCATGACATCGGCCAGTACCTGATCCTCGGCGATCAGGTCGCCGACCTTGACGAACCACTCCACCAGCTCGACCTGGGCGATGCCTTCGCCGATGTCCGGCATCTTGATGACGTGCGTGCCCATTCAGACCTCCATGACCCGTTTCAATGCCGCACCGACCCGCGCAGGCCCTGGGAAGTAGGCCCATTCCTGTGCGTGAGGGTAGGGTGTGTCCCAGCCGGTGACGCGCTCGATCGGTGCTTCGAGGTGATGGAAGCAGTGCTCCTGCACCAGCGACACCAGTTCGGCGCCAAAGCCGCAGGTGCGCGTGGCCTCGTGCACCACCACGCAGCGTCCGGTCTTTTTCACTGAGGCCACGATTGTGTCCAGGTCCAGCGGCCACAGGCTGCGCAAGTCGATCACCTCGGCATCGACGCCGCTCTCTTCGGCGGCCACCTGGGCCACGTAGACCGTGGTGCCATAGGTGATCACCGTGACATCGTTGCCGGGGCGAGTGATGGCGGCCTTGTCCAGCGGCACGCGGTAGTAACCGTCGGGCACTGCGCTGTGCGGGTGTTTGGACCAAGGCGTCACCGGGCGATCGTGGTGGCCGTCGAAGGGGCCGTTGTACAGGCGCTTGGGCTCGAGGAAGATCACCGGGTCGTCGCATTCGATGGAGGCGATCAGCAGGCCCTTGGCATCGTAGGGGTTGGACGGCATCACCGTGCGCAGGCCGCAGACCTGGGTGAACATCGCTTCCGGGCTTTGGCTATGGGTCTGGCCGCCGTAGATGCCGCCGCCGCAGGGCATGCGCAGGGTCAGTGGGGAGATGAATTCGCCCGCCGAGCGATAGCGCAGGCGCGCCATCTCCGAGACGATCTGGTCGGAGGCAGGATAGAAGTAGTCGGCGAACTGGATTTCCACCACCGGGCGCAGACCATAGGCGCCCATGCCTACCGCCGTGCCGACGATGCCGCTCTCGGAGATCGGCGCGTCGAACACCCGCGACTTGCCGTACTTGGCCTGCAGCCCCTCGGTGCAGCGGAACACGCCGCCGAAGTAACCGACGTCCTGGCCATAGACGACCACGTCCTCGTCGCGTTCGAGCATGACATCCATGGCCGAGCGCAGGGCCTGGATCATGGTCAGGGTGCTGGTGGTCATGGCGTTTTCCGGGTTGATGCTGGTGTGATCGTTCATCTCAAACCCCCAGGTCCTGGCGTTGACGACGCAGGTGATCGGGCATGTCCTTGTACACGTCCTCGAACATCGAGGCGGCGCTGGGAATGTGGCCATTGGCAAGGGTGCCGAACTGCTCGGCCTCTTTCTGTGCCTTGACCACTTCGGCTTCCAGTTCGGCGCTGACGGCCTGGTGCTCGTCATCGGACCAGTGCCCCGCCTTGATCAGGTGCTGCTTGAGGCGGGCGATCGGGTCGCCCAGCGGGAAGTGGCTCCAGTCATCGGCAGGACGGTACTTGGAGGGATCGTCGGAGGTGGAATGGGGGCCGGCGCGGTAGGTGACCCACTCGATCAGGGTCGGGCCCAGGCCCCGGCGCGCACGTTCGGCGGCCCAGCGCGAAGCGGCGTAGACGGCGATGAAATCGTTGCCGTCGACCCGCAGCGAGGCGATGCCACAGCCCACGCCGCGGCCGGCGAAGGTGGTCGATTCGCCCCCGGCGATGGCCTGGAAGGTGGAGATCGCCCACTGATTGTTGACCACGTTGAGGATCACCGGCGCGCGGTAGACGTGGGCGAAGGTGAGGGCAGTGTGAAAATCGGATTCAGCCGTGGCGCCGTCGCCGATCCAGGCCGAAGCGATCTTGGTATCGCCCTTGATCGCCGAGGCCATGGCCCAGCCAACAGCCTGCACGAACTGCGTGGCCAGGTTGCCGCTGATGGTGAAGAAACCGGCCTCGCGCACCGAGTACATGATCGGCAATTGGCGGCCTTTGAGCGGGTCGCGCTCGTTGGACAGCAACTGGCAGATCATGTCCACCAGTGACACATCGCGGGCCATCAGGATGCTTTGCTGGCGGTAGGTGGGGAAGCACATGTCGCTGCGGTTCAGCGCCAAGGCCTGACCGCTGCCGATGGCTTCCTCGCCCAGGCTCTGCATGTAGAAGGACATCTTCTTCTGACGCTGGGCGACCACCATGCGGCTATCGAAGATGCGCGTCTTGAGCATCGTGCGCAGGCCCTGGCGCAGTACCTGCGGGTCGATGCCTTCGGCCCAGGGACCGACGGCGTCGCCCTGTTCGTCGAGCACGCGCACCAGGCTGCCGGACAAATCGGCGGTCTCGGCGGGTTCGACGTCAATGGGCGGTTTGCGAACTTGACCGGCGTCATTCAGGCGCAGGTAGGAAAAATCGGTCTGGCAGCCTGGCCGGCCTGTAGGCTCGGGCACATGCAGACGCAGGGGGGCGTACTCGTTCATGCTGTTCACGCTCGCTCGAATATTGTTTTTGTGAGCTTTGCAACGATCGCCGCTGAGTGCCGGCTCGTGACTGGCAGGTCAGCGTTCCCTACATCTTAGAGGCTGGCTCGGAGAATATTTCTCTCAAGTTGATTGCCTTTGCCGCAGGGCACAGATAAACATTCCGCACAACCACAAGAATCAGGTGAATTTGTCTCATGCGAAAACTCGATCGCACGGATATCGGCATTCTCAACAGCCTCCAGGAGAATGCACGGATCACCAACGCTGAACTGGCGCGCTCGGTGAACCTGTCGCCGACCCCTTGCTTCAACCGCGTCAAGGCCATGGAGGAGCAGGGCGTGATCCGTCAGCAGGTGACGTTGCTGTCGCCAGAGGTGCTGGGACTGGACGTCAATGTGTTCATCCATGTGAGCCTGGAGAAACAGGTGGAGCAATCGCTGCACCGTTTCGAGGAGGAAATCGCCGAGCGCCCGGAGGTGATGGAGTGCTACCTGATGACCGGCGATCCGGATTATCTGTTGCGTGTGCTGCTGCCCAGTATCCAGGCGCTGGAGCGCTTTCTCGACTACCTGACGCGCTTGCCGGGGGTGGCCAACATCCGTTCCAGCTTCGCCCTCAAACAGGTGCGTTACAAGACCGCCTTGCCGCTGCCGGCCAACGGCATGACCCTGCGTGAATAGGACGTAGCCATCACCCTGCGCGGGGTGCTTGATATTTTAAACACCCCCGGCCTATGTTGTGCCTGTCGCCGCTCGCGGCCAGCCAAAACAACAAGGATCTCTGTGATGACGACCCAAGGCCTGCGCTCTGCTGCCGAGCGCCTGACCGGCATCGACGAAATCGAATGCGTCACCCCCGACCTGAACGGCGTACCTCGAGGCAAGGTGATGACCGCCGAGGGTTTCCTCGAAGGGCGACGCTTGCAGATGGCGCGTGGCGTATTGCTGCAGTGCATCATGGGCGGCTACCCGCCGGCGAAGTTCTACGGCAGTGACGACGGTGATCTGGCACTGGTCGCTGACCCAAAACAGACCCACGTGCTGCCCTGGAGTGACCGCCCACGGGCGCTGGCGATTTGTGATGCGGTGGAGCTCGATGGCACACCCTCGCCGTTGTCCACGCGCGGCCAGCTCAAGGCGGTCATCGCACGCTATGCCGCCCTCGGCCTGGCGCCGGTGGTGGCCACCGAGCTGGAGTTCTTCGTCTTCGCCGCCAATCCGGATCCGCACCAGCCGTTCGTGCCGCCCCTGGGCCTGGATGGGCGTCGCGAACTGGGCCACTCGGCCTTCAGCGTCAGCTCCAACAATGGCCTGCGGCCGTTCTTCGACGAGGTGTACCGTTGCATGGCGGCGCTGGGGCTGCCGCGCGATACTTTCATGCACGAGATGGGGGTCAGCCAGTTCGAGATCAATCTGCTGCACGGTGATGCCTTGTTGTTGGCCGACCAGACCTTCCTGTTCAAGCACCTGCTCAAGGAAGTGGCGCTCAGGCACGGGCTGACCGTGGTGTGCATGGCCAAGCCGCTGGCGCACACGCCGGGCAGCTCGATGCACATCCACCAGAGCCTGGTCGAAATCGCCACAGGTCGAAATGTCTTCAGTGATGAGCAGGGGCGGGCGACCGAGCGCTTCGCTCACTTCATCGGCGGGCTGCAGGCTTGCATGGCCGACTTCACCGCGCTGTTCGCACCCAACGTCAATTCCTACCAGCGATTGTGTCACCCGTATGCCTCGCCGAACAACGCCTGCTGGTCGCAGGACAACCGCGCCGCCGGCCTGCGCATCCCGGCCAGCGCGCCCGTGGCCCGGCGCGTGGAAAACCGCCTGCCGGGGGCCGACTGCAACCCCTACCTGGCGCTCGCTGCCAGCTTGGCGGCTGGCCTTCACGGCCTGGAGCGCAGGCTGCAACCTGCACCGGCCGTGCAAGGCGAGTTCACCGTGCCTGAGCACCTGAGCCTGCCGTGCACCTTGCATGCCGGTCTAGAACGCCTGCGTCGCAGCGCACTGGCGCGGGAACTGTTCGGCGAGGTGTTCATCGAAGGATACGTCGCTACCAAGCTGCTGGAACTGAGCGATTTTCTCGACGAGATCACCCCTTGGGAGCGGCGGGTGCTGGCCGCGCAGGCCTGATCGAGACACGTTGTTCTGCGCCTGCGTCGCCGCTGGTTTTTTTTCCGGCCAGCGGCCCATGAACGGTTCACAGACCTTATGCTGTCCAGCAGCACCATACCTGCCCAAGGAGCCCGCGGGGTCGCATGCGCCAGATCTGGAAGTCTTTTCGTTCGTTGTATTTCGCTGCGTTGATGATGCTGATCGGTTCCGGTCTGCTCAGTACCTACCTGGCCCTGCGCCTGGCCGCCGATCAGGTCGACAGCCTGTGGGTGGGTGCGCTGATGGCCGCCAACTATTTCGGCCTGGCATTGGGCGGCAAGGTCGGCCATCGGCTGATCGGCCGGGTCGGACATATCCGGGCCTATGCCACCTGCGCCGGTATCGTCGGCGCGGCGGTGCTGGGACACGGCATGACCAACTACGTACCGGCCTGGATCGGCCTGCGGGTGATCGTTGGCCTGGGCATGATGTGCCAGTACATGGTCATCGAGAGCTGGCTCAACGAGCAGGCCGATGCCAAGCAGCGGGGTGCGGTGTTCAGCGGCTACATGATCGCTTCCTACCTGGGCCTGGTGCTGGGTCAGTTGATCCTGGTGGTACACCCGGCACTGGGTCCTGAGCTGCTGATGCTGGTGGCCATGTGCTTTGCCCTGTGCCTGGTGCCGGTGGCCATGACCCGTCGAATTCACCCTGCACCGTTGCGGCCTGCACCCATGGAGCCGAAGTTCTTCATCAAGCGGGTGCCGCAGTCGTTGAGCACGGTACTGGGCGCAGGATTGATCGTCGGTGCGTTCTACGGTCTGGCCCCGCTGTATGCAGCGCGCCAGGGGCTCAGTACCGAGCAGGTCGGTCTGTTCATGGGCTGCTGCATCTTCGCCGGTCTCGTGGTGCAGTGGCCGCTGGGCTGGTTGTCGGACCGCTATGACCGTGCGCTGCTGATTCGCAGCATCTCCTTAGGACTGGCCGTGGCGTCGCTGCCGCTGGCGATTCTGCCCAGCGTGCCCTTGGAGGTGTTGTTCGCGATGGGCTTCATCGTGTCGCTGCTGCAGTTCTGCCTGTACCCGCTGGCCGTGGCGTTTTCCAACGACCACGTGGAAAGCGAGCGGCGGGTGTCGTTGACGGCGATGTTGCTGGTGACCTACGGCGTCGGCGCGAGCATCGGGCCGCTGGTGGCGGGCGTACTGATGAAGGTACTTGGCGCGCAGATGCTGTACGCCTTCTTCGTGTTCTTCGCCTTGGTACTGGTCTGGCGCATACGGCCCAAAGCGGTTACCGGTCTGCACCAGGTGCAGGATGCGCCGCTGGGTCACGTGGCGATGCCGGCGGCGGGCTCGCCTTTGTCGGCGGCGCTCGACCCGCGGGTGGACGAGCAGACGGTTCAGGATGTGATGCAGACGCCGGTGGCGGCCGAAGACACCGAGGCCACCGAAGGCGAGATCGAGCATCCGGCTTCGGTCGATCCCGCTGTTTCCCAGGCGCCCCTGGACAAGTCAGGTTGAAGCGCATGGAACGCAAAAGGGCCGCTTGAGCGGCCCTGGCAATCCCGGCTAACGGCGCGGAATCAATAATCGTCTTTGTCGAATCGCCGCGCTTCACGCTGCAACTGATAAACGAAGCTCTCGACCTTGCGCTGGCCCTGGCCGCTGAGGTTGTGAAAGCGCAAGCCGGCAAAGGTGGTGTTGATGCGCTCTTCGAAGTGCAGGTGCCGTAGCTCCACCATCACATCGCTCAGGCCAAGCGGATTGGCAGCCTTGAAGCGTTCATAGACCTGACCCAGCTGCAGACGCTCCTCGACGTTGCCGTCGAAACGCAGCTTGCAACCGGTGGCGGATACGTCCAGCAACTTGCCGCGCATGGCGCCGTTGCCTTTGAGGTGCGTGCCATCGAGGGTGATGTCGACCAGTTGCGACAGCTTCAGCGCAGCGCGGAAGGCGTTACGACGCTGGTGGTAGGTCATTTCCTGCGGAAGCGCGCCACGGTAGCAGCGGTGCCCATCGACTTCACCGAGGGTCAGCGAGGTATTGCATTCCCAAGCGATGCGTACCCCATCATGAAAGCCCTCGACGCGGAAAGGCTCGCCGTTTTCGATGAATCGCTCACCATCACGGGGAATGAGCTCGTCCAGGGCCAGCACGTCGGCATCCCGGTCCACGTGAACCACGTAGCTCTGGAAACGCTGGTTGCGCTCGGGGAAGCTGATGATCAGCGGGTCGTGGCTGTCCATCAGTTGGCGCAGGTTGGCCGCAATTTCCAGCGCGGTGGTGAGCACCTTCGGTGGCTGAGGTGCATCGGTTTCAGTGAACACGGATTATCGATCTCCAGGCAAAAACGGCACACGCAAGTTACGGCATTTTGCCAGTATGATCCGTGCCTTGAACAGGACTATTAAACCTGGCTGATCGCCCGAGGCTTGTCCATGGGGGAGGTGGTGCCACGGCTGTCATACAGTGACGGAGAGTCGCCACCCATGAGGATTCTGATCTGATTGGCCGTAGCGTGCTGCTGCACCTGGATGACCCGACCGTTGGTCTCGTTGACCTTCTGGCAAGCGTCCATCAGGCCGGTCAGCACATCGAGCTGCTGGAGGATGAGCTCACCATTGACCGACTGCGCGGCAACGGCCTGCACGCCTGCCCGGTCGGCACTCAGGCCCAGCCCGTTGAGCAGGTGATTACGGCGCATGCCCTGCTGCTCGAGCAAGACGATCAGCGACTGCTTGCGGGCCAGGATGGTCTCCAGTACCTGCATGTCACGACCATGCAGGGCCACCGTCTCCTTTTGCAGGAGATCGAGCAGTTCCTGGGTCGGCGCGATATCGTCTTCGATCAGTTGCAGCAGTGTGGTGTCGTGCATGGCTGGCTCTGGGCTCTGGCGTCCTGTGAGTCAGCGCACCCGGGGGTTAGCGCTGAGCTTCGAAATCAAGCAGTTTGGAGGCGACACGGCCGGCATCGACCTTGTAGCTGCCATCGGCGATCGCTTGCTTCAACTGCGCCACACGGGCGTTGTCGACGGCGGGCTGATCGCGCAGCTTGTCGCTGATCTGTTGCAACTTCTGGGCCTCTTGGCTGAGGTGTACCGCTTCTCCGCTGACGCTGGCCGGCTTGCTGGTATCGCTGCTGGCCGCGGCTTTTTCGCTGTTGCCGCTGGCGCTCGTGCTACGCACGCCGCCCGCTACGGACGGGGAGTTATTCAAACGACTGAAGTCGATGACCATGATCAGAAACCTCTGGGTAAATAGGACGCTTGCCTTTGTTTCGGCTAACCCGGAGCAAACTTTAGGCATAAAAGTTTTGCCGTCCGTCAGTACAGGCGCGCATCCCGATTTCTGACCCAGTTTAGGAAAGGCGGTTCCTTGCCGCCAGTCCCCCACCCGTTACATAGGCACCTCGACCTGGCCCGGTCCGATCACCGTGGCCTTGACCACCCGCTTGGAATTGAGGTTGCGCACGCGGATCTGCTCGGTCAGGCCGCCTTTGGCCAGCGCCTCCCCCGGCATTCTCACGCTCAGGCCGCCGCTGCGGGCGGTAATCACCACCTGGTCGCCCTTGCGAATCACTTCGGCCTGCTCCAACTGCTGCAAGGTGAGCACCTGGTCCATCACGGTGGGGCGCAACAGCTTCATGCCCACGGCTTGATCGAGGTCGCTGATGAACCCTTGGCCCAGGCTGCTGACGTCGCGCTCGCGCAGGGTCACGTCGCCTTCGCCGATCACGCTTTCGCGCTTGAGCGGGCGGGTCATGACCACCACGTCGCGCAGCAGCTTGACCTGCGCCGGCACGAACACGGTCCACGGCGCTTCGCCGTCACAGCGTACCCGCACCGTCACTCGCCCCAGTGGCTGCGCCGGACTTTCCAGCGAGGCGTCCAGCGACTGGCTGCACAGCGGCATGCGCAGGCGCGGGTCGAGGTTGTTGACCTGGATGTCATAACGCCCAGGGGTCTGCGTGCGGCTCAGATAATCTTCGACGGTGAACTCAAGAAACCCTTGGGTGACACCGATAAGCTGTTCAGGCAAGGTAAACGAATCCGCCAGCGTGCGAGCGCCGGACGCGAACAGGCAAGCGGTGGCCAGAAAAAGGGCCACGAGGCGTGTCGGTCGTCGGAAAAATGTCGTTTTCGTGTACATGGGCTCAAAAAAGCAAAGCCCGTGCCGACTTGTTGTCTAGCAAGCAGAAAAACATAAGGAGTCTGGCATGGCTGGCGTTATGGATTCGGTCAACCAGCGCACACAGCTGGTTGGACAGAATCGCCTGGAGCTGCTGTTGTTCCGTCTCAATGGCGATCAACTCTACGGCATCAACGTGTTCAAGGTGCGGGAGGTGCTGCAGTGCCCGGACCTGACCCTGTTGCCCAAGTCACATGCGGTGGTGCGTGGCGTGGCGAACATTCGCGGGGCGACCATTCCCATTCTCGACCTGTCGATGGCCACCGGTCTGCCGGGCCTGAAGGAAGAGACGCGCAACAGTTTCGTGATCATCACCGAATACAACACCAAGACCCAGGGCTTCCTGGTGCACTCGGTCGAGCGCATCGTCAACATGAACTGGGAAGAAATCCATCCGCCACCCAAGGGCACCGGCCGCGATCACTACCTCACGGCGGTCACCCGTGTGGACAATCGCATGGTCGAGATCATCGACGTGGAGAAGGTGCTGGCCGAAGTGGCGCCGTCGTCGGAGTCGGTCTCGGCCGGCGTGGTGGATGCCGAAGTGCAGGACAAGGCCGTGTTGCTGCGGGTGCTGACGGTCGATGACTCGTCGGTGGCACGCAAGCAGGTCAGCCGTTGTCTGCAGACGGTGGGCGTGGAAGTGGTGGCGCTCAACGATGGTCGTCAGGCGCTCGACTACCTGCGCAAGCTGGTCGACGAGGGCAAGCGTCCGGAAGAAGAATTCCTGATGATGATTTCCGACATTGAAATGCCGGAGATGGACGGCTATACCCTCACTGCCGAGATTCGCAGCGATCCACGCATGCAAAAGCTGCACATCCTCCTGCATACTTCGCTGTCGGGCGTGTTCAACCAGGCGATGGTCAAGAAAGTCGGCGCTGATGACTTTCTGGCCAAGTTCAGGCCGGATGACCTGGCCCACCGCGTGGTCGACCGGATCAAGGCGACGCACTGAAACTGTCGGGGGTTCGCCCCCGGCGCAAGCGATTGGAAAGAGGCGGCAGCATTGTCTACGGGTAATTTGGATTTCGAACAGTTCAGGGTCTTCCTGGAGAAAGCCTGTGGCATCCTGCTGGGCGAAAATAAGCAGTATCTGGTGTCCAGCCGTCTCAACAAGTTGATGGAGCAGCAGGGCATCAAGAGCCTCGGCGAGCTGGTGCAGCGCATTCAGACCCAGCCACGCAGCGGTCTGCGCGAGCAGGTCGTCGATGCCATGACCACCAACGAAACCCTGTGGTTTCGCGATACCTATCCGTTCGAGGTGCTCAAGAGCCGGGTCATCCCGGAGTTCATTCGTGCCAACCCGGGGCAGCGCCTGCGCATCTGGTCGGCGGCGTGTTCGTCGGGTCAGGAGCCGTATTCGCTGTCGATGGCCATCGACGAATTCGAGCGCAGCAATCTTGGCCAGTTGAAGATGGGGGCGCAGATCGTTGCCACCGACCTCTCCGGCGCCATGCTGAACAACTGCAAAACCGGCGAGTACGACAGCCTGGCCATCGCCCGTGGCCTGTCCCAGGAACGCCTGCAGCGCTACTTCGACCCGAAAGGGCCGGGCCGCTGGGCGGTCAAGCCGCCGATTCGCAGTCGCGTCGAGTTCCGCTCGTTCAACCTGCTCGACAGCTACGCGTCGCTGGGCAAATTCGACATCGTGTTCTGCCGCAACGTGTTGATCTACTTCTCCGCCCAGGTGAAGAAAGACATCCTCATGCGCATCCATGCCACCCTCAAGCCGGGCGGTTACCTGTTCCTCGGCGCCTCCGAAGCGCTGAACGGCTTGCCGGATCATTACCAGATGGTCCAGTGCAGTCCGGGGATCATCTACCAGGCCAAGTAACGAAAAAGCCGGTGTCGAAAGACGCCGGTTTTTTCGTTCTGCGCGATCACGTCAATTTTTTGGATTGCCGCCGTTGCCGCTGCGCTTTTGCCGCTTCGCCGCCATGAAGCGGAAACCCCTTGCCGCTTTTCTGGCAGGCCAAACCCCTCGCTAAAGGTTCAATGCCCGGCATTGCTGGGCTGTAGCGTGTTGGCACAGCCCTTGCTATATCTTGGCCAACGCAACGCTGGTCAACCTTCGAAGGTTCCCCGACATGAGCATCAGCTTCGACAACGCCCTTGGCATCCACGAAAAGGCATTGGGTCTGCGCGCCCAGCGCGCCGAGGTGCTGGCCAACAACATCGCCAACGCCGACACCCCCGGCTACAAGGCCCGCGACCTGGACTTCGCCTCGGTACTGGCCGGTGAGTCCGGCAAGCGCACCGAAGAGCGGGTGTCGTTGCAGCGCACCAACAGCCGACACATCGAGGCCGAAGGCATGGCGCTGGCCGACGACACGCTCAAGTACCGCACGCCGATGCAGCCGTCGATCGACCAGAACACCGTCGATGCCCATATGGAACAGTCGAACTACACGCAGAACGCCATCGACTTCCAGGCCAGCTTCACCTTGCTCAACAGTAAATTCAAAGGGCTGGTATCGGCCCTGCGCGGAGAGTGACCATGTCCCTTGCCAGTGTCTTCAATATCGCCGGTAGCGGCATGAGTGCGCAGAACACGCGCCTGAACACCGTCGCTTCCAACATCGCCAACGCCGAGACCGTGTCCTCGAGCATCGACCAGACCTACCGTGCCCGCCACCCGGTGTTCGCCACCACCTTCGAGCAGGCGCAGAACGGTGGCAGCCAGTCGCTGTTCGAGGATCAGGGGCAGGCCGGCCAGGGCGTGCAGGTCAAGGGCATCATCGAGGACCAGAGCAATCTGGAGGCTCGCTACGAGCCCAACCACCCGGCAGCGAACAAGGACGGCTACGTCTACTACCCCAACGTCAACGTGGTCGAGGAGATGGCTGACATGATCTCCGCCAGCCGTGCGTTCCAGACCAACGCCGAGCTGATGAACACCGCCAAGACCATGATGCAGAAGGTCCTGACCCTGGGTCAGTGATCACGGAGTTTAAGACATGGCCACGAACCTCAATGAAGTCCTCGCCAATTCGGGCGTGAGCACCACTGCCAACACCAAGAAGAACACCACCGAGTCGACCGACAAGAACGCGCTCGGCAAAGATGCCTTCCTGCAGTTGCTGGTCACCCAGATGCAGCACCAGAACCCCCTCGACCCGCAGGACAACAGCGAGTTCGTCTCGCAGTTGGCGCAGTTCAGCAGCCTGGAGGGCATCCAGACCCTCAACCAGTCGGTCAACGGCATCACCAGCGCAATGGGTTCCTCTCAGGCCCTGCAGGCGTCCTCGCTGGTCGGTCGCTCGGTGATCGTGCAGAACGACAAGGCCATGATCGACCCGAGCAAGAGCCTCAATGGCCAGGTGGTGGTGCCGCAGAACATCGACAACGGCAAGATCACCATCAAGGACAAGGATGGCAACGTGGTCAAGACCATCGACCTCGGCGCGCAGAACAAGGGCAATGCCGACTTCATCTGGGATGGCACCAACGACAAGGGCGAGAAGGTCGCTGCCGGCAACTACAGCTTCAGCGCCACCACCACCGTCGATGGCAAGGCCCAGCAGATGTACACCCTGCTGCCGGCCACGGTCACCAGTGTCACTGTCGCCGGTGCGGGCGGCGAGATGATGCTCAACCTCGCCGGCATCGGCAAGGTCGGCATCTCCAAAGTACAAACCATCGGAATCTAAGGCCGGTCTGTTCGGCAGAAGGAGCACTACATGTCTTTCAATATCGGCCTTAGCGGTCTCTACGCAGCCAACAAGCAACTGGACGTCACCGGCAACAACATCGCCAACGTCAACACCACCGGCTTCAAGTCGTCGCGCGCCGAGTTCGCCGACGTCTATGCCGGCGCCAACCGTCTGGGCGTGGGCAAGAACCAGATCGGTAACGGCGTGCGCCTGGCCGCCGTCTCGCAGCAGTTCACCCAGGGTGACGTGAACAACACCGGCAACGTGCTGGACATGGGCATCCAGGGCCAGGGCTACTTCGTGCTCTCGGACAACGGCTCGCTCAGTTATACCCGTGCCGGTGCGTTCCGCACCGACAAGAACAGCAATGTGGTCACCTCCGACGGCTTGAACCTGCAAGGCTACGCCGCTGACAGCACCGGCAAGATCCAGAAGGGCATCCTCACCAATCTGAAGATCGACACCTCGGCACTGGCGCCCAAGGCGACCACCCTGATCGATCAGGGCATCAACCTGAACTCCTCCGCCGACACCATTCCCCTGGAAGTGTCCAACGGCGCCACGCCGCCGGTGATGGTGCCGAACAAGCCGTTCGACCCGGCCGACCAGACCACCTACACCAAATCGTTCCCGACCAAGGTCTACGATAACCAGGGCAACGAACACACGATGGAGCAGTTCTATCGCAAGACTGGCACCAACGAGTGGACCATGTACACCTTGGTCGATGGTCGCAACCCGCTCGATCCGACCAGTGCCGCGCCGCTGACCGGTACCATGGACTTCAATGCCGACGGCAGCATCAAGGCCATGGCCACCGACAACACCAGCGTGCCTGCCGCGAACTGGAGCGTGACCAACAACACCTTCAGCCTCAAGGGCTGGATCCCGGCGTCCAAGGACGCCTCCGGTAACTGGGCGAGCAACGGCTCGAGCGGCAACACCGACGGCATGCGCCTGTCGATGAACAGCACCACCTCGTACAACACCGAGACCGCGCGCATGTCGCAGAGCCAGGACGGTTACGCCACCGGCATCCTGTCGAGCCTGTCGATCGACTCCTCGGGGGTGATGTTCGCCAGCTTCAGCAACCAGCAGTCGCGTGCAATCGGCCAAGTGGCCATCGCCAGCTTCGCCAACGACCAGGGTCTGCAGCAGATCGGCGGTACCCGCTGGAAGGAAACCTTCGCTTCCGGCATTCCGGGTGTCGATGCGCCGAAGACCGGCACCCTGGGTTCGGTGGAGTCCAACTCCCTGGAAGCCTCGAACGTCAACCTGACACAGGAGCTGGTCGAGCTGGTCAAGGCGCAGAGCAACTACCAGGCCAACGCCAAGACCATCTCCACCGAAAGCACCATCATGCAGACCATCATCCAGATGACCTGATGGTCGTCGGTCGAGCGTAGTGATCCGAGCCCCTTTGCCTTGAAGGGGCTCGTCGTTTGTGCAGGAGTGATCATGAGGAAAGTCGCAGTCGCGCTGCTTGCCGGGCTGTGCCTGCTGCAGGCCCAGGCCGGTACCGCGCCCTGGTGGCGCTGGGAGAGTCAGGTGGACGGACGTCTGGTGTGCTCGCAGTGGTCGCCAGGGGAGGGCTGGAAGCGCTTCGCCGGGCCCTATGACAATGGCGGATGCCGTGACCGCTGAGGGCGGCTTCGCGGCTCTCGAACTTTTGGCACCCCCTTGCCACCGGCGGCAAAGCCGCGCCGGATAACCGACATCCAACCACTGCTCCGATCCCTCGAAAGCCCGTGTCCACGGGCTTTTTAGCGAATTCTGGAAAGTTGGTTCGGAACTTGCTTTACAGCCTGCACAGCAACGGTGAGCGGCAATCGATCGCCAGTGCAGCGGAGGATGACTGTGGACAAGATGCTTTATGTCGCCATGACCGGCGCCGCCCAGAACGCGGTGGCGCAGAAGGCGCATGCCAACAACCTGGCGAACGTTTCCACCAACGGCTTTCAGCGCGACCTGGAACAGGCGCGCTCGATGCCCGTGTTCGGCGACAGCTTTCCGGCGCGTGCCTTCGCCATGAGCGAGCGGCCCGCCACCGACTTCAGTGCAGGCCCGTTGATCGAAACCGGTCGTGACCTGGACGTGGCGGTCAGCGGCAACGGTTTCATGGCCGTGCAGGCGCCGGACGGCAGCGAAGCTTACGTGCGCACCGGCAGCCTGAACATCGACGCGCTCGGCGTGCTGCGTGCCGGCAATGGCATGGCGGTGATGGGCAACGGCGGACCGATCGCCATTCCGCCTGAGCAGAAAGTCGAAGTGGGTGACGACGGCACCATCAGCATTCGCGCCATGGGCGAAGATCCGCGGGTCATGGCCGAAGTGGACCGCATCAAGCTGGTCAACCCGGACATCAAGGCCATGCATAAAGGCCTGGATGGATTGATCCACACCAACAGCGGCCAGCCGGCCGATGCCGATGCCAACGTGCGCGTGGTCTCGGGTTTCCTTCAGGGCAGCAACGTCAATGCCGTGGAAGAAATGACCTCGGTGCTGGCGCTGTCCCGTCAGTTCGAACTGCACGTCAAGATGATGAAGGCCGCCGAAGAAGGCGACCAAGCCATGGCTCGGGTCTTGCAACTCGGCTAATTACCTTTGAACGGGTGCCGTAAAACAGGCGCACGAGGAGAACACTGAATGCTTCCGGCTCTTTGGGTCGCTAAAACCGGCCTCTCCGCACAGGACACCAACCTGTCGGTCATCTCCAACAACCTGGCCAACGTCTCGACCACTGGCTTCAAGCGCGACCGTGCCGAGTTCCAGGACCTGCTGTACCAGACCAAGCGTCAGCCTGGCGCCCAGTCGACCCAGGACAGCGAGCTGCCGTCGGGTCTGCAGGTCGGTACCGGTGTGCGCGTCGTCGGCACCCAGAAGAACTTCCAGACCGGCAGCCTGCAGACCACCGAGAACCCGCTGGACCTGGCCGTCAACGGCCGGGGGTTCTTCCAGGTCCTGCAGCCTGATGGCACCGTTTCCTATACCCGTGACGGCACCTTCCACCTCAATTCGGACGGCCAGATCGTCACCGCCAACGGTTTCGCCCTGGAGCCTGCCATCGTCGTGCCGCCGGAGGCGCAGACCTTCACCGTCGGCCAGGACGGCACCGTGTCGATCACTGTGCCCGGCAACCCGGCCGCGCAGATCATCGGCAACATCCAGACCGCCGACTTCATCAACCCGGCCGGCCTGCAGGCGATCGGCAGCAACCTGTTCTTCGAGACCGCCGCCAGCGGCGCGCCGCAGGTGGGCACCCCGGGCCTGAACGGGCTGGGTACCACGCTGCAGCAGACCCTGGAGAACTCCAACGTCAGCACCGTGGAAGAACTGGTGAACATGATCACCACCCAGCGTGCCTACGAGATGAACTCCAAGGTCATCTCCACCGCCGACCAGATGCTGTCGTTCGTCACCCAGAAACTCTGAGCCCTGGCTCTAGCGACCCGGCTGCCGTGGCAGCGCCCGTTACACCGTGAGGTAAGCGTCATGAATCGTCTGTTGTCCGTCGTCGCCCTGGGTGGTGCCGTGTTGCTGGCCGGCTGCGTCGCACCGTCGGCCAAGCCCAACGACCCGTACTATGCGCCCGTGCTGCCACGCACCCCGCTGCCGTCGGCGGCCAACAACGGTTCGATCTACCAGGCCGGGTTCGAACAGAACATGTACGGCGACCGCAAGGCGTTCCGGGTCGGTGACATCATCACCATCACCCTCAACGAGCGCACCTCGGCGAGCAAGAATGCCGGTTCGCAGTTGCAGAAGAACAGCAAGGCCAACCTCGGTCTGACCTCGTTGTTCGGCACCACCCCGAACACCAACAACCCGTTCGGCGGTGGCGACCTGTCGCTCAATGCCGGCTACAACGGCGATCGCACCACCAAGGGCGCCAGCCAGGCCAGCCAGGGCAACACCCTGACCGGCTCGGTCACCGTGACCGTGGCCGAGGTGCTGCCCAACGGCATCATCGCCGTGCGCGGCGAGAAGTGGATGACCCTGAACACCGGCGAAGAGCTGGTGCGCATCGCCGGGCTGGTGCGTGCCGACGACATCGCCACCGACAACACCGTGCCGTCCACCCGTGTGGCCGACGCGCGCATCACCTATTCGGGCACCGGCTCCTTCGCCGACGCCAGCCAGCCCGGGTGGCTGGACCGCTTCTTCATGAGCCCGCTTTGGCCCTTCTGAGTACGGATGACCATGTTCAACGCCAGGCAGTTGATTGCCGCGACCTTGCTCCTGACCTTCGCCGTCGCCGCCCAGGCCGAACGGCTGAAGGACATCGCCAGCATTTCCGGCGTGCGCGCCAACCAGCTGATCGGCTACGGGCTGGTGGTGGGGCTCAACGGCACCGGTGACCAGACCACCCAGACGCCGTTCACCCTGCAGACCTTCAACAACATGCTCTCGCAGTTCGGCATCAAGGTGCCGCCGGGATCGGGCAACGTGCAGCTCAAGAACGTCGCGGCGGTGTCGGTGCATGCCGACCTGCCGGCGTTCGCCAAGCCGGGGCAGGTGATCGACATCACCGTGTCCTCGATCGGTAACTCCAAGAGCCTGCGCGGCGGCAGCCTGCTGATGACGCCACTCAAGGGTATCGACGGCAACGTCTATGCCATCGCCCAGGGCAACCTGGTGGTCGGTGGCTTCGACGCCGAAGGTCGCGACGGCTCCAAGATCACCGTCAACGTGCCGTCGGCCGGACGCATTCCCGGCGGCGCCTCGGTCGAGCGCGCGGTGCCGAGCGGCTTCAACCAAGGCAATACCTTGACGTTGAACCTCAACCGCCCCGACTTCACCACGGCCAAGCGCATCGTCGACAAGGTCAACGAGCTGCTCGGCCCGGGCGTGGCCCAGGCATTGGACGGCGGATCGGTCCGCGTCAGCGCGCCGATGGACCCCAGCCAGCGCGTGGACTACCTGTCGATCCTGGAGAACCTGGAGATCGATCCCGGCCAGGCCGTGGCCAAGGTCATCATCAACTCGCGTACCGGCACCATCGTGATCGGCCAGAACGTGAAAGTCTCGCCCGCCGCCGTCACCCACGGCAGCCTGACCGTGACCATCACCGAAGACCCGATCGTCAGCCAGCCGGGGCCGCTGTCCAACGGCCAGACCGCCGTGGTGCCGCGCTCGCGGGTCAACGCGCAGCAGGAAGCCAAGCCGATGTTCAAGTTCGGCCCGGGCACCACGCTGGACGAGATCGTCCGTGCGGTGAACCAGGTCGGCGCGGCGCCGGGTGATCTGATGGCGATCCTCGAAGCCCTGAAACAGGCCGGCGCCTTGCAAGCCGACCTGATCGTGATCTGAGGAGCCTGGCGATGACCCCCAAGAGCCTGGTCTCCGGTAGCGCCGACAGCGGCGCCTACACCGACCTCAATCGCCTGAGTTCGCTCAAGCACGGCGACCGCGACAGCGAGGGCAACATCCGCAAGGTGGCCCAGGAGTTCGAATCGCTGTTCATCGGCGAGATGCTCAAGGCCTCGCGCAAGGCGGGCGATGTCATGGCGGCCGACGACCCGATGAACACCGAGACGGTCAAGCAGTACCGCGACATGTACGACCAGCAGTTGTCCGTGAGCATGTCCCGCGAGGGCGGCGGTATCGGTCTGCAGGACGTGCTGGTGCGCCAGTTGTCGAAGAACAAGGCCGCGCGTCCCAACACCAGTCCGTTCCCGCGCGTGGACGGTAATGCGCCGGCGCTGTGGGGCACCAAGGTGGTCGCCGCGCCGCAGGCGATGGAGTCCACGGCGACCCGCAACGACGTGGCGGCGCTCAATGCGCGGCGCCTGTCGCTGCCCGGCAAACTCACCGATCGCCTGTTGGCCGGCATCGTGCCGTCGGCGAGCGCGCCTGCGGCGGCTGGCAACGCCGCGGCACTGCCGCAACGCGGCGACATTCCCCCCGGCGGCGTGGCCACTGGCGACTGGGAACCGGCGCAAGCGTTCGCCGCGCCCGGGCGTGACCTGCAGATCCTCGGCCGCGCCGTGGCCCAGCCACCGCTGGCGCCGAAGAAAGCGTTCGCCGACAGCGACGCTTTCGTTGCCACCATGCTGCCGATGGCCGAGCAGGCCGCCAAGCGCATCGGCATCGATCCGCGCTATCTGGTGGCCCAGGCGGCCCTGGAAACCGGCTGGGGCAAGTCGGTCATGCGCAACCCCGACGGCAGCAGCAGTCACAACCTGTTCGGCATCAAGGCCACCGGCAACTGGCAGGGTGGCGAGGCGCGGGCGATCACCAGCGAGTTTCGTGACGGCCAGTTCGTCAAGGAGACGGCGGCGTTCCGCTCCTACGCGTCGTACCAGGACAGCTTCCACGACCTGGTCAGCCTGTTACAGAACAATTCGCGCTATCAAGCTGCGGTGAACGCAGCCGATAAACCGGAACAGTTCGTGCGAGAGCTGCAGAAGGCGGGGTATGCCACCGACCCCAACTACGCCAGCAAGATCTCGCAGATCGCACGACAAATGAAGTCGGACACGAGCTACGCAATGCTCGGGACCACCACGCAACTTTAAGGGCAGCGAAACATGGCGAGCTTGATCAACATTGGCATGTCCGGGCTGGGCGCCGCGCAATCGGGGTTGCATACCCTGGGTAACAACATCGCCAACGCCGATGTGGACAGCTACTCTCGCCAGCAGATCGTGCAGAAGACCAAGGGCTCGCAGCAGACCGGCACGGTCTTCATGGGCAGCGGCACGACCCTGGCCGACGTGCGCCGGGTGTACAACGCCTTCCTCGAGAACCAACTGCGCACCACCACCTCGTTGTCCAGCGACGCCACCTCGTACCTCAAGCAGATCGCTCCGCTCGATACGGCGCTGTCGAGTGCCGACACCGGCATCACCGCAGCGCTGAAGGGCTTCTTCAACGCCATGCAGGACGCGGCGGCCAAGCCCAACGAGGACGCCTCGCGGCAATTGCTGCTGACTGGCGCGCAGACCTTGTCCAAGCGCTTCAACAGCCTGTCCTCGCAGCTCAATCAACAGAACACCAACCTCAACGCCAACATGGCGTCGATGGCCGACCAGGTGAACAAGCTCACCACCACCATCGCCCAGTTCAACGAGCAGATTTCCCGTGTCTCGGCGATCCAGGGCCAGCCCAACGACCTGCTCGATCAGCGCGACGGTGCGGTGCGCGAACTGAACAAGCTGGTCGGCACCCAGGTGGTCGAGCGCGAAGGCAACTACGACATCTACTTGCCCAACGGCCAGGCGCTGGTGCTCGGCAAGACCACCCAGGCCCTGGAAGTGGCGCCGGGTCGCGACGATCCCACGCGCATGAGCCTGGTCATCAACCGCGGCAGCACCAAGATGGACATCACCGCCTCCACCACCGGCGGTGAGCTCGGCGGCCTGCTGCGTTACCGCAAGGAAACCCTGGACCCGGCACTCAACGAGCTGGGCCGCGTGGCGCTGGTGATCTCCGACGCGATCAACAGCCAACTGGGGCAGGGCATCGACAAGAACGGCGAGTTCGGCGCGCTGCTGTTCGGCGACATCAACAGCGCCAAGGCCGTCAGCGAGCGCAGCATCGCCCGACAAGGCAACAGTGCCGGTTCCGGCAACCTCGATGTGACCATCAAGGACAGCGGCAAGCTCGGCACCAGCGATTACCAGGTGACCTTCACCAGCGCCACCGGCTACAACGTGCGCAAGCTGCCCGATGGCACCGACATGGGCAATTTCGACCTGACCGACAACCCGCCCAAGGTGATCGAAGGTTTCAGCCTGTCGCTCAACGGCGGCGCGGTGTCCGCCGGTGACAGTTTCAAGATCACCCCGACGCGCAATGCCGCTGCCGGTATCCAGGCGGTGCTGACCGACCCCAAGCGCCTGGCCATGTCCTCGCCACTGAGTGTGGTCAACGGCGGGGGCAACCAGGGCACCGGATTGGTCAACCAGCCGACCCTGACCTCCAAGCTGGACATCTACAACGCCACCGACCGCGCCGAGTTGCAGACGGGCCTGAAGTACTCCACGCCGGTCAAACTGGTGTTCGGCGACGACTCCGCCTCGCCTCAGGGCTATACCCTGTACGACGCCAAGGGCAATTCGATCGGCACCGGCACCATCATCCCCGGCCAGAGCAACAAGCTGCAGCTTTCGGTGCCGATGGTCGACGGCTCCGGCAACCCGATCATGGACGGCGCCACCCAGCGTAATTTCACCTTCGAGATGGACGTGTCGGGTGCGCCGAAGAGCGGTGACAACTTCACGGTGTCGCTGACCGCCGGCGGTTCCTCCGACAACCGCAACGCCCAGTCGATTCTCGACCTGCAAACCAAGGCCACGGTGGACGTCGGCGCTGACGGCCGTGGTATCAGCATGACCGACGCCTACGCCAAGCTGGTGTCCAACGTCGGCGGCAAGGCCAGCCAGGCGAGCATGGACATGGATGCCACCGACGCGTTGCAGAAGTCGGCACTGGAGGGGCGCGACAGCGTCTCGGGCGTGTCGATCGATGAAGAGACCGGCAACCTGGTCAAGTTCCAGCAGTACTACACCGCGTCCTCGCAGATCATCAAGGCGGCCCAGGCCACCTTCGCCACCTTGATCAACAGTCTTTGAAGGAGACGTAGACCGTGCGCATTTCCACTTCGCAGTTCTACAACACCAGCAGCACCAACAACCAGCGCAGCTTCGGCAACCTGGTCAAGACCCAGCAGGAAGCCACCGATCTGGTCCGCGTGCGTACCGCCGCCGACGATCCGGTGGGCGCCTCGCGGCTGCTGCAACTCGATCAGCAGAAGAACATGCTGGACCAGTACAAGACCAACACCACCAACGTGCGCAACGCGCTGGGCACGGCAGAGAGCACGCTCAACGGCATCAGCAACATCCTGCAGCGTGTCAACGAACTGGCGGTCAGTTCCGGCAACGCCGGCTTCACCGACGACGACCGCAAGGCCAATGCCGCCGAGCTGAAATCGCTGGAGGAGCAATTGTTCTCCCTGATGAACAGCCGTGACGAGAACGGCAAGTACCTGTTCTCCGGCTCCAAGGGCGACACCCCACCGTATGCCCGCAACGCTGACGGCACCTACAGCTATCAGGGTGACCAGAGCCAGCTCAAGCTGCAGGTCGGTGACATGCTCAGCCTGGCGACCAACGAGACGGGTTACGACGCCTTCGAACAGGCGCTCAATACCAGCCGCAGCCAGACCCGCCTGACCTCGCCGGCGGTGGACGACGGACGCGTGAGCCTGTCCGATGGGCAAGTGTCCGGCAGCGCCACCTACAACGACCGCTTCCGCGGCGGCGAGCCGTACAACATCGAGTTTCTCAGCAGCACCCAGTACCGCATCCTCGACGCCGGTGGCAACGATGTCACGCTGGAAGCCTCTCAGGGCGGCACGTTCGACCCCAAGAGCGACAACCCTTCGATCTCTTTCCGCGGAGTGGACCTGCGTCTGGGCATCAGCCTCAAGCCGGGCGACCAGGCCAACCCGGATGCAGCCATCGCAGGGCACACCTTCAGCCTGAGCTCCAAGGCCGACTCCATCGCCGGCACGCGCAGCCCCGGCAACAGCTCTTCGGCGCAGGTGACCGGCGCTACCATCAGCAACCAGGGCCAGTACAACGCCTCGTTCCCGGGCGGCGGTGCGGTCTTGAAGTTCACCAGCGCCACCGACTTCGAGCTGTACGCCGCACCGATGAGCGACAATAGCCGCCCGATCTCCAGCGGAACGCTGTCAGGTTCAACGGCGACCGCCTCGGGCGTGAGCTTCCAACTATCGGGCACCCCCAGTGCCGGTGACGCGTTCGGCATCAAGGTCGATACCCATCAGACCCAGAACGTACTCGACACCATCGGCCAGTTGCGTGCGGCCCTGAACTCCCCTGTAGACAGTGATCCGACGGCCAAGCGCAACTTCCAGGCCGCCTTGGATTCGGCGATCGGCAATGTCCGCAGCGCGTCCGATCAGGTCGCCTCGTCCATCAGCAGCATCGGTGGCCGCGGTGCGGCGCTGGACGTGCAGTCCGAGACCAACGAGGCACTGACCACCGAGAACGCCAAGACCCAGAGCTCGATCCGCGACAGCGACCCGGCATCGGTGATGATGCGCCTGCAGATGCAGACCAACATGTATCAGGCTTCGCTGCAGTCCTACGCCAAGATCGCCAGTTTGTCGTTGGTCAATTACATCTGATCCCTCCTGCGTCATCGTCCGTGCGCTCGCGCTCGTGAGCGCGGCGCGCGGGCCTTTCACAAGGTTCCGCGCTGTGACCCCATCCGCCCTCGTCAGCATCGTTATCCCTGCCTACCGCGCAGACTTCTTCCGCGCCACGTTGCTCAGTGCTATCGAGCAGGACTACCCGAACCTGGAGGTGCTGGTATGCGATGACAGCACGGACGGCGCCATCAAGCATATCGTCGAGCAGGTGGTGGCGCAGTCGGGTGTAGCGGTGCGCTACATGCGAAACGCTGGCACCCTAGGCTTCGCGCGCAATCTACTGGCATGCCTGAGCGAAGCGCGCGGTGAGCTGATCAAGTTCCTGTGCGACGATGATCGTCTGTTCCCCGATTGCATAAGCCAACAGGCTGCATTGATGCAGGCGCATGCCGGCGTGAGTATGACCATTTGCCAGCGCATGCTGTGCGATGCCGACGACGCCTTGCTGCCCTCACGCATGCTCAATGCGGTTCTCTGCCCGGACGACGCGCTGATCAATGGCGGGGATCTGCTGGAGGCCCTGGAAACCTACGCGCCGAACCTGTTCGGTGGGCTCAGCCATGCCCTGATGCGTACAACCCTGGTGCAGGCGTACTTGCCAGCACTGGTGGAGGAGGGTGGCTTCGTCGCGAGGTTGGATCTGGCGCTTTACATCTGTCTGATGCGCCGAGGCGACCTGGGTCATCTCAAGCGGTATTTAAGCCTTGAGCGTCTGCATCCTGGACGCTTGAGTCACCAGACCCGGTTGGTCATGGCCTTCGACGGCGAAACCGATTGGATCAAAGCCATGCTGGCGGCACGTACCAGCGAACCTGCACCTGCCACTGGTTGGGTGCGCTATTTGCCACTGGACGAGTACAGCGCGTCGCCGGACGCGACGTGGCGCGAGTACGAGCTGAATCGGCTGTATGGCGCGCAGCAGGCGCGTCAGCAGCAGCAGGTGGGCACTGACTGCCTGTCCTTCGACGAGGTCTATGAGCAGTGGCTGGAATGTCGGGCGCTGTCCACTGCGCAGATAGCCGCATTGCCCAAGCGCTTCGAGCAATGGCCCATACGCCCGCGCATCGTATCGGTCATCTGGGCTCAGAACGGTGAAGAGCACGCTGTTCGAACGACGCTGACGAGTCTCAAGGCGCAGTCGTATGAATCGGCTGGTTGCTGGGTGCTGGCACCTGAGACCCTGGCATTGCCCGAGGACGGATCGATCGAGCGGGTGCGCAAGGACGGCGACGGCTTCGCGGCGTTGCAGGCTCGGCTGGATGCCACCGACGAATTCGACTGGGTACTGTTGCTGAGAGCCGGCGATCGCCTTGTGCCCCATGCATTGGCCATCATGGCCGAGCGGATGGCACTGGGCGGGCGTCTGTGTCTGTATCCCGACGAGGGTGGGCACGATACCTTGCGTGCGCACACGCCTATCCTCAAACCCGATTTCAACCTAGATCTGATGCGCAGTCTGCCCTACGTGGGCCGAGTGCTAGCGTTCGATTGTCAGGCATTGCGTACAGCAGGCGGTTTCGATACCACCTTCGGCCCCCTGGCGGCTCATGACCTGATCTGGCGTCTGGCCGAGCAACAAGGTCTGCAGGTGGTCGAGCATATCGATCAGTTGCTGGTGCACTGCCAGTGGGATATCGACCGCTGGTTGCGCGAACCGGACTGCGTCGCGCAGGCGCCGAAGGTCGTGGCTGCCCATCTGGCGCGATTGGGCGTGGACGCCCAGGTCATCGGGCATCAGGAACTGGCCTTGTGTCGTGTGGACTATCGTCATCACTCGCCAGCGCTGGTTTCGATTCTGGTCGATGTGGGACAGGATCTGGCAGCGGCGATGCGCTGTGTCGAATCCGTGTTCGAGCACACGCTCTACACCTCCTTCGAGGTGTTGCTGGTGGCGCCAGATGACCTCCCAGACGAGCTGCACCAGTGGTGTAGGGCGATGGCCGCATTGGGCAGCGCTCAGTTGCGGGTGGTGGACGTCGGAGCCGGCGAGCGTGTGCAGCGTTTCAATCAGGCCAGTCATGCGGCTTCAGGCCAATACCTGCTGATGCTCGACAGTGCTTGCGTGGCCTTCGACGCTCATTGGTTGAGCGAGATGATGGCTCAGGCACAACGTCCTGAGGTCGGCGTGGTGGGGCCCAAGTTGTGCACCCGCGAAGGCAACGTTTTCGGGGCAGGCCTGGTATTGGGGTTGCATGGTGGTGTGAGTAGCCCGTTCGTCGGTGTGTCCGCACAGAGCAGCGGTTATCTGCATCGGCTGCAGGCGGCTCAGAACTGGAGCGCGCTGCCGCTCGATGGCATGCTGATACGCCGAGCGCTGTTCGAGACGCTCGAGGGTTTCGATCACCAGGCATTGCACGCTGGCTTGCACGACGCCGACCTCTGTTTGCGCGCTCGCGAGCGCGGCTACCTGTGCGTCTGGACGCCCTATGCGCTATTGGTGCGCCTGGGCAGCGCACACGATGTGCCGCCTGACAGTCGACGCAAGGCGCTGGATCTGGATACATTCCACAGCCGCTGGTTAGCCACGGTGGCTCGTGATCCGGCCTACAATCGCAATCTCAGCCTGAAGATGGCCAGTTTCAACCTCGATCCCGGACAGCGACGCGGTTGGGACCCCTTCATCGCTCGCGTGCTGCCGTCGGTGTTGGGGCTGCCAATCAACACCTCTGCAGTAGGTCACTACCGTGTCGCTCAACCTTTCCATGAATTGGAAAAGGCCGGATGGATCCAAGGTCGCCTGGACTACAGCACGCCGGAAATGATCGAAATCGAGCGTGAACAGCCCGATGTCATCATCCTGCAATGCCGCTACACCACCACGTCGCTCGACGAAATGAAGCGCATCAAGCGTTTGTCGAATGCGCGGCGAATCTATGAGATCGATGACTACATCATCGATGTACCGAAGAAGAACGCCCATGCGCGCAACATGCCCAGCAATATGCGCGAGTTGGTTAGCGAAGGCATTGGCCTATGCGATCGGCTGGTGGTTTCTACCCAACCTTTGGCCGACGCTCTCTCGGGCATGCACCACGACATCCGCGTAGTGCCGAACATGCTTGCCGCTCACCTGTGGGCCGACAGGCACAGCGAGCGCCAGACCACTCTGCGCCCACGCGTGGGATGGGCTGGCGGCACCAGCCATCGGGGCGACCTTGAGCTGCTGCTCGACGTCATTCGCACCCTGGCCGAAGAGGTCGACTGGGTGTTCTTCGGCATGTGTCCAGATGTGCTGCGGCCTTATGTCAAAGAGTTTCACAAAGGTGTGCCGTTGGCGGTGTATCCGCAGAAACTTGCCAGTCTCAACCTCGATCTGGCCTTGGCCCCGCTTGAGCAGAACCTGTTCAACGACTGCAAGAGCAATCTAAGGCTGCTCGAGTACGGCGCTTGCGGTTTCCCGGTGATCTGCACACAGACCAAAGCCTACGATGGCTACCTGCCTTGTACGCGAGTGAGGGACAACACGTCAGCGCAGTGGCTGGAAGCTATCCGCATGCACCTGGCCGATCCGCAAGCGAGCTACCGACAGGGCGATGCCTTGCGTGAAGCAGTACTGCGAGACTACCTGCTCAGGCCTCACCATCTGCAGCAGTGGGCCAACGCCTGGCTGGCAGACTGAATGTCCGGCGCCGGTTCATCCGGTGCCTCCACACACTACTCATAGGTGCCCTATGGCTGAAAATGCAACCGCCTCACGCGATCAGGTGACAGTCATCCTGCTCGGGCACGAGCAGCCCGCTCACCGCGCTCGCGCCCTGCATTACTACCAACGCGCTGGAGTCGCCTGCGTGGCACTGGAGTACCTGCATGGCCAGAACACCCCAGCGGTGCTGAGTGAGCGACTGATCCAGGCGTTGAGCCAGCTCGAAAGTCCTTACGTCATGCTTGCGCTTGACGCTGATTTCGTGCGCCCCCAGGCACTGGACCGCGCAGTCCAGGTCTTGGCCCAGACCCCCCAGTTCTTGGGCGCCCAGGGTTACGCTCTGGCGTATCGGCTGGGTAATGCCAAAGCCTTCTATCACAAGGTGGGTGCTGTAATGCACCCACCGCAAGGCGAGGGCGGCCGCGGGCGGTTGCACCAGTATGCGCTAGCTGGTCAGTCGGCCTGGCGGGCGGTGTTGCGGATCGACGCACTCACCCGGGTATTGGCGGACTTGCCTGCAGAGCTGGATTTCGCCGGTTGGCAGGTGGCATTGTCCTACGCCCTGCTGACTCAGGGTTTCATTGCGTCGGTGCAGCAAACCGATGTGATCTGCGAACTGGCCACCTGTGGGTTGACGCCGGTGGCACGGGATCAGCAATTGGCACATACCGTGCGCGTGCTGCGTCAGTGGGATAGCGCAGGCCCCGCACTGTGCATTGATGAAGCCGGCTTCAAGGTGCTCAATCACTTGGTGCGAAGTACCTACGATCACGCCGATGCGCCGCTGCTGTTCACGTCGCCGTGGGTATCGGTAATCGGCGAACCACAGCGGGTTTTCGAGCCTCGCCAGTACGTGGAACTGCCCTACTACGACCCAATTCTGTTCGCGGATTTGACGGAGGTGGAGTTCCTCTGCCACGCCTGGCCGACAGGTCAGGCCCACCGCGAAGCACTCGAGGGTACCTGGGTGCGCCAGCGCGAGTTGCTGATCGAACATCCGAACGACACTCGCGAAAGCTTGCAGCAACGCTACTGGAAAGCGCTGGCGCTCGGTCTGTTCAATCTACAGGTCTGCCGTCATCTGGTTCCCACCTTGACCGGCGTAGAAGATGAGCAGCGGGCGCTGGAACTGGGTGAATGGCTCGAGCGCCTGCAGCAGATACCGGGCTTGCAGGCGCTGGACTGGCTCGCAGACACCCGCTCCGGGCAGGTGATCGGCGCGTTGGCCGAATCGCTCCCGCAGGAGAGTGTGCGCCGGCGCGCGCTGGCTGAAATCGCCAAGCGTCCGGGCGTGCTGCTGACCTTCGTCGTCCTCGATCTGCACAACGACGATCTTGCGCTGCAAGCCAGCTTCGACAGCCTTCTTGCAAGTGGCCTGCGGCAGTTCAAGCTGGTGGTGCTCAAGAATGGCAAGCCACCGGCGATCACAACGTCACGTGACACCCTGCATTTCGTCCAGGTGAACGATGACAACTGGATCAATCACCTCAATCAGCTGTTGCGCCAGCTTGCCAGCGAGTGGCTGATGCTTCTGGACGCCGGTGACGAGTTGGTGGTCGGCGGTCTGTTACGTCTTCATCAGGAGTTAGCGCAGGCGCCTGGGTGTCTGGCGGTGTGTGCCAACGAGGTACAGCGCGACGACCAAGGGCGCCTGCACCCGGTCGTGCGTCCAGGCAGCGACCTGACTGTCTTGCGCAGTCAGCCCGGTTTGATGTCGCGACACTGGTGCGTTCGTCGTCAGGCGGTATTGGATGCGGGAGGGTACAGTGAAAGCCTGAGTGCAGCGTTCGAGTTCGACCTGCTGCTGCGTCTGGTCGAGCAACACGGTCAAGGTTGCCTGGCTCATATGGATCAGTACTTGGTCGTGGGGTCGGTTTCTAGGCCGAGCCTTCAGGCCGAGGCCGCCACACGCCTCAAACGCCATCTCACCGACTTGGGCTATCGGGGCGAGGTGCATGATCGGGGCGAAGCGGGCCTGACTTTGGACTACCGGCATTCAGCCACGCCACTGGTGAGCATACTGGTCGCGGCGCAGGGCGATCCGCAACAGTTGATGGGCTGCTTGAACAGCATCTTGCAACGGACCCGCTACCCCCGTTACGAGGTAGTGGTGGCCTCGTCCTCCGCGCATGCCGATGCGCTGTCCGCCGGCCTGGCATCGCTGGGCAGTCGTGTGCGTCTGGTGACCACCCAGGCCAGTGAGCTTTCCGAGTTGTTGAATAGTGCAGCCGAACACGCCCAAGGTGAGCACTTGCTGCTGCTGGCAGAGTACTGCGAGGTGATTTCACCCGCGTGGATCGAAGCGTTGCTCAATGAAGGGCTGCGCCCGGAGGTCGGGGTCGTTGGCGCCTGCCTGCTGTCGCGCGAGCTGAATCTGGTGCACGCCGGCTTCGACCTATTGCAAGGGCCGCAGGTGCATGCGCCGTGGTCGGGGCTGGCACTCGCCGACTGCGCCGAGGCACGCTGGCCAGACACGGTACGAGGCTGTGCAGCGGTCTCTGCCGACTGCATGCTGATACGCCGCGATTTGTTCGATCATTGCGGTGGTTTGAAGGCCGCAGGGGGCTTCGACGTAGCGCTGTGCCTGGAGGCTGCGCAACATGGGTTGCTGGTGGTCTGGACACCGGTCGCCCAACTGTTCGATGACGCGCCGTTGATGCCCGACGAGGGCGCTTGCGCAGCGCTTCAGGCGGGCTACCCCCAGGCATTCGTTGGCAGTTGGCCCAGTGACGCGCTGAAGCCGATTCTCTGACAGCCCGGCGACCGTTGGTAGCGCTCGTCTACCAAGGGTCGCATCCAGGGCTGCTAGGGTTGCATCCAACTGCGCAGGCAGACCTCACGGTGAACAGCGTCGAAGAAGCCTGTCCCTTCGACCACCTGACGTAGCCGTAGCCCTGCTGCCCTGGCGTTCTGCGGTGCTTGCAGGTAGGCGTCCACGGCCTCGATCCAATGCTCACTGCGGTTGACGACGAAGGTCATCGGCCAATCACGGACTTGCGCTTGATCGTCATTGCTGATGATCGCCACGCCACTGGCAGCTAGGCGCAGGGCCAGCTCCGGGGGTGGTGATACGCCAGGCGGCATGGGAATGAGTGCGAGGTCGAGCGCCAGGCTGTGCAGCAGTTCGGGCTGGGAGGTTATGTCTTGAGGATGGACTTCCTCGACCAGTGGCGCCAAGTGCGCGGGTACGTCTCCCCAGAGCACCCAGTGCGCGCGCCCTGCGCAGGCACGTAGTATCGGCTCGACCATTGCCAACGTTTCCAACTGCACCGGACAGCCGATTCGCAGTTTTTCTGGCGAGGGTCGCGCGATCAAAGGCTTCTGCCACGGCGGCATCAGACGCGTGGCTCGCACCCGAACATCCGCGTGCATGTGCGCCAGATCGTGCGCCAGTTGCTCAGTCGCCACCACAACGCGATCAACCACTGCGAGGGCATCATGCAGGAGTTGCCAGGCGCGCTCGTCCTGGGGCAGTTCCTCAACTTCCAAGACTTTGAACGCCGAATGCCGAGCGTAATCAGTGCCAACGGTCGCAATGCGCGCCGAATCGGCGACGTGCGCGAACACCACGACATCCGGGTTCAAGCGTCCCAGTTCCGGGCCAGAGAGCAATACGGGTATCGAGCAGCCGTCGACTTGGCCATGCTCAAGCAACTGCTCGAATGTGTCGATGCATCGCTGTGGACGTTCGCTGTCAGGATGCACCAGGACGACGGGTAGTGGACGCCAGCTCAGTGGACGCCAAGTCAGTGCGTGTAGGGCGGGAAGTTCGTGGCCTGCGCCTCGCAGCGACAAATTTTTGTTGTAGGCAGGATCGCGTATCAATGAGTCATGCCAGCGAGCATGCAAGTTGTCTTCGTCCTGTCGCAGACGTACACGCAGATCCGGTTTGCGTAGCTCACCGGTCCAGCCGTCCACACGCTCGCAGGCCACCAGGGCGCGGGCGTTCCAGACGTTCAGCAGGCCCTGAGCACTGGCACGCAGGCACAGGTCGAGGTCATTGAAACGCAGTGCGAAGGCAGACTCGTCCATGCCGCCAAGGGACTCGAAGAGTTCGCGCCTGATCATCAGGCACGCGCCGCTGACTGCGCTGACATCGCGGTCCACCAGCAGGTACTGCAAATAGCCTGCTTCGCTGTTCTCCAAGCCGACTCCGGGACTGGCAGCGCTGCCGTTCAATCCCAATACATAACCTGCATGGGCGAGCTTGCCTTCGATGTCCAGCAACTTCGGCGCGACCACGCCGACTTCCGGGCGCATTGCGTGGTTGAGCAGATGTTCCAGCCATTGCTCGTCGAACGCCACGCAGTCATTGTTCAGCAACAGCAGGAAGTCGCCCTGTGCGTGGCGGGCGCCGAGATTGTATAGCGCGCTGAAATTGAGTGCGGCCTCGTCGCGAATGACCTTGATCAAACCCTGCCCGGCTACCACGAGCTGTTCGAGCCACTCCTGCAGCGCAGGACTCTGACTGGCGCTATCGAGCAGTATCAGTTCGAAAGCGCTGTAGCGCGTCTTCGACAGTAGGCTGTCGACGCAACGCCGTACCAGGTCCAACTGATCGCGTACCGCAATCAGGATCGAAACCGTAGGTTGCCCAGAATGGCTGTAGTCGATGTGATAGTGGCGCGGCGGGGTTTCCAGAACTTGTGCCTGAGGGTAATCACGCGCGACGAGATGACGACGGATCTGGGCGACCTCATCAGGGTTCGCTGACATGTCAGCGGCATCGCAGATGACCAGCGGCTCATCCAGGTGACCGATGCCGTCGAGGCCGTGAGCCTCGATCAGGCGCAGAATGACGCCGAGTTCAAGGGCGTTGGGAAGCTGCCTGTCGAAACCACCGACCTGTAGCAGCAGGTCCCGGCGAATGATCCAGTGCCGGGCCATTATCGCCGGTATCGACAGCAGGTAATCCAGATTCATGTCTGGCCGCAGGACCGGGCTAGCTCCACCCTGAGTGCGATAGATTTCATCGGCGTAGAGCATGCGGCAGCCCTGCGCACCGGGCAACTCGAGATCCAGCATGAGGCAGCCACTGGGCAGTAACTCCTCGCCCGATTCCATAAGCAGCAACCATTGGCCGTCATCGTGCTCGGCAATCTGGTTGAGCAATCCGACCTCGGGTTCGCCGTCGATCCACTGAACATTACTGGCGAGCAAGGAGGGTAGCGGCTGTCGACTGACGACATAGACGCGCAATTGCAGTGGGCTGCTGGTACTCCACAGCGCCAGGCTTTCCAGTGTGTCACTCAGCGCCCGGTATTCGCCGCTGTTGTCGCTGACGACCACGCTCAGGCGTGTCTGGCCAGTAAGTGCGTTACGCTGCACGTCAACGAGTGCTCGCTGTACTGGAGTGAGCTGGCGATGAAGCAACCAATCACGGACGCTGGGCGTTTGGCTGGTTGCCGAATGCTCCGCTGCCACCCGCTGGGTATGGCCGATGAAGGCTTTGAGTTGAGGCCAGAATTCATCCTCCATGCGCAGAAGTCGCTGGCGGGCTAGACCCACCGAATGACGTGCGCGCTCGATTCCTCCAGGTTCATCGAGCATGGCCGCGCCAGCGTCGCCAATATGTTCGGTGAACGGCAGTTCATGCACGTGGCCGCCGCGCAGATAAATCACCGGGCAGCCGCACATCAACGCCATGGTGCAGGTGGCCGAAATTTCGTAGGTGTACAGGGTTTCTGCGCTCTGGAACAGCACGGCGAGCTCTGGGAGGGTACGCGGATTGCTCAGGCTGAGCACTTGTACATCTGCTGGCAGCAAGCTGTAGTCCACCTGTTGTGCATCGAACCGATGCAGGTACAGGTAGTGGCCGCGTCGGGCAATCGGCTGCACGGGTGGCGCGAACAGCGTCGAGTCGATGGTCGGCAGGGTGAGCATGTCGTGCAGGAGCTTGCCGTCGGCAAAGTCGTGGGCGTAGTAGTAATAGAGGTCGCTTTTTTGACCGCCCACCTCCAGGCCGTTGAGGAAGCCGTCACGGTTGAGCATGTAGCGTACTACCACGGGACTGCCCAGAGGATTTCCGCTGATGACCTCGGGGTAAACGGCGATGGGCGACACCCCTCGGACCTTGTGCACGTGCCGTACCACGTCCGTCAAGGCAGGTGTGCGCAGGTTGGGATTGACCACCGTGCAGCCCACCACATAGGCCTCCTGCCCGCTGATGTTCAGCGCATGACAGAGAAAGTGCATGACGCATACACCCGAGGACGTATCGCGGTAGTCGGGGGCGTAGATATAGTAAGGATTACCCTGTGTCCGGTGAAGCGCTTGCGGAATCATTAAATGTCCTGTTGCTAGGCTGGTCCACAGGGCCATGCCGTTATCGAAAGAGGCGCTCAGCATGTGGCCATGTGCCAATGCACGCGGTCGATAAGCCTCTGCATGTGCTCTTGGTGGTATCGCTGGTCGACAGGCAGAGGCAATACACAGCCTGCCAATAGCCTTTCCACGTTCGGGCTTTGCGCAGCATTCGCCACTTCCGGCCAATAGCAGGGGATGAATATGCGCTCTTCCCGCAGCGCTTGGCGTACGTACTGCGCCTGTGCCGGAGAGCCGAGCAGCAGTGGATAGCTCAGCGCGGCTACCTGGGGCGCAGTAACGCCGGGCTTGAAGAGGTTGTCGCGGTCGAACGCTTCGCACAGGTGGATGAAGTTGTCTCTCCGGCGGTCGGCGATGATGGCGTAGTCCAAGCTGTCGAGCAGGCGCCGAGTACTTTGCGACATGGCCGAAACAGGAGCTTGCGCCAAGGCTTTTTCAGCTTCGGTAAAAGCAAGATAGTGCTCTTCGGGAGCGGACTCCAAGCGTCCCAGCAGCGCGCCGAAGCGGTCTCTGGATTGGCTCTGTGGCAATTCCTTCAACCGCTCTGGAGGGTTGGCCAGCCATCCACCGTCGGCGACGCCGACGAATTTTCGTGGAGAGTAGAGCGTGGAGATACCTGGCAAGGGCGTGCTGAACAGCGCCTGCGAGTTATCTACAATCAGGCGATCGCCATACTGGGGGGCCAGCACTTCTCGGATATAAGTGTCCTTCAGGCCGAAATAGTTGACGTAAAGTAAGCGCTCGTCCGCCTTCAGTGCCGGTAGTTGCAGTAATTCGAAATCCATGTCGATCGCGTAGGGCTTAGGTCGGCTGCCTGCGACTTGAGCGGCCTCCACTACCGCTTGACAAATGTAGTAGGGCAGATACAGGCAAGGGGCGGCACTGGCCTCCAGCAACGCCGTCAGTGCGGAACGGGCGCAGTTGAAGCCAACGGCGTCTGGATACGGCGTCAGGCCTGTTCGCAGTTCCAGTTCGAAATAGCCGCCGATAGCCTCAAGCATTTTTGACGATCCCTTGTCTGGCCCATTCACCAACGGTGTGCGCCGGGTTGAACATCAAGGCGTCGAGAATGGACAGTCCTGGCAGGAACTCATGGCTGCCTTGCTGATAGCTCGGTAGCCGTGCCTGGAGCAGTTGCAACTGCATGCCCGCCGCGCTGAAGGTGTCGGAGTCGTACAGAAAGGCGCCTGCTGAGGGATTCAAGTAATGGCTGGCGCCCACGGCTGTCATCAGCTCCAGCACCCGCGCCTGACCGCTCAGGCCTACTCCGTCTCCCAACTCACTGGCGCTGATGATTGGCGTGGTCACGCCGATCAAGTCGCAGCTGGCTTTGAGCATGCGAACGTTGAGCTCGGCGATACTCGAGGCGGGCTCTTCGAGCAACGGTTGCAACCACGAGAGCACGAATGGCGCGTTGGGCGCCTTGCGATAGGCATTGGCGAGTTTGTTAAGGATGCCGCGCACATCGAATACCTTGCTGATTCGTTTGCGCAGAATTGGCGCGGTATGGCTGCTTTTCTCAAGCGCAACGCTGAACCAACGGGGTTCACCGTCCAGCAGGTAGCGGTTGCGCTCGATCCAGCCATTCTTGATGAATTGCGCAGTGTCATAGCTGACGAAAAGGTCCGCTGCGCCCAGAAGTTGGTAATAACCCAAGTAGGGAAGCAGGTAGGGCTGCATCAACACCACACGCTTGCGAGGGCTGCCAACATTCAGCATCGCTGATACACCCCTAGCCATGAAGAGGTGACGCCCACATGCCCGTTAGAGGCCCGCCATGCTAGATCCAGCCCTCGATTGATCCATCGGGTAAACGGATGCAGCACGCTTTTCTCGACATAGAAGGATCGCCACAAGCGTGTTCTGTACGGGTCTCGGAAAAAGTAGATGTCGCTCAACACGATGCGCTCGCTTGCGCCGAACGAGAGTGGTGCGTTGGATTGCCCAAAGGCGTGACGGATGCTCTGCGGATAGTAAGGCCGCACGTGAGAGAAGTCGTGAAAGAACCTCTCTCCCAGAACCGGGCTAATGAGTACCAGACGCCCGCCCGGTGCAAGCAGGTCGATCAAACGCTTGAGCAGCGTCAACAGTTGTGTCGGATCTAGATGTTCAACCAAGTGACTCAGAAAAATAACATCGAAGCTTTGCTGCAGCGGGGCGAGCTCGGACTCGTGATAGGCCTCGAAGCCTTCTTCGATGGCTTGGTTGATGTAGTCCGGATTGATGTCCACTCCTACTGGCTGCAGGCCCCACTCTCGAAACAGGCGTAGATATTTCCCGCGTCCCAGGCCGTAGTCCAACACGCTGAGCGATTGACGCCTATTTGCCGACCACTCGCCCAACAATCTTTTCACGCGCTGGGTTTCCAGCGTTTGGTAGTGTGCCGGATAACGCTTGCTGTCCAACAGCTCAAACATGAGGAGCCTCTCGACGGAGGAAAAGTTTTTTTTTGAATGAAGTAGACGGTAGACGCATAGCCTTGAAGGCAATCATGAAATGAACTCCAAAGCATCGACATCGAACACTGGAATACCGCAGTGGGTGGCCACATCCACGCGTTCAGGGAAATGGTTATCGATGAAAATAGCCTTGCCGACGATGAATGAGGATTTGGCGCGGCCGTCGGTAATATGAATGATGTCGTCAAACAGTTCGGCGGCGATGCGTGCTTTGCGCAAGGCAATCAGAGGATCGCCAGCGTGGCGGGTAAGCAGCACCAACCGCTTGCCTCTAGCTAGCATGCGGTAGAGAAAGTGCAGTGTTGAGGCAATGGCCAGGCCGTCGCGAATTACGGTTTCGTCGAAATCGATGTAGATCGTATCGAAGGGCTGAGTTATTTGCGCCAGGGTGAGAATACGTCGTTCGACCAGGTCGACAGCGTATTGAGGTAAGGCTCTGACTTTACGGCCAATGTAATCATGCACCGCCATCAGTGGCAGGTTCACCCCGCGTGCGCGCTGAGCCACCATAGATCCTGCCACCCGGCAACTGATCTCCAGCAGCTTCCACTGGCCCGAGTGGTCGCGTTTGAGTTGGAAGAACCAGGGGCCACGCAGTCGTAGGCGTTGGTTGATCACTTCTGCGATCTGCGTGATCTGCGGGTCTGCTGCCGGGAACGTGCTGCGCATGGAAATGCCGGCTCTCACGCGCTCGCGAGTGCGTGGGCCGACCCAGCGCAGCGCGTGTTCGAAATCGGTGAAGCAGTCCACGGTGGCTTCTTCGCCAGGCAGGTACTCAATCAGCAAGGGCAGCGTTGTGGCTGCCATCGTCGCCAGGGCTGCCTGGGGATTGGCTACGAGCGCGAAACCTTGTCCGCCCTGGCCGAGGTCTGGCTTGACCACAGCGGGCCAGTGCACCACCTGCGCCGCGTTGGCATAGACATGAGGTACCCAGGGTTGGTCAGCGAACTCAGCATAGGTCAGCGACTTGCGTCGAGCGATGGCGCATGTCCGCGCGTCATCATTGATCAGCCCGACGTTGAAACGCTCCCTGGATTGACTCAGATACGCCTGGACGGTGTCATGGGTAGCGAACACCAGATCAATCTGCCAGTGCCGGAGCAACGCGACGAACGCGTCGTCGAATTCAGGGGCATCGATGCGAGGCAGATCACCCTGGTAACGTTCGTACAATTGGCGCCCATGATCGTCGACGCTCGAGGCACCGTGGAGCCGCACATGGACCGAATGGATCAGGGCTTGATGAATTTCCGCGGCGTTTTCCGAACCGCAGGGGAAGACCAGTACGTTGAGTGGCATGTATTCAGCTCTGCCGCGCAGCATGGATCACTGAGATGATGCGCTCTTGGCTAACGATGTCGAGGTCCGGATAAATCGGTAGGCACAGCACTCGTCGAGAGGTGCGCGTGGCAATCGGCAGACGGTCGGGGCGGGCACTATCAAGGTTGCGATACATGGGAAACTCGCTGATCAACGGGTAGAAGTAGCGCCTCACCAAGATATCCTGCTCCCGGAAACGATCGTACAAGGCATCGCGGTCGATGCCGAAGGTCTCGCTATCGACCATGATCGGGCAGTAGGCATAGTTCCAGTCCAAGTCATGCGCTGGGGCGATCAGATCGATGCCGGGCACGTCTTGCAGAGCCGATCGATAGCGCTCGAATATCTGTCGACGGGTCACCAACGCCTGATCGATGTAGCGCAATTGCAGAAGGCCGAAAGCGGCCTGTAACTCGTTCATCTTGCCGTTGATGCCAGGCGCCACCACCGTGATCTCATCGGCAAACCCGAAGTTCTTCAAGTAGTCGATACGTCGTTTGGTTTTCTCATCCTGACAAACGATCGCACCACCTTCGAACGTATTGAATACCTTGGTGGCATGGAAGCTGAGCACCGAGACGTCGCCATGGTTAAGAATGCTTTCTCCATGCCATCTCACGCCGAAAGCGTGAGCGGCATCGTAGATCACTTTCAGGCCGTAGGTATCGGCGATCGCTTGGATTTCTTCGAGGTCGCACGGAATGCCGTAGCAGTGAACCGGCAAGATGGCGGTGGTATTGGGCGTTATCGCCTCGACGATGCGTTGCGGGTCTAGGTTGTTAGTATGCGGGTCGATATCGACGAACACCGGTTTGAGGTTGTTCCACAGAACGGAGTGAGCTGTGGCAACGAACGAATAGGGCGTGGTGATGACTTCGCCCGTAATTCGCAGGGCCTGTAACGCAGTGACAAGCGCCAGAGTACCGTTGGAAAACAGTGAAATGTAGCGGACCCCCAGATGGTTGGCCAACTCCTGTTCAAGCTGCTGGTGGAAACGACCGCAGTTGGTCAGGAACCGGCTTTCCCAGATCTGCTCCAGGTAAGGCACATAGCTCTCCAGCGGAGGCAGCAGCGGGCTTGTAACGGGGATGGGTTTCACCATGGACATGGCTCGCATTGACTACAGCTAAAGAGATTGCCGCATCGAGCGGTAATGCGCGTGCAGACAGGTGCCTGGGCGTCATTTAAACGACGATTCAGGCGCTATCGATGGGCTCAAGCAAGAATTTGGCCAACCTCGGGCGTCCAGATAAATGGCAAATGACCGTGCAACCGTGACTTGGCAGTCTAAACGGGCATCTCTAATCTATTGAGTCTGCGGGAAGGACCGTCACCACGGCAGCTCAGTCCATTTTGCGTGGACTGGACCCCGCGAAATTTCGCCATGTCTATCGGGAAGCCATAATGATTGGCATCAAAAGCATCGCCAGTTACGTACCTGTCGAAGGCGTCGACAACTACGCCCAAGGTGCGAAGTTCGGCAAAGATCAAGATTTCATTTTCGGCAAGATCGGGTCGACTTTTTTGCCGCGCAAGCATGACGGCCAGGAAACCTCCGATCTATGCGTGGAGGCTGCCCAAGCGCTTTTCGCCGCCAATCCGTCGCTGGATCCTGCCAGCATCGATGCTGTCATCGTCGTGACCCAGAATGGTGACGCCGAAGGCCTGCCGCACACTGCGGCTATCGTTCAGCACAAGCTTGGCCTGTCAACCCACGTTGCCGCTTTCGATGTGTCTCTGGGTTGTTCAGGCTATGTTTATGGCCTCTACGCCATGAAAGGTTTTATGGAAGCCGCGGGCTTAAAGAATGGCCTGCTCATCACTGCCGACCCGTACTCGAAGATCGTCGATGACGAGGATCGCAACACCTCCATGTTGTTCGGTGATGCAGCCACGGCCACCTGGATGACCCAGGGCGCTCACTGGCAGTTGGGCAAGTCCCTGTTCGGCAGCGACGGTGCAGGTGCCGAGCACTTGCGCACTACCGACGGCAAGTTTTTCATGAATGGCCGCCAGGTCTACAACTTCGCGTTGTCCAAGGTGCCGGCTCATTTGACCGCGCTGCTCGAAGCAAGCCAGGTGGACGCCGCGGATGTCGATATGTTCTGTCTTCATCAGGGCAGTGCCGCAATCGTTGATGCAGTGTCTCAGCGCTTCGAGGACGGTGAGTACAAGGCGCGTTTCGTAAAGGACATGCTCGAAACTGGTAATACCGTGTCGTCGAGCATTCCGTTGCTGCTCGAGAAACATGTGCTCGACTCGTCCCACGAGCGAGTTGTGGTCTGTGGCTTTGGAGTCGGGTTGTCCTGGGGGTCGGCGGTCTTGGAGCGAACGGACTGAGTTCGTTGCTACGCGTTGAAAGCGCTGATCGTCAATGCGATTGGCGTTTTGGCGTTTCTAGGTGGTTCCCGATAATGAAGTGCATTGTCGGGATTTGTGCTCTGCTCATGAACCTTTCCCAGGAGTATCTTTTGGCAAACAGGCGCGCTGTTGATGTGAACCTGTCGGCCCGCTCCGGCATGAGGGTGTAGGTCGCCACAGCTTGAAGAACCAGTCGGTAAGGGTTTGGCCGCCATATTGATCATGATCAGCGCACTTCGATGCTAGTGGACGTATCGTTGCGGTGCTTGATGCTGCCTTCTGTGTGGCGGCTGTTCTGTTGATGTCTGCTGCGGACCGTCAGCGGTCTGGGTGGGCCGAGACTCATCTCAACTGGACTTTTGGAGTTGAAAACTGAGCAATCAAGGAAGACTTATGTTCAAGCTCGCATGCGGAATTGTGGTGGCGATATCGATGGCTCCAGCACTTGCAACGGCAAGTGAAGCATCTCCCGTAGGGTCGTGGCAGTTCGCTTATTACCACGCGCCGAGCGGCGCTTTTTATGCCAACCAGACCATTTGCTTCAAGGAAGACAAAACATGGTATTCAAGCACGCAGGCCAACTGGAAGGGTGCATGGTTCCAGAGTGGCGATGACCTGCAGTGGTACGGTAGTGTGCCTATGAATGGAGTGGGGAGTGCCAATAATATCGCCACCATTTCGATCGGTAGGTTTACTGATGCAGGTGCCATGGGTGGCATTTACACGGAGTGGGCAGCGCCCAGCGCGCTACCTATGGGGTGGGACAAGCACTACACCTACAAAATGACGTTCAAGGGCACTGCGTGCGGTGCGCCCAAGTAGTCATGTGATCCCCGTTGACCTAAAGGCTTATTGCCTTGCGTGATAATCCATTCAGGTCGACGATTTTCGCCTCTGGCTCTGTCCGGAACTGGGTTGCAGTCCGTTCGTGCTCGCTTGCACGGGTGGAGGCGCTTAAGCGTACTTCGGTAATCGAGCTAAGTAGGGTGGTGAAGGGTAGGCCCAGTCATGGGGCGGGTGACCTGATTACTCCTTCATTGGGATCTTGTTGGCGGGGTCGAGCGATCAGGATCATCAGGTGGGGCCGCGGGGTGGCTGCGCTTGAGGTACGTGGGTGCGCCTCTAGTTGTTGAAAATCGCTCCCGATGCCGTATTTGCATTGTTGCGTCGAGCGGGCGGGGAGCAGGCTTTTAGGTGTGGTCCGTCCCCCATTGCCCGCGCAGTGGAGCCATTATCCTTTTTCGCAGGGCGGAGAAGTGATTTAGGGCTGTCTGCCTATCACCTCATTTCTGTCCCCTGAGTGGGCGGTGTTTTTCTGGCGTCAAACCCTTGATTTCACTGGGGTAGCATCAGGCCAGTAAAAAAATTCTGAAAATCCCTAAAGCAAACCGCCCGGACGACGATAACCATTACGAAGGTTCTCTAGGCCACACACCCGGCAGTTGCCAGGGCCGGAAGCCGCAGTACCCAATCCAACGAGGAATTCGTCATGGCTTTGACCGTAAACACCAACACCACCTCTCTGGGCGTTCAGAAAAACCTGAACCGTGCTTCCGACGCAGTAAGCACCTCGATGACCCGTCTGTCTTCCGGCCTGAAAATCAACAGCGCCAAAGACGACGCCGCTGGCCTGCAGATCGCTACCCGCATGACCTCGCAGATCCGTGGTCAGACCATGGCGATCAAAAACGCCAACGACGGTATCTCGATCGCTCAGACCGCTGAAGGCGCGATGCAGGAACAAACCAACATCCTGCAGCGTATGCGTGAACTGGCCGTTCAGTCGCGAAACGACTCGAACAGCGCGAACGACCGTCAAGCCCTGGACAAAGAGTTCCAGTCCATGGCTTCGGAACTGACCCGTATCGCCAACAGCACCCAGCTCAACGGCAAGAACCTGCTGGACGGCTCGGCTTCGGTCATGACCTTCCAGGTTGGCTCGAACACCGGTGCTTCCAACCAGATCACCATCGACCTGAGCGCCAAGTTCACCGCTTCGGACCTGGGTGTCACCAGCTCGATCAACATCCAGGGTTCGGACAGCACCACCGCCGAGTCGAACTTCAGCGCCGCTGTTTCGGCCATCGACAACGCTCTGCAGACCATCAACAGCAACCGTGCTGACCTGGGTGCCGCGCAGAACCGTCTGACCAGCACCATCAACAACCTGCAGAACATCAACGAAAACGCCGAAGCCGCTCGTGGTCGTGTACAAGACACCGACTTCGCTGCTGAAACTGCCCAGCTGACCAAGCAGCAGACTCTGCAGCAAGCGTCGACCTCGGTTCTGGCCCAGGCCAACCAGCTGCCTTCGGCAGTCCTGAAGCTGCTGGGCTAATCTCTAGCTAGCGGTAAGCGGGGAAGCGCTGTCCAGGCGCTTTCCCGCTGTCTATTTACGAGGTGGTGGACATGGACATGAGCGTCAAGCTGAACCTGTCTTACCCGGCCCCGCGCGCGGCCGAACAGGTGCCCGAAAAGCAAGCGCCGCTGCCCAGTCAGCAGCGTGACGATCGCGACGACAAGAAAGATGCTCAGGTGCCGCACGGTGCCGACAACGTCAAGCACGCCGTCTCGCAAATCGAAGAATTCATGAAGCAGACCCGACGCAATTTGCAGTTTTCCACCGACGAGGAATCCGGCAAGATCGTGGTCAAGGTCATCGCCAGCGAAACCGGCGAGCTGATCCGTCAGATTCCTTCCGAGGAAGCGCTGCGAATCGCTCATAGTCTGAGCGATGTAAAAAGTGTGCTGTTCGACGCTAAAGCCTGAAGGCGTTAGTGCGATAAACCGTTTTTTCCAATGCCTGTCCCGCCGCCCTCGGGCAGAGCATCATCACCAAGAGGGACTTCTGCATGGCTAGCCCGATCATTCCTTCCTCAGGTCTAGGCTCTGGTCTGGATATCGGCAGTATCGTCAAGGTGCTCGTATCTGGCGACACCTCTGCCAAGCAGGCGCAGATCAAGCGTCAGACCAGCAATAACAGTGCGATGATTTCTGGCATCGGCTCGCTGCGCAGCGCCCTGACGGCGTTCCAAGACGCCATGAAGAAGCTCAACGACAAGAATGCCCCTTCTTTCAACGCCTTCGCTGCCACCTCGGGCAATGAGTCCGTGGTGAAGGTCAAGTCCAATAACACGGCGGTGTCTGGCAACTACGACATCGTGGTCAACAAGCTTGCCACCAGCTCCAAGGTCGCCAGCCAGCAGTTCTCCAACGGCGCCAACAGCGCGATCAATGCCGGCGACATGACCATCACTCAAGGTGGCAGCAGCTACAAAGTCACCATCGGCAGTGGCGCGACGCTGCAGACTGTGCGTGACCAGATCAACAAGGAAATGTCCGCCAACGGCATTTCCGCGAACATCATCAATGAATCTGGCGGCTCACGTTTGGTGCTGACCTCCACCAAGACGGGTGCGGGGAACGACATTTCAGTGGGGGGTATCCCAGACCTCACCATTGACGGTACTAAGCAGATGTCCGGTACTGGCGGAGGATTCATCAATGCCTTGGCGCAGGATGCGGATCTGACTGTCGATGGTCTGAAGATCACCAGTGCTACCAACACCATCGACAAGGCGATCAGTGGTATGAGCCTGGAGTTGACGGGCGTCAGCGCCAAGGCTGCTGATGGCACGGGCACATCGACTCGTCTGACCGTGGCCCAGGACAATGATGGATTGAAAAAATCCATTCAGGGCTTCGTTGATGCCTACAACACCTTGCAAAAAGCCGTCACCTCCCTGACCGCCACCAGCAAGCAGACGCAGGATGGCAAGGAAGTAACCGTACTCGGCCCCCTGACCAACGACCCTACCACCCGCTCGTTGCTATCGGACATGCGCGGTGTGCTGAGTCAGGCGGTTTCTGGGGGGCTACTGAATAGCCTGAGCCAGTTGGGTATCAACACGTCGAAGGACGGGACCCTTGAGTTCAATAGCATCAAGTTCACCGCCGCGATGGATGACAAGAAGCTCGGTGGCGAGGTGCAGAACCTTTTCACCAGTGACAACGGCATCTTCGCACTGATGAACAAGGCTATCGATCCGTATAACGCCACCGATGGCAGCTTGGCGACACGCAAGTCCAATCTGGACAAGGTCGCCAAGAACCTCAGCGACCAGCAGGCCGCTCTTGATCGTCGTACCGATTCGCTCACCGAGTCACTGACGCGCAAGTTCGTGGCACTCGACACTGCGCTGGGCAAGATGAAGGCCCAGGCCAACCAGATCACCTCGATCTTCGACGCGCTCAACGCACAGAAGAAGAACAGCTGATTCTGGCGGTTGTGACAAAGGCCTGGCCGCGTCATATTGACGCGCCAGGCCTTTTGCATTGCCGCTAAAGTTTTTTCACATCGCGGCGATACAGCAGGTATCCGTCATCTTTTTCGCTGCAACGAGGTAGATCCATGAACCCGATGTTGGCCCTTCGGCAATACCAGAAAGTCAACGGTGTTGCACAGACCTCCGAAGCCAGTCCGCACCGTCTGGTGCAGATGCTGATGCAGGGCGGTCTCGACCGTCTGGCGCAGGCCAAGGGCGCGATCGCGCGAAAGGATGTGGCGCAGAAGGGTATTCTGATCGGCAAGGCCATCGACATCATCGGCGGCCTGCGCGAGGGTCTGGATCTGGAGAATCATGCCGACAGCCTGACCGACCTGGACAACCTCTACCAATACATGAGCCGCCGTCTGATTGAAGCCAACGTGAACAGCGATCCGGCGATCATCGACGAAGTGGCGCGGCTGCTGATCACCGTCAAGGAAGGCTGGGACGCCATTGGCGATCAAGCCGCTGCCGAGTAATACCAGGAGACGCACATGAGCGAAGTGATTGCACGTATCGAACGAACCCGCGATGCCTTGCTGGCTGCGTTCGCTGAACGCGACTGGGAAGCGGTGGGGGAGCTCGACCTGGAATGCCGCGTGTGCGTCGATGAGATCCTGGCCGAGGCCCACGAACACGATGCTCAGGTCAGGAACAGCCTGGATGAATTGCTGGGGGTTTACCGGCAATTGATTGAGGTTGCAAGTGGTGAACGTCAATCCCTCGTCGATGAGATGTCGCAGATCCGCCAGGCAAAAAACGCGACAAAGGTATACCATCTGTTCAGCTGATCGCTGGGCAATGCAAGAAGCTGCGCGCCATTAATTTGACTGTGTGCTGTTTTTTGACTTAACTAGTGGCTGTTTTCGAGTTTCAGACGTCTGATCCTCACGACGGATGTCTGAATGAAGTCGATAACGCCTGCGGGCGCCGAGATGACTAGGGAAGTTGGTATTGAATGTGGCGTGAAACCAAGATCCTTCTGATCGATGACGACAGCGAACGCCGCCGCGATCTGGCGGTGGTCCTGAATTTTCTCGGCGAAGACAACCTCTCCTGCTCCAGCCTGGACTGGCAGCAGACGGTGGAGGCATTGTCTTCGAGCAGGGAAGTTCTCTGCGTGCTCATTGGCGCGGTAAGCGGGCCGGCCGGGGTGCTGGGCTTGCTTAAGACCGTCACTGCGTGGGATGAGTTCCTTCCAGTGTTGCTTTTGGGCGAAATTTCTTCTGCTGAGTTTCCTGAAGACCTGCGCCGACGCGTGCTTTCCAATCTGGAAATGCCGCCTAGCTACAGCCAGTTGCTCGATTCGCTGCACCGTGCCCAGGTCTATCGCGAGATGTATGACCAAGCGCGTGAGCGTGGTCGTCAGCGCGAACCCAACCTGTTCCGCAGCCTTGTCGGTACCAGCCGGGCCATTCAGCATGTGCGCCAGATGATGCAGCAGGTGGCTGACACCGACGCCAGTGTGCTGATCCTCGGCGAGTCCGGCACCGGCAAGGAAGTGGTCGCCCGTAACCTGCATTACCACTCAAAGCGCCGCGAAGCGCCATTCGTGCCGGTCAACTGCGGTGCGATCCCGGCCGAGTTGCTGGAGAGCGAGCTGTTCGGTCATGAGAAAGGCGCCTTTACCGGCGCCATCACCAGTCGTGCCGGGCGCTTCGAGTTGGCCAATGGCGGTACGCTGTTCCTCGACGAGATTGGCGACATGCCGCTGCCCATGCAGGTCAAGCTGCTGCGGGTGCTGCAGGAGCGGACCTTCGAGCGGGTTGGCAGCAACAAGACCCAGAGCATCGATGTGCGTATCATCGCCGCGACTCACAAGAACCTCGAGAACATGATCGAGGAAGGCACCTTCCGCGAAGACTTGTACTACCGCCTCAATGTCTTCCCCATCGAGATGGCGCCGCTGCGCGAGCGGGTCGAGGACATTCCGCTGCTGATGAACGAGCTGATTTCGCGCATGGAGCACGAGAAGCGCGGCTCGATCCGCTTCAACTCGGCCTCGATCATGTCGCTGTGCCGCCATGGCTGGCCGGGTAACGTGCGCGAACTGGCCAACCTGGTCGAACGCATGGCGATCATGCATCCCTACGGGGTGATCGGCGTCGCCGAGTTGCCGAAGAAATTCCGCTACGTCGATGACGAAGATGAGCAGTTGGTGGATAGCCTGCGCAGCGACCTGGAAGAGCGGGTGGCGATCAACGGCAACACGCCGAACTTCTCCAGCCACGCCATGCTGCCGCCTGAGGGGCTGGACTTGAAGGACTACCTGGGCAGCCTTGAGCAAGGACTGATCCAGCAGGCGCTGGATGATGCCAACGGCATCGTCGCCCGTGCCGCCGAACGCCTGCGCATCCGCCGCACCACGCTGGTGGAGAAGATGCGCAAGTACGGCATGAGCCGTCAGGGCGGCGAGGAACAGGCCGAGGACTGAGTTCCCGGTAGCGGATACAACTCCTTTGGGGCTGCCTTGCAGTCCTTCGCGACACAAGGCCGCTTAGATTTTCTGGCAGCGGCCTTGTGTCGTGATCGGGTCGCGAAGCGGTCCTACGATTGCAAGCAAACCCCATCCCCGGCACGGCTATTGCTACACCGCAGGCGAAGTACCGTTTTTATGACGGTCAGCCATGCGAGAGAGCACGATGCCCCAGGCCGCCCCTATTTCCCGACTCCATGATGCGTCAGGGCGAGTTCCGGTCGAGCAGGACAGCCGACCCGGACTCGACCACGCCGTCGCCCTGTTCGATCAGGTTTCCACTCAGCTCAGCGAGTCCTACACCTTGCTCGAGGCGCGGGTCACCGAACTCAAGGGTGAGCTGGCAGTGGTCAGCGCCCAGCGCATGGCGGAACTGGATGAAAAGGAGCGTCTGGCCAACCGTCTGCAGCACCTGCTCGACCTGCTGCCCGGTGGTGTGATCGTGATTGATGGTCATGGCCAGGTGCGCGAGGCCAACCCGGCCGCCTGCGACTTGCTCGGTGAGCCGCTGGTCGGCGAGCTGTGGCGCCAGGTGATTGCGCGCAGCTTCGCCCCTCGCGAAGACGATGGTCATGAAGTGTCACTGCGCGACGGCCGCCGCCTGTCCATCGCGACGCGTTCGCTGGATGCCGAGCCTGGCCAATTGGTGCTGATAAACGACCTGAGCGAAACCCGTCGGCTGCAAGAGCAGTTGGCGCGCCATCAGCGTCTGTCATCGCTGGGGCGCATGGTTGCTTCGTTGGCCCATCAGATCCGCACGCCGCTGTCGGCGGCCATGCTTTATGCCAGCCACCTGGCGGATGACCAGGGCACCCTGGCGTTGGACACCCGCCAGCGTTTTGCCGGTAACCTCAAGGAGCGCCTGCACGAACTGGAGCACCAGGTGCGCGACATGCTGGTCTTCGCGCGCGGCGAACTTCCGCTGAACGATCGCGTCACGCCCAAGGCGCTGTTCCAGGCCCTGCAGCACGCCGCCCAGCCCCACGTTCAGGGGCATGCGGTGCGCTGGCAGTGCGATACCCACCTGGGCGAGTTGCTGTGCAATCGCGACACGCTGGTCGGCGCGCTGCTCAATCTCCTGGAAAACGCCGTGCAGGCCAGCACCGCACCGGCCCGGCTCAAAGTGCATCTGTTGCGCCGTGAGCAGAACCTGCACCTGAGTGTCAGCGATGCCGGCAGTGGCATCGAGCCGCAGGTGCTACAGCGCCTGGGCGAGCCTTTTGTCACCACCAAGTCCACCGGCACCGGATTGGGCCTGGCTGTGGTCAAGGCCGTGGTCAAGGCGCATCAGGGCAGTCTGACGCTGCGTTCTAAAGTCGGTCGCGGCACGTGCGTGCACGTCGTGCTGCCGTTGATTGCCGCCCCTGGCGCGCAGGTACTGGCATGACCAAGGTATTGCTGGTCGAGGATGACCGGGCCCTGCGCCAGGCCTTGAGCGACACGTTGTTGATCGGTGGATTCGCCCATCGCGCGGTGGGCAGTGCCGAAGAGGCGCTGTCGGCGGTGAGCGAAGAGGCTTTCGGCCTGGTGATCAGCGACGTGAACATGCCGGGTATGGATGGTCACCAGTTGCTGGCCCAGCTCCGGCGCCAGCAGCCGCAGTTGCCGGTCTTGCTGATGACGGCCCACGCGGCGGTCGAGCGTGCGGTCGATGCGATGCGTCAGGGCGCGGTCGACTACCTGGTCAAACCGTTCGAGCCCAAGGCTTTGTTGAGCCTGGTCGAGCGGCATGCCGCCGGCCATCTGGAGGCGGCAGAGGAAGGGCCGGTGGCCTGCGAAGCGGCGAGTCGGCAACTGCTCGAGCTGGCGGCTCGGGTGGCGCGCAGTGACTCGACGGTATTGATTTCCGGCGAGTCCGGCACCGGCAAGGAGGTGCTGGCGCGCTACATCCACCAACAATCGTCGCGGGCCGCGCAGCCGTTCGTGGCCATCAACTGTGCGGCGATCCCCGACAACATGCTCGAAGCCACGCTGTTCGGGCACGAGAAAGGCGCCTTCACCGGCGCCATCGCGGCCCAGGCCGGCAAGTTCGAGCAGGCCGAGGGCGGTACGCTGCTGCTCGACGAGATTTCCGAAATGCCGTTGGGCCTGCAAGCCAAACTGCTGCGGGTGCTGCAGGAGCGGGAAGTGGAGCGGGTCGGTGGACGCAAGCCGATCGCCCTGGACATTCGTGTGCTGGCCACCACCAACCGCGACTTGGCGGGCGAGGTGGCCGCCGGACGGTTCCGCGAAGACCTCTATTACCGGCTTTCGGTGTTTCCCCTGGCCTGGCAGCCGCTGCGCGAGCGCCGCGCCGACATCCTGCCGCTGGCCGAGCGCCTGCTGGCCAAGCATGTGCTGAAGATGAAACACGCCCCGGTGCGCCTGTCCGCTGACGCGCGTCATTGTCTCCAGGCGTATGCCTGGCCGGGGAACGTGCGCGAGCTGGACAATGCGTTGCAGCGTGCCTTGATCCTGCAGCAGGGCGGGGTGATCGAGGCGGCGGATTTCTGTCTGGCGGGTGCCATTCCCTTGTCGCCAGTCAAGGGTGCCATTATTGAGCCATCATGCGCCGAATCCAGTGCCGAGTCCAGTGGCCTGGGCGATGACCTGCGCCGTCACGAATTTCAGATGATCATCGACACCCTGCGTGCCGAGCGTGGTCGTCGCAAGGAGGCCGCCGAGAAGCTGGGTATCAGCCCCCGCACCTTGCGCTACAAGCTGGCGCAGATGCGCGATGCCGGCCTGGATGTGGAAGGTGGCCTGTACGGTTGAATGCTGGGTAAAGGGACACTCCGCCAAGGCTGGCACCTTTGTTGCTTTAACCGTCTTACCCGCTGCATCAGTGTCAAAAAAATGCGGCCGCCGGAGAGAGAAGTTCATGAGCCAAGGTGTTGAATTCAATCGTCTGATGCTGGACATGCGCGCGATGCAGGCCGATGCCATGTCGCTGCCCAAGGTCGCGGCTGCGCCCGAGCTCGCGCCAGGCCAGAGCAGCTTCGCCGACATGCTCGGCCAGGCCATCAACAAAGTCAGCGATACCCAGCAGGCGTCCAACCAGCTGGCCAACGCCTTCGAGATCGGCAAGAGCGGTGTCGACCTCACCGATGTGATGATCGCCTCGCAGAAGGCCAGTGTCTCTTTCCAGGCGCTGACCCAGGTACGTAACAAGCTGGTGCAGGCGTACCAGGACATCATGCAGATGCCGGTTTGAGGGCGCGTTGAGTCATGGCCGAAGCAGTCGTCGATAACGCCCCCGCCAAGAGCGGCCCGCCCGCGGCCAAGCCGCCGCTGTTCGGCATGGCGTTCCTGGAAAACATTTCGCGTATGCCCATGCTGCGTCAGGTCGGCCTGCTGGTCGGTCTGGCTGCCAGCGTGGCCATCGGCTTTGCCGTGGTGCTGTGGTCGCAGCAGCCCGACTACCGTCCGCTGTATGGCAGCCTGGCCGGCATGGACACCAAGCAGGTCATGGAAACCCTGGCCGCTGCCGACATCCCCTATACCGTCGAGCCCAACTCCGGGGCGTTGCTGGTCAAGTCCGACGATCTGTCCCGGGCGCGCATGAAGCTGGCGGCTGCCGGCGTTGCACCGAGCGACGGCAACCTGGGCTTCGAGATTCTCGACAAGGAACAAGGGCTGGGCACCAGCCAGTTCATGGAGGCGGCCCGTTATCGCCGTGGCCTGGAAGGCGAACTGGCGCGCACCATCTCCAGCCTCAACAACATCAAGGCCGCCCGCGTGCACCTGGCGATCCCGAAGAGCTCGGTGTTCGTGCGCGACGAGCGCAAGCCCAGCGCCTCGGTGCTGGTGGAAATGTACTCTGGGCGCAGCCTAGAGGCCGGTCAGGTGATGGCGATCGTCAACCTGGTCGCCACCAGCGTGCCGGAACTGGACAAGTCTCAGGTCACCGTGGTCGACCAGAAGGGCAACCTGCTCTCCGACCAGTTGCAGGACACCGCGTTGACCATGGCCGGCAAGCAGTTCGACTATACCCGGCGCATGGAAGGCCTGCTCACCCAGCGTGTGCACAACATCCTGCAGCCAGTGCTGGGCAACGACCGCTACAAGGCTGAGGTGTCGGCTGACGTCGACTTCAACGCCGTCGAGTCCACCTCCGAGCAGTTCAATCCCGACCAGCCGGCGTTGCGCAGCGAGCAGTCGGTGAACGAGCAGCGCGCCAGCGGCCAGGGTCCGCAGGGCGTGCCGGGTGCGCTGAGCAACCAGCCGCCGGCCGGCGCTGCGGCGCCTGAGAACGCCAGGGCCGGTGCAGCCCCAGCCGGTGCCATCGCGCCCGGCCAGCCGCTGGTCGATGCCAACGGCCAGCAGATCATGGATCCGGCCACCGGCCAGCCGATGCTGGCACCGTACCCGGCCGACAAGCGTCAGCAGAGCACCAAGAACTTCGAGCTGGACCGCTCCATCAGCCATACCCGTCAACAGCAGGGGCGTTTGACCCGCCTGTCGGTGGCGGTGGTGGTGGACGACCAAGTCAAGGTCGGCGCCAATGGCGAGAGTACTCGCGCCCCGTGGGGGGCCGAAGACCTGTCGCGCTTCACCCGCCTGGTGCAGGACGCGGTGGGCTTCGATGCCAGCCGCGGTGACAGCGTGACGGTGATGAACGTGCCGTTCTCCGCCGACCGCGGCGAAGTGCTGGCCGATATCCCGTTCTACTCGCAGCCCTGGTTCTGGGACATCGTCAAGCAGGTGCTGGGCGTGGTGTTCATCCTGGTGCTGGTGTTCGGGGTACTGCGCCCGGTGCTCACCAGCATCACCGGTGGCGGCAAGAACGTGGCCGGCGACCCCGACATGCAACTCGGCGGTATGGGTGGCATGGGCATGATCGGTATGGACGGCGAGGTCGGCGACGACCGCGTCAGCCTGGGCGGACCGAGCAGCATCCTGCTGCCGAGCCCAAGCGAAGGCTATGAGGCGCAACTGAACGCAATCAAGGGCCTGGTGGCCGAAGACCCGGGTCGTGTGGCCCAGGTCGTCAAAGAGTGGATCAACGCCGATGAGTGACAACCGAGCCATTACCGCCAAGCTGAGCCGCGTCGACAAAGCGGCCATCCTGCTGCTGTCGCTGGGCGAGACCGACGCCGCCCAGGTCCTGCGTCACATGGGGCCCAAAGAAGTGCAACGGGTCGGTGTGGCCATGGCGCAGATGGGCAACGTCCACCGCGAGCAGGTCGAGCAGGTGATGAGCGAGTTCGTCGAGATCGTCGGCGACCAGACCAGCCTGGGCGTCGGCTCCGACGGCTACATTCGCAAGATGCTCAACCAGGCCCTGGGCGAAGACAAGGCCAACGGCCTGATCGACCGCATCCTGCTCGGGGGCAACACCAGCGGCCTGGACAGCCTCAAGTGGATGGAACCGCGCGCCGTGGCCGATGTGATCCGCTTCGAGCACCCACAGATTCAGGCCATCGTGGTCGCCTACCTCGACCCCGACCAGGCCGGTGAGGTGCTGAGCAACTTCGACCACAAGGTGCGCCTGGACATCGTTCTGCGCGTGTCGTCGCTCAACACCGTGCAACCGGCGGCGCTCAAAGAGCTGAACCAGATCCTGGAAAAGCAGTTCTCCGGCAACTCCAATGCCGCGCGCACCACCTTGGGCGGCATCAAGCGCGCCGCCGACATCATGAACTTCCTCGACAGTTCGGTCGAAGGCCAGCTGATGGACGCGATCCGCGACATCGACAGCGACCTGTCCGAGCAGATCGAAGACCTGATGTTCGTCTTCAACAACCTGGCCGACGTGGACGACCGCGGCATCCAGGCCCTGCTGCGCGAAGTGTCGTCCGACGTGCTGGTGGTCTCGCTCAAAGGCGCCGACGAGAAGGTCAAGGACAAGGTCTTCAAGAACATGTCCAAACGGGCCTCGGAGCTGCTGCGCGACGACCTCGAGGCCAAAGGGCCGGTGCGGGTCAGCGACGTGGAAACCGCGCAGAAGGAAATCCTCACCATCGCCCGGCGCATGGCCGAGGCCGGCGAGATCGTGCTCGGCGGCAAAGGCGCCGAGGAAATGATCTAAGGCCGCTTGCCTGGCTGGCGAACCGCCGCGCCTGCACGGTGCGGCGTCGGTCGAACACGGTTTTGAGTGCCTGAGAACATGACCACCAAAGAACACCCCAGCGACCTGATCCGCGCCCGCGACCTCGAGGGCGTCGATGTGTGGGCGCTGCCCAGTTTCGACCCTGCGCCCGCGCCGGAACCCGAGCCGGAGCCCGAACCGCAGCTGGTCGAGGAAATCGAAGAAGTACCGCTGGAGGAAGTCCAGCCGCTGACCCTCGAAGAGCTCGAAGCGATTCGTCAGGAGGCCTACAACGAAGGCTTCGCCACGGGCGAGCGCGAGGGCTTTCACAGCACCCAGATCAAGGTTCGCCAGGAAGCCGAGCAGGCCCTCGATGCCAAGCTGCAAAGCCTGGAGCAATTGATGACCCATCTGCTCGAGCCAATTGCCGAGCAGGACGCGCAGATCGAAAAATCCCTGGTGCACCTGGTGGCCCATGTCGCCCGCGAGGTGATCGGCCGCGAACTGCGCAACGATTCCACGCAGATCGCCCAGGTACTGCGCCAGGCGCTCAAGCTGCTGCCGATGGGCGCCGAGAACATTCGCATCCACCTCAACCCGCAGGACTTCGAGCAGGTCAAGACCTTGCGCGAGCGTCACGAGGAGCGTTGGAAGCTGCTCGAAGACGAGTCGCTGCTGCCTGGCGGCTGCCGTATCGAGACGGCCCATAGCCGCATCGATGCGAGCATGGAGACGCGCATGGAAAAAGCCGTGGCGCAACTGTTCGAGCAAGGCCATGAGCAGACCCTGCATCCTGCGTCGCCCGATGTGTCCGTCGAGCTGGATGTGCCTGATGCGCCTTGAACGCACCAGCTTCGGCCGCCGCCTGGGCGGTTATGCCGACGCGGTGAAGCTGCCCGAGCAGCCAGTGGTCGAAGGCCGCCTGCTGCGCATGGTCGGCCTTACCCTCGAAGCCGAGGGGCTGCGCGGGGCGGTGGGCAGTCGCTGCAAGGTGATCAACGACGACAGCTACCACCCGGTCGAAGTCGAGGCCGAGGTGATGGGCTTCGCCGGCAGCAAGGTGTTCCTCATGCCGGTTGGCAGCATCGCCGGCATCGCGCCGGGCGCGCGGGTGGTGCCGCTGGATGACAGCGGCCGCCTGCCGATGGGCATGAGCATGCTCGGGCGGGTGCTCGATGGTGCCGGTCGCGCCCTCGACGGCAAGGGCGGGATGAAGGCCGAGGACTGGGTGCCGCTGGACGGGCCGGTGATCAACCCGCTCAATCGCGATCCCATCAGCCAGCCGCTGGATGTCGGTATCCGCAGCATCAACGGCCTGCTGACCGTCGGGCGCGGCCAGCGCCTGGGCCTGTTCGCCGGTACCGGCGTGGGCAAGTCGGTGCTGCTGGGCATGATGACCCGCTTCACCAAGGCCGACATCATCGTGGTCGGGCTGATCGGCGAGCGCGGGCGCGAGGTCAAGGAATTCATCGAGCACATCCTCGGCGAGGAAGGGCTCAAGCGCTCCGTGGTGGTGGCGTCGCCCGCTGACGATGCGCCGCTGATGCGGCTGCGTGCGGCCATGTACTGCACCCGCATCGCCGAATATTTCCGCGACAAGGGCAAGAACGTCCTGCTGCTGATGGACTCGCTGACTCGATTCGCCCAGGCCCAGCGCGAAATCGCCCTGGCCATCGGCGAACCGCCCGCCACTCGGGGTTATCCGCCGTCGGTGTTCGCCAAGCTGCCCAAGCTGGTGGAGCGGGCGGGCAATGGCGAGGCCGGTGGCGGCTCGATTACCGCGTTCTACACCGTGCTGTCCGAGGGCGATGACCAGCAGGACCCCATCGCCGACTCGGCGCGCGGTGTGCTCGATGGGCACTTCGTGCTGTCGCGCCGCTTGGCCGAGGAAGGTCATTACCCGGCCATCGATATCGAAGCCTCGATCAGCCGAGTGATGCCGCAGGTGGTGGATCACGATCATCTGCGCCAGGCGCAGAAGTTCAAGCAACTGTGGTCGCGCCTGTCGCAGAGTCGCGACCTGATCAGCGTCGGTGCCTATGTGGCTGGCGGCGATCCGGAGACCGACCTTGCCATCGCCTTGCAGTCCAAGCTGGTGGGCTTTCTGCGCCAGGGGCTCGACGAGAGTACCGGCATGGCCGAAAGCCGTGAACAGCTGGGCAGCATCTTCGCACCGCCTTCGGGTAGCTGACCGGCGTGGCCCTGCCCAGTCGTGCCGCGCGTCTTGCGCCTGTGGTGCAAATGGCCGAGGAGGCCGAGCGCAAGGCCGTACAGCGCATGGGCCAGTTCCAGCAGCAGGTGGCCCAGGCCCAGGCCAAGCTCGCCGAGCTGGAGCGCTTTCGCGAAGACTACCAACAGCAGTGGATCAACCGCGGCAGCCAGGGTGTGGACGGCAACTGGCTGGTGAACTACCAGCGCTTCCTAGGCCAGTTGGAAACCGCCATGACCCAGCAGCGCCAGAGCCTGACCTGGCATCAGAACAACCTGCGCAACGCCCGCGATGCCTGGCAACAGGCCTATGCGCGGGTCGAGGGCTTGCGCAAACTGGTGCAGCGCTACCTCGACGAAGCACGCCGCGCCGAAGACAAGCGCGAGCAGAAGCTGCTCGACGAGTTGTCGCAGCGCTTGCCCCGGCAGAGCCCTTTCTAGGACTTGCGCTTGCGGCGCACCCAGCGGCCTGCTACACCTTCCTCACTCCCCGCCATCAACGAAGGAATCGCGCATGGCAGTCGAATCTGTTTATTCAGCGGACGAAGAACAGCTGACGATCACGATCAAGGGCCGTTTCGATTTCGGCCAGCACCAGGCCTTCCGTGAAGCCTACGAGCGCCAACCGGCCAAGCGCGTGGTCATCGACCTCAAGGACGCCACCTATCTGGACAGCTCGGCCCTGGGCATGCTGCTGTTGCTGCGTGACCATGTCGGTGGCGACCACGCGCGCATCAGGGTGGTCAACACCAGCCCTGACGTGCGCAAGATCTTCGCCATTTCCAATTTCACCAGCCTGTTCGAGATTCACTGAGGCCGGTCATGTCGGTGTCCCCGCGCTTGCGCGTGCTGATCGCCGAGGACGGTGCCACCGATCGTCTGCTGCTGGCGCAGATCGTGCGCCGTCAGGGCCATGAGGTCATCACCGCCGAGCATGGCGAGCAGGCGCTTGCCCTGTTCATCGAGCAGCGCCCGGACCTGGTGTTGCTCGACGCCCTGATGCCGGTGATGGATGGCTTCGAGGCGGCGCGCCGGATCAAGGCCCAGGCGGGCGAGCACTTCGTGCCGATCATCTTCCTCACCTCGCTCAACGAAGAGCAGGCGCTGGTGCGCTGCCTGCAGGCCGGTGGCGACGATTTCATGGCCAAGCCCTACAGCGCGGTGATCCTGGCGGCCAAGATCAATGCCCTGGACCGTCAGCGGCGCCTGCAGGCGACGGTGCTGCAGCAGCGCGACGAATTGGCCAGGCACCACCATCACCTGCTCAACGAACAGCGCGTGGCCAAGGCGCTGTTCGACAAGGTCGCCCATGCCGGCTGCCTGCATAGCGACACTATCCGTTACCTGCAATCGCCCTACGCGCTGTTCAACGGCGATCTGCTGATGGCGGCGCGCACACCTTCGGGTGACCTGTACGTACTGCTCGGCGACTTCACCGGCCACGGTCTGCCGGCAGCCGTGGGCGCCATGCCGCTGGCCGAGATTTTCCATGGCATGACTGCCAAGGGCTACGGCCTGGCGCAGATGCTGCGCGAGATGAACGCCAAGCTCAAACGCATCTTGCCGGTGGACATGTTCTGCTGTGCCTTGCTGGTGGGGCTTGGCCTGGAGCGCGGCACGCTGGAGGTCTGGAACGGGGGCATGCCCGATGCCTATCACCTGAAGGCGGGTGGGCAGGTCCTGGCGACATTGCCGTCCCGGCATCTGCCGCTTGGCATCCTCGCGCCTGAACAGTTCGATGACACCACTGTGGTCATGCCCATGGCCTTGGGTGAGCGTTTGCTATTGCTCTCCGACGGCGTGATCGAGACGGGCGATGCCCAGGACCGGCTGTTCGGCGTCGAGCGCTTGAGCGAGGTGCTGAAGGCCAACCGTGAGCCGCGGCAGTTGTTCGACGAGGTGATGCAGGCGTTGGCGCGTTTCGGCGGGCGGCCGCGTGACGATATCAGCCTGTGCGACATCGCGATGCTACCGCGCGACGAACGCCTGCCGCTCGAGCCGCCAACCCTCGACAACCACCGCAGCAGTCCGCTGGACTGGTCCTTGTCGCTGGTGCTGCACGCCGACAGCCTCAAGCGCTTCGACCCGCTGCCCTATCTGCTGCAATTGCTGCAGGAGATCGACGGCCTGCGCGCCAGCGGCGGGGTGCTGCACAGCGTGTTGGGCGAGCTGTATACCAATGCCCTGGAGCATGGCGTGCTCGGCCTCGATTCGCGCCAGAAAACCGATGCGCAAGGCTTTGCCGAGTACTACCGCGAACGTGATCGGCGTTTAGCCAGTTTGCGCGAAGGGTTCGTGCGCATCGAGTTGAAGGTTGAACCCATCGCCGACGGTGGGCGTCTGACGCTTGAGGTCAGTGACAGTGGCACGGGTTTTGATATCGACGACGTGCTGGCCCATTCTGCGGCGCATCAAAGCCTCAGCGGTCGCGGCCTGCATCTGGTCAGACGCTTGGGCGTACGTGCGCAGTGGCTCGACGACGGACGGCGGGCACGGGTCGAATTCGGTTGGTAAAGTGACGGGTTGAATCCAGGCGCAGGCAGGCTTGATCAAGGAGCGAGCAAGTGACACACGAACATATCGACTACAAGGTGCTGAGCGACCTGCGGGAGGTCATGGAAGATGGCTACCTGCAACTGCTCGAGACCTTTCTGGAAGACTCCGAACGGCGCCTGAGTCAATTGCATCTGGCCAAGGACGCGCAGACGCTGGGCATGGCGGCACATAGCTTCAAGGGCAGTAGCAGCAACATGGGTGCGGTGGGTCTGGCCCAGCTCTGCCAGCAGCTCGAAGAGCGCGTGAGGCAGCAACCCTTGTATGGCATCGAAGACCTGATCAACCGCATCGATCTCGAATTCGTCGAGGTCCAGCGGTTCTATCGGGGCGAGCGCGAGCGCATTGCCGCTGGTTGAAGGCAAGGCTGGCGCGAGTTTTGCTTATCCATGACCAGTCACCCCTTTCGCTGCCCTGGCGTGGAGAGTTTCAATGCCTGTCGCATCCAACCCCTTGCTGCAACCCGGCCACGCCAGCCCTGCCTCGCGGCCAAGCACGGCAGTGCCGGAAAAACCTGTGCAGGCGCCGGGTTTACAGGGCGGCGGCTTCGACCAACTGATGGCCCGTCAGCAGCGCAATCAGCCGGCGATGCGCGCCGACAAGCCGGTCCAAGCGGCACCGAAGGACAAAGTCGATTTTGCACCCGGCGGCAAAGGCGGCAATGACAAGCCCGCAGCCCTTGCCGTCAATGGCAAGCCTTTGCCAGCGGCTCGCGACCAGGCCCCTGCGCGCACCGAGCAAAAGGCCCAAGACCGCGACGGCCCGTCAGCGCCTGCCGAAGACGATGTGCAGGCTTCGACCGGTAACGCTGACGATCACCCCGTCGAACCTGGATCGGTCGACGCCAATTTGGTGGCGGGGCAGGTCACTGACGCCCAGACCGGGGCGCAGTTGATCCAGGCCCAAGCCGAGGCGGTCGCGCCAGTGCTTCAGGCGGCGGTCCAGCCTCCTGTGGCCACCACCCAGGCAGCGGCGGCGGCGCCTGGCACAGAGGAAAAACCGGGAGATGGCGACTTCGATCCCGAAGCCGACCCCTTGGCGAACATGCCGACCTTGCGCTTGGCCCTCGAACAGAGTGCCCAGGCCAAAGGTACGACCTCTACGCATGCCTCGTCCCAGAACGAAAAGACGCCAGGACAGGACGCCAGTGCATCGGGCACTGTCAATACCTTGGCGAATCTGCTGGTGGAAGCCGAGGGCGAGTCGCCGCGCGGTCAAACCCAGCATGGCGAGAAGGGTTTCTCGGAACTGCTTTCGACGGGTCTGAAGGACGTCAAGAAAGCCGACAGCGACACCCGGGTCGATGACTTCGCCAACCGTCTGGCCAACCTGACCCAGGCCGTCACGCCAAAGACTGCCAACGCGGTGGCTCCGAGCAACCCGCTGCAGCAGCCCCTGGTCATGAACCAGGGGGCCTGGAGCGAGGGACTGGTCAACCGGGTCATGTACTTGTCGAGTCAGAACCTCAAGTCCGCCGATATCCAGCTTGAGCCGGCCGAGCTCGGTCGCCTGGACATCCGCGTCAACGTGGCGGCGGACCAAGCCACCCAGATCACCTTCATCAGTGGCCACGCCGGGGTGCGCGATACCCTCGACAGCCAATTGCACCGCCTGCGCGAGCTATTTGCCCAGCAGGGCCTGGCCCAACCTGACGTCAACGTTGCCGATCAGTCACGCCAGCAGCAACAGCAGGCGCAGCAGGGGAGCTCGAACTTCTCCGGTGTCGCGGCGCGGCGGGCCGGGGAGGGCGGCGACAATGCCGAGCCGGGCGACACCGCTCGGCCTGCCGAGCAGCAGGTGGTGATCGGCGACAGTGCGGTCGACTATTACGCCTGACGTTCCTGCAGGCGCGGCCTGAGCCGCGTCTGCAGACAGTCCGACAGATCTGGCATAACACTTGCTCAAGCCTCGTCATCCTTTCTTGAAACCACGATGGACGACGGATTATTGGCATGGCGAAGAGCGACGCAGTCAAAGACCCCGCCACTAAAGGCAAACTCAAGCTGATCCTGTTGGTGGTACTGGCCTTGCTGCTGGCCGTTGGCCTGTCGGTGGGCGCCACCTGGTTCGTCATGCACAAGAGCGAACCCGCACCGGCGGCGGATCCTGCGCAGGCCAACGTCAAGCCCCCTGCAATCTACGAGCCGCTGGCACCAGCCTTCGTGGTCAATTTCAACCAGAACGGCCGGCAGCGCTACATGCAGGTCAGCATCACCATGCAGGGCCGCAACCAGGCCGACCTCGATGCCCTCAAGGTGCACATGCCGGTGATTCGCAACAACCTGGTGATGATGTTCTCCGGTCAGGGCTTCGACAGCCTGGCCAGCAGCGCCGTGGGCGAGGAAATGTTGCGCCAGAAGGCCACTGCGGTGGTCCAGGAAGTGGCGCAGAAGGAAGTCGGCAAGCCGGTCATCGACCAGCTGCTGTTCACCAATTTCGTATTGCAGTAGGAGCCGACCGATGGCCGTGCAGGACCTGCTGTCCCAGGATGAGATCGATGCCCTGTTGCATGGCGTCGACGATGGGCTGGTACAGACCGAGAGCGCAGCCGAGCCTGGCAGCGTCAAGAGCTACGACCTGACCAGCCAGGATCGGATCGTTCGCGGTCGCATGCCGACCCTGGAAATGATCAACGAGCGCTTTGCCCGCTACACCCGCATCAGCATGTTCAACCTGCTGCGCCGCTCGGCCGATGTGGCCGTGGGTGGCGTGCAGGTGATGAAGTTCGGTGAGTACGTGCATTCGCTGTACGTGCCCACCAGCCTCAACCTGGTCAAGATCAAGCCGCTGCGTGGCACGGCGCTGTTCATCCTCGACGCCAAGCTGGTGTTCAAGCTGGTGGACAACTTCTTCGGCGGCGACGGCCGCCACGCCAAGATCGAAGGCCGCGAATTCACCCCCACCGAACTGCGCGTGGTGCGCATGGTGCTGGACCAGTGTTTCGTCGACCTCAAGGAAGCCTGGCAGGCCATCATGCCGGTGAACTTCGAGTACATGAACTCCGAGGTCAACCCGGCCATGGCCAACATCGTCGGGCCCAGCGAGGCGGTGGTGGTGTCGACGTTCCACATCGAGCTCGATGGCGGTGGCGGCGACCTGCACGTGACCATGCCCTATTCGATGATCGAACCGGTGCGCGAGATGCTCGACGCGGGCTTCCAGTCCGACCTCGACGACCAGGACGAGCGCTGGGTCAAGGCCCTGCGCGAAGACGTGCTGGATGTCAGCGTGCCGCTCTCGGCCACCGTCGCCCGTCGCCAGCTCAAGCTGCGCGACATCCTGCACATGCAGCCCGGCGACGTGATTCCAGTGGAGCTGCCTGAACACCTGGTGCTGCGTGCCAATGGTGTGCCGTCGTTCAAGGCCCGGCTGGGCTCGCACAAGGGCACCCTGTCGCTGCAGATCATCGATCCGATCGAGCGCCGCTGACGGCGGCGCGATCGTACAACGCATTGAAAGCTTGTCGAGGACTTTATGGCTAACGAAAACGAGATCACCTCCCCGGAGGAACAGGCCCTGGCCGATGAGTGGGCCGCGGCCCTGGAAGAGACCGGCGATGCCGGCCAGGCTGACATCGACGCGCTGCTGGCCGCCGATGCCGGCCGCGCCTCCGGCCCCGGTCGCTTGCCGATGGAGGAGTTCGCCAGCTCGCCACGGCCGAACGAGAACGTCAGCCTCGAAGGCCCGAACCTGGATGTGATCCTGGACATTCCGGTGAGCATCTCGATGGAAGTGGGCGCCACGGAAATCAGCATCCGCAACCTGTTGCAACTGAACCAGGGCTCGGTGATCGAGCTCGACCGCCTGGCCGGTGAGCCGCTCGACGTACTGGTCAACGGTACCCTGATCGCGCACGGCGAGGTGGTGGTGGTCAACGAGAAGTTCGGCATCCGCCTGACCGACGTGATCAGCCCAAGCGAACGCATCAAGAAGCTGCGCTGAGTGAAGGCCATGATTCGCGCCCTGGGCGCCTGCGCGGTCCTGCTCGCCAGCGAGGCGGTGCTGGCCAGCGCTGCCGTCGCGCCAGCGCCCGCCGCGGCCCCCGCGCCTGACAGCCTGAGCGGACAACTGGCGCAGATGGTCCTGGGCCTGCTGTTGGTGGTCGGGGTGATCTTCCTGCTGGCCTGGTTGCTGCGGCGCATGCAGCTGGCGCAACCGCGTGGCGGCCAGGTCATCGAGATCCTCGGCAGCCGAGCCCTGGGTCCGCGGGATCGGCTGGTGCTGGTGCAGGTGGGCAAGGAGCAGATTCTCATCGGTCACAGCCCAGGCAGCATCGAAGCGCTGCATGTGCTGGCCGAACCCGTGCCGGTGCCGGACAGCGCGCGCCAGGCCGCGCCGGAATTTGCCCAGCGCCTGCTCGAATTGATGGGCAAGGATGGCAAGCACGACAAGGACAACCGCCGATGAACCGCGCGTTGCGCACGATCCTGACCCTGGCGCTGCTGCTGGCCGCGCCGCTGGCCTTGGCCGCCGATCCGTTGTCGATCCCGGCCATCACCTTGAGCAACGGGCCGAACGGCCAACAGGAATATTCGGTCAGCCTGCAGATTTTGCTGATCATGACGGCGCTGAGCTTCATTCCAGCGTTCGTCATTCTGATGACCAGCTTCACCCGCATCATCATCGTCTTCTCCATCCTGCGTCAGGCCCTGGGCCTGCAGCAGACGCCCTCGAACCAGTTGCTGACCGGCATGGCGCTGTTCCTGACGATGTTCATCATGGCGCCGGTGTTCGACCGGGTGAACCGCGATGCCCTGCAGCCCTATTTGAACGAGCAGATGACCGCCCAGCAGGCGATCGACAAGGCCCAAGGCCCGCTGAAGGACTTCATGCTGGCGCAGACCCGGCAGAGTGACCTGGACCTGTTCATGCGCCTGTCCAAGCGCACCGACATCGCCAGCCCCGACCAGGCGCCGCTGACCATTCTGGTCCCGGCGTTCGTCACCTCGGAGCTCAAGACTGCGTTCCAGATCGGCTTCATGATCTTCATCCCGTTCCTGATCATCGACATGGTAGTCGCCAGTGTGCTGATGGCGATGGGCATGATGATGCTCTCGCCGTTGATCATTTCGCTGCCGTTCAAGATCATGCTGTTCGTCCTGGTCGATGGCTGGGCGTTGATCATGGGTACGCTGGCCGGCAGTTTCGGCGGTGTCTGAGCCCGCTCCAGGAGGTGTCGCATGACCCCGGAAATCGCAGTCGACCTGTTTCGCGAGGCACTCTGGCTGACCGCCATGATGGTGGCCGTGCTGGTGGTGCCCAGCTTGCTGGTCGGTCTGGTGGTGGCGATCTTCCAGGCCGCCACGCAGATCAACGAACAGACCCTGAGCTTCCTGCCGCGCCTGCTGGTGATGCTGGTCACGCTGATCGTGGTCGGGCCGTGGCTGGTGCAGAAATTCATGGAATACATGACCGGCCTGTACAGCGGCATTCCGCAGTTGATCGGGTGAGCGGCGCATGCTCGAGCTGACCGCTGCGCAGATCGGCACCTGGGTCGCCACCTTCATCCTGCCGCTGTTTCGGGTCACCGCGGTGCTGATGACCATGCCCGTGTTCGGTACCCGCATGCTACCTGCGCGCATTCGCCTGTACGCGGCGCTGGCGATCACCGTGGTGATCGTGCCCGGCCTGCCGCCGATGCCCGAATTCGAGCCCCTGAGCCTGCGCGGCGTGCTGCTGTGCGCCGAGCAGATCATCGTCGGCGCACTGTTCGGCTTTTCGTTGCAGATGCTGTTCCAGGCCTTCGTCATCGCCGGCCAGATCGTGGCGATTCAGATGGGCATGGCCATGGCCTCGATGATCGACCCCGCCAACGGCGTCAACGTGGCGGTGGTCGGCCAGTTCCTGACCATGCTGGTGAGCGTGCTGTTCCTGTTGATGAACGGCCACCTGGTGGTCATCGAGGTGCTCACCGAGAGCTTCACCACCTTGCCGATCGGCAACGCGCTGGTGGTCGAGCACTTCTGGGACATCGCCGGTCGCCTGGGGTGGGTGCTGGGCGCGGGGGTGGTGTTGATCCTGCCGGTGATCACCGCGCTGCTGGTGGTCAACATCGCCTTCGGCGTGATGACCCGCGCGGCGCCGCAACTCAATATCTTCTCCATCGGTTTTCCGCTGACCCTGGTGCTGGGGCTCGGCGTATTCTGGGTCGGCCTGGCCGATATCCTTTCCCACTATCAGCAGCTGGCCAGCGAGGCCTTGCAGTGGCTGCGTGAGCTGGCACGGGTGCGCTGAGCATGGCCGAGAGCGAGAGCGGTCAGGACAAGACCGAGGAACCCACCGACAAACGCAAGCGCGATTCCCGCGAAAAAGGCGAGATCGCGCGTTCCAAGGAGCTCAACACCTTCGCCATCACCCTTGGCGGCGCCGGTGCCTTGCTGGCCTTCGGCGGCTATCTGGCCGAGACGCTGATGACCCTGATGCGCATGAACTTCACCCTGTCGCGCGAAGTGCTGGTGGACGAGCGCTCGATGGGCGCGTTCCTCATGGCCTCGGGCAAGATGGCCATCTGGGCCACTCAGCCGGTGCTGGTGCTGCTGTTCGTGCTGTCGCTGGTGATGCCCGTCGTGCTGGGGGGCTTCATCTTTTCCGGTTCGCTGTTGCAGCCCAAGTTCAGCCGAATGAACCCGTTGTCGGGGATCAAGCGCATGTTCTCGCTCAATTCGCTGACCGAACTGTTCAAGGCGCTGGCCAAGTTCTGCCTGGTGCTGGTGGTCGCGCTGGTGGTGTTGACCAACGACCGCGAGGCATTGCTGGCGATCGCCAAGGAGCCGCTGGAGCAGGCGATCATTCACAGCGTCCAGGTGGTCGGGTGGAGCGCGTTGTGGATGGCGTCGGGGTTGCTGCTGATCGCCCTGGCGGATGTGCCGTTCCAGCTTTGGCAGACGCACAAGAAGCTGAAGATGACCAAGCAGGAGGTGCGCGATGAGTACAAGGACATGGAGGGCAAGCCCGAGGTCAAGCAGCGTATTCGTCAGTTGCAGCGCGAGGCCTCTCAGCGGCGCATGATGGCGGCGGTGCCGGAAGCCGACGTCATCATCACCAACCCGACCCACTATGCCGTGGCCCTGAAGTACGACCCGGAAAAGGGCGGTTCGGCGCCGCTGCTGCTGGCCAAAGGCACGGATTTCCTGGCCTTGAAGATTCGCGAGATCGGCCAGGAGCACAAGGTGCAGATCCTCGAGTCGCCCGAGCTGGCGCGGGCGATCTACTACTCCACCGAGCTGGAAAACGAGATTCCGGCGGGCCTGTACCTGGCCGTGGCGCAGGTGTTGGCCTATGTCTTCCAGATTCGCCAGTACCGCTCGGGACGCGGCAAGGCCCCGGATCCGCTGAACAAGGACCTGCCGATTCCGCCAGATCTTCGCCGCGACAGTTGAGCGTGTCGCAGAGCGTCCCGCTCGGTCACCGCTAGGGCGCTGCGGCGAACCGCCGCCCCCACTGGGGCCATGCCCTATCGCACCCCGGCAAAGTTGGAAAGCTTCTTGCAGAGCACCGCCCAGGCGCTGTCCAGGCGTCAAGTTTCTGCTCGAAGAGGATACCCGGTGGATCGCGCTCAGTTACTCAGCAACGCCCGCAACAACCTGGCCGGTCTCGGCCGGGGGAACCTGGGTGTGCCGCTGTTGCTGCTGGTGATGCTGGCAATGATGATGTTGCCCATCCCGCCGTTCCTGCTCGACGTGTTCTTCACCTTCAACATCGCCCTGTCCATCGTGGTGTTGCTGGTCTGCGTGTACGCCCTGCGCCCGCTGGACTTCGCCGCCTTCCCGACCATCCTGCTGGTGGCCACGCTGCTGCGTCTGGCGCTGAACGTGGCCTCCACCCGCGTGGTGATGCTCCACGGCCAGGAAGGGCATGGCGCGGCGGGCAAGGTGATCCAGGCGTTCGGCGAAGTGGTGATCGGCGGCAACTACGTGGTCGGTGCGGTGGTGTTCGCCATCCTCATGATCATCAACTTCGTGGTGGTGACCAAAGGTGCCGGGCGTATCTCGGAAGTGAGCGCGCGTTTCACCCTGGACGCCATGCCCGGCAAACAGATGGCCATCGACGCTGACCTCAACGCCGGCCTGATCGACCAGGCCCAGGCCAAGGCGCGTCGTGCCGAAGTGGCCCAGGAGGCCGAGTTCTACGGCTCGATGGACGGTGCCAGCAAATTCGTCCGGGGCGACGCCGTCGCTGGCCTGCTGATCCTGTTCATCAACCTCATCGGCGGCATGCTCATCGGCATGCTCCAGCACGGCATGAGCTTCAGCGATGCCGGCAAGGTCTACGCGCTGCTCACCATCGGTGACGGTTTGGTGGCGCAGTTGCCGTCGCTGCTGCTGTCCACCGCCGCCGCGATCATGGTCACCCGCGCCTCGGGCTCCGAGGACATGGGCAAGCTGATCAACCGGCAGATGTTCGACTCACCCAAGGCGCTGGCCGTCTCCGGCGGCTTGATGGTGGTCATGGGCCTGGTGCCGGGCATGCCGCACATCGCCTTCCTCAGCCTCGGCCTGCTGGCCGGCGGCGGCGCCTACCTGGTGTGGAAGAAGCAGCAGAAGGCCAAGCAGACGGCCCTGCAAGAAGCGCAGCGCCAGCAGGATCTGCTGCCTTCGCCGCAGCGTGCGATGGAAACCAAGGAGTTGGGCTGGGACGACGTCACACCGATCGACATGATCGGCCTGGAGGTCGGCTATCGGCTGATTCCCCTGGTCGACCGCAACCAGGGCGGGCAACTGCTGGCGCGGATCAAGGGCGTGCGCAAGAAGCTGTCCCAGGACCTGGGCTTCCTCATGCCCACCGTGCACATTCGCGACAACCTCGACCTGCAGCCCAGCGCCTACCGTCTCACGCTGATGGGCGTGATCCTGGCCGAGGCCGAGATCTATCCGGACCGCGAGCTGGCCATCAACCCCGGTCAGGTGTTCGGCAGCCTCAACGGCATCGCCGCGCGCGACCCGGCCTTCGGCCTGGAGGCGGTGTGGATCGATGTCGCCCAGCGCGCCCAGGCGCAGTCGCTGGGCTATACGGTGGTCGATGCCAGTACCGTGGTTGCCACGCACCTGAACCAGATTCTGCAGAAGCACTGCCACGAGTTGATCGGCCACGAAGAGGTCCAGCAGTTGCTGCAAGTGCTGGCCAAAGCCTCGCCCAAACTTGCAGAGGAACTGGTGCCAGGCGTCATTTCCTTGTCGGGGCTGCTCAAGGTCTTGCAGGCGCTGCTCTCCGAGCAGGTGCCGGTGCGTGACATCCGCAGCATTGCCGAAGCCATCGCCAACAATGCGGCCAAGAGTCAAGATACCGCCGCGCTGGTGGCCTCGGTGCGGGTCGGCTTGTCCCGCGCCATCGTGCAAAGCATTGTAGGCACTGAGTCCGAGCTGCCTGTGATCACCTTGGAGCCCAGGTTGGAACAGATCTTGCTCAATAGTCTGCAACGGGCCGGGCAAGGTCAGGAAGACGGTGTTCTCCTGGAGCCGAGCATGGCCGAGAAGCTGCAGCGTTCGCTCATCGAGGCGGCGCAGCGCCAGGAGATGCAGGGCCAACCGGCCATTCTCCTGGTGGCCGGTCCCATCCGCGCCATGCTGTCGAGATTCGGTCGTCTGGCCGTGCCCAATCTGCACGTGCTGGCCTACCAGGAAATACCGGACAACAAGCAAGTCACCATCGTTGCCACCGTGGGCCCTAACGGCTGAGGTAGTGGGTTATGCAAGTTAAGCGTTTTTTCGCCGCCGACATGCGTCAGGCCATGAAACTGGTCCGCGATGAGCTTGGTGCCGATGCCGCGATCATCGGCAACCGGCGCATTGCCGGTGGTGTCGAGCTCACGGCCGCGCTGGACTACACACTGTCCGCCCTGGCCCCGCGCGTGCCCAACCTGGAGCTGGAAGACGAGCTGCGCAAGACCCAATCGCGCATCGCTACCGCCCAGGCCGAGCTGGACGGGCGTGGCGACGTCGAGGCGGGCAACCGTCAACTGTTCGCCGGCCTTTCGCTGACTGCCTCTGAACCGCTGGTCGAGCCGCATGTCGAGGCGCCCGCTGCCGCGCCGGCTGCGGCCGTGTCGGGCGTCGATCGCCGCGTGTTCGACGCCATGCGCTCCGAGCTCTCGGGTCTGCGCGAATTGCTCGAAGTGCAGCTCGGCTCGCTCGCCTGGGGCCAACTGCAGGGCAACAAGCCCCAGCAGGCCAATCTCTGGCGGCGCTTGCAGCGCCTGGGCCTGTCCGGTCCGATCGCCCGCGAGCTGCTGCAACTGGCCGGCGAAATCGACGAGCCGCGCCAGGCCTGGCGCATGGTCCTGGCGCATCTGGCGCGCTTGATCCAGGTGCCGGAGGTCGAGCCGCTGGAAGAGGGTGGGGTGATCGCCATGGTCGGTCCCGCCGGTATGGGCAAGACCACCACCTTGGCCAAGCTGGCGGCGCGCTACGTGCTCAAGTACGGCGCGCACAACCTGGCGCTGGTGAGCATGGACAGCTACCGCATCGGTGCGCAGGAGCAGCTCAAGACCCTGGGCCGCATCCTCAACGTGCCGGTGACCTACGTCGACCCGGGCCAATCGCTGGCCCAAGCCCTGGAACCGCTGCTGCGCAAGCGCGTGGTGCTGATCGATACCGCCGGCCTGCAGGCCAGCGACCCGGCCCTGCGCATGCAGCTCGAGTCGCTGGCCGGGCGCGGCATCGCCGCGCGCAACTACCTGGTACTGGCCACCACCAGCCAGAAGCAGGTGCTCACCGCCGCCTACCACAGCTACAAGCGCTGTGGCCTGGCCGGGTGCATCCTGACCAAGCTCGACGAAACCGGCAGCCTCGGCGAAGTGCTGAGTCTGGCCATCAGTCATGAACTGCCCGTGGCCTATCTCACCGATGGTCCGCGCATTCCTGACGATCTACAGCTGCCGCGCCGGCACCAATTGGTCAGTCGCGCTGTCAGTGTGCAGTTGCAGGAAGATCCCAGCGAGGAGGCCATGGCCGACATGTTCGCTGATCTCTACCACAATCCCGACAAGCGCGTAGGTTGACGATGCACGGCGCCCGGGAGTCGACAGCGACCCTTCAAGTGGGCAAGTCCCACGCGAGACAAGGTAAATAACAGACATGGGTAGCATGCATCCCGTACAGGTGATCGCCGTCACCGGTGGCAAAGGTGGCGTCGGCAAGACCAACGTTTCAGTGAACCTGTCCCTGGCGCTGGCCGAGCTCGGCCGCCGGGTCATGTTGCTGGACGCCGACCTGGGTCTGGCCAACGTCGATGTGCTGCTGGGGCTCACGCCCAAACGCACCCTGGCCGACGTCATCGAGGGGCGCTGCGAGCTGCGCGATGTGCTCCTGCAGGGGCCGGGCGGTGTGCGCATCGTGCCAGCGGCCTCCGGCACCCAGAGCATGGTGCACCTGGCGCCGGCACAGCATGCCGGGCTGATTCAGGCGTTCAGCGAAATCGGCGACAACCTCGATGTGCTGGTGATCGACACCGCTGCGGGCATCGGTGACTCGGTGGTCAGCTTCGTGCGCGCCGCCCAGGAAGTGCTGCTGGTGGTGTGCGACGAGCCCACCTCGATCACCGACGCCTACGCCTTGATCAAGCTGCTCAACCGCGATTACGGCATGAACCGCTTCCGCGTCCTGGCCAACATGGCGCAGAGCCCGCAGGAAGGGCGCAACCTGTTCGCCAAGTTGACCAAGGTCACCGACCGTTTCCTCGACGTTGCCTTGCAGTACGTCGGCGCCGTGCCCTATGACGAATGCGTGCGCAAGGCGGTACAGAAGCAGCGCGCGGTCTACGAGGCGTTTCCGCGCTCCAAGTGCGCCCTGGCGTTCAAGGCCATCGCGCAGAAGGTCGACAGCTGGCCGTTGCCGGCCAACCCGCGCGGCCACCTGGAGTTCTTCGTCGAGCGCCTGGTGCAACCTACCAGCGCGGGACCAGTGCTATGAACGCGAGCGGTTTCAAGATGTACAGCAAAGCCTCCAAGGACGCCCAATACGAGCTGGTCGAGCGCTATGCGCCGCTGGTCAAGCGTATCGCCTACCATCTGCTGGCGCGCCTGCCGGCCAACGTGCAGGTCGAAGACCTGATCCAGGCCGGCATGATCGGTTTGCTGGAGGTGGCCAACAAATACGACGCCAGCAAGGGCGCGAGCTTCGAGACCTACGCCGGTATTCGCATCCGCGGTGCGATGCTCGATGAGGTGCGCAAGGGCGACTGGGCGCCGCGTTCGGTGCACCGCAACACGCGTATGGTCAGCGACGCGATTCGCTGCGTCGAAGCAAGAACCGGTCGTGACGCTAAAGATCACGAGGTTGCTGCCGAACTCCAATTGGGTCTCGACGATTATTACGGGATCCTGAACGATACCTTGGGCAGCCGTCTGTTCAGTTTCGACGACCTGCTGCAGGACGGCGAACACGAGGGGCTGCACGAGGATGGGGTCAGTGGTCAGGTCGAGCCGTCGCGCGATCTGGAAGACGAGCGCTTCCAGGCCGCGCTGACCGATGCGATCGCCAACCTGCCGGAGCGCGAGCGTCTGGTCCTGGCCCTGTACTACGACGAGGAACTGAACCTCAAGGAGATCGGGGAAGTGCTGGGGGTCAGTGAATCGCGCGTGAGCCAGTTGCACAGCCAGTGCGCGGCGCGTCTGCGCAGCCGCCTGGGAGAATGGCGGGCACGCTGAGCCCCGATTCGCTGCAGTCGTTGTACGGGGTGCCGAATTGATTGAGCGCGCGCTTGTGAGACGAGCGCGTTTAAGACTGCTTGGAGGTCTAATTGAACAAAGACATGAAAATCCTCATCGTTGACGACTTCTCGACGATGCGGCGGATCATCAAGAACCTGTTGCGTGATCTGGGCTTCACCAACACCGAAGAGGCCGACGACGGCGTCACGGCGTTGCCGATGCTCGAAAGTGGCCACTACGACTTCCTGGTGACCGACTGGAACATGCCCGGCATGTCCGGCATCGATCTGCTGCGCAAGGTGCGCGCCCACGACCGGCTCAAGGGGATTCCCGTGCTGATGGTGACGGCCGAGGCCAAGCGCGAGCAGATCATCGAAGCGGCTCAGGCCGGGGTCAACGGCTATGTAGTCAAGCCATTCACCGCGCAGGTGCTCAAAGAAAAGATCGAGAAGATCTTCGAACGCGTCAACGGCTGAAGCATGTCTGGGGGCGCTATGGAATCAAAAAAAGATTCTTTGGGGGAGTTCGAGTCGACCCTGAAGAAGCATGCCGAACAACTGGTGCAGAGCCTTGAGCGCGGCCAGTTCGGCGAGGCGGTGCAGCTGATCCATCAGCTCAACCAGACCCGAGACCGTGGCTTGTATCAAGAAGTCGGCAAGCTGACCCGTGAGCTGCACAGCGCCATCGTCAGCTTCCAGATCGACCCGCGCATGCCGCAGGCCGAGGAAGTGTCGCAGATCACCGACGCCACCGAACGGCTGTCCTACGTGGTCCGCCTGACCGAGAACGCGGCCAACCGCACCATGGACCTGGTCGAGGAGAGCACGCCCGTGCTCAACGACCTGTCGGCCGAGGCGCAGACGTTGTCGGCCGATTGGCAGCGCTTCATGCGTCGCGAAGTGCCGGCCACCGAGTTTCGCGAGTTGGTCAAGCGCGTCGACGGTTTCCTGACGCACAGCGCCGAAGGCAACCGCAAGGTGGCCGGTCACCTCAACGACATTCTGCTCGCCCAGGACTACCAAGACCTGACCGGGCAGGTGATCAAGCGGGTCACCGCGTTGGTCGCCGAGGTCGAAAGCAATCTGCTCAAACTCGTGTTGATGGCCAGTCAAGTCGACCGCTTTGCCGGTATCGAACATGACCACGATCAATTGCGTGCTGAAAAAGATGAAGAAAAACATCCAGCCCGGGGTGAAGGTCCGCAGATTCATGCCGATAAGCGTGAAGACGTCGTGTCCGGTCAGGACGATGTCGACGATCTGCTATCCAGCCTGGGTTTTTAGGGAGCACGTTTAATGAGCTTCGGCGCCGATGAAGAAATCCTTCAGGATTTCCTGGTAGAAGCCGGCGAAATCCTCGAGCAACTGTCCGAGCAACTGGTCGAGCTGGAAAGCCGGCCCGATGATGCGGACCTGCTCAACGCCATATTTCGCGGTTTTCACACTGTAAAAGGGGGCGCCGGCTTCCTCCAGCTCAACGAGCTGGTGGAGTGCTGCCACATTGCCGAGAACGTCTTCGACATCCTGCGCAAGGGTGAGCGTCGGGTCGACGCCGAGTTGATGGATGTGGTGCTCGAAGCACTGGACACGGTCAACAGCATGTTCGGCCAGGTCCGCGAGCGCAGCGAGATCACCCCCGCCACGCCGGAACTGCTGGCAGCGCTGGCACGCCTGGCCGAACCTGCCGGCGAGGACGTCGCCGCGCCCGCCGTGGTCGAAGCGCCGGCGGCGGTCGAGCCGCCAGCGGCCAGCGAAGACATCACCGATACCGAGTTCGAGCAGTTGCTCGACTCCCTGGATGCGGTCAAGGCCCAGGCCGAAGCGGCCGAGCAGGCGCCGGTCGAGGCGGCCTCCGGCAACGCCGACGAAATCACCGACGCCGAATTCGAGTCGCTGCTCGATCAATTGCATGGCAAGGGCCAGTTCTCGCCGGACGTGGCCGAGAGCGAAACGCCTGCGGCAGTATCGCCGGCCAGCGACGAAATCACCGACAGCGAATTCGAGGCCCTGCTCGACCAATTGCACGGCAAGGGTACCTTCGCCGCCGATGGGCTGCCCAAGGCTGAAGCCGCCGCCGGCGCTCCCGCCGCCGAGCCTGCCGGCGAGCACATCACCGACCACGAATTCGAAGCGCTGCTGGACCAGTTGCACGGCAAAGGCAAGTTCAGCGGTGATGCCGTAGCTGCCGAGGCACCTGCTGCTGCTACTGCTGTGGCACCAACGCCTGCGGCCAAGGCTGAAAGCAAACCGGTGGCCAAGCCTGCACCCGCCGCTGCCGCCAAGCCCGCCGCAGCGGCCGGCGCCGCCCCGGCACGCGCTGCGGCGCCGGCCGCCGACAAGCATGGCGCCAGCGAAGCGGAAACCACGGTGCGCGTCGACACGGCACGCCTGGACGAGATCATGAACATGGTCGGCGAACTGGTGCTGGTGCGTAACCGCTTGGTGCGCTTGGGCCTGAACAGCGGCGACGAGGCCATGTCCAAGGCCGTGTCGAACCTCGACGTGGTCACCGCCGACCTGCAGACCGCGGTCATGAAGACGCGCATGCAGCCGATCAAGAAAGTCTTCGGCCGCTTCCCGCGCCTGGTTCGCGACCTCGCCCGCCAGCTCAAGAAAGAGATCAACCTGGAGCTGGTCGGCGAAGAGACCGACCTGGACAAGAACCTGGTCGAGGCCCTCGCCGACCCGTTGGTGCACTTGGTGCGCAACGCCGTCGACCACGGCGTCGAGACCCCCGAGGAGCGCGAGGCGTCCGGCAAGGCGCGCACCGGTCGGGTGGTGCTGTCGGCCGAGCAGGAGGGCGACCATATCCTCTTGTCGATCTCCGACGATGGCAAGGGCATGGACCCCAACGTGCTGCGCGCCAAGGCCGTGGAAAAGGGCCTGATGGACAAGGACGCGGCCGACCGCCTGAGCGAGTCGGACTGCTACAACCTGATCTTCGCCCCAGGCTTCTCGACCAAGACCGAGATCTCCGACGTGTCTGGCCGCGGTGTCGGCATGGACGTGGTCAAGACCAAGATTTCCCAGCTCAACGGCTCGATCAACATCTTCTCGGCCAAGGGCCAGGGCTCGAAGATCGTGATCAAGGTGCCGCTGACCCTGGCGATCATGCCGACGCTGATGGTGATGCTGGCCAACCAGGCCTTCGCCTTCCCGCTGGTCAACGTCAACGAGATCTTCCACCTGGACCTGTCGCGCACCAACGTGGTCGATGGCCAGGAAGTGGTGATCGTGCGCGACAAGGCGCTGCCGTTGTTCTACCTCAAGCGTTGGCTGGTCCAGGACCAGCAACATGAGGAGCAACTCGAAGGGCACGTGGTGATCCTGTCGGTCGGCACCCAGCGCATCGGCTTCGTGGTCGACCAGTTGGTGGGCCAGGAGGAGGTGGTGATCAAGCCATTGGGCAAGATGCTCCAGGGCACTCCGGGCATGTCCGGCGCCACCATCACCGGCGACGGTCGTATCGCGCTGATCCTCGACGTTCCGAGCATGCTCAAGCGTTACGCCGCCCGGCGTATTTGATTTCGGCGGCGCGACCTGGCGGTTGCGCCGTCTAATGGAGTGTTTATGGCAGTCAAGGTCCTGGTGGTGGATGATTCCGGTTTCTTCCGCCGCCGTGTCTCTGAAATCCTCTCGGCGGACCCGACCATCCAGGTCGTGGGTACCGCGACCAACGGCAAGGAAGCGATCGACCAGGCGCTGGCACTCAAGCCCGATGTGATCACCATGGACTACGAGATGCCGATGATGGATGGCATCACGGCCGTGCGTCATATCATGCAGCGCTGTCCGACCCCGGTCCTGATGTTCTCTTCGCTGACCCACGAAGGCGCGCGCGTGACCCTCGATGCGCTGGACGCTGGCGCCGTGGACTACCTGCCGAAAAACTTCGAGGACATCTCGCGCAACCCCGACAAGGTCAAGCAGATGCTGTGCGAGAAGGTGCATACCATTTCGCGCAGCAACCGCCGTTTCAGCAGCTTCTCCAGCCCGACGCCCAGCCCGGCGACCAGCGCGCCGAGCAGCAGCGCAGCGTCGAGCAGCGTCGCCAGCAGCCCTGCGCCCGTTCGCAGTGCCGCCCCGACACGCCCGAGCGCGCCGGCAGCCAGCCACTCGCCGGCGCCCAAGCGCAAACCCTACAAGCTGGTCGCCATCGGCACCTCCACCGGCGGCCCGGTGGCCCTGCAACGGGTGCTGACGCAACTGCCGGCCAGCTTCCCGGCACCGATCGTGCTGATCCAGCACATGCCTGCCGCCTTCACCAAGGCCTTCGCCGAGCGTCTCGACAAGCTGTGCAAGATCAGCGTCAAGGAAGCCGAGGACGGTGACGTGCTGCGTCCGGGCCTGGCGCTGCTGGCGCCCGGTGGCAAGCAGATGATGGTCGATGGCCGTGGCACGGTGAAGATCCTGCCTGGCGACGAGCGCCTGAACTACAAGCCGTGTGTGGACATCACCTTCGGTTCGGCAGCCAAGACCTACGGCGACAAGGTGCTCTCGGTGGTGCTCACCGGCATGGGCGCCGATGGTCGCGAAGGGGCGCGCCTGCTCAAGCAGGGCGGCAGCACTGTATGGGCCCAGGACGAGGCCAGTTGCGTGATCTATGGCATGCCCATGGCCATCGTCAAGGCCAACCTGGCCGATGCGGTATACAGCCTGGACGACATCGGGCGCCACCTGGTCGAGGCCTGCGTCTGATGGACGTGCTCAGCCTCATCGGCCTGATCCTGGCGTTCGTCGCCATCGTCGGCGGCAATTTCCTTGAAGGTGGCCATGTCGGTGCCTTGCTCAACGGACCTGCCGGGCTGATCGTGCTGGGCGGTACCCTGGCCGCAGCGCTGCTGCAGTCGCCGCTGTCGGCGTTCAAGCGTGCGCTGCAGATTCTGCGCTGGATCCTGTTTCCACCGCGCGTGGACCTGGCCGGTGGCATCGACCGGGTGGTCAACTGGAGCCTGACCGCGCGCAAGGAAGGCCTGCTGGGCCTGGAAGGCGTGGCCGATGCCGAACCTGACCCCTATGCCCGCAAAGGCTTGCAGTTGCTGGTCGATGGCGCCGAGCCGGAATCGATCCGCAGCATTCTGGAGGTGGATTTTCTGACCCAGGAAAGCCGCGATATCCAGGCCGCCAAGGTCTTCGAAAGCATGGGCGGCTATGCGCCGACCATCGGCATCATCGGTGCGGTCATGGGCCTGATCCACGTGATGGGCAACCTGGCCGATCCGTCGCAACTGGGCAATGGCATCGCCGTGGCCTTCGTCGCCACCATCTACGGCGTGGCCAGCGCCAACCTGGTGCTGCTGCCGGTGGCTAACAAGCTCAAGGCCATCGTCCTGCGCCAGTCGCGCTACCGCGAGATGCTGCTGGAGGGGCTGCTGTCGATCGCCGAAGGCGAGAACCCGCGTTCCATCGAGCTCAAGCTGCAAGGCTTCATGGAGTAGACCATGCGCCGTCGCCGTCATACCGAGGAGCACGAGAACCATGAGCGGTGGCTGGTCTCGTACGCCGACTTCATCACCTTGCTGTTCGCCTTCTTCGTGGTGATGTACTCGATTTCCTCGATCAACGAAGGCAAGTACAAGGTGATTTCCCAGGCGTTGGTCGGGGTCTTCAACGACCCCGAGCGCAGCCTGCGGCCGATTCCCATCGGCGACGAGCGTCCACTGACGGTCAAGCCTGCCGAGCCGTTGATCAAGGACAGCGACCAGGTCGATGCCGGCCTCGGCCAGAGCAGCGCCGATGCGTTGAAAACCATCAGTGACGAGGTCGGCGCTGCCTTCGGCGACCTGATCGGTTCCAACCAGATGACCGTGCGCGGCAACGAGCTGTGGATCGAGATCGAGCTCAACTCGGCGTTGCTGTTCGGCAGCGGCGATGCCATGCCCAGCGATACCGCCTTCGAGATCATCGACAAGGTGGCCAAGATCCTCAAACCGTTCGCCAACCCAGTGCATGTCGAAGGCTTCACCGACAACCTGCCGATCCGTACCGCGCAGTACCCGACCAACTGGGAACTGTCCTCGGCGCGCGCGGCGAGCATCGTGCGCCTGCTGGCGATGGACGGGGTGGACCCGGCGCGCATGGCCTCGGTGGGCTACGGCGAATACCAGCCGGTGGCCAGCAATGACAGCGCCGATGGCCGGGCGCGCAATCGCCGGGTGGTGCTGGTGATCTCGCGCAACCTGGAAGTGCGCCGCAGCCTGACCGGTTCGGGTACGGCCAATGCCACGCCGGACGCGGCATTGCGCCGTGCTGGCACACAAAGTGCACCAGCTTCGCCAGCCACGACGGCCGGGCGCGATCCCGTCAAATCTCCGTCACCGAATTTATAGACCGTTCCCGCAGGGACCCGCGCCCATGTCGGGAGGAAGCAACGCACGATGAGAGTCTGGGCAGTAGCCAATCAAAAAGGTGGTGTCGGCAAGACCACCACTACCATCGCTCTGGCCGGTCTGCTGGCCGAGGCGGGCAAGCGCGTGGTCGTCGTCGACCTCGACCCTCACGGTTCGATGACCAGCTATTTCGGGCACAATCCCGACGTACTCGAGCACAGCTGCTATGACCTGTTCCTGCACAAGGGCAGCGTGCCCGAGGGCCTGCCGGGGCAATTGCTGCTGCCCACCAGCCACGAGCGGATCTCGCTGCTGCCCTCGAGCACGGCGCTGGCCGTGCTCGAGCGTCAGTCGCCCGGGCAGAACGGCCTGGGCCTGGTGATCGCCAAGAGTCTGGCGCAGCTGTGGCAGGATTTCGACTTTGCCCTGATCGACAGCCCGCCGCTGCTCGGCGTACTGATGGTCAACGCGCTGGCGGCCAGCCAGCAGTTGGTGATTCCGGTGCAAACCGAGTTTCTTGCGGTCAAGGGCCTGGAGCGCATGGTCGGCACCCTGGCCATGATCAACCGTTCGCGCAAGCAAGCGCTGCCTTATCAGATCGTGCCGACGCTGTTCGACCGCCGCACGCAAGCCTCGCTCGGCACCTTGAAACTGCTGCGCGACACCTATGGCGAGCAGGTCTGGCAGGGCTATATTCCGGTCGACACGCGCCTGCGCGATGCCAGTCGCAATGGCGTCACGCCCTCGCAGTTCGACGGCAAGAGCCGTGGCGTCACCGCATACCGGGCGCTGCTCAAGCACCTGCTCTCCTACCGCAACGCCCTGCAGGTGGCCTGATGAATCACGCTCCACAGATCACCAGCAAGCCGCAACTGGCGTTGCAATCCTACCTCGATGGCCTGCTGCAGGACGCCACCGAGTTCGAAGAAGTGCCCGAAGCGAGTGCGCCGGCGCTGGAACAAGCCCCCAGCGACGAATTCGCTGCTGCCGTGCGTGAAGAGCAGGCCCGCGATGCGCGCCGGCCCGTCGAGACCCGGCCCTACGCCGAGCCCGCGCCGCGCGTTCTGCCTACGGTGCTGCCGCCTGAAACCGACGTCAGCGTGGACGACGCGTCGCCGGTTCAGGCCAGTGAGTTGGCGGCGGACACCACGCGCCAAGCGCAGCTCGTCGAGCCCGTCGCGCCGCTGGTCGATGTGCACTTGCCGGCGCCTGGCGCGCCGGTGCCCCCGGCCACCGTCGACGGTCGTCCGGCCTGGGCGGCGGAGCCGTTCGAGTGCCTGCTGTTCGACGTCGCCGGGCTGACCCTGGCGGTGCCGCTGGTGTGCCTGGGCTCGATCTACAGCCTGGAAGGGCAGGAGCTGACGCCGCTGTTCGGCCAGCCCGACTGGTTCCTCGGCATCCTCACGTGCCAGGCCGGTAACCTCAAGGTGTTGGACACCGCGCGTTGGGTGATGCCCGACCGCTACCGCGACGACTTCCGCCAAGGCCTGCACTACGTGATTTCGGTGCAGGGCTACGAGTGGGGCCTGGCCGTGCATCAGGTCAGCCGCTCGCTGCGCCTGGACCCTCAGGAAATCAAATGGCGCAGCCAGCGCGGTCAGCGCCCCTGGCTGGCGGGCACGGTCATCGAACACATGTGCGCCTTGCTCGACGTTGCCGAGCTGGCCGAGCTGATCGCCAGTGGCGCGGTCAAGCAGATGAACATCACACACAACTGAATCGGCGCCGCAGCTGCTGCGACCATAACGAGCACACCGCCACCGGCGGACTGAGAGGGCTAGGGTAATGAAGAAGTCGTCTGCACAAGGTTCCGAAGATCCGATCCTGCAATGGGTCACCTTCCGTCTGGACAACGAGTCCTACGGCATCAACGTGATGCAGGTGCAGGAAGTCCTGCGCTACACCGAGATCGCCCCGGTTCCGGGCGCGCCAAGCTACGTGCTGGGCATCATCAACCTGCGCGGTAACGTGGTCACCGTGATCGACACCCGTCAGCGCTTCGGCCTGATGCCGTCGGACATCACCGACAACACCCGCATCGTCATCATCGAGGCGGACAAGCAGGTGGTCGGCATCCTGGTCGACAGCGTGGCCGAAGTGGTCTACCTGCGTCAGTCGGAGATCGAGACCGCGCCGAACGTCGGCAACGAAGAGTCGGCCAAGTTCATCCAGGGCGTGTGCAACAAGAACGGCGAACTGCTGATTCTGGTCGAGCTGGACAAGATGATGAGCGAGGAAGAGTGGTCGGAGCTGGAGAACATCTGAGGTGATCTTCGAGGCTGCCGTCATCTTGCTCGCGTTGTTGTGGGCGCTGAGCCTGTGGTTCTTTCTCAACTACAGCAAGCGCCAGCGCGAGCTGGCCGCCCAGCAGGCCCAGGGCGATGCGCTGCGTGACCAGCGCATCAAGGACCTGGCCAAGCGGCTGGACGACTACCAGAACGTGACCGTGCGCATGGGCGAAGCGATTCATGAATTGCGCGCGGTGGTGGCGCCGTTGCCGGAGAAGCTGCTGCAACTGGAGCAGCGCGATCCCAACAGCGTCACCTTCTCCCAGGCCGCCAAGCTGGTGGGCATGGGCGCCAGCGTCGAGGAACTGACGCAGAGCTGTGGCCTGACCCAGGCCGAGGCCGAGCTGATGAGCCGCCTGCACCGCGGCTGAGTGGCCCACAGGCGCCCTGACGCGCGCGTGGGCCGCTTGGCATTGGGCTGAAACGCGCCGGGATCAGCCTTTGGCCCAGGAGTGCAGGCTGCCGACCTTGGCCAGGCGGTTGAGTGGCAGGAGATTGCGCACCAGTTCGGTGTAGCGGTCCAGATCGACGAACAGGCCTAGATTGACGATCTTCATGCAGCCCAGGTTCGCCACTTGGCGCAGTTGGGAGAGGGCGGCAAGCCGGCGGTCGATCACGTCCGTGACCACGCGCGGTCCGGTCAGCGCACTGAGGCGTCGGGCGTAGCGATAGAAGGCGGCTGGATCCTCGGCGAATGTCGGTCGCCAGGTATGGAAGTCCGGCGTTTGCGACAGCCTGGTATGGATTTCTTCGGAAATGGCCTCCAGCGTAGGATTGCCCGCGTGGCTGCCGATGAAGCTGGTGTTGAACAGGCAGTTCATGCCCAGGGTTTCGTTGCTGATCGGCGGCTGCAACAGCAGTCCATCGGGGCTTGTCGCCAGCTCCACCGCGTCCAGCGCCTCTCCCGGCGTACCGACGCCGACCCCATTCTCGAACTGTCGATAGCCTCCTGCGCCAAGCAGCGTGTCGTCCACATCCATGTACAGTCCGCCGTCGTGGTACAGCATGCGGTAACGCAGGATGTCCGAGGCTGCGGCGAATGCACCGCCGTCAATGGCAGCCTGATAGTGCGTGTGGTACTTGCTGTTGCGCAGGGCGACGAAGAATGCCTGGTCCTCCAGTGGCAGCACGTGCAGGCCGGGGGCCTCACGGACCAACTGCGCGAGGTTCTGCTCGAACGCCGAAGGGGTCGCCCGCGACAGCAGCAGGCGCAGGGTGTAACTGCTGTCCTGCACCAGTTGCGCATTGTGCGCGAGGTTGGCGATCAAGGCCTCGGAGAGCAGCTTGTCGCCGACCCACAGGCACGTCAGCGTTCGTGCAATGGGCTGCAGGGCTTGCGTCGCAGGCTCGGGCAACACGACAGGCAGTTGCAGATCGACACCCAATGCGCGAAGGCTGGCGCTGCGCATGGCGTCGTCGACCGGACGCTGGCGCACGTCGACCCGGGCCAGGTCACGCCGGCCGGGGCGGGCAGTGAAGTAGCGCGGATTCACCTCATTGATATCCTCTTCGCACATGAACGCATCCTGTTCCAGGTCGTACACCACCTCCGCGTTGTAGCCATGCAGGGAGGCCTCCAGGCGATCCGGCGTGCCGTCGTACAGGCAGTTGCGCACCACCGCTGCCGACACCGCAGGATCGGCACCGGCCACTGGCGCAATGGGGTCTGACACGTGGAAGTAAGGGGCCATGTCCAGATCGGGCAGGTGCGGCGGTGACACTGGGCTCAGCGGGTATCCCCAGCGTTCGTTGACCCGGGAGGGGAAGACGAAGTTGTCGCTTTTCACGCGCAACAGGGTGGAGATCCTGGCCGCGCTCTCCAGTGCCAGTGGCGCCGCGTTGAACAGGCCGAACACCATCGCCTCCAGGCCTTCGCTGGCTTGAGACTGCGTGCGCGCTTGCAGGGCCTGGTCCAGGCCCAGGCCGAACTGGGCGATACCGCCGACGGCAAACAGCGGCCAGAGCTCCGGCACGGCCAACGCCAGGGGAGCCAGGTAGGTCATGGCCGAGGACAGGTAGCCACGCCAGCGGGCTTTGCTGACTTCGCTGTCGGCGTGGATGAGGAAGTCGGCGTCTTGATAGCTGCGCTGGCGGTATCGCGTGGCCAGGGTGTGGAACAGGTCGCCGCTCAACGTCGGGCTGTAGCTGGACGGCTTGTAGTTGACGTAGTCGCGCGGTGCCCAGACCCCAGCGGCGGTGAAGCCAGGCCGCTGGCTGTCCAGATGGTAGAGATGGGGGTAGACCCCCAGGCCGCCCAAGGCCGTTTCCAGCCCGCTGAAGCTCAGGCCGTCCGGGGTATCGGCCGGGTTGAAACGCGCTTGCAGTGCCTCGCGCGTGGGCGCACTCCGGCATTGCTGGCCGAACCAATCCTGCAACTCGCCCTGATTGGCGAAGCTCAGCAGCGGCGAGGCATTGCCTGGCACGTACAGCACGATCAGGTCGCTTCCCTGGGCCTGCAAACACACCAGGTCGGTGCTGGCGTAACCGTAGACATTGAGCATGCGTACATCGATCGGGAGCGGCGAATGCATCACCCCGGCAGCCCTGAAGGCCAATCGCCTTCCTTCATCGCTCAGGCTGCCTTCGCTGATCTGCTTGTTGCATGCCGCGATGAAGTTCAGTTTCAGCGAGTCGCGGTAGCTGTCGAAATGCTCGGACCAGTAAGTGTCGAGCTCAGCCTTGTAGGCCCGGTTGAAATCCAGGTCCCAGACGAACGACTGAAGTGCCGACACCGACAGCGGCAGCATGCTGTGCTGGTCATAGACCTGGGGCTCGCTGCGCCGGAACAGGCCGCTGAGTACGTAGTAGTTCTGCGCTCCGGTCTGGTGCGGCGGCTGCAGGGCGGAAACGATGCGGATGTGCCGCGCGCTGCCTGGCGGCTGCTGCGGCCGGAGCAGGTGCGGTACGGCCTCCAGATCCGGCGGCGCTTGCCAGTTGCTCAGCAGCGCCTGCGCCAGGCTCTGTCGCTGGACGACGACGCCGTTCCAGCCGTCGCTGCCGGCTTGGTAATGCAGGGTGGCGGCAACGATCTGCTCGGCAGGTACGTCGATGCCTTGGCTGGGCAGCCACTGGTCGAGTGCCGCGATGGCCTGACGGTCTGGGCGAGGGAAGGCCGCCAGGTGCTGGCGGGCGAAATCGATACCTTTGGCGTTGAGATAGGGGATGGGGATCATGGCAGATACCTGGGTCGAGGGTTGAGGATCGCGGTGTCGTACGGTGCCGATCAGTGGTTCAACCAGGAATGGGCGCGGCCGATGTCGGCCACATCGCCCAGGGGCGCGAAACTGGCCAGGGCGTCCATCAGCGCACGGCTGTTGACCACGCTGAACACGTCGTGGACCGGCGAGGCCAGCAGGGTGCAGGTCTCGCGCAACTGGCGCAGCCACGGCAGATGCTGGTCGATCACATCGTTGAGCACGCCGGGACCGGTCAGCAGGTTCAGTCGGCGGGCATAGTGGTGCAGACCCACCGGATCCAGGTCCGGGTCCGGATGGTGGTCGTAGAAGGTGGGCTCCAAGCGATAGCGTCGCAGGATCTCGTCGGAAATGGCGTCCAGGGTCGGATTGCCCGCGTGGCTGCCGATCAGGCTGCTGTTGAACTTGATGTACATGCCTAGCCGGTCGTTGGACACCGGTTGCGCCAGCAGCAGCCCGTCGGCGCTGCAACGCAGGTCCTGCTGCTCCAGGGGCAGGGCGGCGACGCTACCGTCCTTGGGCAGCAACAGGCTGTCGTCGGTGTCCATGTACAAGCCGCCGAAGTGCTTGAGAACGCGATAGCGCAGGATGTCGCAGGCCGAACTGAAATGCGTGGCGCCCAGGCCGTCGCCGCGCAGCGCCGCCTGGTACTGCGGGTAATAGGCAGAGCGCTCGAATTCGAGAAAGAACGGCTGTTCTTCGAGGGTGCGGATTCGTAGCCGCGGCGCCACTGCGTTGAGCTGGCTGACGTTGTGGTCGAAGTTCGCCACGTTCTGGCGTGACAGCAGCAACTGATATTCGTAGCGACTACCGTGCAGCGCCCGGGCGTTGTGAGCGATGGCGTCGATGAACGGCTCGCCCAGACGACGATCGCCCAGCCAGACACTGGTGATCAAAGGCTCCAGCGGCGTGCGCGACATGTTTTGGTAGGGGGTGTAGTCCAGCGGTAGATCGACGTGGATACCCAAGGCGCGCAGCGTGGCCATGCGCTGCAGGTCGCTGACGGTTCTGCTGTCGGTCATGGGTACCAGAGCGTTGGCGTGCTCGGCACTGACGATCCAGCGTGGCGGGCTTTCCTGGCGGATCTGCGACAGCCGAATGAAGCTGTCGGTGTTCAGCTCATAGCAGACCCAGTCATTCTCCAGCCCAGCCTCTGTTTGCAGCCAGGCCGCGAAGCGATGGCGCAGGCTTTCGTCGATACGGGTAACCACGGCAGCGGTTTGCGTGGACGCTTGTACGGTGGGCTCGCGAAACGCCGCCTCGGCCGGTTGCAGGGCCAATGCCTCGGCGCTGTCGCTGCCTTGCAGCAACTGCCTGAAGGTGACGAAGCCGGGTCGGCACCAGCGATACAGCGCGCTCGATCGGGCCGCCGCCGTGCCGACCAGAGGGAGCGCGTTGAACAGGCCGAATACCTGGTCCTGGACGCCAGCGACCTTGTCCTCCAGCGAGCGGCCGTTGAGCACACGGTCCAGGCCCAGGCTGAACTGCGCCAGGCCGCCTGCGGCCAGTAGCGGCGCCAGGGCAGGGATCACCATCGCGACCGGTGCCAGCATCACCAGCGCGATGTTCAGATAGCGGGTCGCGCGAAGCTTTTCGATCTGTTGATTGCTGACGACCTGACTGTCGAGCGTGGCATAGGCGCGCTGTTGCTGGTGGCGCGCCAGGTAGCCGAACAGCTCTTCGGTAATGGGCGGGTTGTAGTGGTCGGCGCGGTAGTCGACCATCAACTCGGGCGTCCATAGCCCACTGGTGGCGAAGCCCGAATGGGAGGACAGGAAACGGTGTGGCTGCGGATAGCGACCCAGGCCCGCCAGTGCGGTTTGCAGGCCGCTGAAATCCAGGCCATCGGGCCAGTCGAGCGGGCTGAAGAGCGTCAGAAGCGCCGCGCGGCGGTCGGCCGACTGGCACTGGCGGGCGAACCAGTGCTTCATCGCCAAGGGGGTGTCGAAGCTCAGGAACGGACTGCTGTTGCCTGGGATGTACAACAAAGTCAGTGCACTGTCCTCGGTACGCAAGCACAGCAGCGAGGTGGCGACGTAGCCGTAGACGTTGAGCAGCGAGACCTTGAGCGTGAACCTGTCCTGACGTGAGATGCCCGCGGCCTGCCAGATCATCTGCCGCGCCTCTTCGCTGAGACTGCCTTCGGCGACTTGCCGATTGCAGGCGGCGATGAAGTTGATCTTCAGGGCTCGCTGGTAGTCGTTCAGATGAGCCGACCAGTAGCTATCCAACTGCGCCTTGTACAGGGTGTTCAGGTGCAGTCCCCAGATGAGCGCCTGGAAGTCTTCGGCGCGCACCGGCAGGCGCGTAGCGGGGCCATAGAGCGCCGGTGTCTGGCGTCGATAGAGGCCGTTGAACACCCGATAAGCCGAGAACCCTGGCGAGGTGCCCTCGGTGTCCAGACGTTCGACCAGGTGCAGCACGCCACTGGGTGCGATCCCAGCCCAATCACCGAAGTGAAAGCCCCCATAGCCCTCGGCGCTTTCGCCTTGCCAATTGCTCAGCAGGGCTTGGACTGCACTCATTTTCTGGGTGATCACCGCGTTTTCACGAAAATGCTGGCGGCCTTCGCCGAGCGGTTCGAGCTGGTAGTGCAAGGTGACGACGTCGATTTCCTGCGCAGGCGTGTCGATGCCTCGCGCTTTCAGCCACGGGCGCAGCAGGGTTTCGGCCAGAGCATCCGGTCGCGGGAAATCGACCAGTGCCGCGTGCACCAGGTGCAGGTTTTCGGCGGGGAGAGGGGGCATGGCCATGCGGGCCTCCGTGCAGAGCAGTGGAGGACCGAGCTTGGCGCCATGGGGGGCGGGGCAGGCGTTAGATAGTGCTGTCGTCGGGCGCAGGCAAGGCCCGCGCCGGGGTGATGTCGCGTGGCTCGGGCGGCGTGTCGTCGAAGCCTGGTGGCAGCTTGCCGCGCAGTTGCCAGGCGAAGGCGATGATCTCGGCGATGGTCAGGTACAGCGCCTCGGGAATCTGCTCGCCCAGCTCCAGACGCGCCAGCAAGCCGACCAGCTCGGCGTTTTCGTAGATCGGGACTTCGTGCTCGCGGGCCAGGGCGAGTATGGCCTCGGCCACGGCGTCCTCGCCTTTGGCACTCAGGGTCGGCGCTTGCTCGCCGTCATAGCTCAGGGCGATGGCCTGGCGTGGTGCGCGCTCTGTCATGCGGTTTCATCCACCCAACGTTGTTCCAGGCGGGTACGCGGGCCCTGGGGCGGCGCGCCGGGATGGCAGGCCAGGTCGCCGACGTCCAGACCGCGGGCCAGCAGACGCTCGCGCAGGCTGCCGAGCTGACTGTCGATCAAGCGGGCGGTCTGTGGACGTTCGGCCCATAACTGGCCGCTGAGACGACCCTGACTCAGTTGCGCCTGCACCTGCAGCGCACCGAGCGGCGGCAGGTCGAAGGCCAGCTCGATACGCCACAGCGATTCGAGCGGGTCACGCTGCGCGCGGTGCGGGTCGGCGTGCTGTTCCGGGGTTTCTTCGCGTTGCAGCTTGGCTTGTACCGGGAGGAACTCCTGGCCGTGGCGCAGGGGAATCTCGCTTTGCCAGGTGGTCTGCTGGTTGCCGGTCTCGGTGGTGCCGGTCTGCTGCAGGCTGGCCAATTGGTGACTCTGTACCCGGGAAATCGCCGCCGCTGCCAGACGCAGCAACTGCTGCAGGTCGCCGGTGTCCTCCAGGTTCTGCAACAGCCGCGACGGCAGCGGGAACATGCCGGGCTGCGGGCGGTTGCCGACCTGGTCGAGCAGACCGCGCGCACCACGGGCCAAGGCCGGCAGCGCCTGGGCCAGGGTGGCGGCGGCCAGGGCTTGATTGCCCGGCACACTGGGCAGGATCTGCGCCACCAGACGCACCAGTTGCGCCTTGAGGTCTGGCGCAACGCCCGGTCCCAGGCCTGCGAGCAGCTTGCCTTCAAGGAAGGCGCCGCTGTTGTTCAGGGCCTGGGCGACGGCCTTGGCATCGCCCAGTTGAGCGGGGTCGGGCAGGCTGGCCAGCAACCGTGAGGCGCTGGCCGAGAGTGCAGGGTCGGCGCTGGGCGCGCTGGCCAGTTGTTGAAGCGCGCCAAGCAGGGCGGGCAGCGAGGCCTGACGGCCTTGCTGGGTGAGCAGTTGCTGGGCGATGGCCAACTGGTCCTGGCGACCGCTCAGGGGCACGAAGCGCAGTGACTGGTCACCTTGCACCAGGGCGCTGAGCAGACTGCCGACGGGCAACGGGCGCGGGCTGTCAATGGCCAGAGTGGCGCCGGCCTGGCTGCTGTTGAGGAGGCTGACCAGTGCGCGGAAGGCCGGTGCCTGTCCCGCTTCGGCCGGCAGTGGCTGGTTGGTCAGGACCTTGCCTTGTAACAGCGTGCCGATCGGGATCTGGCGGGTGTCGAGCTGGGTCAGGGTGGCGATGTTGCTGGCGCTGGCCTGCTGCACGGCCACGGCCAGGCGGCTGCTGTCGAGTTGCCCGACGGTGACCTGGCTGCCGGGTGGCAGCGGTTGGGTCGCGTTGGCCTGAAGCTGCACAGGTCTGCCATCGGGCAGCATCAGGCGCAGGGTCAGGGTGAAGTCTGCGCCGTTCTGCCGCAGGTTCACCACCTCGGCCTGGGCGGTTTCGCCGTTGGGGATCAGGCCAGGTTGCGATTGTGTCAGGCGCAGCAGTTCGCCGGTCAGGCTGGCCTTGGCTACCTGGGCAGCGAAGGCGCTCTGCGCGCTGAGACTATTGATTTCGGTCATGATTGTATACAACCTGTCGAGCCAGCTCTCTTGACAGCCTGGGCGTCCATGTATAATCCGGGCGCCTCGCCACGGGTAGTTTAACGGCCGCGCGCGGGGCGACTTGAGACACCGGCGTGTTCGGCGTCGTTTGTTGCGCGGCTGAGCCCGCTCCTGCAGAGGGGCTGGGTGAGCCTGCAAGCAGCGGGTGCCGGACCCTGAACAGCATAAGGCGAAACCGTGACCTTCCACCTCCAAGCCGCGAACCTTGCCTGCGAGCGCGACTGGCGTCTGCTCTTCGAACACCTGGATTTTGAACTGTGCCCCGGCGACATGCTGCAGGTCAGTGGTCCCAACGGCAGCGGCAAGACCAGCCTGCTGCGCCTGTTGGCCGGGCTGATGCAGCCGACGGCCGGGCAGATCCTGCTCAACGGCCGTGCCCTGGGCGAGCAGCGCCAGGCCCTGGCCAGCGTGTTGCTGTGGATCGGCCATGCTGCGGGCATCAAGGAGTTGCTCAGCGCCGAGGAGAACCTGGCCTGGCTCTGCGCCCTGCATCGACCCGCCAGCCGCGCGTCCATCTGGCAGGCGTTGGCCCAGGTCGGCCTGCGCGGCTTCGAAGATGTGCCGTGCCACACGCTGTCGGCCGGTCAGCAGCGACGCGTGGCCCTGGCCCGCTTGTACCTGGACGGGCCTGGGCTGTGGATTCTCGATGAACCTTTCACCGCCCTCGACAAGCTGGGTGTGGCCCAGCTCGAAGCGCACCTGGCCAGCCATTGCGAGCAGGGCGGGACGGTGGTGCTGACCACGCACCACAGCTTGCAACACAAGCCGGGCGGCTATCGCGAACTGAACTTGGGGCAGTGGGCAGCATGAAGGTCTTTGCGTTGTTGTTGCGCCGCGAGGCGCGTCTGCTGTTCCGTCGTCCGGCAGAGTTGGCCAACCCGTTGGTGTTCTTCGCCATCGTCGTGGCGCTGTTCCCGCTGGCGGTCGGTCCCGAGAGCCAATTGTTGCAAACCTTGTCGCCGGGACTGGTCTGGGTCGCTGCCTTGCTGGCGGTGCTGCTGTCGCTGGACGGCCTGTTTCGCAGCGATTTCGAGGACGGTTCGCTGGAGCAGTGGGTGCTGTCGCCGCAGCCTTTGCCGCTGCTGGTGCTGGCCAAGGTGCTGGCGCATTGGACCTTTTCCGGCCTGGCGCTGGTATTGTTGGCGCCGGTGCTGGCGCTGATGCTCGGATTGCCCAGCGCCTGCCTGCCGGTGCTGCTCGGCTCACTGCTGCTCGGCACGCCGGTGTTGAGCCTGCTGGGGGCGGTGGGCGCAGCGCTGACCGTGGGTCTCAAGCGCGGTGGATTGCTGTTGGCGCTGCTGATTCTGCCGCTGTACATCCCGGTATTGATCCTGGGCAGTGGTGCGTTGCAGGCGGCGTTGCAGAATATGCCCGCCACCGGGTACCTGCTCTGGTTGGCCAGCCTCACGGCCCTTGCGGTAACACTGACACCCTTTGCGATAGCGGCCGGCCTGAGGATCAGCGTCGGCGAATAACGAGTTCCGGGCAGCGAAGCCCGGCAAAGACCCTGGATGTACCCTGATGAAAATGAGCTGGACATGGTTCCACAAGCTGGGCTCGCCAAAATGGTTCTACAGCCTCAGTGGCCGCCTGCTGCCCTGGCTGAGCGTCGCGGCGGTGCTGCTGTTGCTGGCAGGCATCGCCTGGGGCCTGGCCTTCGCCCCGGCGGACTACCAGCAGGGCAACAGCTTCCGCATCATCTATATCCACGTGCCGGCAGCCATGCTGGCGCAGTCCTGCTACGTGCTGCTGGCAGTGGCAGGCGTGGTGGGGCTGGTGTGGAAGATGAAACTGGCCGACGTCGCCCTGCAGTGCGCGGCCCCCATCGGCGCCTGGATGACCGCCTTGGCCCTGGTCACCGGCGCCATCTGGGGCAAGCCGACCTGGGGCAGTTGGTGGGTGTGGGACGCCCGCCTGACCTCGATGCTGATCCTGCTGTTCCTGTATTTCGGCATCATCGCCCTGGGCCAGGCCATCGGTAACCGCGACAGCGCCGCCAAGGCCTGCGCCGTGTTGGCCATCGTCGGCGTGGTCAACATTCCGATCATCAAGTACTCGGTCGAGTGGTGGAACACCCTGCACCAGGGCGCCACCTTCACCCTCACCGAACGACCGGCCATGCCCGCCGAGATGTGGCTGCCGCTGCTGCTGACGGTGCTGGGCTTCTATTGCTTCTTCGGTGCCGTGCTGCTGCTGCGCATGCGTCTTGAAGTGCTGCGCCGCGAAGCGCGCACCCAGTGGGTCCGCGAGCAGGTGCTCGGCAGCCTGGGTCGGGAGGCCGCACGATGAGTTTCGCCTCCTTCGCCGATTTCCTCGCCATGGGCCATCATGGGCTCTACGTCTGGTCGGCCTATGGCCTCTGCCTGGTCGTGCTGGCCATCAACGTCGCCGTGCCGGTGCTGGCGCGCCGCCGCTATCTGCAAGAAGAAGCGCGTCGTCTGCGCCGGGAGAACCACCAGTGAATCCGCAGCGCAAGAAACGCCTGTTGCTCATCCTCGCCCTGCTGGTCGGCGTGGCCGTCGCCCTGGGTCTGGCCCTCAGCGCGTTGCAGCAGAACATCAACCTGTTCTACACCCCGACCCAGATCGCCAATGGCGAGGCGCCGCTGGACACACGCATTCGCGCTGGCGGCATGGTCGAGCAGGGCTCGGTGAAGCGCTCGGCCGATTCGCTGGACGTGCGCTTCGTGGTCACCGACTTCAACAAGTCGGTCCCCATCACCTACCGGGGCATTCTCCCGGACCTGTTCCGCGAAGGGCAGGGCATCGTCGCCCTGGGCAAGCTCAACGCCGACGGCGTGGTGGTGGCCGACGAAGTGCTGGCCAAGCACGATGAGAAGTACATGCCGCCGGAAGTCACCAAAGCCCTCAAGGACAGCGGCAAGACTGCCGCCAGCGGCGAGGCCCGGCCATGAACGCGGCGCTGGTGATTCCGGAACTGGGGCAGTTGGCGATGATCCTGGCCATCTGCCTGGCGGCGGTGCAGGCCAGCGTGCCGCTGCTCGGCGCCTGGCGTGGCGACCGGCTGTGGATGAGCCTGGCGCGTCCGGCCGCCTGGGGGCAGTTCGCCTTCCTGGTGTTCGCCTTCGCCTGCCTGACCCATGCCTTCATGACCGACAACTTCTCGGTCGCCTATGTGGCCCACAACTCCAACACGGCGCTGCCGTGGTACTACAAGTTCAGCGCCGTGTGGGGCGCCCACGAAGGCTCGTTGCTGTTGTGGGCGCTCATCCTTGGCGCCTGGACTTTCGCGGTGTCGGTGTTCTCGCGCCAGTTGCCGCAGGTGATGCTGGCCCGGGTGCTGGCGGTGATGGGCATGATCAGTGTGGGCTTTCTGTCGTTCCTGATCATCACCTCCAACCCCTTCGCCCGCCTGCTGCCGCAGGTGCCGACCAACGGCCGCGACCTCAACCCGCTGCTGCAGGACTTTGGTTTGATCGTCCATCCGCCGATGCTGTACATGGGTTATGTCGGCTTCTCGGTGGCCTTCGCCTTCGCCATCGCCGCCTTGTTCGGCGGCCGCCTGGACGCGGCCTGGGCGCGCTGGTCGCGGCCCTGGACCCTGGTGGCCTGGGCCTTCCTCGGCATCGGCATCGCCCTGGGTTCGTGGTGGGCCTACTACGAACTGGGCTGGGGCGGCTGGTGGTTCTGGGATCCGGTGGAGAACGCTTCGTTCATGCCCTGGCTGGTGGGCACGGCGCTGATCCACTCGCTGGCGGTGACGGAAAAACGTGGGGTGTTCAAGAGCTGGACGGTGCTGCTGGCCATCGCCGCGTTTTCGCTGAGCCTGCTGGGCACCTTCCTGGTCCGCTCCGGGGTGCTGACCTCGGTGCACGCCTTCGCCGCCGACCCGGCGCGCGGCGTGTTCATCCTGATCTTCCTGCTGTTCGTGGTCGGCGGTTCGCTGACGCTGTTCGCTTTGCGCGCGCCGGTGGTCAAGAGCCAGGTGGGCTTCGGTCTGTGGTCGCGCGAGACGCTGCTGCTGGCCAACAACCTGGTGCTGGTGGTGGCCGCCTCGATGATTCTGCTCGGCACTTTGTATCCGCTGGTCCTCGATGCCCTGACGGGCGCCAAGCTGTCGGTCGGCCCGCCGTACTTCGATGCGCTGTTCGTGCCGCTCATGGCGCTGTTGCTGGGGCTGCTGACGGTAGGTGTGCTGGTGCGCTGGAAAGACACGCCCGGACGCTGGCTGGCCAGCCTGCTGACGCCGGTGCTGATCGGCAGCGCCATCCTGGCGCCAGTGGCCGGGCTGATCGTCGACGACTTCGACTGGCCGGCGCTGAGCGTCTTCGCCCTGGCTGCGTGGGTGGTGCTCGGGGGCGTGCGCGACATCCTCGACAAGACCCGCCACAAGGGCCTGGCCAACGGCGTGCGGGCGCTGCCGCGCAGCTATTGGGCCATGCACCTGGCGCACCTGGGGCTGGTGGTGTGCGCCCTGGGCGTGGTGCTGTCGAGCAACAACAGCGCCGAGCGCGACCTGCGCATGGCGCCGGGCGAGAGCGTCGAGCTGGGCGGCTATCACTTCCTCTTCGAAGGCGCCAAGCACTTCGAGGGGCCGAACTTCATTTCCGACAAGGGCACCTTGCGCGTGTCGCGCCAGGGCCGTGAGGTGAGTGTGCTGCACCCGGAGAAACGCCTGTACACCGTGCAGCAGTCGATGATGACCGAGGCCGGTATCGACGCCGGCTTCACCCGCGACCTCTACGTCGCCCTCGGTGAACCGTTGGAAAACGGCGCCTGGGCGGTGCGGCTGCACATCAAACCCTATGTGCGCTGGATCTGGCTGGGCGGGTTGCTGACCGCGCTGGGCGGGTTGCTGGCGGCGTGCGATCGGCGTTATCGGGTCAAGGTCGTGGCGCGGGTGCGCGACACACTGGGCCTGTCTGGAGCGACGGCATGAAGCGTTGGATCATGGTAGTGCCCTTGGCAGTCTTCCTGCTGCTGGCGGTCTTTCTGTACAAGGGGCTGTTTCTCAAGCCCGACGAGTTGCCTTCGGCGATGATCGGCAAGCCGTTCCCGGCCTTCTCGCTGCAAAGCGTGCAGGACGGGCGGACCTTGACCCAGGCCGACCTGCTTGGCCGTCCGGCCCTGGTCAACGTCTGGGGCACCTGGTGCCCGTCATGCAAGGTCGAGCACCCGTATCTGAATCAGTTGGCCGGGCAGGGCGTGGTGATCCACGGCATCAACTACAAGGACGACAACGCGGCAGCGCTCAAATGGTTGGCCGAGTTCCACAACCCTTACCAGCTCGATATCCGTGACGAACAGGGCACGTTGGGCCTGGACCTGGGCGTGTATGGCGCACCGGAAACCTTCTTGATCGATGCCGAAGGCATCATCCGCTACAAGCACGTGGGTGTGGTCGATGCCCAGGTCTGGCGCGAGCAACTGGCGCCGCTGTACCAGGCGCTGGTCGACGAGGCCCAGCCATGAAGCGCTGGTTCGCCGCTGCGGTGTTGGGCCTGAGCCTGGCCGGCATGGCCAGGGCCGCCATCGACACCTACCAGTTCCGCGACGAGGTCGAGCGCGAGCGTTATCAGCAGTTGACCAAGGAACTGCGCTGCCCCAAGTGCCAGAACCAGGACATCGCCGACTCCAACGCGCCCATCGCGGCCGACCTGCGTCGCGAGATCTACCGCATGCTGGGCGAGGGCCAGAGCAATCGGCAGATCATCGACTTCATGGTCGATCGCTATGGCGATTTCGTGCGCTACAAGCCAGCGCTGACGGCGCGCACCTGGCTGCTGTGGTTCGGCCCGGGCCTGTTGCTGACTGGCGGCCTGGTGGTGATCGCGGTGATCGTGCGCCGCCGGCGCAGGCCGGCAACGGCGGCAGGCACCGAGCTCTCCGTGGACGAACGACACCGTCTTGCCCAATTGCTGAATAAAGAACACACCCATGACTGAATTCTGGCTGAGTGCGGGCCTGCTGCTGCTGGCGGCCCTGGCGTTCCTGCTGATCCCAATCCTGCGTGGCCGTCGCCAGCAGCAGGCCGAACAAGACCGTACCGCGCTCAATGTCGCCCTGTACCAGGAACGCATCGCCGAGCTGACCACCCAGCAGCAGGCCGGTGTGCTCGACGCCGAGCAACTGGCGCGCGGACGCGATGAGGCGGCCCGCGAACTGCTGGCCGATACCGAGGGCGCCGAAGCGCCGCGCCAGGTCCATCTGGGGCGCACCGTGCCGCTGCTGGCGGCGGTGCTGGTACCGGTGCTGGCCCTGGGGCTGTACCTGCATTTCGGCGCCGCCGACACAGTCGAGCTGACCCGCGAATTCGCCCAGGCGCCGCAGTCGGTGCAGGAGATGACCACGCGCCTGGAGCGGGCCGTGCAGGCCCAGCCGGATTCGGCCGAAGGCCTGTACTTCCTGGGCCGTGCCTACATGGCCGAGCAGCGTCCCGCTGACGCTGCGCGCGCTTTCGAGCGCGCCGTAGCCTTGGCCGGGCGCCAGCCGGAGTTGCTCGGGCAGTGGGCCCAGGCCCAGTATTTCGCCGCCGACAAGCACTGGAGCGCGCCCCTGCAGCAACTCACCGACGAGGCGCTCAAGGCCGACCCGAACGAGGTCACCAGCCTGGGCTTGCGCGGTATCGCCGCATTCGAGGGCGAGCGTTATCAGGAGGCGATCGATTACTGGCAGCGCCTGCTGGCGCAACTGCCCGAAGGCGACGCCTCGCGTGCGGCGCTGCAAGGCGGTATCGACCGCGCGGCGGACAAACTCAAGGACAGCGGTGTCAAGCCGCAGCCGGCGGCAGGCCTGAGCGTGCGGGTGGCGCTGGCGGCGGCGCTCAAGGACAAGGTGCGGCCGGACGACACGGTGTTCATCTTCGCCCGTGCTCGCACAGGTCCACCCATGCCGTTGGCGGCCAAGCGGGTCACGGTGGCGCAGTTGCCCATCGAGGTGCGCTTGACCGATGCCGACGCGATGATGCCGCAGATGAAACTGTCGGATTTCAAGGAAGTCGAACTGGTTGCGCGCGTGTCGCGTAGCGGCCAGCCGACCCAGGGAGAGTGGATCGGCCAGAGCGCGCCGCTGGCCAACCAAGGTCAGCCCCTGCAGCACGTGACCATCGACCGACCTGACCGATAAGAGAGCCCGCCATGAACCGCTGCGTACGCTTGACCCTGATTACCCTGGCGCTGGGACTGTCCGCCTGTACCGGGCATCAGCCGGCCGAGCGTGAGCCGTTGCCGCCGCTGGAGACGCCGCCTCAGGGGCCTGTGGTCAAGCCGCTGCCTGGCGGCAAGCCTGCTGCACCGGCGAGCGCGCCCAGCGGCATTCCCAAGCCGCTGCCACGCACTTCCGCCAGTTTCGCGCCGCCGCCCGGTGGCGCCAGCCATTGGGATCCCAAGCTGGGGGTGTACGTGCTCGACAAGCAGCCCAACACCTTCTACCGCCAGCGCACTTACTATCGCTACGACCAAGGCTGGAGCTGGTCGCTGAGCCCCAACGGGCCGTGGCAAAGCACCGATGCCAGCGGCGTGCCGGGCGGGTTGGGGCGCGCGTTCGGGCAGTGATGCACCTCAGGCCGGGGCGCCGCAGCCCCGGCATCGCCAGGTGAACAGCCTGCGCGCAAGCTGGCATAATCGCCCTCCAAACCGAAGCGGAGGGTGGCATGAGCAAGACTGTTCTGGTGCTGGTGGAAACCGTCGATGACTATCTGCCGTTGCTCGAAAACGCCGGCTACCGGCTGATCCACGCCAAGACGCCGCAGTCGCGCGCCGAGGCCATCGCGCGGCATGCCGCCGACATCGACGCCGTCCTCACGCGCGGTCCGCTGGGCCTGACCGCCGCTGAAATCCATACCCTGACCCACCTGCAGATCATCTGTGTGATCGGCGCCGGCTACGAGCAGGTGGACCTGGCCGCTGCCAAAGCCCGCGGCATTACCGTTACCAACGGCGCAGGCGCCAATGCCGGGCCCGTGGCCGATCATGCCATGGCCTTGCTGCTGGCCCTGCTGCGCGGCATTCCCCAGGCCGACGCCAGCACCCGGCGTGGCGAATGGAACCGGGTGATCAGCCCCTCGGTGAGCGGCAAGCGCCTGGGCATCATCGGTCTTGGCGCCATTGGTCAAGCCATCGCTCAACGCGCTGAGCAGGGTTTCGCCATGAGCGTGAGCTATCACAGCCGCACGCCGCGTCGTGAGCAGCCCTACACCTGGTACGACAGTCCGCAGCGGCTGGCCGAGGCGGTCGACATCCTGGTGATCGCCACGCCCGGTGGCCCGGGCACCCGGCATCTGGTCGATGCGTCGGTGCTCGCGGCGTTGGGCAGCCAGGGCTATCTGGTGAACATCGCCCGTGCCAGCGTGGTCGACACCGAGGCGTTGGTGCAGGCGTTGCGCGCGGGCAGCATCGCCGGGGCGGCGCTGGATGTGTTCGACGACGAGCCCGCCGTGCCGGAGGCCCTCAAGGCCCTCTCCAACACCGTGTTGACCCCGCATGTGGCCGGCCAGTCGCCGGAAGCGGCGCGCGATACCGTCGCGCTGGTACTGCGCAACTTGCAGGCGTTCTTCGCCGGCGAGCCGGTGCTGACGCCGGTGACCCTGTAAGCCTATCGTTCGATCCCGCCCGCGCACTGTGGGCCGACAAGGAGTGTGTGCATGCAACTCGAGATTTTTCAGGTCGATGCCTTTTCGGCCGAACCCTTCGGTGGTAACCCGGCGGCCGTGATCCCGCTCGACGCTTGGCTCGCGGACGACCTGCTGCAACGTATCGCCGAGGAAAACAACCTCTCGGAAACCGCCTATTTCGTGCGCAATGGCGAAGCCTTCGACCTGCGCTGGTTCACCCCCGCCGTGGAGGTCGATCTGTGCGGCCATGCCACGCTGGCTACGGCCTGGGTGCTGTTCGAGCAACTGGGCGAGCAGGCCGAGGTGCTGCGCTTCAACACCCGCAGTGGCGAACTGCGCGTCAGTCGCGGCGCCGATGGCCTGCTGGCCATGGATTTTCCGGCCAAGCAGCCGCAGCCCGTGGACATTCCCGACGGCCTGTTGTCCGCCTTGGGGCTGCCCGGCGCCCGCGCGCTGTACCGCTCGGACGATTTCGTGGTGGTGATCGACGACGCTGCGCGGCTCGAGGCGTTGCAGCCTGATTTCGCTGCGTTGTCGGCCTTCGAGGTGCGCGGTATCGCGGTCACGGCACCGGGCCTAGACTGGGATTTCGTCACGCGCTGGTTCGGGCCACGGGTGGGCGTCAATGAAGATCCGGTGACCGGTTCCGCGCACACCAGCCTGGCGCCCTACTGGTCCGAGCGCCTGGGCAAGCGCGTGCTCGACTGCGAGCAGGGCGGGTCGCGCAAGGGGCAGTTGCAGTGCGAGGTGCCGGGCAACGGGCGCGTGATCATCAGCGGTCGCGCCGCGTTGTATCTGCGCGGGACGGTATTCATCTGAAACGCACGGCGGTGATCGCTGCGGCTGCTTGATCTGGGTCGACCAAGCAGCGAGACGATCACCGCTATACTTCGCGTTCCCCTCGACACGGAGCATCGCTTTCATGTCTTTCTCCCGGCAAGGCGCCTGCTTGTGCGGCGCGATCCACTTCACCGCCACCCTCGACAACCCTGACGTCAGTGCCTGCCACTGCAGCATGTGCCGCACCTGGGGCGGTGGCCCCATGCTGGTGGCCCATGGCAGCCAGGCGCCGGTCTTCGAAGGCGCGGCACCTGCGGTCTATCGGTCGTCGGAATGGGCCGAGCGTGGGTTCTGTGGCCAGTGTGGCACTCACCTGTTCTACCGGCTGACTGGCAAGGACGAGTACTTCTTCCCGGTGGGCATGCTGCAGGGGGCGCAAGATTGGCAATTCAGCCTGCAGGTCTATGCCGATGAGCGTCCGTCCTGGTACTGCTTCTCCAATCAGACCCAGCAACTGACCGGCGAGCAGATCCAGGCGATGTACAGCTGAGCTTGTCAAAACCCTGCTTTCCTGCGAAAAGGTCGGCCTTCGAATTTGGCATAGAGGGCCAGCCTGTGACTCAGGAACTGCACATCACCGATCTTCACCCAGGCGACGGCAAGGCCGTGGTCAAGGGCGCGCTGATCACCACCCAGTACACCGGTTGGCTGGCCGACGGCAGCGAGTTCGATTCCTCCTGGTCGCGCGGCAAGCCCTTCCAGTGCGTGATCGGCACCGGCCGGGTGATCAAGGGCTGGGACCAGGGCCTGATGGGCATGCGCGTGGGCGGCAAGCGCCGCTTGCAGGTGCCGGCGGCGCTGGCTTATGGCGAGCGCAGCGTCGGCCGCATCCCGCCGCACGCGGACTTGACCTTCGACATCGAGTTGCTCGAGGTGCTGACCCGCGACGAATGATGTCTTGTTGTTACCTGGATGACGTAATTCGGCAACATCCTGGGTCCAACATGGCTGCTGCCACGGAGGGCCGGCATGTTAACCCCTATCGGGCGGCCGTTGCTCGTCACCGCCGCCGGGCATGAGGGTGCTGGCAGGGAGGCCTCTTGTCCTTAGCCGAATGAGTCCTGCCATGAAGTGGAAGCACTACCTGAAACGCCGTCACCTGTTGCTCGGCCTGACCCTCGCTGCGGTGTTGATACCCCTCACGTTCGAGGCCGTGCGCAGCGACGACAGGCGCGGTGACGGCACGCAGACCCTGGTCTTCCTGCGCCATGCCGAAAAACCTGGCGAGGGGCTTGGGCAATTGAACTGCCAGGGCCTGAACCGCGCCATCGACCTGGCAACGGTGCTGCCGGAACGCTTCGGCAATGCCGATTACGTGTTCGCCGCCAATCCGACCCGCCATGTCGAGGAAGGCAGCGAGGATCGACGCTTCAGCTACATCCGCCCGCTCATGACCATCAGCCCGAGCGCCATTCGCCTGGGGCTGCCGGTCAATATCGACTTCGACGCCAACGATTACGACGACCTCGCCGATGAACTGCTGCGCCCCAAGTACCGCAATGCCACGGTGTACACCGCTTGGTCGCACGGCTACCTGCCCGACCTGATCAATGCCGTGGCCGGCAAGGCCTTGGGCGAGAAGCGCGTCATCACCGAGGACTGGGACGGCGGCGATTTCGACACCCTCTAGGTGCTCACCCTCACGTGGCACGACGGCAAGGCCACGCTGCTCAGCCGTAACGTACGCCAAGAGCTCGATGGCGGATCCATGGTCTGCCCGACCTGAGGCACCAGGGCGCCTTCGCCAGGTTTTTCGGAGCTTTCTGACGCAGCTTGTCGATTCAGGCTCGCTGGTTTTCCCGCGACGGTCAGGCACCTTCCATCAGTCCCCGGACGACCGCTTCCGGGGCTGGAGCGAGAGGGTGTATGGAAATCGACCGAGCCTACCGGTATAGGGGGCACCGCGGGATCACTTACGACGTTATCGAGTTCACCGTCAGGGCTGACGGTTTCTTCCTGAGCGATGGATCATGAATGTCTACCAGGATCCGTTTCAGATAGGGCTGATGATCGTCACCACGCTGGTCCTGGATCGCTTGATCGCCGAACCAGCGTGGCGAACAACAATTGGGTCGATTCTCTTTGCCTCCAGTCTTTTCACGCTGTTGTTTCACCAAGCGTGGTTCTATCACGGCATCGATCTGTACATGTGGAAGTCCTGGGGCTTGATGATGGGTATCTGCCTGATGCTTCGTCGTCACCGACGGTTGACTGAGGAGGCTAGCCGTGACCTACGATAGCCCCTTGCAGATCGCCTTGATGGTTCTGGTGGGCTGCGCTTTCGACAGGTTTTTGGCTCCGCCATGGCGTCGGTGGACGGGTTTCGTTCTTTTCGCCAGCGGTGTGTACAGCCTGTTTCTCGACGTCTGGACAGTGTTTGGCGTGGAAATAGCGCTGTGGAAATCGACGGCCATTGCGCTTGGCTGTTTGCTGATGATGCGCAGCAATCGATACCTGTCGAAAGATTGAGCCGTTGTCGCGTGTGGAGACGCCGGTGAACGGCACCTGCGTCCATCGTCCGTAGACCAGATTTCAGCGCCCCAGGCGCAAAGGCCAGCCCACCACCTTCTTGGTCCGCGGCGTGGCATAGGTGCGCACCTTCGACGTACTCAAGCCCAGCCGCACCAGCGACTCAGCGATGGTCACCGCTGCGCTGACGCCATCGACCACAGGTACGCCGGTCCGCTGACGGATCTGCTCATCCAGCCCGGCCATGCCGCCGCAGCCCAGGCAGATCACCTCGGCCTTGTCCTCACACACGGCGCGCTCGGCCTGCTCGACGATGGCCTGCACCGCGCGCTGCGGGTCGGCCTCCAGCTCCAGTACCGCCATGCCGCTGGCCCGCACCGAGGCGCAGCGATCGTACAGGCCGGACAACTTCAGGCGATCCTCGATCAGCGGCACGGTGCGGTCCAGGGTGGTGACCACCGAATAGGCATGGCCCAGGTACATCGCCGTGCTGGCCGCTGCATCGGTGATGTCCACCACCGGCACGTTCAGCAACTCCTGCAGACCTTCGCGGCCGTGCTCGCCATAGCCAGCTTGAATGACTGCGTCATAGGGCTGGTCATAGGCCAGCACCCGGTCCATGACGGCGATGGCGGCCAGGTAGCTTTCGAAATTGCCTTCCACCGATTCGGCGCCGAACCAGGGCGTCAGGCCGACGATTTCGGTCCCCGGCGCGGCCACGCTGCGCGCCTGTTCGGCGATGGCCTCGGTGATGGCTTCGGTGGTGTTGACGTTGGCGATCAAAATACGCATTAACGACTTTCCTTGATCAGTGACTGCTGTGGTCGACGGCGATGGCTTCGCCGCTGACGTCGAAGTATTGGCGATTGCGCGGCGCGATCAACAGGTACAGGGTCGCGGCGGTGGCGGCGCCGATCAGCCAGGAGAACGGCGCCACGCTGTGGAAGTGCGGTACCAGGGCGAGCACGATCGCCAGCAGTGCTGCTGGGATGAACGCCGCGAGCGCCCGCAGGTTGATACCGCGCGAGTAATGGTAGGCGCCGCTTGGGTGTTCGCTGTACAGCTCCGGCACGTTGACCCGGCCTTTTCGCAGCAGCCAGTAGTCGGACATGATCACGCCGTACAGCGGACCGAGCAGGGCGCCCAGGCCGGACAGGAAGTACACGATCACCAGCGGGCTGTTGTACAGGTTCCACGGCAGGATCAGCACGGCCACGGTGGCGCTGATCAACCCGGCGCGGCGGAAATTCAGGTGGCGTGGCGCCAGGTTGCTGAGCACGAAGGCGGGGGCGACGAAGTTGGCCATGATGTTCACCGCCACGGTGACGATCAGGAAGGCCAGACAGCCCAGTACCAGGAAGGGGGTGCTGGGAATGGTCGCGACGATCTGCGTCGGGCTGTCGATCACCTGGCCGTTGATCTGGAACTGCGCACCGCACAGCACCACGGTGATCATCGCGAACACCAGAATGTTCACCGGCAGGCCCCAGAAGTTGCCGACGCGGATGGTCTTGCGGCAGGGCGAGGAGCGCGCGAAGTCGCAGAAGTTGAGCACCAGGGTGCCGTAGATCGCCAGCCACAGCGCGCCGCCGGCGAAGATGTTGCGCCACATCTCGTAGCCGGTCAGCGGATCGCTCACCGACCAGGCGATGCGCGCATCGTTCTTGAAGAACATCCACGCGGCCAGGCTGGCCACGGTGAGCAGGATCACCGGACCTGCGAAGCCTTCGTAGCGGCGCACCATCTCCATGCCGTAGGCGAGGATCACCAGTTGCACCAGCCAGATCGCCACGAAGCAGAGCCAGCCCAGGCTCGACAGGCCCAGGAGGCTGTCGTGGTCGTAGGCGGCGAGCTGCGGCCAGACGGCAGTCAGCAGCACGCGTAGCACCACCGAGGCGAGGTAGGTCTGGATGCCGAACCAGGCGATGGCGATGACGGCACGAATCAAAGCGGGAATTTGTGCGCCATGGATGCCGAAGGCGATGCGGCTCATCACCGGAAAGGGAACCCCGGTCTTCTGGCCCATGTAGCCGGACAGGTTCATGAAGAAGTACACCAGCGCTGCGCCGATGGCCAGCGACACGAGAATCTGCCAGCCACCCAGGCCGAGCGCGAACAGGCCCATGGCGAAGGAGTAGTTGGCGATGTTGTGCACGTCGTTGGTCCACAACGCGAAGATGCTGTAGCCGCCCCAGCGACGGCCCTCGAGGCGAGTGGGCGCCAGGTCGCGATTGTGCAGGCGCGGGCTGAGTTCGCACGGGCTGGCGGGGGTGTCGAGCGGGGTGGTGGTGGGCTGGGTGCTGGCTACGGAAAGTTCAGGGGCAAGGTCGAGGCTGCTACTCATTCCGGAGGCTCCTGATGCGCGAGGGGCTGCGAGGCGGCGAAAGCTCGCCAGCGCGTCGGTGCAGCCATGGCATCACTGGGTTCTGGGCGCAAACGGCTTGCTGGGCAAGCGCTGCGGTTCTTGTGTGTTTATGTCTTGCTTAAGTTGTATACAAAACATATGACCACTCAAGCCAGTTCCATGCCAGTGAGGACAGGTTTTCTAGAAGACGCAGGCAAGTAAGTGTTCGATAGATTTTTAATCTATTGATTTTATTGGATTAAATTCAAATTCTCGGTGGTGTGTTCAAGTCCGCTAGCGCCATAACCTGATCTATGAGTCAGATTTATCTACCGAAAGATGTCACCTGATAGTGCAGTGAAGTAACGAGTGCACACAAAAATGGCACTTGAGGTGACAGATTTGTGCACAATAACTGCGATCAGTTTTCATATTTTCTCGATTAACTGTCTACAGTGTGATCGCTGCACAATGCTGACGGAGTCCAGTCAGGAAAACCGTTAGAATGTCGGTTTTGCCTACCACGACGCCTCATGACCTCTCCAATCCATACGCTGGAGCAGCATCTGCTCACTTCCCTCGACGCTGCGCCTAGCGAAACCCGCCGGCTGTTCCACGGCCGCGGTCGCTGCTGGCCAGGCCTTGAGCAGATCACCGTTGACTGGCTGCAGGGCGTGCTGTTGGTCGCCCTGTTCCGGGAGCTACCAGACGGCCAGTTGACCGAGCTCGAATCGATGTTGCGTCGCTTGGCCGAACGCCCGCAGTGGACCGGCCAGGCCATCCTGCTGCAGCACCGCTACCTGCCCGACAGTCCCGGGCAGTGGCTTTTGGGCGAGCCTTGCCAGCAACGCGCAGTGGTCGAAGACGGCCTGAGCTACCTGCTCGATCTGGGTGTGCGGCAGAACAATGGCTTGTTTCTCGACATGCGCTACGGCCGCCGCTGGGTACGTGAGCAGGCGGCAGGCAAGCGGGTGCTCAACCTGTTCGCCTACACCTGCGGCTTTTCGGTGGCGGCCATTGCCGGGGGCGCGCAGCAGGTGGTCAACCTGGACATGGCCAAGGCCGCCTTGTCGCGCGGGCGGGAGAATCATCGGCTCAACGGCCACGACGCCTCGCGGGTGGCGTATCTGGGGCACGAACTGTTCAAGTCGTGGGGCAAGGTGCGCAAGTACGGGCCGTACGACCTGATCATCATCGATCCGCCGACGTTCCAGCGCGGCAGCTTCGTGCTGACCCAGGATTACGCCAAGATCCTGCGCCGTCTCCCGGAATTGCTGGAGGAGGGCGGCTGCGTGCTGGCGTGCGTCAACGATCCGGCCATTGGCCCGGAGTTTCTCATTGAGGGCATGGCCGAACAGGCGCCCGAGCTGAGGTTCGTCGAGCGCCTGGAGAACCCGCCGGAGTTTCCCGACGCCGACCCGCAGGGCGGGCTCAAGGCGCTGGTGTTCCGCCGACAGGCTTGAGCCCTGCGCGGCTCAGTATTCGGAGAGGGAGAACTCGGTCAGGCAGAAGGTCGGCACGCCGGCCGCCTGCAGGCGCCGCGAGCCTTCCAGCTCCGGCAGGTCGATGATCGCCGCCGCCTCGAACACCTTGGCGCCGGTGCGCCGCACCAGGTTGACCGCCGCCAGCAGGGTGCCGCCGGTGGCGATCAAGTCATCGAAGATCAGCACCGAGTCGCCATCGCACAGGCTGTCGGCATGCACTTCGAGGAAAGCTTCGCCGTACTCGGTCTGATAGCCTTCGGAGAGCACATCGGCAGGCAACTTGCCTTGCTTGCGGAACAGGATCAGCGGCTTGTTCAATTGGTGGGCGATGATCGAGCCGATCAGGAAGCCACGCGCGTCCATCGCGCCGATGTGGCTGAAGTCAGCTTCGACGTAGCGCTCGATGAACTGGTCGGCAACGTAGCGCAGCCCGCGTGGCGACTGGAACAGCGGGGTGATGTCACGGAAGATCACGCCCGGTTTCGGGAAGTCCACTACCGGGCGGATCAGGGCTTTGAGGTCGAAGGTGTCGCTAGGCATGGGGCGGGTATCCTGGAAAAACGTGGCGTCAGTATACCCTGGCGCCGCGCTCAGGCGTCCATCGCACCACCGGCCAGGGCGCACAGCTGGATCGGGTCGAGGATGTGCACCTCTTTACCCTCGGCCTTGAGCAGGCCGTTCTGCTGGAAGCGGGTGAACACCCGCGACACGGTTTCCACGGCCAGGCCCAGGTAGTTGCCGATCTCGTTACGCGACATGCTCAGGCGGAACTGATTGGCCGAATAGCCACGGGCGCGGAAGCGCGCGGACAGGTTGACCAGGAAGGTGGCGATGCGCTCGTCGGCGGTTTTCTTCGACAGCAGCAGCATCATCTGTTGGTCGTCGCGGATTTCACGGCTCATCACGCGCATGAGCTGGCGACGCAACTGCGGCAACTGCACCGACAGCTCGTCCAGGCGCTCGAAGGGGATTTCGCAGACCGAGGTCGTCTCCTGCGCTTGCGCCGACACCGGGTAGGCTTCGGTGTCCATGCCGGACAACCCGACCAGTTCGCTGGGCAGGTGGAAGCCGGTGATCTGCTCTTCGCCGGCATCGCTCAAGCTGAAGGTTTTCAGGGCGCCGGAGCGTACCGCATAGACCGAGCCGAAATTGTCACCCTGGCGGAACAGGAACTCGCCCTTTTTCAGAGGACGGCCGCGCTTGACGATCTCGTCCAGTGCGTCCATGTCTTCAAGATTGAGTGACAGGGGCAGGCACAGGGGGGCCAGGCTGCAATCCTTGCAATGGGCCTGACCGTGGGGGCGCAGTTTGACTGGCTCGGACATTTCTTTCGATCCTTGTGGAAAAGCACACATAAGCCGTAAGGGTAACCTACGGGTGGTCTGGAGGCCAGCCTGCACTTCTTTGGTGCGTCTGCTGGATGGCGCACGCGGATAGGCGTGCGCACCCTCTACCGTCCATGGTGTGCCTCACAAGTTGGGCTGTCCATGCGGCCCATCGTCTCGCTGAGGCGTATGAAACTCCTAAATTACGCGGGAAAAACGCTGACGATTCTGTAGGGCCAAGTAAGCATCGAAGACCATGCACACCGATCGCACCAGCAGGCGTCCGGCCGGCAGTACGCGGATACCGCGGGCATCGAGGGTGATCAGACCGTCGCGCTGCATCGCCTGCAACTGCGGCCAGAGCGCTTTGAAATAGCCACGGAAATCGATGGTGAAAGCCTGCTCGATCGGCTCGAAGTCCAGCTCGAAGTGGCAGATCAGTTGTTGGATCACGGCCCGGCGCAGACGGTCGTCCTGGTTGCACAGCAGTCCGCGTTGGGTCGCCAACTGCGCGCTGGACAGGGCGTCCTGGTAGGTGTTCAGGTCGCTGCTGTTCTGGCAGTACAGGTCGCCGATCTGGCTGATGGCCGATACGCCCAGGCCGACCAGGTCGCAATGACCGTGGGTGGTATAGCCCTGGAAGTTGCGCTGCAGCGTGCCTTCCTCCTGGGCGATGGCCAGTTCGTCGTCGGGCAGGGCGAAGTGGTCCATGCCGATGTAGCGGTAGCCGGCGGCGGTCAACTGCTCGATGGTGTTGTGCAGCATCTCCAGCTTGACCGCGGCGGCTGGCAGTTCATTGGCGTCGATGCGCCGTTGCGGCATGAAGCGCTCGGGCAGGTGGGCATAGTTGAACACCGAGAGGCGATCTGGCTGCAGGCGGATGACTTCCTCGACGGTGCGGGCGAAACCATCTGGTGTTTGCTTCGGCAGGCCGTAGATCAGGTCCAGGTTCACTGAGCGGAATTGCAGGGTGCGTGCGGCCTCCACCAAGGTGCGGGTCTGCTCCAGGCTCTGCAGGCGGTTGATGGCACGCTGCACGGCCGGGTCCAGGTCCTGCACGCCCAGGCTGACGCGGTTGAAGCCCAGTTCGCGGAGCAGACCCATGGTTGACCAGTCGGCTTCGCGGGGGTCGAGTTCGATGCCGTAGTCGCCCGAATCGTCGTCCAGCAGGTTGAAGTGCTGGCGCAAGGTGGCCATCAACTGGCGCAGCTCTACATGGCTGAGGAAGGTCGGCGTACCGCCTCCGAAGTGCAACTGTTCCACGCGCTGACGCGGGTCCAGGTGGCAGGCGATCAGTTGGATCTCCTGCTCCAGGCGTTGCAGGTAGGGCGCCGCGCGGGCGCGGTCCTTGGTGATGACCTTGTTGCAGGCGCAGTAATAGCAAATGTTGGCGCAGAACGGCACGTGCAGGTACAGCGACAGCGGACGCACGGCCCGGCGGCTTTCGCGCAGGGCATGCAGCAGGTCGAACGAGCCCACTTCGGCGTGCAATTGCACGGCAGTCGGGTAGGAGGTATAGCGCGGCCCGGCCAGATCGTAACGACGGATCAGGTCGGGGTCCCAGTGGAGTTCGTCGAGCATGTGGGCAGTCCCCGAATAGAGCGGCAGTGTCCGGAGTCTAGAATTGTCTGTAGGAATCAGCCTTGACCTGCATCAAGCGCGGTGCCAGGCGCGAACGCCCTTTCATGTTGCCGTCGGGGGGGGCACGCCTGCCTCATGCCCCGCGCAGTAGGCTCACGTCAGACGCTTTTCGAAGCGAACATCCCCCTCAGGTAACTGTTCCACGGCTTGCCAGCCCAGATGTCGATAGAAGCCGCTAGCGCGGCTGGCTTCAGCAGTTTCAAGCCAGATCGTCCGATGGTGTTGAAACAGATGAGCCTCGGCCTGGTTCATCAGGCTGCGCCCCACTCCAAGTCCCTCGAATGCCGGAAGAACGAACGCCGCGAACACGCAACCCTCCTCGGCATCCACCATGCAGAACCCCGCCGCAACGCCATCGACCTCAGCGATCCAAGCGCACGGCGCGTCTTCGATGGATTGTCGTATGGCATCGGGGGTGATACCCATCTCTACCAGTTGGTCATAGGACAGATGGTTTTCCCGAACCCGGGTCCGTATATCAAAAATCGCCTCGATATCGTCCGGATCAGCAAGTCTGATTGTTTTTCTCATAAAGCACTCCTTGGCAAAACCCGCCCACAACTTCTGCAGCTATCGACAGTGATCACGCCACCTCAGTGCAGTGCACGCAATCCGCTCTTCCTTGCCGCTTGCCGCTCAAAGCTTGCCGCTCGCTCTTCAATGCCCCATCAACCAATGCTGATGCGGCCCCGGTAAGGTCCAAAGGCCGAACAGCATCACCAGCATACCGCCCGCCATGCGCACGTGGCGTCGGCGCAGCACGGCGGTGACACGCTCGGCTGCCAGGCCCGTGACCAGCAAGACCGGCCAGGTGCCGACACCGAAGGCGAGCATCAGCAGTGCGCTGTGCACCGCGTTACCCTGGCTCGCTGCCCACAGCAGGGTGCTGTAGACCAGCCCGCACGGCAGCCAGCCCCAGAGCGCGCCGAGCAGTAACGCGCGGGGCAGGCTGGACACCGGCAGCAGGCGCGAAGCGATGGGCTGCAGGTATCGCCACAGCCCGCGCCCCAGCGCCTCGATGCGTGTCAGTCCGCTCCACCAGCCTGCCAGGTACAGGCCCATGGCCATCAGCAACAGGGCTGCCACAACCCGCAGCATCTGCACCGCCGGGCTGCCGGCCAAGGCCCAGCCGGCCAGGCCCAGCAACAGCCCGGCGACTGCGTAGCTGAGCACGCGTCCCAGGTTGTAGGCGATCAACAGACGCAGGCGACGTGCGCGTTGTTCAGGCGGGATAGCCAGGGTCAGCGCGCCCATCAGGCCGCCGCACATGCCCAGGCAATGGCCGCCGCCGAGCAGGCCCAGTACCAGTGCCGAGACGAGCGCAGGCAGCAGTTCAGGCACGGGGGGAGGTGTCCTGGTCGGTGGCGTCGGGGGCGCCGGCGTCGTGCTTGATCGCTGCCTGGTGGCGCGGGTCTTGATCGTCGAACAGGATGCTGTGGGCAGGCCCTTCGAGGTCGTCGTACTGGCCGCTGTCCACGGCCCAGAAGAACACGTACAGCGCCACGCCGACCAGGAGTAGCGCGGCAGGGATCATGATGTACAGGGCGGGCATGCAAAAGTCCTCAGGGTACGCAGGTGCACACGGTCAGGCCTCGGCGCAGGCGGTGACGGGATCGGGCCGGCCTCGACCTTCGCTCGGCGCCGGCAGCCGGGTCAGGCGCAACGCATTGAGCACCACGATCAACGAACTCAATGACATACCGACTGCCGCCCAGACCGGGGTGATCCAGCCGAGCGCCGCGAAGGGCAGCATCAGGCCATTGTACAGCGTCGCCCACAGCAGGTTCTCGAGGATATTGCGCCGCGTGCGTCGGGCCAGGTCGAAGGCTTGCGCCAGGGCTTGCAGACGGTTGGACAGCAGCACCGCATCGGCGCTGGTCTTGGCCAGGTCGGTGGCCGAGCCCATGGCGATACTGATATCGGCCGCCGCCAGCACCGGCACGTCGTTGACGCCGTCGCCGAGCATCAGCACCTTGCGCCCCTGCGCCTGCAGCGCCTTGACCCGCGCCAGCTTATCGTCCGGGCGCAGGCCACCGATGGCCTGGTCGATCCCCAGTTGCGTCGCCACTTCATCGACCATCGGCGACGTGTCGCCAGACAGCAGCAGCGTGTGCCAACCCCGCGCCTTGCACGCCGCGAGCAAGATCTCGGCATCATCGCGCAGGCGATCGTCGAGGCCGAACCAGGCCAGTGGCCCCTGCCGGTCACCGAGCAGCAGCCATTGCCCGCGAAGCTCCGGCACCGGCGGCACCTCAGCGCCGCTCAGGGCACAGACGAACGTCGCCTGACCGATGCGCAGGCGTTGCTGGCCAACCTGGCCCTCCAGGCCCAGCCCCGGCATCGCCTGCACCTGCTCGGCCGGCTCGGCGCTGACCCCGAAGGCGCGGGCAATGGGGTGTTCGGAGCGGTTTTCCAGGGCCGCGGCCAGGGCCAGGCAGCGCTGCGCCGTCAACTGGCCCAGCGGGCGGATGCTGCGCAGCGTCAGTCGCCCCTCGGTCAAGGTACCGGTCTTGTCGAACACCACCATGTCGATCTGGTTCAAGCCTTCGAGCACATGCCCACGGGTGACCAGCAGGCCAAGCGTGTGCAGGGTGCCGGTGGCTGTGGTGAGCGCTGTCGGGGTGGCCAGCGAGAGGGCGCAGGGGCAGGTGGCGACCAGCATCGCCAGGACGATCCAGAACGCCCGGTCGGCGTCCAGGTGCCACCACCACAGGCCGATGCCCAGCGCCGCCAGCAGGCTGAACAGCAGGAACCACTGCGAGGCGCGGTCGGCGATCTGTGCCAGGCGCGGCTTTTCCGACTGGGCGCGCTCGAGCAGGCGCACGATGGCCGACAGCCGTGAAGCCTGGCCAAGGGCTTCGACCTCCACCACCAGCGTGCTTTCCACGTTCAGGGTGCCGCCGGTGACGCGTTCGCCGGCCTGCCGCGCCTGTGGCAGGTACTCGCCGGTGAGCAGCGATTCGTCGACGCTGGAGCGCCCGTCCACGATGCGGCCGTCAGCCGGAATCACCGCGCCGGGCAGCACCTGCACGCGCTCGCCACAGGCCAGTTCGGACAGCAGCACGCGTTGCGCCTGGCCCTGAGGGTCCAGACGCAGGCACGAGGCTGGCAACAGGTTGACCAACTGCGCGGTGGCCGCTGCCGTGCGTTCACGGGCGCGCCGTTCGAGGTAGCGCCCGCTGAGCAGGAACAGGGCGAACATGCCGACCGTGTCGAAGTACAACTCGCCCCGGCCGGTGATCGCGGTCCAGATCCCGGCGCCGTAGGCCAGGGCGATGGCCAGCGATACCGACAGATCCATGGTCAGATGCCCGGTGCGCAGGTCGCGGGCAGCGCCTTTGAAGAAGGGCGCGCAGCTGTAGAACACGATGGGCGTGGTCAGAAACAGCGCGACCCAGCGCAGGATGGTGTGCAGCTCCGGCGACAGGTCGATGTTGAATTCCGGCCAGGTGGCCATGGTCGCCATCATCGCCTGGAACCACAACAGCCCCGCCACGCCCAGTCGCCGCAGCGCCGTGCGGTTTTCCTGGGCCAGGCGCTCGGCGGCCTGGTCGGGTTGGTAGGGATGGGCGGCGTAGCCGATGCCACGCAGTTCGCCGAGCAGCCGCGACAGCGGCAGTCGCTGGTCATCCCAACTGACGTGCAGGCGATGGTTGGACAGGTTCAGGCGCGCCTCGCCCACGCCCTCGAGGTTGCGCAGGTGCTTCTCGATCAACCAGCCGCAGGCTGCGCAACTGATGCCTTCGATCATCAGGGTGGCTTCGGCCAGCGCGCCCTGACGATGGACGAAGCCCTGCTGCACGTCGGCGCGGTCGTACAGCGCCAGTTCGTCCTGCAATTGCCTGGGCAGGGTCTGCGGGTTGGCGCTGCTGTCGCTGCGGTGCTGGTAGTAATGCTCCAGGCCGCCAGCGACGATGGCCTCGGCCACCGCTTGGCAGCCAGGGCAGCAGAACGGCCGGGCCTGGCCCAGTACCACGGCGCTGAAGCGGCTGCCGGCGGGGACGGGCAGCGCGCAGTGGTAGCAGGGGATGGGTTGGCTCATCGGGCGAAGTTCTTGTGGCCTGGGATCATGGCTGGTGCTCGGCCCCTTGCAGCGCTTCGTCGCCCAGTAGCAAGGCGACCCCGTGCTCGACCTTCTCCTCCTCGAACAAGCGCCACACCTGATCTTGCTCGCTGCCGAGCAGCTCGACGAAGCGCCGGCCTTCGACCTTGTCGTCGAGCTGGCCGACATAGCGCCCGCCCTCCACGCGCAGCAGCTTGACCTTGCGGTCCCTATCCGGCTGGGTCGGCGAGATCAGGTTCAGCTCCAGACGCTGCGGTGCGCTGTCGCCACTCAGGTGCAGTTCCACCTCGCCGGTCAGCTCGTCCAGGTGCACGCTGGCACGCAGGTTCAGGGCCTGGGCCAGCATTTCGCGGTCCAGCGACCGGTTGATGCCTTTGCCGGCCTCGTAGTAGTTGTCGTTCACCAGGTTGTCCGGATTGCGCACGGCAATGCTGACCATGGTCAGGCTCAGGCACACCGAGGTGGTCAGGATGCCGATGATGATCCAGGGCCAGAGGTGCTTGTACCAGGGGCTGGTGGCGGTGGCGGTCATGGCGCAGGGTCTCTCTTTCAGCGGATCTGGGGGCCGATGAAACGGCTTTTGGCTTCAACCTGGGTGCCGCTGTCATCGGCATCCTTGAGGATGAAGGTGATGTCGTTGGTGGTCGACGGCAATTGCTCGGGCGCGATGGACAGTTGCACCGGCAAGCTGACGATATCGCCGGCGGCCACCCGCAGTTCGCGCTGGCCGGACAGCTGCAGGCCTGGCAGGCCGCTGGCGTCGAGCACGTAGACGTGGTCGTGCTGGTCCTTGTTCATCACCTTCAGGCTGTACACGTTCTCGATCTGCCCCTGGGCGTTCTCGCGGTACAGCACCCTGTCCTTGCTCACGTCGAAGCCGACCAGCGAACGGGTGGCGAAGGCGGTGGCCAGGGCGCCGATCATCACCAGCAGCACCACGGCGTAGCCGATCAGGCGCGGGCGTATCAGGTGGGTCTTCTGCCCTGAGAGGTTGTGCTCGGTGGTGTAGCTGACCAGTCCACGCGGGTAGTTCATCTTGTCCATCACGCCATCGCAGGCATCGATGCAGGCCGCGCAGCCGATGCATTCGATCTGCAGGCCGTCACGGATGTCGATGCCGGTCGGGCAGACCTGCACGCACAGGGTGCAGTCGATGCAGTCGCCCAGGCCTTTGGCCTGGTAGTCCGCGCCTTTCTTGCGTGGGCCTCGGGTTTCGCCGCGGCGCGGGTCGTAGGAGACGATCAGGGTGTCCTTGTCGAACATCACGCTCTGGAAACGCGCATAGGGGCACATGTACACGCACACCTGCTCGCGCAGCCAGCCGGCATTGCCGTAGGTGGCCAGGGTGAAGAAGCCTACCCAGAAGTAGGCCCAGCCATCGGCCTGGCCGCTGAAGAAGTCCACCACCAGTTCGCGGATCGGTGCGAAGTAGCCGACGAAGGTCAGTCCGGTGACGAAGCCGATCAGCAGCCACAGGCTGTGCTTGGCCAGCTTGCGCAGGAACTTGTTGCCGCTCATCGGCGCCTTGTCCAGCTTCATGCGCTGGTTGCGATCACCCTCGGTGACCTTCTCGCACCACATGAAGATCCAGGTCCACACGCTTTGCGGGCAGGTGTAGCCGCACCAGACCCGGCCAGCGTACACGGTGATGAAGAACAGGCCGAACGCGGCCACGATCAGGATGCCCGACAGCAGAATGAAGTCTTGCGGCCAGATGGTGGCGCCGAAGATGTAGAACTTGCGCTCGGGCAGGTTCCACCAGACGGCCTGGTGGCCGCCCCAGTTCAGCCAGACAGTGCCGAAGTACAGCAGGAACAGCACGGCACCACCGACCATCCGCAAGCGGCGGAACAGTCCGGTGAAAGCGCGGGTGTAGATCTTTTCTCGGGAGGCATACAGGTCGACGGAATCCTTTCCGGTTGCAGGCGGGGTGACATCGTGTACGGGAATCTGCTTGCTCATCATCAAGTCCCACGGCAGTGGAGAAATGCCAGGGCCAGTGCGTGCCGGCCGTGGTCGCGCGCCCGGTGCTGGCGCTCTGCGGGCCATGATACGCCTGTGATGGCAAGGTCGGGCCTGGCTGCGACCTTTAGTCGCATTGGGTTGTGCTCGGTAATCGTGATATGGGAAGTGTCAATTGATTCAGGTCAGTGGCCGGTGGAATTAACCGCCGGCCACCGCACCTCATTTCGGCTGATCGTCCTGGGCCGCAGGCTTTTCCTGAGACAGGCTGTACACGTAGGCCGCCAGCAGATGCACGCGGTCGTTGCCCTGGATCTCGGCCTGGGCCGGCATCTGGCCCTGGCGGCCGTAGCGGATGGTCTGCTGCAACTGGGCGAAGCTCGAACCATAGATGAACGCCTGCGGATGAGTCAGGTCCGGCGCGCCCATCGCCGGGGTGCCTTTGCCTTGCGGTCCGTGGCAAGCCACGCAGGTGCTGGCGAAAATCTGCTGACCCTTGATCGGGTCGGCCTTGGCGTCCTCGGGCAGCTTGCGCCCATCCAGCTGACTCAGCACGAAGGCCGCCACGTCGGCCACGCCCTGTTCGCCGATCACCTCGCCCCAGCCGGGCATGACGCCGTGGCGACCGTTCATGATCGAGGCCTTGATGGTTTCCGGCTCACCGCCCCAACGCCAGTCGCTGTCGGTGAGGTTTGGGAAGCCGTAGGCCCCCTTGGCGTCCGAGCCATGGCACACGGCGCAGTTGGAGGCGAACAGGCGCGCGCCCATCTTCAGCGCCTGCGGGTCCTTGGCCACCGCTTGCAATGGCATGGCCGCGAACTTGGCGAAGATCGGGCCGAAGCGGGCGTCGGCCTTGGCCATTTCCTTCTCCCACTCGTGCACGCCGCTCCAGCCTGTCTGGCCGTCGCCAAATTCGCGGCGCGAGTCGCTGTCCAGGTAGGCGTAGCCGGGCAATAACCCGCGCCAATTGCCCAGGCCCGGATACAGCACCAGGTAGCCCAAGGCGAAGACGAGGGTGCCCACGAACAACCAGAACCACCAGCGCGGCAGGGGGTTGTCGTACTCCTCGATGCCATCGAAGGCATGCCCGACGGTCTGGTCGGTGAGGTCTTCGCGCTGGCCCTTGCGGGTCGACAGCAGCAGCCAGGTCAAGGCGAAGATCGTGCCCAGGGTCAGCACGCTGATGTACAGGCTCCAGAAACTGCTCATGGTCGCTCGCTCCCCGATGTGTCTCGTGCATTGCGCTCGATCCGGCGCTGGGCCTCGGGATCGTCGGCGAACGGCAGTTGCGTGGCTTCGTCGAAGTCGCGCTTGCGGCGTGGGCTGAATACCCACAGCGCCAGGCCCACGAAGGCCACCAGCACCACGAGGGTGCCCAGGCCTCGAATCGTTCCGATTTCCATGCGCGTCACCGTTTGCTCTTGATCAGGGTGCCAAGGCCTTGCAGGTAGGCCACCAATGCGTCCATCTCGCTCTTGCCCTTGACCGCCTCGCGGGCGCCGGCAATGTCGGCGTCGCTGTAGGGCACGCCGAGCGTGCGCAGTACTTGCAGCTTCTTCGCCGTGTCCTGGCCGTCGAGGTGGTTTTCCACCAGCCAGGGATAGGCTGGCATCTTCGACTCCGGTACCACGTTGCGCGGGTTGTACAGGTGCGCGCGGTGCCAGTCGTCCGAGTAGCGTCCACCCACGCGGGCCAGGTCCGGCCCGGTGCGCTTGGAACCCCACAGGAACGGGTGGTCCCAGACGCTTTCGCCAGCCACCGAATAGTGGCCATAGCGTTCGGTCTCGGCCCGGAATGGCCGGATCATCTGCGAGTGGCAGCCCACGCAGCCCTCGCGGATATAGATGTCGCGCCCCTCGACTTCCAGCGCGGTGCGCGGCTTCATGCCCTCCACCGGCTGGTTGGTGACGTCCTGGAAAAACAGCGGCACGATCTGGGTCAGCCCACCGATGCTCACCGCCACCACCATGAAGAAGGCCAACAGGCCGATGTTCTTCTCGACGACTTCATGTTTCATCAGTGCGCTCCCACGACGACGATCTTGGCGGCTTCGTCGGCCTGCGCCGGATGGGCGCCACGCACCGTGCGCACCACGTTGTAGGCCATCAGCAGCATGCCCGAGGCGAAGAACGCCCCGCCCACCGCGCGCACGATGTAGCCCGGATGGCTGGCCTGCAGCGCTTCGACGAAGGAATAGGTGAGCGTGCCGTCGTCATTGATCGCCCGCCACATCAGGCCCTGGGTGATGCCATTGACCCACATCGAGGCGATGTACAGCACGGTGCCGATGGTGGCCAGCCAGAAGTGCGCGTTGATCAGCCCGACGCTGTGCATCTGCGCGCGTCCATAGAGCTTGGGAATCATGTGGTACAGCGCGCCGATGGTGATCATCGCCACCCAGCCCAGGGCGCCGGCGTGAACGTGGCCGATGGTCCAGTCGGTGTAGTGGGAGAGGGCGTTGACGGTCTTGATCGCCATCATCGGGCCTTCGAAGGTGGACATGCCGTAGAACGCCAGCGAAACCACCAGGAAGCGCAGGATCGGGTCGGTGCGCAATTTATGCCAGGCCCCGGAGAGGGTCATCATGCCGTTGATCATGCCGCCCCAGCTTGGCGCCAGGAGGATGATCGACATCACCATGCCCAGCGACTGGGCCCAGTCGGGCAGGGCGGTGTAGTGCAAGTGGTGCGGGCCGGCCCAGATGTACAGGGTGATCAGCGCCCAGAAGTGGACGATCGACAGGCGATAGGAATAGATCGGCCGCTCGGCCTGCTTGGGCACGAAGTAATACATCATCCCGAGAAAACCGGTGGTCAGGAAAAAGCCGACGGCGTTGTGGCCGTACCACCACTGGATCATCGCGTCGGTGGCACCGGCGTAGGCCGAATACGACTTGAACAGGCTGACCGGCAGGGCTGCATGGTTGACGATGTGCAGCATGGCGGTGACCAGGATGAAGGCGCCGTAGAACCAATTGCCGACATAGATGTGCTGGGTCTTGCGCCTGACCAGGGTGCCGAAGAACACCACGGCATAAGCCACCCAGACAATGGCCAGCAGAATCGCGATCGGCCATTCCAGCTCGGCGTATTCCTTGGTGGTGGTGTAGCCCAGGGGCAGCGTGACCAGCGCCCCGACGATCACCGCCTGCCAGCCCCAGAAGGTGAAGGCAGCCAGGCCATCGCAGATGAGCCGGGTCTGGCAGGTGCGTTGCACCACGTAATAGCTGGTGGCGAACAGCGCACAGCCGCCGAAAGCGAAGATCACCAGGTTGGTGTGCAGCGGGCGCAGGCGGCCGAAGCTGGTCCAAGGCAGGTCGAAGTTGAGGCTGGGCCAAACGAGCTGCGAGGCGATGAACACGCCCAGGCCCATGCCGAGGATGCCCCAGACCACGGTCATGAGGGCGAACTGGCGGACGACTTTGTAGTTATACGCAGGCGGACTGATGGCTGTGTTCATGCTGGGGTTCCACGCTTTGACTGTTCTTGTGGGTGGAAAAAACGCTGTCAGGGTCACGCAAAGCCCTGCACTGCTTCCTGTCCGTGACTGCGGGGCAGTCGACGATGGATCAGACAGGCCGAGTGAGTGTACACAAACAAATCACTGTTATGTGTACCGTTTCTCGAATTTTTCTGATCGATCGGTCAGGCTTTTTTCCAAGCCGTTTTCGCGCCGGGCATCGGGCCATAGGCGAACGGTCGCCAGCTTAGAGGTCGTGGGCAGGGGAGGAAAGGCTCAGAACGGCACGCCCCCTGTGATGGTGCAGATGCGGGAATGTCCCGTACCTGCACCCCCGACAGGGGGCGCGGTGTTGGCGGGGTTACTGATTGCTTGAGGCTTGCGCTGGCTCACACGTCGGCTATTTAATTCCCGTGCAAGTGCTGCTTGAGCAAAGCCGTGAATATGATCACGGCCGTACTCAAGCAACTACCTTCGAGATTGCAGGTGCTCGAGCATAGTGCTTTGAAAAAAGCGCATAAGCCGGCTCGAAAAGCTTGCTCACCGGATCACATTTTTTGGCCTAGGGATGCCCATAAGCTGTTTAAGCATTGAAGATCTGCAGAACCCAGCCTCATGATGCGAATAAGCAATTCCTGAGCTCTCAAATGTCCCCCATATTTTGTCCAACGATAGCTCATTACCTTTTTTGACCATCAGGACGTCGACGCTGTAGGACTTTGCAATCAACTCAAGATGCTCTACCGAATTGTGTTCGAAATGGCTTAGGCTATAATTTGCCGTTAATTTCCCACCCTCCATATCTTTGATTCTCAGGGTTTTGGCTTTGCCTGCAGCTATCAGGTGCGCGGGGCGCCATTCTTTCACAAGCATTCCATTGGCGGAGCGCTGTAACTGTGTTGGGCCGCTGATCGTTCCCGTTGCTGGTGCGTAATAATGAAGCGTACTATTTGCCGGGACTGTCGCTGAACCGCCAAGAATCTTGTTTTGACCGTGGGCTGAGTAATACAGGGTCTCGGACCTTTGCGCACCACTTCGTATGATAATGAAGTCACCGAGATCCTCATGATGCACGCCCCCCGTAGCGGTGCGTCTTACTGCTTGTGGTGATTGAGCAGGCGATGCGGTTCTTTGACTATTCCTAAGATTTCTCAGGACTTTTGTCGGGCTAGCATCAATCAAGGCTTCAGACACATTATTCGATACGCGCATGCGTATTCCACGCAACTGCTGCAGGCCTCGAGCGGAGCCCTTCAGCAGGGACGGAAGCGCAGTCAAAGCCGCAACCGCCTGGGATGCCATCGATGCCCACCCCAGTTTTTCTGCCAGTTCCGGGTTGTCCTGTTCCACGGCCATTTTCGTGACGTCCAGTGCTACCGAAACCATCGTAGTGACCACCAGTGCTGCGGCGACCATCACGGATAAGCCGCCAGCCATCCCCGGAAGACTCGCCAACGCCATCACGACGTGACCTGCCTCTTCCAGGCGCGAGGACAACCGCGGGTTGCTCTGGCGCTGGGCCATGCCCGCGGCGGTGACGGCCCCGCCTACCATGATCGCGGTACAAAGCGCCATGCCGATCCCGGCCATTACCGGCCCCGCTGCCCCAAACGTGAGGATGGTCGCCGCGATAGCGACAACCACGAAAACCGCCAACGCAACCCATTGCCACCAGGGAACCGCCTCGTGCACCGGCGGCTGGGCTGCACTGATTGCCGAGTCAAGCCTAGCCAGGCTTTGAGCTTGATCGCGCCGGCTGAGCATGATGTGGCCGCTGGGGTCATGCCAATTCACAGGGTCCCCGCCGGCGCAGTACGCCCGGTCATTGAGCCCGCCAGCGCCGAACGGGCTCCAGTCGTCACGTTGATAGAACGCTCGGTGACGCGGGTCATAGACACGATAGCCATTGCCCAGATGAGCGCACCCGGTCGCAGGGTCCAACCGTTGCCCGTCACGGCCCAGACCACTGAGCATCGCTTGAGTGCTGGACACCGGCGCTTCGCCCCAGGGCGTAAACGCCAACGACCGGTGCTGCCAGGCACCCTTGGCATCTACCCAGTACTCATCGCCACCGGCCTGTTGCGGGTCGCCCAGAACGAAGAGCTGTGTCTCTGCAGTTCCCTGACGGTTCTTGATGACCATCCCCGCGTGTTCGTCCAGCGTCAGGGAGCGAACGACCTTGCCTTCTTTGTCTAGCCAGGTTTCACCTCAGAGCACATCACCCGTGTAAGCAAGAACCCGACGCTGGTTGTCCGCTGCGATCCATTGGCTGATCAAGCAGTCATTTTCGTCATACTCGTAATAAGTCGAAGGCGTTGGCTGACCTTTTTCGGTGACTGAGCGCAACCTGCCGGTATCCGAGTAGGCAAGGGTTTGCTCGCGTTCGTTGAGCGTCAGCCGCCCAGCGTCATCGTAGGTGTAGCTCAATGATCGAAGCGTACCGGCCTTGCCGCCCTTTGGCGTGAGCTGGGTACTTTGCCGAGTACGGCGGGTGGGATGATCGCTGTCATACTCATAGATCACGCGTTCCACGTCACCATTGCTGCGTGTACTGCTGCACTCGGTAAGGTTGCCCAGTGCATCGTACTGGTAACTCTGCTCTTTGATGGAGTGCCCCTCGGCATCCTTGACCTCATCACCCGAGATCGCCTCGACCGTCCACTTTTGCAGCTCATCACGCGTACCGTCCACACTGGTGTAGTAGATGAATGTCTCGGTACGAGCCGGCGTGGATTGGCCATCGCGGAACAAGACTTTGCTGGTCAGCTGTCCGATGGACGACCAGGTCTGCACGTAGCGTGTCTTGGTCTGGTCATCGAGCCGATACAGCCGTTCAACTTCATTGCCCAGTTTGTCGTACGTATAGGACACGGCCATGGTTCGGCCCGTGTTCAGATCACGCACGGTCATCCGCTGGCATTGGCCCAAGGCGGTGTATTCATACCAGTACTCCAGCGAGCCACGGACAACACGGTCACATTGTCCCTGCGGGCCGCTCCAGGCTTGGCTGCTCACGCCATTGGCATATTTCGCCCGCTGAACCTGGCCACGCAATGACACCAAGGTTTCCTGTCGCTGTTGCTGTGCATGCACGGTGCGGTTGAAATGCCAGGCTCCAAGCAGCAGCGGGGTCAGGTCCTCACTGGTGACTTTGCTCTGCTGGGTACCCTGCGCCGGGCGCTCGGCCTTCAGCGACTGAGTCACCTGGTTAAATTTGAACGACGCCAGCAGTGTGCCGGTACTGTCACTTTTGTTCTCTACATACCACTCGACACTGTGGTCGGTTTCTTTGCGGTACAGTTTCTTGCCGTCAGGCCCCGTGAGTTTTCCGGCTCGATCACTGTAGGCCAAGCCTTTTTTACCCCCGACGACCACGCCAGTCACAAGGTCACCCTGGTTACCGCCACCCTCCAGCGTCTGGTTGCCGAGCAACTGGCTGGTCTTGCCTTTGGCCTTGATGCTGACGGTTGTGGGTACCGCACTCATGCCCTGGTAGTTCCAGGTGACGACTGACTCGTCGGGTTGGGTACGCGACAGCGGGCGATCCAGGTCATCCCAGGTCGTGGTCCACTCCCGCGATTTGAATGTTCCGTCCTCCATCGGCACATGCTGCTTGAGGGCCACGGTGCGCCCACGGGCATCGATGAGCTCCTCGACTCGCAGCGCTTTGGCCTCATTGCTGCTGTCATGCCCACTCCAGAGCGCAGACGACAACGTCACGGATCCTGTCGCATGGTTTACCTGCTGCTCCCGGCGGGTGTGCTGGATGCCGTCAGGCAAGAGCGCCAGCGCCGACTGCTGGGTGAGCGTCTGTTCATCCTTCGCGTTCTTCTTCAGCACAGGGTCGGCATGTGCCTGCCAGAAATGCTGGTGCAGCTGGGTGGGTGCCTGAAGGTCCTTGTCATTGTGAGTGCACAGGCCGCCAGGCAGGAAATCATAGGCCTTGACCTTTTCAGGCGCCTCGCCACGCCCCCAGGTACTTTCCTCCAGCAGCACGAATTCGCTCGTGTCGCTCGCTTCACGTTGCATTTCGCGTCTGACTGCTCGCTGCAGGCCATCGTACAGGGTGCGCTGCCGTCGGCCGCTCGAGTCCAGTGTTGTCAACCAAGTGCCCGAACCCGTTTCCGTGTGGGTGATGCGCTGTTGTTCGATCGGCTTGAGCGCTTTGACCTCTCCAGAATCGAACGCCTTGGCATCGTACGGGTACGTCACACTGTGGGCCCCTCGGCCACAGGTGTCGTAATCATGGCAGGAGAAACGCACAGGCTTGCCGTCACCATCCTGATGCGACTCGCGTAGCAGCCGACCACTGAACGCCGACTGGATCTGCTGGCTGAGGATGGCATCGCCGCCCGCGATCAAAGGGGCCGTGGTGACGAGCTTCCAGGTGTTGGGCTGTTTTCCTGGGTAAGTGGTTTCCGTGATCGTCTGCGTGCTGCGAACGGTGTTGTCTTTGTACCAGGTGGTGGCTGTCCGGGTGATGCTGCGCAATGCGCCGCTCACTTTATTGGCTTGGCTCTGGATCAGCGTGACTTTGATGCCACTCCAGGACGAGGCAAGCGATACGGTCCAGTCCTTTGCCTCTGACTTGACACTGGCGACCGTGACACCTTCGAGCACCAGCACGGTGTCAGGCATCAGCCGGCCCTGTGCATCCTGGGTCGACTTCGCATAACCACAAAGCGTCAGCGTGGCCGCCGAAGTGGCCGTGCCGTCGAACGCCAGGTATTCCAGGCGAGCCATCAATGGTGGTTGGTGGGGGTCTACGATCTTCGGGCAGACCAACCCGGCGGCATCCGCCAGCAAGGTTTCGTCAGCAAGTTTGAGCCCGCTGATCAATTCACTGATCACGGGCAATTGATCGCCGCGAGTGCCCTTATCGGTGTCCGATCCTGAGTAGTACCGCACGCAGGTCGTCTGCCCATCACTGGTAACCGTCGAGCTCGGTTGACCGTGTTTGGTATAAGCAGCCAATGTGCTTTCGACTTGCGAGGCATTCGAAGACGATCCGTTGGTTGTGTCGGTCATGATAGGTCCACCGCAATTGAAGTTTCGACTGGCGATTCAGTGGTGACTTCGATTTTGACAGGGCGTGAGAGTGCCAGGTGCCTGTAGCTATTTGACGCGGCGGTGTCAGGGTATGTAAAGCGCGTCGTACGCAGGGGAGCGTCAGGCTGATATTGAATGATCGTGTCCACCACGCGTACGCCATTGTTGAATGTCCACGACGTTTCGATGAAAGGGCAAGGGGACTTTCCAACACGGCTGAGTCGCCATTTACGCGACCTCTCAATTATGTATTCACCTGTCCATTCATAGCGATGAGCGATGCACTGCTGATTGGCGCCGGGCACCAACGTATGCATCTCGACGCGTGGCGCCACGGCGCGTTCCAAACTCGGAGATTCGTATTGAACGGTTTCCAGTGAGCCGTCTTCTTCGAGAATACCGGTCAACACCTGATCCAGCACTGGATCGAGCTCATAGTTGAAACGAACATACCGCTCAGGCGTTGAATCCTGCCCAGCACGATGACGCGTGATCGACTCCAACAGGCAGTTTTGGATATCCAGCGTGACATCGTAGCTTTCAGCGGTGTCAGGCCATACCGTGAAGGTGCTTTGCGACGAACCTTGAGCAACGATTGAATCATGTTTGGCCCTTAACAGCACTGTATCTGCGCCTGCGTCTGCAATGCTGTCTAGCCGGACGTGCCCTTTAATGCCCTGCCATGCCAGCGTGAGTTCTCCACCTTGTGGCGAGAGGATGCGCGACGTTACCAGCACCAGACTTTCGCGCTCGATATCCGCCAGTTCTGCTTTCCAGGCGTCGCGTTGTTTTTTTAGATTGGCGATTTGTCCGCTTGTGATGTTTTCCTTTTCGATCCATCGGGTCAGGTTTTCGATGATCTTTTCCAGCTTGGCCTTCAGCGCTGCTTTGTACGCGGCCCCCGCTTCTTTCCCATCATGCGAGATGGGTAACGAAAGCACTTCCTGGCGTCCCTCGGCACCTGCTGGCATTTGGATAGTCAGGGAGGTCCATCGATTTTCGTCGCCCTCGACAGCCGTAATTCTGTAACCCTCTTGATCAAGAAACTTCGTCTTGGCGGCGCTCAGTGATTTCATTTGCGCCTTGGTCAGGGTCACTGTCTGGCCCGTGCTCAACGTCAGTACTCGCCGTCGATTGTCGAAGTAGGAGAAGCGGAATGCCCAACCATCGCCCAGTGCCCCTTCATTCGCACGTACCGCCGAATAATGAAGCGTCAGGTCCAACTCTGGACCTTCACCTCCAAGCCCCCTGAGTGTGCCAACTGGATAGTGGGCATGAAACAAACCCGTGTTTTCGTCTACCCCATTTTCCCGAGCGCCGCCTGTATCGTAGACATGCGCGCCAAGGGTCATGCAACGGTCAGCACAAAGCGTATCCTTGGGGCGGAATAATTTGATGCGATCAGGTGCTATCTTCAAGTTAAGTTCGAAAGGGTCGACCCAAGGGCTTTGAAAATCAAACTCAGCGCCGACCATTCCTACCGATGCCAACGGTGAAGTGTGGAAAGAGGGAGATAGATACAATGTATCTGAACTGTCCTTTTTGTACCCGTACTCCTTCGCGAATGCCGGGTGCTGCTCACGCCTGGTCCGGGAAAGTACTCCCGGAGGCATCACGTACAAAAAGCGTATACCTTCGCTTAGGGATTCCGGCTTGAGCTTCAGTTGAAGCCGTCGGTCAGCCATTATCATGGAGTCGCCAGATAAAAAATTCTGACAAGAGGGTAAAGGAATACCGAAACTATCAATATGCGTCGGTCTATCCGAACCCTGTGCTTTTGAAAAATGGGCTAGATAATGCTGTTTGGCTACGAGCTCCACTTGCAACGAGCCGCCATAGTGGCTTATTTGTTTCGGGCGTTGTATATGTAAAGTGGCGACCATGCCAAGTTTTCTAGGCAGCCATAAAACAGACGTGTCTTCGGTGTTCTCAGCGCCATTACTTGATAAGGTTTGATCCGCGAAAACTGTTTCTGGGATGCCGCCGCGTCGCATAGCATCCATCAGCTTTTGGGCAAATGCCTGAGGGGTCTCGGTGTATGCAATGTGCCCAGCTGAATACTCTACGCATACGTGATAGCACACGTACCCCGTGCGAATGTCGTGCAATGTCACTTCCAGTGGATAGAGAGTCCAGTGTCGGTCGAGCGCCGCTGTAGCTCCATGAACCGTGAACGTCTCTACGGGCAGCACGAAATTATCCTTATTCGCTTGATCAATAGCACTCTGCATAGCCTGTGTCAGTTTGAATAACTGCTCTTTCATTGGAATGGGTTCATCGATGAGGCCGTTTTCAGGTACCAGCGGCACCCACTCATCGTTTTCCTCCAAGGGCGTGCTCATCAAGATGCGCAAGGGAATTCCCGCGCATTTCCAGTGCCCAGAGGCACCATTGGGCTTGTCCAGTTCCAGGGCAAGGTACTCAGCCAATGAAGAGACTTGCAGCGTTCTGGACAACGCCGCCGGCCATTTATCCTGCTCAAGCTGATCAGCACTCGCCTTGAAGATGACCGGTGACCCCTTCAACGGCATACCCGTGACATCGTCGTGTATATGAATGCGCAGTTCTTCCTCCGCCGCGACTGCCCGTGACGCGACAAAGTTGCCGTGAAAGACCCAAGGCGCGGGATTCACGGTAACTGACAGTTCCGACAGTTGGGGTATCCACAGCGCGTTTCCCTGGTCGTTTGGCGCAATACTGATACCGTCATCCGCCAGCACACCGGCCCGCAGAATTTCGCTACCCTGCATCACCGCGTCACACAGCGATTTGGCGCGATCAGAGGGGGCGCTGTTCACCTCGAAGCTCACCACAATCGACTCCAGCAAGCCCTGGCTGGTGCGGTCACGTACCTGAACGCAAAGGCGCTGGCCCGCCTGGAAGTCGATATCTGCCAGATCGTGAGCCATAACCTGATTGGCAGCGAACGGTGCATTGCTATACAGCCGTGCACGGGATGAAAGCACCCATAGGCGATCGCAGTCCGCATGGGAAGACGCCGCGATGAATTTGGACGTGGAATGGCTTACGGTGCCCGCGCTGAACGTGGTGCCTTTGATGACGCCTGCATGCAGCAACTTGGAATGGTCGACCTGCGTCTCATCATTGCGGATCGCGTTGATCAATGCTGTCGGCCATTGATCTCGAGTGCGATTGGCCTGCGTGGCCTTCAAAGCGACCACCTTCAACACTCGCCCGTCCTGCCGATCAACCGCCCACACACGGATGACCTCATTCAACGCCAGGTCTCTGTCAGCCAACAAGTAACAAGGCGACGTCCATTCACATCGCTCAGCACCAATACGTTCTTCCGCGAAACCAATCATGCTGGGTAGGGCGTCGTTGAACGACGTGGAAACTACGTTCATGGGAGCTCCTTTTCGGTGTCTGCCATTTCGTGGACTTATGTATCCTGGATGCATCGAGCGGTCGGCGTGTGTCTGACGTCGCCGTATGCCTCTAATGTGGCGTGCCCTGCGGCTTGGTAGCGCAATCGGTGAGTTGGCCAGGTTGCCTGCGGTGCGAATCTTTATTCACTGTCTTCCCCTGGCAGGCGTTCGGCAACTCACAAAAATGACAGTGGGTATGCGTACAGTTGGGGGCATTCGAGGTCCAGGGCTTACCGGCATCGTCATCGACTCGAAGGGGGCGCGGAGACTGTTGAGGGGGATTTGACGCAAGAAGAACTCGAGCAAGTCGGCTGATGCGTTGGTCGAGGTCTTGATGGAAGATGCTGGCAGGGCCTGGCGTATGTCTAACGCGTGTCAGGCTTACGGGAGGGCGGACTGCTCTGGCGAAAGAAGCGCCTGAGCAGCCCGCCTGGGTGTTACTCGTGGGTAGCGTTTACAGGATCCTGCGACAGGCTATACACATAGGCGGCCAACAGGTGCACCTTGTCGTTGCCCTGGATATCGGCCTGGGCCGGCATCTGGCCCTGGCGGCCGTAGCGGATGGTCTGCTGCAACTGGGCGAAGCTCGAACCGTAGATGAACGCTTGCGGGTGAGTCAGGTCAGGGGCGCCCATGGCCGGCGTGCCTTTGCCTTCAGGGCCGTGGCAGGCCACGCAGCTGCTGGCGAAGATGTCCTTGCCCTTGGCCGCGTCGGCTTTCACGCCTTCCGGCAGGCTGCGTCCGTCCAGGTTGGTCAGCACGAAGGCTGCCACATCCGCCACGCCTTGCTCGCCGATCACTTCGGCCCAGGCGGGCATCACGCCATGGCGACCATTCATGATCGACGCCTTGATGGTCTCCGGCTCGCCGCCCCAGCGCCAGTCCTGGTCGGTGAGGTTAGGGAAACCGTAGGCGCCCTTGGCGTCGGAGCCGTGGCACACGGCGCAGTTGGAGGCGAACAGGCGTGCGCCCATTTTCAGCGCCTGTGGATCCTTGGCCACGTCCTCGACCGGCATGGCGGCGAACTTGGCGAAGATCGGACCGAACTTGGCGTCGGCCTTGTCCATCTCCTTTTGCCATTCGCCGACTTGGGTCCAGCCGTCCTCGTAGCCGGGCAGGATGCCTTTCCAGTTGCCCAGGCCCGGATAGAGGATCAGGTAGCCGACCGAGAACACCAAAGTGCCGACGAACAGCCAGAACCACCACTTGGGCAGCGGGTTGTCATATTCCTCGATGCCATCGAAGCTGTGGCCCATGGTCTGGTCAGTGGTATTGCTGCTCTCGCCCTTGCGGGTGCCCAGCAGCAACCAGGTCAGGCCGATCAGGCTGCCGAGGGTCAGTACGCTGATGTAGGTACTCCAGAAGGTGGTCATTGCCCGTTACTCCTCACCACTGCAGTCACGGCTGCGCTCGCAGCCGCGGGTTCCTGCCCGGCAGGGGGCAGGCGGTCGTCGTCGAAGGGCAGCAGGCGCGCTTCGGCGAAATCACGGTCGCGGCGCCGGTTGAACACCCACAGCGACAGGCCGATGAAGGCCACCAGCACCACCAGGGTGCCCAGGCCGCGGATCATGCCGATGTCGAATTCCATCGTGCTCACCTCTTGTTCTTGATCGAGGTGCCCAGCACCTGCAGGTAGGCCACCAGCGCGTCCATCTCGGTCTTGCCCTTGACCGCGTCGCGGGCACCGGCGATGTCCTCGTCGGTATAGGGCACGCCGAGCGAGCGCATCACGCGCAGCTTGGTGTCGGTATGGCTGCTGTCCACCGGCTGGGCTACCAGCCAGGGATAGGCCGGCATCTTCGACTCAGGCACCACGTTGCGCGGGTTGTACAGGTGCGCGCGGTGCCAGTCGTCCGAGTAGCGCGCGCCCACGCGGGCCAGGTCCGGCCCGGTGCGCTTGGAACCCCACAGGAACGGGTGGTCCCAGACGCTTTCACCGGCTACCGAGTAGTGGCCGTAGCGTTCGGTTTCGGCGCGGAACGGACGAATCATCTGCGAGTGGCAGCCTACGCAGCCTTCGCGGATGTAGATGTCGCGGCCTTCGAGTTGCAGCGCGGTGTAGGGCTTCATGCCTTCGACCGGTTTGTTGGTGACGTCCTGGAAGAACAGCGGGACGATTTGCGTGAGGCCGCCGATGCTGACGGCGAACACCATCAGCAAGGCCAGCAGGCCGACGTTTTTCTCGATGACTTCATGTTTCATCTGGTGTCTCTCCTCAAGCCAGCTGGGCGTTCGCAGGGGCGACGTCAAGGGCTGGCGAACGTACGGTGCGCCAGGTGTTCCAGGCCATCAGGAACATGCCGCTGAGGAAGATCGCACCGCCGACGAAGCGCACGATGAAGCCGGGATGGCTGGCGACCAGGGTCTCGACGAACGAGTAGGTCAGCGTGCCGTCGCTGTTCACTGCGCGCCACATCAGGCCCTGGGCGATGCCGTTGACCCACATCGAGGCGATGTACAGCACGGTGCCGATGGTGGCCAGCCAGAAGTGCGCGTTGATCAGGCCCAGGCTGTACATTTGCTGCTTGCCGAACACCTTGGGGATGGTGTGGTACAGCGCGCCGATGGAGATCATCGCCACCCAGCCCAGGGCACCAGCGTGAACGTGACCAATGGTCCAGTCGGTGTAGTGGGAGAGGGCGTTGACGGTCTTGATCGCCATCATCGGGCCTTCGAAGGTGGACATGCCGTAGAACGCCAGCGACACCACCAGGAAGCGCAGGATCGGGTCGCTGCGCAGTTTGTGCCAGGCCCCGGAGAGGGTCATCATGCCGTTGATCATGCCGCCCCAGCTCGGTGCCAGCAGTACCAGGGACATGATCATGCCCAGCGACTGGGCCCAGTCGGGCAGGGCGGTGTAGTGCAGGTGGTGCGGGCCGGCCCAGATGTACAGGGTGATCAGCGCCCAGAAGTGGACGATCGACAGGCGATAGGAATACACCGGACGCTCGGCCTGCTTGGGCACGTAGTAGTACATCATTCCCAGGAAGCCGGCAGTGAGGAAAAAGCCGACGGCGTTGTGGCCGTACCACCACTGGACCATGGCGTCGGTGGCACCGGCGTAGACCGAGTAGGACTTGGTCAGGCTGACGGGCGCTTCCAGGTTGTTGACGATGTGCAGGATCGCCACGGTGAGGATAAAGGCGCCGAAGAACCAGTTGCCCACGTAGATGTGCTTGGTGGTGCGCTTCATCAGCGTGCCGAAGAACACGATGGCGTAGCAGACCCAGACGATGGTGATCAGCACGTCGATCGGCCATTCCAGTTCGGCGTATTCCTTGGAGCTGGTGTAGCCCAGTGGCAGGCTGATCGCCGCCAGCAGGATCACCAGTTGCCAGCCCCAGAAGGTGAAGGCCGCCAGCTTGGGCGCGAACAGCAGGGTCTGGCAGGTGCGTTGCACCGAGTAGTAGGAGGTGGCGAACAGCGCACAGCCACCGAAGGCGAAGATCACCGCGTTGGTGTGCAAGGGTCGCAGGCGGCCGAAACTGGTCCACGGCAGGTCGAAGTTGAGGCTTGGCCAAACGAGTTGCGCGGCGATGAAGACGCCGAGCCCCATCCCGACGATGCCCCACACCACCGTCATGATGGCGAATTGGCGGACCACCTTGTAGTTATAGGCGGTACTGCTGGTTGTGTTCATGTATGGGTTCCCATCCACGGTTATAGGCAGGCTAAACAGCGAGGCAAGCATGAAAGATGGGCAATTTGCCTGTATTGATTCGGATCAATGGGCCCAAGTGGGAAATATCCCAGGCTTGCGCGTCGATCCCCCGCAAATTCGGGGGGATCAGACGTGTTCGTGGGGCTTGATCCTGGCCCATGGCGCCGGCGCGCCCATGGACAGCGCGTTCATGGAGTCGATGGCGCTAAGGCTGGCGGGGCTTGGCGTAGGCGTCATTCGCTTTGAATTTTCCTACATGGCCGAGCGGCGGATAAACGGCGGCAAGCGCCCACCCAATCCGCAGCCGGTGCTGCTCGAGGGTTGGCGTGAGGTGTACAGGCAGGTGCGACCATTAGTCACAGGACCGCTGGCGATTGGCGGCAAGTCCATGGGCGGGCGCATGGCCAGTCTGCTGGCCGACGAATTGGCTGCCGATGCGCTGGTCTGCCTGGGTTATCCGTTCTACGCCGTGGGCAAGCCGCAGAAACCCAGGGTCGAGCACCTGGCGGCGTTGCGCACGCCGACGCTGATCGTTCAGGGCGAGCGCGATGCGTTGGGCAATCGTGAGGCGGTGGCGGGCTACGCGCTGTCAGCGGCGATCGAGCTGAGCTGGCTGGTGGCGGGTGACCATGACCTCAAGCCGCTGAAAGCGTCCGGGTTCAGTCATGAGCAGCATCTGCAGACGGCTGCCGAGCGGGTGGCGCAGTTCCTGGACGAACGGCACCGGCCGCCGATGCTGCACCGGTAGGTGCAGCGGTTGCACTGCGATCAGTCGCGGTACTCGCACAGGTAGGCGGTGTCGACCTTGACCTGCAACTGGAACTTGCTGTCGGCGGGCACGTTGAACTGGGTGCCGGCGGCGAAGGTTTCCCAGGTGTCGCTGCCGGGCAGCTTGACGGTCAGCGCGCCGGACACCACGTGCATGATCTCGCGCTTGGCGGTGCCGAACTCGTATTCGCCCGGGGCCATCACGCCCACGGTGGCCGGACCTTCTTCGCCGCTGAAGGCGATCGACTTGACGGTGCCGTTGAAGTACTCGTTGACCTGGAACATGGGCCACTCCTGAACAGGGTCTGGAAAAAGGCTGGCCAGTATGCCCAAGCCCCGCGCGCCCGTCATCTGCTTTCAGGCCCCGCTGGCCGGCAGGCTCAAGGGCAGCAAACGTGCGGTGTTGCGTGCATCCTCCAGGGCCCGGTGCTGCTGCCCGGTGAACTGCAGTCCGGCCAGTTGCAGGGCGCTGTTCAGACCGGTGGGTCGCTGCAAGTGACGGGCTTTGGCGAAGCGCTGCTTGAGGTTGATGTGCGGCACTTGGGCGAGCAGGCTGTCGAGTTGATGGTGCTGCCATTCCTGGAGCAATTGCAGACGGTCGTAGTCGCCCCAGCTAACCCAGGCCTGCAACTGCTGACGGTGATGGCCCAGCCAGCGCTCGAACTGCGCCCAGACCTCGGCGAACGACGCGGCTGCATCGACGCTGGCCTGGTTGATATGCGTGAGCTGCCGGCAGAAGGGCGTCAGTTGTGGGCGCCGACGCGGTTTGACGAAGCGCTGGAAGTGATCCACCTCGCGCCCTTCGCGGGTGACCAGGCTCGCGCCGATCTCGATGATTTCCATGTCGGTGACCGGCCAGCCACCGTCGTCGGTGGTGGCTTCAAGATCGATGACCAGCCAGTGGCCCATACCCGGTTTCCTTGCTCAGCGCCTAGGGATCGCGACGTCTGCAGGGCGCTCCAGCGTCGCGGCCCCTAGAGCGTAGCCAATCCTCGAGCCTTACGGCATCCCCTGGCAGATTGCCGCTACTTTGGCGCAAGCAGCGGTTGTGCCCTGATGGGAAAACGCCTAGCTTAGGCGTTTCCAAGTCAACACCCTGTGATCGAGCGTCTCCCGTGATTCCTCTGCCCGGCCTCAAGGCCCTGCCATCGTTGCTGATGCTCGCTGCACTGTGCGTGGGCGGGGCAGTCCACGCTGCCGAGGTGATCGAAGTGCGCATCGGCGCAGCGCATTTCCCGCCCTACACGGTGCGCCCGGAGCAGGGCGCCGACACCGGGCTGCTCCCGCAACTGGCCGAGGCGCTCAACCAACTGCAGGCCGGTTACCGCTTCGTCCTGGTGCCGACTTCGATCCCACGGCGCTTCGGCGACTTCCAGCAGGGCCGCACCGACATGGCGATCTTCGAAAACCCGCAGTGGGGTTGGCAGCAGATCCCCCACAGCGCCGTGGACATGGGGCTGGAGGATGCCGAGGTGTTCGTTGCCCGTCGCCAGCCGGGACGCGACCAGCCGTACTTCGACGAACTGGCGGGCAAGCGCCTGGCGCTGTTCAGCGGCTATCACTATGCGTTCGCCGACTTCAATGCCGACCCGGATTACCTGAAGAAGGCTTATCAGGCCAATCTCACCTACTCCCACGACAGTAACCTGTCGATGGTCCAGCACGGTCGCGTCGACATTGCGCTGGTGACGCGCTCCTACCTGAGCGACTACCTCAAGCGCAATCCGGCCAAGGCCACCGAGTTGCTGGCTTCGCAACGTGTCGATCAGGTCTACCATCACTACGCGCTGCTGCGCCCCGGTGCGCCGATCAGTGCCGAGGCGTTCGCGCAACTGATGCAACGCCTGCGCGAGCGTGGCACCTTGGCTGCACTGTTCGATCCCTACCGCATCACCGTGCAGGCGCCGCGGCCTTGACGCTCAGCCCTGGCGGCTGTTCTTGCGGCAGTGGATCAGGGCATCGCGGATCATGAAGTTGACCAGCGTCGGCGAGACCCCGAGCTCCTTGGCGATGTCCTTCTGCGGCACGCCGTGCAGGCGGTACATCTCGAAGGCGTAGCGGGTGCGCTTGGGCAGTTCGTTGAGCGACTCGGCGATGTGCTCCAGGGTGGCCAGGTTGATGTGGGTGGCCTCTGGCGAAGCATTCTGGATCACCACGTTCAGACCCTCTTCCTCGCTGCCCGAGTACCTGAGCTCCATGGTCTGCTTGCGATAGTGGTCGATGGCCAGGTTGCGCACGATCTGGAACAGATAGCTGAGCTGGGCCTTGAACGACGACGTGATCTGCGGCGCGGAACCGAGCCGGAAGAAGGCGTCCTGCACCACATCCTCGGCGCGCGAGCGGCACCCGGTGATGCGGGCGGCGATCTTCACGAGAATGCTGCGGTTGTCGACGAAGGCCTGGAGCAGTGGTGAATCGCACTTACTTGTGGATAGTTGTTCCGCCATGGAAATCACCTGGTCTCTAAAGGAAAAGGATGCACAACGTGAAAGCGTGCTCCCTGCAACGTGCGACAAACTATTCGTAATGATAATGATTGTCAAATACAGAAGTGAGTGAGTCTCTATTCGCTCTCGATCTAAGCTGAACCGCGCGCGTGACCGCTCTGTGAAGGTGGCTTGAACACCTTGCGACGTTTCTAATTATTTCCACTGCCCATCCGTTCCCCTGTGTACATCCAGCCGCCGCCTGCCGCCGCCCGTCGTGCCCCCAGCACCGGGCCCGGCCCCGGCTCGCCCCATCCAGACACTGGCAGGAACACTCCATGACGGACGCCTTCGAACTCCCGCTCACGCTGGTCCAGGCCCTGGCGCAACGCGCTGCGGCCACCCCGGACCGGATCGCCCTGCGCTTTCTCGCCGACGATCCGAGCGACCAGGCGGTGCTCAGCTACCGTGAGCTGGACCTGCGGGCACGCACCATCGCGGCGGCGCTGCAGACCCGCGCGAGCCTGGGCGACCGGGCGATCCTGCTGTTCCCCAGCGGCCCGGACTACGTCGCGGCGTTCTTCGGATGCCTGTACGCCGGGGTGATCGCCGTGCCGGCCTATCCGCCGGAGTCCTCGCGCCAGCATCATCAGCAGCGCCTGCTGTCGATCATCGACGACGCCCAGCCGCGCCTGTTGCTGACCGTGCAGAGCCTGCACGACAGCCTGCGCGGGCTCGAGGCATTGTCCGCGCAGGATGCCCCGGCGCTGCTGGCGGTCGACGCGCTCGCGGCGGACCTCGCCGTCACCTGGCAGGCACCGACGTTGTCCAGCGACGATATCGCCTTCCTCCAGTACACCTCCGGCTCCACCGCGTTGCCCAAGGGCGTGCAGGTCAGCCATGGCAACCTGGTTGCCAACGAACAACTGATCCGCCACGGCTTCGGCATCGACCTCAACCCCGATGATGTGATCGTCAGTTGGTTGCCGCTGTACCACGACATGGGCCTGATCGGCGGTCTGCTGCAGCCGATCTTCAGTGGTGTGCCCTGTGTGCTGATGTCGCCCGGCTACTTCCTGGCCCGGCCGCTGCGCTGGTTGCAGGCGATCAGCGACTACGGCGGCACCATCAGCGGCGGCCCCGACTTCGCCTATCGCCTGTGCTGCGAGCGGGTCAGCGAAGCCGCCTTGGCCGGGCTCGACCTCAGTCGCTGGCGGGTGGCCTACTCCGGTTCCGAGCCGATTCGCCAGGACAGCCTCGACACCTTCGCCGACAAATTCGCCGCCTGCGGTTTCCTGCCGAGCAGTTTCTTCGCCAGCTACGGGCTGGCCGAGGCGACCCTGTTCGTCAGTGGCAGCCGACGCGGTCAGGGCATTGCGGCATTGGCGCTGGATGCCGACGCCTTCGCCGCCCACCGCGCCGAACCGGGCACAGGCAGCGTGCTGATAAGTTGCGGTTACCCGCAGCCAGGTCATGCCGTGCGTATCGTCGAACCGCAGCAAATGACCCTCCTGGACGACGGCCAGGTGGGCGAAATCTGGGCGACAGGCCCGAGTATCGCCCGGGGCTACTGGCGCAACCCCGAGGCCAGCGCGCGCACCTTCGTCGAGCAGGATGGCCAGACCTGGCTGCGCACTGGCGACCTGGGCTTCATGCGCGCCGGCGAGCTGTTCGTCAGCGGACGCCTGAAGGACATGCTGATCGTGCGCGGTCAGAACCTGTATCCGCAGGACCTGGAGAAAACCCTCGAAACAGCCGTCGAGGGTCTGCGCAAAGGCCGGGTGGCGGTGTTCGCGGTGGACGACAACGGCGAGGAAGCCATTGGCGTAGCGGTAGAGATCAGTCGCAACGTGCAGAAGGCCGTGGCGCCTGAGGTACTGATAAAGACCCTGCGCCAGGTGGTCGCCGACGCCTGCCGCCAGGCACCGGCCGTGGTATTGCTGCTCAACCCGGGCGCGCTGCCCAAGACCTCCAGCGGCAAGTTGCAGCGCTCGGCATGCCGTCAGCGCCTGCACGACGGCAGCCTGGATTGCTACGCCCGCTTCCCGGACACGCCGACTGCGAGCACACCAGCAGCGACCCTCGACACCCTGCACGCCCGCATCGCTGAGGTGTGGCGCGAACAGCTGGGCGTCGAGTCGGTCGCGGCGGATGATCATTTCCTGCTGCTGGGCGGCAACTCCATCGCGGCCACCCAGGTCACGGCGCGGCTGTCCGAGGAGCTGGGCGTGACGCTGAGTCTGCGGACCCTGTTCGAAGCCCCGTTGCTGGCCGACTACAGCGCAGCGGTGGCGGCACTGCTGGCGTCCGGCGAGCAGGGCAGCGGCGCCATTGCCGCCCTCGACCGCGCCCAGCCCCTGCCACAGTCGCTGGCGCAGAACCGCTTGTGGTTGCTGTGGCAACTGGCGCCCGAGTCGGCGGCCTACAACATCCCGGCCGGGCTGCGTCTGCGTGGCGAGCTGGATCCGGCTGCCGTGCAGGCGAGCTTCCAGGCGCTGGTCAATCGTCACGAAGCACTGCGCACGCGCTTCAGCGAAATCGATGGCCAGGCATTGCAACAGGTGCAGCCGCAGGTCGAGTTCAGCCTGCAGCACCTGGACTGTGAAGGGCTGCCGGCCAGTGAAGTGGCCAACCGCCGTGAGCACGAGGCCGTTCAGCCCTTCGACCTGGGTCGAGGCCCGCTGCTGCGGGTGACCCTGGTGCGCCTGGCCGATGACGAGCATCAGCTCTGGGTGACCTTGCACCACATCGTCGCCGATGGCTGGTCGTTGAATATCCTGCTCGACGAGTTCGCCCGCCTGTACGCGGGTCACTGCCAGGGTCAACCCGTGCACCTGGCGCCCTTGCCACTGGGGTATGCCGACTACGGCACCTGGCAGCGCCAGTGGCTGGCGCAAGGCGAGGGCGCACGTCAGTTGCAGTTCTGGACCGAGCAGTTGGGCGAGCAGCCGCCGGTGCTCGACCTGTGCACCGACCATCCCCGCTCGGCGCAACGTGAACAGCGTGCCGCGCGCTTGACCGTGAAGGTGCCCAATGCGCTGGCCCAGGCGCTCGAAGGCCTGGGGCGCGACCATCAGGCGAGCCTGTTCATGGTGCTGCTGGCCGGCTGGCAGGCGCTGCTGCAGCGCTACACCGGCCAAACCGACATCCGCGTCGGGGTGCCCAATGCCAACCGTCCGCGCCTGGACACCCAGGGCCTGGTCGGCTTCTTCATCAACACCCAGGTGCTGCGCGCCGAGCTCGATGGGCGCACCGCATTCGACCAGTTGCTGGCGCAGGTCCGCACCCGCACCCTCGATGCCCAGGCCAATCAGGATCTGCCGTTCGAGCAACTGCTCGAAGCATTGCCTCAGGCCCGCGAGCAGGGCCTGTTCCAGGTCATGTTCAATCACCAGCAGCGCGATCTGTCGGCCCTGCGTCGTCTGCCTGGCCTGCTGGCCGATGAGTTGCCCTGGCACAGCCGCGAGGCCAAGTTCGACCTGCAGTTGCACAGCGAGCAGGACCACCAAGGCCGCCTGTCGCTGGCCTTCGACTACGCTGCCGAGCTGTTCGACGCGAGTACCGTCGAGCGTCTGGCGCAGCACCTGCTGGCGCTGCTGGAACAGGTGTGTGCCCAGCCGAGCCTGCCCATCGGCGAGGTGCGCCTGCTCGACGAGGCCGACAACGCCCAACTGCTCGCCTGGGGGCAGGCGCCGTGCCAAGCGCCGGCTGCTCTGTTGGTCGAACGACTCAACGAACAGGCCCGCCTGACCCCCGAGCGCATTGCCCTGGTCTGGGAGGACGGTGAACTGGACTACGCCAGCCTGCACCAGCAGGCCAACCGCCTGGCCCATTACCTGCGCGACAAAGGCGTCGGCCCCGACACCTGCGTGGCCATCGCCGTGGAGCGCTCGCCGCAGTTGCTGATCGGTCTGCTGGCGATCCTCAAGGCTGGCGGTGCCTACGTACCGCTTGACGTCGATTACCCGGCCGAACGCCTGGCCTACATGCTGGCCGATTGCGGCGCGAGTCTGCTGCTGAGCCAGAGTCATCTGCGCGAACGCCTGCCACAGGTGGACGGCGTCAGCACCATCGCCCTGGACCAGTTGCACCTGGACAGCTGGCCGAACCAGGCGCCGGGTCTGCACCTGGAAGGCGAGCATCTGGCCTACGTCATTTATACCTCCGGTTCCACCGGTCGCCCCAAGGGTGTGGGCAATACCCATGCAGCGCTGGCCGAACGGCTGGGCTGGATGCAGGCGACCTACGCCCTCGATGCCAGCGATGTGCTGATGCAGAAGGCGCCGATCAGTTTCGACGTGTCGGTGTGGGAATGCTTCTGGCCGCTGGTCACGGGCTGCCGTCTGGTGCTGGCCGGCCCCGGCGAGCACCGCGACCCTCGCCGTATCGCCGAGCTGGTGCAGCAGCATGGGGTGACCACGCTGCACTTCGTGCCGCCGCTGTTGCAGGTGTTCGTTCAGGAACCCCTGGCGGCCGGCTGCACCTCTCTGCGCCGGTTGTTCTCCGGGGGCGAGGCATTGCCCGCCAGCCTGCGTGACCGTGCCCTGGCGCTGTTGCCACAGGTGCAGGTGCATAACCGCTATGGTCCGACCGAGACCGCGATCAACGTCACCCACTGGCACAGTCGGCGCGAAGACGGCGAGCGCTCGCCCATCGGTCGGCCGTTGGGCAATGTGCTGTGCCGGGTGCTGGACGATCAGTTCGAGCCGACCGCCCTCGGCGTGCCGGGCGAGTTGTGCCTGGGCGGTGCGGGCCTGGCCCGCGGCTACCTGGGCCGTCCAGGGCTGACCGCCGAGCGCTTCGTGCCCCAGCCCGATGGCGATGGCCAGCGCCTGTACCGCAGCGGCGACCGCGCCCGCTGGCGGCTGGACAGTGGCGCGCTGGACTACCTCGGACGCCTCGACCAGCAGGTGAAGGTACGCGGGTTCCGCGTCGAGCCTGAGGAAGTGCAGGCACGGTTGCTGGCCCAGCCCGGCGTGGATCAGGCGCTGGTGTTGATTCACCAGGATGCCGTCGGCGCGCAACTGATCGGTTACTACAGTGGTGTCGAATGCAGTGACGCGCTGCTGGCCCACCTGAGTCAGCACCTACCGGCGTACATGGTGCCCGCCCAATTGATCCACCTGGCGCAGATGCCGCTGGGGCCGAGCGGCAAGATCGACCGGCGGGCCCTGCCGGCGCCGGTCTGGCAGCAGCACGCGCACGTCGAGCCGCACAGCGCACTGCAACGGCAAGTGGCGGCGGTCTGGCGCGAAGTGCTGAACCTGCCGCAGGTCGGTCTGCAGGACGACTTTTTCGCCCTCGGCGGCCATTCGCTGCTGGCCACCCAGATCGTCTCGCGCTGCCGCCAGGCCTGCGATGTCGAGCTGCCGCTCAAGAGCCTGTTCGAGGCCAGCGAGCTGGGTGCGTTCTGCGCCGAGATCGCGCGCATCCAGGCGGCAGGCGGACGCAACCTGCAGGGGCCGATCGCCCGTGTCGATCGCCGCCAGGCCGTGCCACTGTCGTACTCCCAGCAGCGCATGTGGTTCCTCTGGCAGATGGAGCCGGACAGCCCCGCGTACAACGTCGGCGGCATGGCGCGCCTGCGCGGAGCCTTGCACGTGGACGCCTTCGAGCGGGCCTTGCAGGCGCTGGTCGCGCGTCACGAAACCCTGCGCACCACCTTCCCCAGCATCGACGGCAAGCCCTACCAGTGCGTGGCCGATGACGCCGGCCTGCGCCTGCAATGGCAGGACTTCAGCGCGCTGCCGGCGAACAGTCGTCAACCGCGCTTGCAGCGACTGGCCGACGAGCAGGCGCACCAGCCCTTCGATCTGGAGCGTGGCCCGCTGCTGCGAGCGTGCCTGGTCAAGACCGAGGCGCGCGAGCACTACTTCGTCCTGACCCTGCACCATATCGTCACCGAGGGCTGGGCGATGGACATCTTCGCCCGCGAACTGGGTGAGCTCTACGAAGCCTTCGTCGACGAGCGCGAATCGCCCCTGGCGCCGCTACCGGTGCAGTACCTGGACTACAGCCTGTGGCAGCGTCAGTGGCTGGACGCCGGTGAGGGCGCGCGTCAGTTGGCCTATTGGAAAGACCGTCTGGGCGACGAGCACCCCGTGCTGGCGCTGCCCGCCGATCGTCCGCGGCCGGCGGTGCAAAGTCATCGCGGCGGGCTGTACCGCTTCGACCTCGACCCGGCACTGGTCGAGCGGGTGCATGCCTTCAACAGCCAGCGCGGGCTGACGATGTTCATGACCATGACGGCGACCCTGGCCGTGTTGCTGCACCGCTACAGCGGTCAGCGCGACCTGCGCATCGGCGCGCCGGTGGCCAACCGTATCCGCCCGGAAAGCGAAGGGCTGATCGGCGCCTTCCTCAACACCCAGGTGCTGCGTTGCGAGCTGGACGGGCAGATGAGCGCTGCCGAACTGCTCGACCAGGTGCGCCAGACCGTCATCGACGGGCAGTCGCACCAGGACCTGCCGTTCGACCAGTTGGTCGAGGCCCTGCAGCCGCCGCGCAGCAGCGCCTACAACCCGCTGTTCCAGGTGATGTGCAACGTCCAGCGCTGGGCCTTCCAGCAAAGCCGCAGCCTGGCCGGCATGCAGGTGGACTATCTGGTCAACGATGCCAGCGCCACCAAGTTCGACCTGTACCTGGAAGTCACCGACCTGGACGGTCGCCTGGGCTGCTGCTTCACCTACAGCCATGACCTGTTCGACCAACCGCGCATCGCGCGCATGGCCGAGCACTTGCAGCACGTGTTGAGCGGGCTGCTCGACGATGACCGGCAGCGCCTGTGCCAGTTGCCGATGCTGACGGACGCCGAGCAGCAGGTGCTGATCGGTCAGTTGCAAGGCGAGCAGGACTTCGACCTCGATCAGACGCTGCATGGCTTGTTCGCCGCCCAGGTCGCGCGTGCGCCCCAGGCGTTGGCGCTGACCTTCGCCGGTCGGCACCTGAGCTATGCCGAGCTCGACCAGCAGGCCAACCGCCTGGCGCGGGCCTTGCGTGAGCGTGGGGTGGGACCGCAGGTGCGCGTCGGGCTGGCGCTGGAGCGCTCGCTGGAGATGGTGGTGGGGCTGCTGGCGATTCTCAAGGCCGGTGGTGCCTATGTGCCGCTGGACCCGGAATACCCCCTCGAGCGCCTGCACTACATGATCCAGGACAGTCGCCTGGGCCTGCTGATCGCCTCGCGCGACTTGCTCCTTACCCTCGGCGAGCTGCCCGAAGGCGTGGCCACCTGGAGCCTGGAAGACGATGCGGCGTCGCTGTCCGCCCACAGCGACGCTGCGCTGGACAACCTCAACCTGGCGCAGCACTCGGCCTACCTGATCTACACCTCGGGCTCCACCGGCCAGCCCAAGGGCGTGGTGGTCAGCCACGGCGAGATCGCCATGCACTGCCAGGCGGTGATCGCCGACTTCGGCATGCGCAGCGACGACTGCGAGTTGCACTTCTATTCGATCAACTTCGACGCGGCCACCGAGCGCCTGCTGACGCCGCTGTTGTGCGGCGCCCGGGTGGTGCTGCGTGCGCAAGGGCAGTGGGGCGCCGAGGAGATCTGCGAACTGGCGCGCGAGCAGCGGGTGAGCATTCTGGGCTTCACCCCGAGCTATGGCAGCCAACTGGCGCAGTTCCTCGCCAGCCGTGGCGAGGCGCTACCGGTGCGGCTGGTGATCACCGGTGGCGAGGCGCTGACCGGCGAGCACCTGCAGCGTATCCGCCAGGCCTTCGTGCCGCAGCAGGTGTTCAATGCCTATGGCCCCACCGAGACGGTCGTCATGCCACTGGCCTGCCTGGCGCCGCAGACAGTGCCCAGCGATGCCGGCAGCGTGCCGATCGGTCGTGTGGTCGGTGCGCGCACCGGGTATATCCTCGACGAAGACCTGGCGCTGTTGCCCCAAGGCGGTATCGGCGAGTTGTACATCGGCGGCGCCGGGCTTGCCCAGGGCTACCACGACCGTGCAGGGCTCACGGCCGAGCGTTTCGTGGCCGACCCGTTCAGCCATCACGGTGGACGCCTGTATCGCACCGGCGATCTGGTGCGCCTGGGCGCCGACGGCCTGGTGGAGTACATCGGTCGCGCCGACCAGCAGGTGAAGATCCGCGGTTTCCGCATCGAGTTGGGCGAGATCGAAAGCTGCCTGCAAAGTCATCCCGACGTCGAACAGGCGGTTGTCCTGGCCCTCGACCTGCCCGGTGGCAAGCAGTTGGTCGGCTACCTGGTCTGCCCGCAGGCCACGGCGGGCAGTGAAGCCCAGGCGCACCTGCGCGAAACCGTGAAGGTGCAGGCTCGCCAGCACCTGCCGGACTACATGGTGCCCGCGCACCTGGTGCTGCTGGAGCGCCTGCCGCTGATGGGCAACGGCAAGCTCGACCGTCGCGCGCTGCCGGCGCCTGACCTCGAACAGGCCGGGCAGCACTACCTGGCGCCGACCACCGCGCGGCAAGTGCAATTGGCGCAGGTCTGGCGCGAGGTGTTGAACGTTTCCCGTGTCGGTGTGCAGGACAACTTCTTCGAGCTGGGCGGCGATTCGATCCTGTCGATCCAGGTGGTCAGCCGCGCCCGCCAGTTGGGCTTGCAGTTCACCCCGCGCGACCTGTTCCAGCACCAGACCATCCTGGCCCTGGCCGAGGTCGTGACCGAGGGCACGGCGCCGACCCAGGTGGAGCAGGGCGCTCGCCAGGGCCGTATTGGCCTGACCCCGATCCAGCACTGGTTCTTCGACAGCGACGTGCCGCAACCGCAGCACTGGAACCAGGCGCTGCTGCTCGAAGTGCGCCAGCCGTTGCAGGCCGAGCGTCTCGAAGCGGCGCTGGCCGCGCTGGTGCAGCACCACGACAGCCTGCGCCTGCGCTTCACCCAGGCGCATGGGCAATGGCAGGGCGAGTACGCCGCTGCCAGCACTGAGCCGCTGCTGTGGACGGCAACGGTAGCCGATTTTGCCGATTGCCAGGCGCTGTACGACGACGCCCAGCGCAGCCTGGACCTGACCGCAGGGCCGCTGCTGCGCGGTCTGCTGCTCACCGACGACGCCGGGCAGCAACGTCTGCTGCTGGCGATCCATCACCTGGTGGTCGATGGTGTGTCCTGGCGTGTGCTCCTTGAAGACCTGCAGACGCTGTACCGGGGTCACCGTGTGCCGGCCAAGACCCATGCGCCGGGCGACTGGGCTGCCCGACTGACCCATTACGCCGGCAGCGATTCGCTGCGTGACGAGCTGGACTGGTGGGACGCCCAGTTGAGCGGCGTGGTGCGCGAACTGCCGTGCGATCACCCGCAGGGCGGCAACCTGCACCGACACGCCCGTACCCTGGCGATCGCCCTGGACCGCGAGCAGACCCGCCAACTGCTGCAACAGGCGCCTGCGGCCTACCGTACGCAGGTCAATGACCTGCTGCTCACCGCGCTGGCGCGCACCCTGTGCCGCTGGAGCGGCGAAGCGCACGCGCTGGTGCAGCTCGAAGGCCATGGCCGCGAGGGACTGTTCGAAGACATCGACCTGACCCGCAGTGTCGGCTGGTTCACCAATGCCTATCCGCTGAGCCTGAGCCCGGTGGTCGGCGATGACGACAGCGCTCGCGCTGCCTCGATCAAGGCGATCAAGGAGCAACTGCGCCAGGTGCCGCACAAGGGGCTGGGCTTCGGCGTGCTGCGCTACCTGGCCGATGCACCGCTGCGCGAACGCATGGCTGCACTGCCGCAGGCGCGCATCACCTTCAACTACCTGGGGCAGTTCGACCAGCAGTTCGATGACGCCGCACTGTTCCAGCCGCTGGACGCGCCGGCCGGCTTGGCCCATGACCTGGAGGCACCACTGCCGAACTGGCTGAGTGTCGATGGCCAGGTCTATGGCGGCGCCTTGCAGTTGCGCTGGACCTTCAGCCGCGAACGCTACGACGAGGCCAGCATCGCCGCGCTGGCCGAGGCCTACCGTGAGGAACTGCTGGCGCTGGTCGAGCATTGCCTGGTCGAAGGCCATGGCAGCTTCACGCCGTCGGACTTCCCATTGGCTCGCCTGACCCAGGAACAGATCGACGCGCTGCCGGTGCCCGCCGCGGACATCGAAGATGTCTATCCGCTGACGCCCATGCAGGAGGGGCTGCTGTTGCACACCTTGCTCGAACCGGGCACTGGCATTTACTACATGCAGGATCGCTACCGCATCAACAGCGAGCTGGACCCTGCGCGTTTCGCCCAGGCCTGGCAGGCCGTGGTCGCACGGCACGAGGCGCTGCGCGCGTCGTTCAGCTGGAACGCCGGTGAAGCGATGCTGCAGATCATCCACAAACCCGGCAACACGCCGCTGGACTACCAGGACTGGCGCGACCTGGACGACGCCGCCCAGGAGGCGCGCTTGCAAGCCCTGCACCAGCAGGAACGCGAAGCGGGTTTCGAGTTGCTGCGCGAGGCGCCGTTCCATCTGCGCCTGGTGCGGGTCGCCGACGCGCGCTATTGGTTCATGATGAGCAACCACCACATCCTCATCGATGCCTGGTGCCGCTCGCTGCTGATGAACGACTTCTTCGAGCTCTACCAGGCGCTCGGTGAAGGCCGCACGGCGCAGTTGCCGGTGCCGCCGCGTTACCGCGACTACATCGGCTGGCTGCAGCGTCAGGACCTGGACGAGGCGCGTCGCTGGTGGCAGGCCAACCTGGCCGGTTTCGAGCGGGCCACGGCCATTCCCAGCGACCGTCCGCTGCGTCATGACCACGCCGGTGACGGCATGCTCGTCGGTGATTGCTACACCCGCCTGCAGGCCAGTGAAGGGGTGCGTCTGCGCGAACTGGCCCAGGCCCACCAGTTGACCGTCAACACCTTCGCTCAGGCCGCCTGGGCGCTGGTGCTGGCGCGCTACAGCGGTGAGCGCGACGTGCTGTTCGGGGTGACCGTGGCCGGTCGTCCGGTGAGCTTGCCGCAGATGCAGCGCACGGTCGGGCTGTTCATCAACAGCATCGCCTTGCGCGTGCAACTGCCCGCTGCCGGCGATCGCCTGAGCGTGCGCCAGTGGCTGCAAGGGCTGCTCGAACGCAACATGCAACTGCGCGAATACGAGTACTTGCCGTTGGTTGCCATCCAGGAGTGCAGTGCGCTGCCCAAGGGCCAGCCGCTGTTCGACAGCCTGTTCGTGTTCGAGAACGCGCCGGTCGAGACCGCCGTACTCGATCATGCCCAGCACTTCAATGCCAGTTCCGATTCCGGTCGCACCCACACCAACTTCCCGCTGACGGCGGTGTGCTATCCGGGCGACGACCTGGGGCTGCACCTGTCGTTCGACCAGCGTTACTTCGATCACGCCACCGTCGAGCGCCTGCTGGCCGAGTTCAAGCGGCTGCTGCTGGCGCTGGTCGAGGGCTTCGATGGTCAGATGGATGCCTTGCCGCTGCTCGGCGCCGAAGAACAGCGCTTCCTGCTCGAGGACTGCAACCGTACCGAGCATGCCTACACGCTGGAGCAGAGCTACGTGGCGCTGTTCGAGGCGCGGGTGGCGGCGCATCCGCAGCGCACGGTTGCGCGCTGCCTGGAAGCGTCCTACGACTATGCTGGGCTGAATCTGGCAGCCAACCGCCTGGGACACGCGCTTCAGGCAATTGGCGTGGGCGTCGATCAGCCGGTCGCGCTGCTGGCCGAACGCGGCTTGCCGCTGCTGGGGATGATCGTTGGCAGCTTCAAGGCCGGGGCCGGATACCTGCCGCTGGATCCGGGCCTGCCGTCGGTCCGTTTGCAGCGCATCGTCGAACTGAGCCGCACGCCGGTGCTGGTGTGCAGCGCCGCCTGTGCCGAGCAGGCGCGCCAGTTGCTCGATGAACTGGGCAGCGTGACGCGACCGCATCTGCTGGTGTGGGAAGAGGTCCAGGCCGGTCAGGTGGCCAGTCACGATCCAGGTCTCTACAGTGCCCCGGACAACCTCGCCTACGTCATCTACACCTCCGGCTCCACCGGCTTGCCCAAGGGGGTGATGGTCGAGCAGCGCGGCATGCTCAACAATCAACTGAGCAAGGTGCCTTACCTGGCCTTGGACGAGCACGACGTGATCGCGCAGACCGCGTCGCAGAGCTTCGACATCTCGGTGTGGCAGTTCCTCGCTGCGCCGCTGTTCGGCGCCTGCGTCGAGATCGTGCCCAATGCCATCGCCCACGACCCGCAAGGTTTGCTGGCGCACGTGCAGTCACGCGGCATCACCGTGTTGGAAAGCGTGCCGTCGCTGATCCAGGGCATGCTGGCCAACGACCATCAAGCGCTGGATGGCCTGCGCTGGATGCTGCCTACAGGCGAAGCGATGCCGCCGGAGCTGGCAGCGCAGTGGTTGGCGCGGTATCCAGGGATCGGTCTGGTCAACGCCTACGGTCCGGCAGAGTGCTCGGACGATGTGGCGTTCTTCCGCGTCGATGTCGAATCGACGCGCGGCAGCTACCTGCCCATCGGCACGCCGACCGACAACAACCGCCTGTACCTCTATGGCGAGGAGCAGACCCTGGTGCCGTTGGGCGCGGTGGGCGAGCTGTGCGTGGCTGGCACGGGTGTTGGTCGCGGCTATGTCGGCGATCCGGCCCGCACGGCCTTGGCCTTTATCCCGCACCCACACGGCGCGCCGGGCGAACGCCTGTATCGTACGGGCGACCTGGCACGGCGGCGCGCCGATGGCGTGCTCGAATATGTCGGACGCATCGACCATCAAGTGAAGATTCGCGGCTACCGCATCGAACTGGGTGAGATCGAGGCACGTCTGCACGAGCAACCTGAACTGCGCGACGTCGCGGTCGGCGTGCAGGAGGGTGTCAACGGCAAGCATCTGGTGGGCTACCTGGTGGCGCATCAGGGCGTGTCGGCCGATACCGCGCTGCTCGACCAGCTCAAGCAGCGCCTGCGCGCCGAACTGCCCGAGTACATGGTGCCGCTGCACTGGGGCTGGTTCGAGAGCCTGCCGCACAACGCCAACGGCAAGCTCGACCGCAAGGCGCTGCCGGCCATCGAGATCGGTGGTCAGCACCAGCAAGACTATCTGGCGCCGCGCAGTGAACTGGAGCAGACCTTGGCCGACATCTGGGCCGAAGTGCTCAGGGTCGAGCGGGTCGGGGTACACGACAATTTCTTCGAGCTGGGCGGGCACTCGCTGCTGGCCACGCAGATCGCCTCGCGGGTGCAGAAGCGTCTGCAACTCAACGTGCCGCTGCGGGCGATGTTCGAGTGCAGCACGGTGGAGGCATTGGCACAGTACGTCGAAGGGGTGCGCGACAGTGCGCTGGATGAGGCCAAGGTGGATCGGTTGAGTGATTTGATGGCGATGTTGGAGGGGGCATGAGGTTGCCCCGACGCCCGTGTCGTACGCGAGTGATCATGTGACTGTGGAGCGATGCCTCATAATGATGCGCGTCTACTGGGCGGATCGCGATGAGCGAGGTTCTTGCGTCGGTGAAGTTGCTGGGGCGTGCTATGCGCTGAGCGGTCGGATACCAGGCTGGCGCTCGGCGCAGTGCCCTCTGGGTCTGTGATGTTTAGAACGGTCTGCCTGCCGATGTTCTGGGTTCCGGTAATCACGTTCACGGTGCCGATACTCACCGGGCTGGTGCTGGTGCTGGTGCTGTTGATGTTGACTGTCACGGTATGCGCTTCAGGCATGCCCTCCAGCGTCGTGCTTACTAATGCGAAATCTTGATCACGTGCTGGTGTAGGCACGCGTGAGCCGTGGTGAGTCCAAGCTTCACCTGCCGCCGGAACGTCCTCTGGAATCTCGATTTTGGGAAACAGGTCTCGAATAGTGGGGAACTCGCCGTGGCGCATGTCATTCAGGAGCCCGACAATGGTAAAAATCTGCTCGCTCACACTGAGTCCGACAGTGGTATTCGCGATGTCGTTCGCCGTGTCGTGACTCACCCTCGCCGCAGAAGCGGCCACGAACGTCGTCGCTGATACCGTGCTTGCCAGCCCGGCGATGAACGCAGCTGAGTTCAGGTTGAATGAGAGCGAGCGCATACTGTATTTCAAGCCTCTGGAGATTTCCCCAGTGGTATGTCGAAACCCTAGACCGCCTCGGTAAACGCCAATGATCGTAATGAGTTTCTTTAGCAAGGTCAGCGCTGTCGTGGCGACTGCAATACGCGCAATTATCTGTTGCCACGACGGGCCTGGCGCCAACGAGTCAGACGATTCGGTGCTTGTCGGGACGGCCTCTTGACCCGTCGTGTCCTCTGGAATCCGGCCATCATTATCGGCGTAGCGCAGGGGGTTGCTGGTATTCGCAGTGTAAAGGTTCACACCGTCCACCAACCCGCTCGGATCGGCACTCAACCACCGGCATGACCCCGCCTGGTAATAGCGCCAGCCGTAGTAATAAAGCCCACTGGCGTCGAGCTCCTTGCCCGCATACCGCTGGGTTCGCCGTCTCAGCCCATCGACTTCCGCGGCGGGTTCGTCCAGGCCGGTACTCTCACCATAGGGCGCGAACTCTTCGCGCGATACGACGTTGCCCGCTTCATCCGTTTCACCCACGCCGCTACCCAGATGATCGGTGAAGGCGTAGCGCAGGTAGGTCTTGCCGTGCACCCGATCCTGTATCCAGCGCACCCCCTCGGCTTCACTGATCAGCACATGGCGTTGCGCCGCGGGCTGGCCGTCGCGTGTTCTGATGCGCAACTCGCAGTCTTCCAGGTAAGTGGTCACAGTGGTCTGCGCGGCACCGGCCACTTGCACGGTGTTGATCTTGCGCCGTCGGGTGCCCCCATCGGCGTAGCGATACTGTTCGCGGTCATCCATCGCTTCGCGGGCACGGGTCACCAGCGTGACCTCGGCCAACTGGTTATCGGTGCGCCAGGTCAGCGCCCGGCCATCGACCGTCTGCTTCTGCAAGCCGCCTGCGAAGAAGCCGGTGTCTGGGGTGAGCCCGTGCCCTTCGGGCAGCGCCCGGTTGCTGTGCGTCGAGACACGCAACTGGCGGGAGCGCTGGCCGCTGCCGCCGTTGTGAACGAGGGTGGTCAGGTTGTCGCCGTCGTCGTAGACGTAGTGCTCCCGGTAGGGTGTCCAGACGCTGCCACCTTGACGGTCGGCGGCGCCGAAGGCCGGTGACCCATAACCTGCCACGGGAGTGCGCTCGCGGCCGCTGGCGTCGATCAGGCGGTACAGGGTGTCGTAGGCATACTCGCGCAGACCGTCTGTGCGCTGATTGCCATGCCATTGCGGATCAGCGCCCTGATCGTCCAGCTCGAGCAGATTACCGACCGGGTCGTAGCGGTAATGCAAGTCGCTGATCAGCAGGTAGCCGAGCGGGTGGTCGGCCGGGCGTGCGGTATGGTGTTGGATCAGGCGGTGGTCCAACGGTGAGTAACGATAGTGATCGACCACTCCGTTGCCTGACTCGTGCTTTACGACCTTGCCGTCCGCACTGCGCGTGGCGTCGGCCAGCGCCAGGGCTTCCCGATCGCCTTGCCGTAGGCGGGTGCGATAGACGGCGCCACTGATATCGCGCTCGATAGAACGTGTCAGGCCGACGGCGTCGGTACGGTTCAGCAGTTCGCCGGTAGCATCGTAATCGCAGAGGGCGGTATGCACATCGGTCTCGAGATCGTCTTCAGGGCCCTCGGTCCAGTCAGGCTGATCCACTTGCACCTGCAACAGGCACTGCCGCTGCTCCAGCGGCTGTCCGGTGAGCGCCAGCGCGACAGTACGGGTCAGTCCGGCATCGTCGAAATGCTCCATGACGGCGCCGGCCCTGTTGCGTGCGCGTTGAGCGTCGGTCACCGGTGCATAAATCAAGCGTTCGCGCATGCGCGGCAAGCCCGCCGCCGCTTGCTCGAACAGCGCGTGGCGTCGCGCGCCTTGTTCGGGGCGCTCGTAATCGTGCCAGTGACGTGTGCCCTGGGCATTGCAGGTCCACAACGGGCGCCCGGCACCATCGACGAGCGCTAGCGACGTATCGCCATCAACGCTGTGCAGGGCCAACGTTTGGCCGCCCAGAGCGAGGTGGACGGTGGCATCGGCCAGCGTGGGCCCACCCTCCGAGGTGCGCAAGGGCCGTGGTCCGTACTCACGGACCGTGCGGCTGATTTCATCGGTGTGCGTGCGGTGGCGCAAGATCCTTGGCGTGTCAGCTTGCGACTGGCGCAACAAGCGCAGACTCGCCGCCTGCGCACCTGTCGAAGATCTGACGCTGAGCTGCGGCGTGTCGGCATGCAGGCGCGCCGTTTCGCGATCCGACATCAGCTTTTCCTTTATTTACGCCTCAAGGTCCAGCGGTCGCGTGGCCACGACCGTGCAGTGCAGCGAGTCTAGGAAAATGCCTGTGGCCGCGCACCTGACAAATCTATCAGGTCAACGCTTGCCGAGGATCTTGCCCAGCATTTCCGGGCGCGGAGCGCCTTGTTGACTCTGCAATTGCCCTTGCTCGTCGCGGTAGAAGATCGCGGGCGTTGCGCCCAGCCCCAGGTCCTCCATCAGTGCCTGATTGGCGGTGAGCTGCGCTTGAACCGACTCAGGAATGCTTTCCAGCGGCTTCAGCGTGCTCGCCTTACCGGCGCTCTCATGCGCCTGCAGGGCCTTGGCCGGGTCCTTGGCGGCCAGCAGTGCGGCGGATTTGCCTGGGCTGTCCGGCCGAATGATGCCGACCATGATATGGCGCAGTTGCACCTTGCCCGAGGCGACCCATGGCCGAGCCTGTTCCCAGAACATGTTGCAGTAGGGGCAGTTCGGGTCGCTGAACAGGTAGACGGTGCGTGGTGCGTCAGCCTTTCCATCGGCGATCCAGGCGGCGTTCTCCAGCTTCGCCCAGATAGCCTTGCTCATCGGGGCGTAGACCAGCTTATCCAGCGGTTCGGCGCTCAGGTCCTGGCCCTGCTCGTCGAACAGGCTACCGACCAGCACGTGCTTGCCATCGGGCGTCAGGTACAAGGCAATCCCTTTGTTGTGATACTCGGCGGCATAGCCACGCAGGCCGTCGGGCGCATCGAAGCTGCCTTTGATCACGGCACCCTTGGCCTCCATCTGGCGGATGGGCTCGGGCCAGGATTCGGCCTGGGTCAATGGGGCGGCAAGCAGGGTCACCATCAAAGTCAGCAAAGCGGTCATTCGCATGTCATTGTCCTCGTGCAGGGGGAGCGTCGGGTTTGGCGGGCCGTTCGAGTGTGGTAAGGCCGTTGAGCAGGCTGGCGCGCGACAATTCGCCCAGATGGCTGCCAGTCAGGCGACCGTGAGCGTCGTAGAACAGGGTAGTGGGCAGGGCCATCGAGCCGACCTGTTGGGCCAGTTGTCCGGCTCCATCGAACAGCACATGTTGCAGGCTCAGCCCGGTAGTGGCGAGAAAGGTGCTGACGCTCTCGACCGTCTCGCCCTGGTTGACGAACAGAAAGGTCACCTCGGGATGGTCGCTTTGCGCCTGTTGCAGCACCGGCATTTCTCTCCGGCAGGGCGGGCACCACGTGGCCCAGAGGTTGATCACCAGAGGCTTGCCGCGATAGCTGTGCAGCGCCACCGCCTCGCCGCTGGCGTTGCGCAGGGCCAGATCCGGCAACTCGGTGCCTTTGCTGTACAGATGGCTGCCCAGACTCGCCAACCCCCAGAACAGGGCGCCGCTGAACAGTGCCCAGCTGAGTGGGCGGCGGAGGGCAGGGCGGCGCAGACCTTGCCAGAGCGTGGCGGCGACGATTCCGAAAAGCCCGCCCCAGAGCTGAAAGCCGCCATCACGAATGTCGATGATCTGCAGCGGATCGTCGCGGTACATGGCCCAGTACTGGAGGACGAAGCCAAGGCGGGCGCAGAGCACGCCGATCAGGAACACATTGAACAGCGCCGATTCCGGATTCTCCCCGCCCCGGCGCGCCACCGCCCAGCCGACCAGGCAGGCGACACCCAACGCCATGAGCAGCAGCAGGTGATTCAAGGCCATGGTCAGCGGCCCCAGGGTTATCGTCAGCATCATCCTTCACTCCTGATCCTGGCCCAGTGTTGCAGGAACGTGGTGGCATCGACCTCGCCGGTGATACGCCGATGGCGCCGTTCCTCGCCTTCCGGGCCGATCCACACCAGCGTGGGTGGTCCCGGAACCTGGTAGCGCTGCAACAATGCGCGGCTGGCCGGGGTGTCGGCGGTGACATCCAGGCGCAGGATGCGCACATCGTCCAGGCTGGCTTGGACGTCGCTGCGAGCGAACACTTGCTTGTCCATCACTTTGCAGGAAGCGCACCAGTCGGCGTAGTAATCGATCAACACCCATTGCTGATTGGCCTTGGCAGCGTCGAGTTCACGCTGCAGCGCTTGAGGGTTGTCCAGCGTGAGGGCTTGCTCCTGATGCGTGTCGGGCGTGGTGCCTGCTGGGGTGCCAACGAAGGGCTGCAAGGGCTGCCACAGGTCGCCACCGCCCGCCGCAGCGCCGACCAGCAGCAACCCTCCCCACAGTCCACCCAGTAATGGCAAGACGCGCAGTGCAGGCAGGCGTTGCAAGCCAGGCCAGGCCGCCCAGGCCAGGGCGATCAACCAGCCCCCGGCCAGCGCCAGCAGCAGCGGGCTGGGGAGCAAGGTGCGTACGGTATACAGGGCCATGGCCAGGAACACGAAGCCGAATACCCCTTTGACCCGATCCATCCAGGCGCCAGGGCGAGGCAGGTAGCGGTTGCCCACCGTCACCAGCAACAGCAGCGGCACGCCCATGCCCAGCCCTAGGCTGAACAGCACCAGTGCGCCGTGCACGACATCGCCGCTCTGCGCAATGTACAGCAGCGCACCGGCCAGCGGAGCCGTCATGCAGGGCCCCAGCAGTAGCCCCGACAGCGCACCGAGCAGCGCCGCTCCATACAGGTTACCGCCCCGCGCCCCGCGCCCGGCGCGGTCGAGACGGTCGCGCAGGGCGGTCGGCAACTGCAACTCGAAGGCACCGAACATCGGCAGGGCGAGGATCACGAACAACGCGGCCAGGCCACCCAGCAGCCAGGGTTGTTGCAGCCAGGCCTGCACACTCGCCCCCAGCAGGGCGGCGATCACGCCCAGCGCGGCGTACACCAGTGCCATGCTCAGTATGTAGACCGCAGCCAACATTGCCCCGCGCCGTGCGCTGGCGCCGTTGCCCATGACCAGTCCCGCCAGGATCGGCAGCATCGGCAGCGAACAGGGCGTAAAGGCCAGCAGCAAGCCCAGGCCGAAGAAGGCCAGCAGGCTCCAGGCCAGGCTGGCGTCCTGCAGGCTGCTGGCCAGCGACTGGTCGCTGGCTTGGCCGTCGAGGGCGGCGGTCGATGGCGACGCAGCCGCCTGGCCCCCGAGGTCGATCACCGTGGTCTGGGGTGGGTAGCACAACCCCGCATCGGCGCAGCCTTGCCAGCCCAGGCGCAGCGAGCCACTGGCACCGGCAGGCAGCAGCAGTTCCAGCTCGGTGCGATACACCGCGCTGTCACCGAAGAACTCGTCGTGATGATTGAGTGCCTGTGGCAATTGCGGCTGTTGTTCGGGCGCAATGCCGTCGAACTTCAGGCGCTTCTGGTAGAGGTAATAGCCGTCCTTGATCTGGAAATACAGGCGCGTCTGACCGGAGGGTAGACGGTCGTGGGTGAGTACGAAGGCCTGGTCCACCGGCAGGAAGTCCGGCTTGGGGGCAAAGGGGTTGGCCTGAAGTGGGCCGGCGAGCAGGAAGGTCAGAAGCAGCAGGAGAACACGCATGTCGACGCCTTGGCAGTGCAGTGATTGCACCATGCTGGAGCGAGCTGATTAACCGTGGGTTAACCCAGTCCGACATGAGGCCCTTTCAAAGCCGTGGGAAGGCTCCGAAAGGGCTGTGAGGCTTACATGTCGTCGAAGTAGCGCTCGTGCCAGTCCACCAACGGTTGCGGTACGTTGAGTTTCTGGCCGTAGATGACCGAGTACGACAGGACGTTCTGCACGTACTGACGGGTTTCATCGAATGGAATCGACTCGACCCAGACATCGAAACTCAAGTGCTTGGCGCCTTTGAGCCACTGCCGCACGCGGCCCGGGCCGGCGTTGTAGGCAGCCGATGCCAGCACCCGGTTGCCGTTGAACTGCCCATGTACCTGGCTGAGGTAGGCGGCGCCCAGCTGGATGTTCTTGTCCGGGTCCAGTACCTGCGCTGGCGAGGCCAGCGGAATGCTGAACTTGCGCGCGGTCTCCTTGGCGGTGCCTGGCATCAGTTGCATCAGGCCGCTGGCGCCCACGGGCGATCGGGCGTCGTCCATGAACGCGCTTTCCTGGCGGGTAATAGCGAACACCCAGCTCGAATGCAGGCCGCGGACCTTGGCTTCGCGCACCAGGGTGTCGCGGTGGGCCATGGGGAAGCGAATGTCCAGATCGTCCCAGTACTGGGCCTGGCTGATGGTGCGGATGGCCGGGAAGTACCAGCGCAGATCGTAAGCCAGGCGCGCCTGGGCGACCATCTCGTCGCGGTTGAAGTGACGGCTGACGTGGTACCACTCGCGCCGCCCCTCGACGATCTGCCCGCGCGCATGGAATTCCAGGGCGCGGCGCACGCCGGGCGTGTTGCGCACTTTGTTCAGCAGGGCCTGGCTCAGCACCAGCGGTTTGTTGTTGAGCTGGTAAGGCGTCTGCGCCCGATCGGCAGCCAGGAAGCCATAGAAGTCGCGCTCACGCGACACGTTCTTGTACAGCAGCGGGATCTGCGGGTTGTTCGGTTGCGCCAGTTCCAGGCTGCGCGCCTGCCAGTAGCGCCAGCGGCTGCTGCCGGCCAGGTCCTGGGGTAGGCGTCGGCTCAGTTCGTAGGCGTCCTCCCAGCGGCCCAGGCGCAGCAGCAGGCGCATGCGCCATTCGCTGACGGTGTTGTCGCGCAGCTCCGGGTCGTAGCGGGTCATCAGGTCGAGTGCGCGGGGGTCGTAGCGGCGGGCGAGGGTGAGACCGATTTCGCGGGCGATGGCGACTTTTTCATCGCGTGAGAAGCGCATGCGCTGGGCGTAGTCGTCGAGCAGCGCCATGGCCTGGTCCGGATCCTGGCGTGCCAGGCGACGCAGGCCCAGGCTGACGACATCGGACATGGCGTCACTGGCCGGCTGGAAGCGGGAAGGCTGCTTGAGCAGTTCCGGTTTCTGCGCCACGTCGATCAGCAACTTTCCCTGTGTGCCGAGCGTGGGCAGGGTCTGTACCAGGTTATTGGCCAGACTGTAGTTGCGTGCTTCGGCCGCCAATTTGGCCCGTTGCCAGCGCCGCGCCTCGGTGAGCTGGCCCTCGGCGGCCCACAGACCGAACAAGGTATCGCAGGTCGCTGGTTGCGACTTGCCGACATTCCACAGCTTCTCGGCCGTGGCGAAACCTTCGGCGCGCTGGCCGCTGGCCAGTTGGTACTGGCCATTGAGGCAGTCCAGTTCGGTGAAATTGAGTTTGGCGTCGTAATAACGGGCGAAGGTTTTCCAGTCGCCGCGTTCGGCCAGCCAGCGCAGCCAGCGCAATTTCATCCAGTTGGCCTGGGGAAGGTCGCCGTGCTTTGCGAGAAACCCCTCGATTTCCTCGTTGCTGGCGGTCTTCAGCCGTGCGGTGAGTTCGTCGTAGGCCAGGTAAGGGGTCAGCGGGTAGTCGCTCAGGGCTTGGGCGTAGCGCAGGTAAGGCCCCTTGTCGCCCTTGGCGAGTGCGCGTTTGGCCTCGTCGTAGTACTGGCGCTGCTGGGTGATGTCGGTGGCGTGGGCAGCGCTCGCGGTGGCGGCGCTGAGCACCAGGCAGGAAACGAAGTGGAACAGGCGGCTGCGCATGAGACGTCCGGGCAGTTGAACCATGAGAAAGTGACGGCGAAGCCAACACTGGTGAGGTCGTTTGGTTCCTAGCTTAGCCGGTTGCCGGTCGTGGATGAAAGCACTGTGCTTGTATCGAATCGTGAACCTCGACCACGCGTCGCAAAGCCTGCGCTGCGCCAGCACACCGCTGCATGCACCGGCCAAGGCAGGGCAAAAGTCAGGTAGAATGCGCGCCCGGTTTTTGGAGATGATCATGACCCTGCTCAAATTCAGCGATGTGTCCCTCGCGTTCGGTGCCATGCCGCTGCTGGACAAAGTGTCCTGGCAGATCGCCCGTGGCGAGCGGGTGTGCATCATCGGTCGCAATGGCACTGGCAAGTCCAGCATGCTGCGCCTGGTCAAGGGTGAGCAAAAACCCGACGAAGGTGACATCTGGCGTGCCCCCGGGCTGAAAATTGGCGAGCTGCCGCAGGAACTGCCGGTGGCCGACGACCGCAGCGTGTTTGACGTGGTGGCCGAGGGTCTGGATGGCGTTGGCGCCTTGCTCGCTCAATACCATCACCTGAGCCAGAACATCCAGGGCGACGACGACCTGGACAAGCTGATGCACGTCCAGCACGAGATCGAGGCCCGCGATGGCTGGCGTCTGCAACAGGTCGTGGAAAGCACCCTGAGTCGCCTGCAACTGCCGGCGGACAAGACCCTCGCCGAGTTGTCCGGCGGCTGGCGTCGACGTGTCCTGCTGGCTCAGGCCCTGGTGTCCGAGCCCGATCTGCTACTGCTCGATGAGCCGACCAACCACCTGGACATCGGCGCCATTGCCTGGCTGGAAGAGGCCCTGAATGGCTTCAACGGTGCCGTGCTGTTCATCACCCACGACCGTTCCTTCCTGCAGAACCTGGCCACCCGCATCCTCGAACTGGACCGTGGCGGACTGATCGACTGGAACGGCGACTACGCCAGTTTCCTGGTGCACAAAGAAGCGGCGCTGGCCGCAGAAGAGACCGCCAACGCGCTGTTCGACAAGCGTCTGGCCCAGGAAGAGGTCTGGATCCGCCAGGGCATCAAGGCCCGGCGTACCCGCAACGAAGGGCGGGTGCGCGCCCTCAAGGCGCTGCGCGTGGAGCGCGGTGAGCGTCGTGAGCGCCAGGGTCGGGCGAACATCCAGATCGAGGTCGCGGACAAGTCTGGCAAGCAGGTAATGCTGCTGGACAACGTCAGCTTCGCCCATCCCGAAGGCCCCAAGCTGGTCAAGGATTTCTCGATGGTGCTGCAGCGTCAGGACCGCATTGGCCTGCTCGGCGCCAACGGCACTGGCAAGACCACCTTGCTCAAGCTCATGCTCGGCGACCTGGAGCCCACCAGTGGCAAGGTCGAGCGCGGCACCAAGCTGGAGGTCGCCTACTTCGATCAGATGCGTCACCAACTCGACCTCGAGAAGACGGTGATCGATAACCTGGCCGAGGGCCGCGACTTCATCGAAATCGATGGTCAGAACCGGCATGTGCTGAGCTACCTCGGCGACTTCCTGTTCAGCCCGCAGCGTGCGCGCACACCGGTCAAGGCCTTGTCTGGCGGCGAACGCGCACGGCTGCTGCTGGCCAAGCTGTTCAGCAAACCGGCGAACTTGCTGGTGCTGGACGAGCCGACCAACGACCTGGATGTGGAAACCCTGGAGTTGCTCGAAGAGGTGCTGGCCAACTTCAAGGGCACCGTGCTCATGGTCAGCCACGACCGGGCCTTCCTCGACAATGTGGTGACCAGCACCCTGGTGTTCGAAGGGCAGGGCAAAGTGCGGGAGTATGTCGGGGGCTACGAGGACTGGATTCGTCAGGGCGGCTCGCCCAAGTTGCTGGGGGTGGCCGAGAGCAAGGGCGGCAAGTCCGCGCTCAATAGCGCTGTGGTGGAGAAGGTCGAGGTGGCTGACGTGCCCGAACCTGCTGTCGCCCAAACCGCCGACAGCGGCAAGAAAAAGCTCAGCTACAAGCTGCAGCGCGAACTGGAGATGCTGCCTGGGCAGATCGATGCACTGGAGCAGAAGATGGCTGTCCTGCAGGAGCAGGTAAGTGCTTCGGACTTCTACCAGCGGCCGATTGCTGAAACCTCGCAGGTGCTGGCCAAGCTCGAACAGTTGCAGGCTGAGCTTGACGCGCTGGTCGAGCGCTGGGCTGAACTGGAGGGCTGAGCGGACCCTGGCACTGCATTCGCGACCTGAGTCACGAGGGCAGTGCCAGCACGGGCATCAGTCCTTTTTCAGCAGTCGCACGGCCAGCACATCGCACGGTGCGCCGTGCAGGACGTCATTGGCCGTGGAGCCCAGCAGCAGCGCCAGGCCATGACGGCCATGGCTGCCGACCACGATCAGGTCGCAGGCTTCATCGGTGGCCAACTGGTGGATCTCCTGGCGAGGCTGGCCATATTTCAGGTGCGAATCACCGCGATTGATGTCGGGATACTTGGCGTACAACCGGTCCATGCGCTCCTTGGCCTGGTCGAACTGCTGCTGTTGCAGTTGCGACAGGTCCATCGGTACGTCGCCACCGAATGCCATGGCCATGGGCTCTACGATATGCACCAGCGACACCTTGGCGCCGGTCGGTTCGGCGAGCTTCATGGCGCGCTTGATCACCGGGTCGCATTCCTCGGTCAGGTCGACGGCGACCAGAAGATGTTCGTAGGACATGAGCGGGACTCCTGAAAATCGCGATAGTAAAAGTATGGTCGCTTTCTGGCCCGGCGAGATGAAATGACCAAGCCGCGCCTGTGCAACGCATTATGGGGGATACAGATATGACGGTATGGCTGGTGGTGTCAATCCTTGCGCTGATTCTCAGCCCGCTGGCCTGGCTGCGTCCCTCGCGCAAGCAGAGCGAGCAAATGAACCTGCGGCTGGAGGGCCGGCGCATGGGTCTGGCCATGCAGCTCAGCCCGCAGAAATGGCCGCATTGGCTGGAAAGCGAGCCGCCCAGTCCATGCCCCCAATACCACCGTGCGCGGCGCAGAGGGCATGAGGATACCTGGTGCTACTGGCAGGTGAGCCCCGGCGTGTGGCTGAACACCTGGCGTGAGCCCTGCGAGGAACCGCGCTTGGCACAATGCTTCGCGCGCTTGCCTGCCACCGTCTATAAGGTGGAGGCTGATAGCCGCATGATCGCGCTGTGCTGGAGTGAGCGTGGCGACACGGCTGTTCTTCAGGACATCGCGCATACCCTGGAAGCACTCGCCTGAACCTTTCCCCAGTCCTGGCAGCCACGTCGATCCCGCTGATCCTCAGGGCAAAAAGGCCAGGCTTGCGCCCCGTCAACAGCGAAAGCGCCTGCAACTTCATCGGCGCGTTCATGCTTTCGTCTGAGCTGACTTCTTTTCCTACGCCATTTTCACCGCATCACGCCTGAATTGCCGTGATGAATGGTGAGCAATCAGGCTCATCCTGTTTTTTCAAATCTGTAACAAAATGACTGGAAAGTCGCTTTTTTCGGGGGCTTGTGGGTATTTGACAACTTCGGCCTTTTCGGAGAATGTGTGCGGACCCAAATCAAACGGGCGTATGAATTGAGCGTTTGTATGTTCACATCGCTCGTCCAGAATCCCGACCAGCGCGCTGACGGGTGTGCCTGGCAGTAGGTCTTGCAAGCGACCCGGCTGCCAGCGTTCGGCGTGTACAGTTCAGCTTCCATATCGTGGAGATCAGTTGATGATTTACGAAGGTAAAGCCATCACGGTTAAGGCTCTTGAAAGCGGCATCGTCGAACTGCGCTTCGACCTCAAGGGTGAGTCCGTCAACAAATTCAATCGCCTGACCCTGAACGAGCTGCGCCAGGCAGTCGATACGATCAAAGCCGATGCGTCCATCAAGGGCGTCATCGTCAGCAGCGGCAAGGACGTGTTCATCGTCGGTGCCGATATCACCGAATTCGTCGATAACTTCAAGCTGCCCGAGGCCGAACTGGTCGCCGGTAATCTGGAAGCCAACCGCATCTTCAGCGACTTCGAAGACCTGCAGGTCCCGACCGTGGCCGCGATCAACGGCATCGCTCTGGGCGGCGGTCTGGAGATGTGCCTGGCCGCCGACTACCGCGTAATGGCCAGCAGCGCCAAGATCGGCCTGCCGGAAGTCAAGCTGGGCATCTACCCAGGCTTTGGCGGCACCGTGCGTCTGCCACGGCTGATCGGCTCGGACAACGCCATCGAGTGGATCGCCTCGGGTAAGGAAAACCGCGCCGAAGACGCCCTGAAAGTGGGCGCCGTCGATGCCGTGGTCGCGCCTGAACTGTTGCAGGCCGGTGCCCTGGACCTGATCAAGCGCGCCATCAGTGGCGAGCTGGACTACAAGGCCAAGCGCCAGCCAAAGCTTGAGAAGCTCAAGCTCAACGCCATCGAGCAGATGATGGCCTTCGAGACGGCCAAAGGCTTCGTCGCCGGCCAGGCTGGGCCGAACTATCCAGCGCCGGTCGAGGCCATCAAGAGTATCCAGAAAGCTGCCAACTTCGGCCGTGACAAGGCCCTGGAGGTTGAAGCCGCCGGTTTTGCCAAGTTGGCCAAGACCTCGGTGGCCGAGAGTCTGATCGGGCTGTTCCTCAACGATCAGGAACTCAAGCGCAAGGCCAAGGCCCACGACGAGATCGCCCACGATGTGAAGCAGGCGGCCGTGCTCGGCGCCGGCATCATGGGTGGCGGCATCGCCTACCAGTCGGCGGTCAAAGGTACGCCGATCCTGATGAAGGATATCCGCGAGGAAGCGATCCAGTTGGGCTTGAGCGAAGCCTCCAAGCTGCTCGGCAACCGCGTCGAAAAAGGTCGTCTGACCTCGGCGCAGATGGCCGAGGCGCTCAACGCCATCCGCCCGACCCTGTCCTACGGCGACTTCGCCAACGTCGACATCGTCGTCGAGGCCGTGGTCGAAAACCCGAAGGTCAAGCAGGCGGTGCTGGCCGAGGTGGAAGGGCAGGTCAAAGACGATGCCATTCTGGCCTCCAATACCTCGACCATCTCCATCAACCTGCTGGCCAAGGCGCTCAAACGCCCGGAAAACTTCGTCGGCATGCACTTCTTCAACCCGGTGCACATGATGCCGCTGGTCGAAGTCATCCGCGGCGAAAAGTCCAGTGACGTGGCGGTCGCCACCACCGTGGCCTACGCCAAGAAGATGGGCAAGAACCCGATCGTGGTCAACGACTGCCCGGGCTTCCTGGTCAACCGCGTGTTGTTCCCTTACTTCGGCGGCTTCGCCAAGCTGGTCAGCGCAGGCGTGGACTTCGTGCGCATCGACAAGGTCATGGAGAAGTTCGGCTGGCCCATGGGCCCGGCCTACTTGATGGATGTGGTCGGCATCGACACCGGCCACCACGGCCGCGATGTGATGGCCGAGGGCTTCCCCGACCGCATGAAAGACGAGCGTCGCTCCGCCGTCGATGCCCTGTACGAGGCCAATCGCCTGGGTCAGAAGAACGGCAAGGGCTTCTACGCCTACGAAACCGACAAGCGCGGCAAACCAAAGAAGGTCGCCGATGCGTCGGTCCTGGAAGTGCTCAAGCCCGTGATCTACGAGCAGCGTGAAGTCAGCGACGAAGACATCATCAACTGGATGATGGTGCCGCTGTGCCTGGAGACCGTGCGCTGCCTGGAAGACGGCATCGTCGAGACGGCCGCCGAAGCGGACATGGGCCTGGTCTACGGCATTGGCTTCCCTCCCTTCCGTGGCGGCGCGCTGCGCTACATCGACTCGATCGGTGTGGCCGAGTTCGTTGCCTTGGCCGACCAGTATGCCGATCTGGGTCCGCTGTACCACCCGACTGCGAAGCTGCGTGAAATGGCCAAGAACGGTCAGCGTTTCTTCAACTGAACGGCCACTGAGCTAGAGCGAGAATATTGATATGAGCCTCAATCCAAGAGACGTGGTGATTGTCGACTTCGGTCGCACGCCCATGGGTCGTTCCAAGGGCGGCATGCACCGCAACACCCGCGCCGAAGACATGTCGGCGCACTTGATCAGCAAGCTGCTGGAGCGCAACGACAAGGTCGATCCGAAGGAAGTCGAGGATGTGATCTGGGGATGCGTCAACCAGACCCTGGAGCAAGGCTGGAACATCGCGCGCATGGCCTCGCTGATGACCCCGATTCCGCATACCAGCGCTGCGCAGACCGTCAGCCGACTGTGCGGTTCGTCGATGAGCGCGTTGCACACTGCCGCCCAGGCGATCATGACCGGGAACGGAGATGTGTTCGTGGTCGGCGGTGTCGAGCACATGGGGCACGTCAGCATGATGCACGGGGTCGATCCTAACCCGCATCTGTCACTGCATGCGGCCAAGGCCTCCGGCATGATGGGCCTGACTGCCGAAATGCTCGGCAAGATGCACGGCATTACTCGCGAGCAGCAAGACCTGTTCGCGCTGCGCTCGCATCAGTTGGCTCACAAGGCTACGGTCGAGGGCAAGTTCAAGGACGAAATCATCCCGATGCAGGGGTACGACGAGAACGGTTTCCTCAAAGTCTTCGATTACGACGAGACCATTCGTCCGGAAACCACCCTCGAAGGTCTGGCGGCGCTCAAGCCTGCGTTCAACCCCAAAGGCGGTACGGTCACCGCTGGCACGTCGTCGCAGATCACCGATGGTGCTTCGTGCATGATCGTCATGTCCGGCCAGCGCGCCATGGACCTTGGCATCCAGCCGTTGGCGGTCATCCGCTCGATGGCCGTGGCCGGTGTCGACCCTGCGATCATGGGTTACGGTCCGGTGCCATCGACCCAGAAAGCCCTCAAGCGCGCGGGCCTGAGCATCGGCGACATCGACTTCTTCGAGCTCAACGAAGCCTTCGCCGCACAGGCACTGCCAGTGCTCAAGGATCTGAAAGTGCTCGACAAGATGGATGAGAAGGTTAACCTGCACGGCGGCGCCATTGCCTTGGGCCATCCGTTCGGTTGCTCCGGTGCACGGATTTCCGGCACCCTGCTCAACGTCATGAAGCAGAATGGCGGCACGCTGGGCGTGGCCACCATGTGCGTCGGCCTGGGCCAGGGCATCACCACTGTCTTCGAACGCGTCTGATCGCGTCGCAGGACAGCAGCCGGGGCCCTGTGCCCCGGTTTTGTTTTTTACAGGGTTTGTGCGCGAGAGGACGTGACATGCAGATACAGCCAGGTGTGTACCGGCATTACAAAGGGCCTGAGTACCGTGTCTTCAGTGCCGCGCGGCATTCCGAGAGCGAAGAGTGGATGGTCTTCTACCAATGCCTGTATGGTGATTACAGCTTTTGGGTGCGGCCTCTCTCGATGTTTCAGGAGTCGGTCGAGGTTGACGGCGAGCAGGTGCCGCGCTTTGCTCTGCTCAGGGCTGAAGACGGGCTCTTGGCACGGGGTGCAAAGGCCGTCGAGTGATCGACCGCGCTTGACCTCACTCCTACGCCACTATATATAGCGGTGCCGCGTGCGGCACCTGACGCGTTTTTCATCTTCAGATTCAGGAATACTCCGATCCATGGGCAAATCGCTGGTCATTGTGGAATCCCCGGCCAAGGCCAAGACCATCAACAAGTACCTGGGCAACCAGTACGTGGTGAAGTCGAGTATCGGCCATATCCGAGACCTTCCCACCAGCGGTTCGGCCAGTACGGCCAAGGAGCCGGCTGCCAAGCGCGGCAAGACCGCTGCTCAGGCGTCGACCCTGACGCCGAAGGAGAAGGCTCGCCGGCAACTGGTGGCGCGCATGGGTGTCGATCCGGAGGCGGGCTGGAAAGCTCAGTACGAGATCCTTCCCGGCAAGGAAAAGGTGATCGACGAACTGCGCCGTCTGGCCAAGGATGCCGACACCATCTATCTCGCAACCGACTTGGACCGCGAAGGGGAAGCCATTGCCTGGCACCTGCGCGAAGCCATCGGTGGTGATGACAGCCGCTACAAGCGCGTGGTGTTCAACGAGATCACCAAGAAGGCCATCCAGGAAGCGTTCTCGCAACCGGGCGACCTCGACATCGACCGTGTCAATGCCCAGCAGGCGCGTCGCTTCCTCGATCGCGTGGTCGGCTACATGGTGTCGCCGCTGCTGTGGTCGAAAATCGCCCGCGGCTTGTCTGCCGGTCGTGTGCAGTCGGTGGCCGTGAAGCTGGTGGTCGAGCGTGAACGCGAGATTCGTGCCTTCAATCCCGAGGAGTACTGGGAAATCCACGCCGATCTCGGTACCGCGAAGAACGCCAAGGTGCGCTTCGAGGTCGCCCGTGAACGCGGCGAGGCCTTCAAGCCGCTGAATCAAGCCCAGGCCATGGCCGCGCTGGAGAAGCTCAAGGCTTCCAGCTACAGCGTGATCAAGCGTGAAGACCGTCCGACCAGCAGCAAGCCCTCGGCGCCGTTCATCACCTCCACGCTGCAGCAGGCTGCCAGCAACCGCCTCGGTTTCGGGGTGAAGAAGACCATGATGATGGCCCAGCGTCTTTACGAAGCGGGCTACATCACTTACATGCGAACCGACTCCACCAACCTCTCCACCGATGCGGTGGAGATGGCGCGCAGCTACATCGAGAGCGAGTTCGGCAAGCAGTACCTGCCAGCGGCGCCGATCGTGTATGGCAGCAAGGAAGGTGCCCAGGAGGCGCACGAAGCCATCCGGCCTTCCGACGTCACGACCCATCCCACCAAACTCAGTGGCATGGAGCGCGATGCCGAGCGCCTGTACGAGCTGATCTGGCGCCAGTTCCTCGCTTGCCAGATGCCGCCTGCGCAGTACCTGTCCACCAGCGTCACCGTTGCTGCCGGTGAGTTCGAGCTGCGCGCCAAGGGTCGCATCCTCAAGTTCGATGGTTACACCCGTGTGCAGCCCCAGCAGACCAAGCCGGGCGAAGACGATGTGTTGCCGGACATGGCCCAGGGCGAGTCGCTGGCGTTGCTTCAGCTCGATCCTAGCCAGCATTTCACCAAGCCGCCTGCGCGCTTCACCGAAGCGAGCCTGGTCAAGGAAATGGAGAAGCGCGGTATCGGTCGCCCTTCGACCTATGCAGCCATCATTTCCACCATTCAGGATCGCGGCTACGTGACGTTGCACAACCGCCGCTTCTACTCCGAGAAGATGGGCGACATTGTCACCGAGCGCCTGTCCGAGAGCTTCTCCAATCTGATGGACTATGGCTTCACCGCCGGCATGGAGGAGAACCTCGATGACGTCGCCCACGGCGAGCGTGACTGGAAGAACGTGCTTGATGAGTTCTATGGCGACTTCAGCACGAAACTGCTGACGGCCGAATCCAGCGAGAATGGCATGCGGGCCAATCAGCCGACCCTCACCAACATTCCGTGCAAGGAATGCGGGCGGCCGATGATGATTCGCACCGCTTCCACTGGTGTGTTCCTGGGCTGCTCGGGCTACAGCCTGCCGCCGAAAGAGCGCTGCAAGGCGACCGTCAACCTGGTTCCAGGTGATGAGATTGCCGCAGACGACGAGGGTGAATCCGAATCCTTGGTGCTGCGCGGCAAGCATCGCTGCCCGATCTGTTCGACGGCGATGGATGCTTACTTGCTGGACGAGAAGCACAAACTGCACATTTGCGGCAACAACCCAGACTGCCCGGGCTACGAAATCGAAGAGGGCAGCTACCGGATCAAGGGCTACGAAGGCCCAAGCCTGGAATGCGACAAGTGCGGCAGCGAGATGCAGCTCAAGACCGGCCGCTTCGGCAAGTTCTTCGGCTGCACCAATCCGGCCTGCAAGAACACCCGTAAGCTGCTCAAGAATGGCGAGGCCGCGCCACCGAAGATGGACAAGGTGGACATGCCTGAGTTGCGCTGCGAGAAGGTCGACGATACCTATGTGTTGCGCGACGGCGCCTCCGGGTTGTTCCTGGCTGCCAGCCAGTTCCCGAAGAACCGCGAAACCCGCGCGCCCCTGGTCCTGGAAATCGTGCCGCACAAGCATGAGATCGACCCCAAGTACCATTTCTTGTGCGAAGCGCCGCAGAAAGACCCGGACGGCCGCCCGGCAGTGATCCGCTACAGCCGCAAGACCAAGGAGCAGTACGTTCAATCCGAAGTCGACGGCAAGCCGACCGGTTGGAAAGCGTTCTATGACGGCAAGGCGTGGAAGGTCGAAGACAAGCGCTGATGCTTCGATGACATGGAGGGGCCGCTTGTGTGCCTGTCACGGATGACGTGATGAGCGCGCTCGCGGCCCCGATCATTTATGATGCAAGCCCATTGCCTTGCAGTCAGGGAGGTCATTGAACATGGCCCAGGAACTCTACACGCGCACCAATCAGAAGCTGTTCTTCGCGGGGCTTGCCCTGGAATCCATGGCCAAGGCTGAGCAGAGCGGCGCGATGAACGCTCAGGGGCTGATCCAGGCAGAGCGTGAGTCTGCGCTCTTTCATTTGTATGGCGCGCTTTTAGGGCTGTGCCACGAAATCGCCGGATTCTACCGCCTGCCTCAGGCCGCAGCACCGCGTGCCGAACTGTTGCTCAGCGATGAAACGCTGAGCGCTGTGGCCATTCCGGAAATGGCCGAGATGCTGGAACTGGCACGCCAGCCGCAGACTTGGTTAGCCCAATTGCTTAGCGCTTATGCCGATTTGTTCCAACCACCGGTCGAGAGGAAAATCGCCAAGATTGATGTGACTCAGCCTTTGATTCAGGCGGTCAATCTCGACGATTGCGAGGAAGTTGCGGTTTCGCGCGTTGAGTTGGAAAGATGGCGTCAGGCGTTGAAAGGGCTTGCAAGACGTTTCCGCGACGCGTTGAGTGAGTGCTGACAGACTGCGTGGCTGGTACACTACTCGCCTTTCGTGAACAGCAGGCCCCTTATGTCAACGTCCTTTCTAGAAATTGTCGAATTGCCTGATGGTCGCATCGAGCTGCGTCGTGCCGAGGACGAAGGTTCGTTGGTCACTCTGGATTTTTCCGAGGATGCCAAGGTGTTCTTGCAGGGGCAGCACGTTGAAGTGGCCAAGGCGATGCTCAGCGTGGGCGTGCAGATGGCTGGTAAATTGATTGAGGGTGAGTTCGAACGCGATGAAGGGCCGCGCGTTCTCCACTGAACCTTGACTCAGCCGTCATCAAAATCTCACACAGTCAAAGCCTGAACATTAGCCGAGGCGGATGTTCAGGCTTTGTGCGTTTCCACAGGTGGCTGCGTGAATGAGCTGCTGGCGGTTGCTGGCATTGATGTTGCCAAGCCAACTGACCACGGTATGGCTGTGACCCAGGCGCAAGGCCTCACAGGCTAATTGCAGTGCGCTTTGGCTGTTGCCAGGTTGCAGCAGCAGGATCCGCTCCCGGTTGAGCCCAGCATGGCGTAGCCAGGCCTGAGTCAAGCTCGAGGGCGGCGCGATCAGGGTGAGCCAGCGCGCATCATCCACATCGCTCAGTTCGCGAAGGATAGGAGCCAGCAGGCTGTGACAATGCCCTGGGGCGCCGCGCAGTGACAGTTCGCTGAACAGCTCGGGCCGGTTCGCCATGTGCGGCAGTTCGCGGCTCTTCAGGCCAGGCAGCACGGGCTGTGCGAGGAAGGCTTCGAACAAGGGCAATTGTGCGGGCTGCGTTGAGTGGGCGGACTGCTGCATGACGCCTCCAGGATCAGCGGCGTATGACGCCGACGCTCAAGCCCTCGATCACCAGTTCCTGATCGTTCAGGTTCACTTCGATCGGGGCGAATTCAGGGTTTTCGGCGATGAGCCAGACCTTGCTGCCTTCGCGCTTGAAGCGCTTCACGGTGACTTCGTCTCCGATGCGGGCAACGACGATCTGGCCGTTGCGTGCTTCGCGGCAGGTATGCACCGCGAGCAGGTCACCGTCGATGATGCCGATGTCCTTCATGCTCATGCCGTGGACGCGCAGCAGGTAGTCGGCGCGGGGATGGAAAAAGGCCGGGTTGATGTTGCAAGATTCTTCGATGTGCTGCTCAGCGAGGATCGGTGCGCCGGCGGCGACGCGGCCGATGATCGGCAAGGCATTGTCTTGCGGTTTGCTTTCAACGCCTGGGATGCGAATGCCGCGGGAAGCCCCCGGGGTCATTTCGATTGCACCTTTGCGCGCCAGCGCCTTGAGATGTTCCTCGGCGGCATTGGGGGACTTGAAGCCCAGCTCCTGAGCGATTTCCGCGCGGGTGGGGGGGAATCCGTTGTCTTCGAGGCAACGTTTGATGAAAGCCAGGATCTCGGCTTGGCGTGGCGTGAGTTTCAGCATGGCGAGTGGCTCTGTCTTTTTATACAGTGACTGGGATTATATACAGTGGATGGCAAGCTGCAAGCTGCAAGCGCCAAGAAAAATCCATGCGCGCCTGTGATGTCATGGCAACCCCTCGTGTTCCGTGGCTTGCAGCTCTTTCTCGGGTAGTGGAAATTACTCGACCGATGGGTCACTGAATCTTGACAGCGTCACGCCTGAAACGTATGTTTCAAACAACTGTTTGTCAGGCGGATAAGTCATGGCCCAATCGGAAACCGTTGAACGCATTCTCGATGCTGCCGAGCAGCTGTTCGCCGAGCGAGGTTTCGCAGAGACCTCGCTGCGTCTGATCACCAGCAAAGCAGGTGTCAACCTGGCGGCGGTAAACTATCACTTCGGTTCCAAGAAAGCGCTGATCCAAGCGGTGTTTTCGCGTTTCCTCGGGCCGTTTTGCGCCAGCCTGGAGCGTGAGCTCGAGCGGCGCCAGGCGCAGCCAGAAGCCAAGCCAAGCCTGGAAGAACTGCTCGAGATGCTCGTGGAGCAAGCTTTGGTCGTGCAGCCGCGCAGCAACAATGACCTGTCGATCTTCATGCGTCTGTTGGGCCTGGCCTTCAGTCAGAGTCAGGGGCACCTGCGGCGCTATCTGGAAGATATGTATGGGAAAGTGTTTCGACGCTACATGCTGCTGGTCAACGAGGCCGCTCCGCGCATCCCGCCTCTGGAGCTGTTCTGGCGCGTGCACTTCATGCTGGGTGCTGCCGCGTTCAGCATGTCCGGTATCAAGGCGTTGCGGGCTATCGCTGAAACCGACTTCGGCATCAACACGTCGATCGAGCAAGTCATGCGTCTGATGGTCCCCTTTCTGGCAGCCGGTATGCGCGCCGACACCGGCGTGACCGATCAGGCCATGGTGGCCGCGCAACTGCGTCCGCGCAGCAAAAGCCCGGCCACTGGCACACCGGCCAAGGCGTGAAGGCTGGGCGGGGCAGGGCGCATCCGCTAAGCTAGCGCCCATGCCGTTACCCTCTGCTTGCCCGCCCCCCCTACCCATTCGTTTATCAACGGTTCCAGAGCCGGGGATGGCGAGCGCCTGCGCTGCCGTCCTGTATCACTTCGGTCTGAATCTTCAATGAAGGACTCCGTATGACTGCCAGCCTGCAAGGCTCACTGATGGTGGATATCGCCGGTCACTGGCTGACCGCCGAGGACCGTCAGCTTCTGCGTCAACCTGAAGTGGCGGGCCTGATCATTTTCGCCCGCAACATCGACAGCCCTCGGCAGGTGCGCGAGCTCTGCGCGTCGATACGGGCCATCCGACCTGACCTGATCCTGGCGGTCGATCAGGAAGGGGGGCGGGTCCAGCGTCTGCGTCAGGGGTTCGTGCGCCTGCCGGCGATGCGCGCGCTGGCCGATAACGCCAATGCCGAGTATTTGGCCGAGCAATGCGGCTGGCTGATGGCGACCGAGGTGTTGGCCGTCGGCTTGGACCTGAGCTTCGCGCCGGTGCTGGATTTGGATCATCAACGCAGTGCAGTGGTGGGCAGCCGGGCCTTTGAAGGCGATCCGCAGCGTGCCACGCGACTGGCCGGTGCCTTCATCCGTGGCATGAATGCCGCAGGCATGGCCGCCTGTGGCAAGCATTTTCCGGGTCACGGTTGGGCAGAGGCCGACTCGCACGTGGCCATTCCGACCGATGAGCGCAGCCTTGAGCAGTTGCGTCAGGCCGATCTGGTGCCCTTCACGCGTCTGAGCGGTCAGCTGGCAGCGGTCATGCCCGCCCATGTGATCTACCCACAGATCGACAACCAGCCCGCCGGGTTCTCGCGGCGCTGGCTGCAGGACATCCTGCGCGGTGAGCTGGGCTTTGAAGGGGTGATATTCAGCGATGACTTGTCCATGGCCGGCGCGCACGTGGTCGGCGATGCGGCCAATCGCATCGAGGCAGCGTTGAGCGCCGGTTGTGACATGGGACTGGTGTGCAATGATCGGGCTGCGGCGGAGCTGGCGCTGACGGCGGCGCAGCGCTTGAAGGTGAGACCATCGCCGCGCATCGTCGGCATGCGCGGGAAGGGTTTCGCGTCCACCGACTACAAACAGCAACCGCGGTGGCTGGAGGCGCTGGCCGCTTTGAAGGACGCGCAATTGATCGAGTAAGCCGATTGCGATTTTACCCGCAATACGGCCTGGGTCCGCTCAACGTCCGCGTTTGCCCGGCAGCGGCGCGAACAGCGCCTCGATTTCTTCGTCACCCAGGCGCCACTGTCCGGCTTGACCGCCATCGAGCAGCCCGGCCGCCAGCGTCGCTTTTTGCTGTTGCAGTTGCTGGATCTTCTCTTCCACCGTGCCGCGGGTGATCAGCTTGTAGACGAACACCGGCTTGTCCTGACCGATCCGATAGGCCCGGTCCGTAGCCTGGTTCTCGCTGGCCGGGTTCCACCACGGATCGTAGTGGATCACCGTATCGGCTGCGGTCAGGTTGAGGCCGGTGCCGCCTGCCTTGAGGCTGATCAGGAACACGTCGCTGTCCCCGTTCTGGAATTGCTGGACCGGCGCCCGCCGATCGTGCGTTTCCCCTGTCAGCAGGCTGTAGCGGATGGCACGCTTGTCCAGTTCGGCCTGAACCAGTGCGAGCATCGAGGTGAACTGCGAGAACAGCAGTATCCGGCGGCCTTCGCTGATCAGTTCTTCGAGCATCTGCAGCAGGCTGCCCAGCTTGCCTTTGTCCGCCTGGTTGCCCTGGGCGTTCACGCCTTTGACCAGGCGCAAGTCACAGCAGACCTGGCGCAGCTTGAGCAGGGCGTCGAGGATCACGATCTGGCTGCGAGAAGCGCCGTTGAGGGCGATTTCGTCGCGAACCTTCTTGTCCAGTGCCACCCGCACGGTCTCGTAGGTGTCGCGCTGAGCATCGCTGAGGTCGACCCAGTGCACCATCTCGGTCTTGGGTGGCAACTCGCGCGCCACTTGTTCCTTGGTGCGGCGCAGGAGGAAGGGCCTCACCCGAGTGGCGAGGTGGTTCAGGCGCTCGGTGTCACCCTGGCGCTCGATGGGCGTGCGGTAGTCTTGGTTGAAGCGCTTCTGGTCGCCCAGCCAGCCGGGCATCAGGAAATGGAAGATCGACCACAACTCGCCCAGATTGTTTTCCACTGGCGTACCGGTCAGGCACAGGCGTTGGTCGGCGTGCAATTCGCGAGCAGCCTGGGCGGCCTTGCTGGTACTGCTCTTGATGTTCTGCGCTTCGTCCAGCACCAGCAAGTGCCAGTTTTGTGCTTGCAGATGCTGAAGGTCACGTGGCAAAAGGGCGTAGGTGGTCAGCACCAGATCGTAGTCGCCAAGCGTGGCGAACGCCCGTGATCGGCTGGGGCCATGCAGGGCGAGAACCCGCAGGTCCGGGGCGAAACGCTGGGCTTCGTCGAGCCAGTTGGGGATCAGGCTGGTGGGCATGACCGCCAGTGCAGGCTGGTCCAGACGCCCGGACTCTTTCTCCAGCAGCAGGTGGGCAAGGGTCTGCAGGGTCTTGCCTAAGCCCATGTCATCGCCCAGGATGCCGCCGGTGCCCATTTCGCGCAGCGCCTGGAGCCAGTTCAGGCCTTGCTGTTGATAAGGTCGCAGCTCAGCCGTCAGGCCCTTGGGCGGCAACACGTCGAGGTCGCGTGCATCGCGCAGGCGCCGGCCAAGGTCGCGCAAGTGCTCGCCACCTTCCCAATGCAGGGGCAGGTGCTCGATATCGTTCAGGCGCGCGACATCGGCGCGCTCCAGGCGCAGGGCGGAACCCACAGGGCCTTCGTGCAAGTAGAGCTCACCCAGCGTGCCCATCACCGCTTTGATTCGGCCGTAGGGCAGGGCGACGCGCATAGCCGGGCCGTCCAGGCCACCACGGTTGAGATCCAGTAGCAGGTGTTCCTCGTCGCTGCGCCGCGCCAGTTCGCTGGGGCGCAACAGTTCCGGGTTACTGCGCAGCAATTGCAGGATGATCGGCAGCAGGCTGTGGCGCTGACCGTCGACGACGATACCCAACTCCAGCTCGAACCACTCGTGGGCGGGCGCTTCCTCGACCGTGGCGTACCAGTCCTGCACCTCGTTGAGGTTGAAGGCGAAGTCGCGGTGCATGTCCACTGTCCAGCCGGCTTCGCGCAGCGCTGGCAGGTCCTCACGGGCGAAGTGCAGCCAGGCTTCGTCGTCGGGTAACTGAAGCATGTCGCCCGCGCTGTCGGGCAGCGCTTTGCTTTGTCGGGTGGCGGCCTTGAAACCCAGCTTGCGCAGGGTTTCGCGCAGGTGCTTTTCCTGCTTGGGCTGCCGGGCGATGCGCTGGCTGACGCTGCCGACCAGGCGGCTGAGGGGTTTGTCGTCGTTGCCCGTCGCACGGATGCCATCGTAGTCGAACGAAAGGGCGGCGCGATGCTGCATCTGACGCTGCATACGGCCAGTCTTGGGCGTGTAGGCACTGAATTCGACGCTGCCGAGGGTCAGATGCGCAGTGGGCTGTATGTCGTCCACCCGCTCCTGCTTGACGGTGCTCGGTGTCGGCAGTTGGTGGTTCAGGGCCTTGAGTTTATGGCTCAGGGGCACGATCAGGTGCTCCGGTACGTCGGGAGCGATGGAGAGTTGTTGAGCGGTGTGCGGGTCCAGCGTGTGTCGAAGGGTGCCGACTTGGGCGGTGGTGGTGTCCACGTAGAACAGGGGGATCAGTGGCAGTACATGCAGGGGGGCGTCCGCGCTGTGCCACAGCCCTCGATACTCGCCATTGTCCAGGCGAACCCAGCGGAACTCGGCCTCACGTTCCTCGCCCAGGTTCAGCAGTGGACCGCCTTCGGTGTACAGCAGTCGTCCGGTCTGGGCGATCTGTTGCAGCAGCTCGCCGCCTTCTCTGCCTTTGAGCGGAAAACCGCGCTCTTGGCCGTACGGCATGTTCTGTGCGCCCAGCTGGCGCAATATGCGCAAGTCCTCATCCTTGACGTACGTTGGGGTGTCATAAAGCAGTTCACTCAATGAATGGAGGCGGTTGTAGCGAATGACCTCGCCCTCCCGCGTGCCTTTTCGCACGCGCACTGCACAGCCTTGATCGTCACGGTCGAGGATTTCGTAGCACACCATTCTGCCGCGTCGATCTTGGCTCTGGCGTGCAGCCGCCGGCGGCTGCCCCAGGACCTGTAACCAATGCTCGAGGTGCAGCGGGAGGGTGTCGTTCTTGGCGACGTCCTCGGCGTAACGTTGGGCGAGTGTGAAGAGTAGCGCTGCGCAGTGCTTGCAATTCAGCGCCACAGGACAGCTGCAGCGACCGTCGATCAGCACCTGGCGGTTAGGCGCGACGGAGAAATCGACGCGTTGTTTGTAGCGGCTGGTACCACTGCCAATGCACACGCCTTCGATGCGCAACTGCTCATGGGAGAGGATCTCGGCACGCCCCTGCTCGGCATAGCGCTTGCCGCGTTGCAGCGTGTTTTCGCTGAAGTTGCGGTGCCAGCTCAGGTTCTGTGCGAACAGATGCTCCAGTTCTTTCACGGCCTCACTGCTCCATCATTTCCGGGTCGGGCATCGGTGGTTTGCGCATGCCCACCGGTGCGACCTTGATAAGCAATGCCAGGTGACCGCCGTCGAGGAAGGTGAGTTGGCCATTCTTCACGTTGCTGTTGCTCTGCTTGAACTGCTCGCTGCGCAGTACGCTGCCGTTGCCGTCCAGTTCGTTGACCCAGAAATTGGCGTCGATCCGGGTGAAACGACCTTCGGCAATGCTGAGATTGCCTTCGATGGGAAAGTGGCCGAACTGCTCTTCGCCTGTGCCAAGCGCGATACGGCTCGGCTCGCTGCCGACCTGCTGTTGCCAGGCCTTGTGCACCAGCACGGTGTAGTCGGCAGTCGCCTCCAGGCGCGTGGCTTCATCGGCCAGTGCCAGCGGGCGTTCGGCATCCGGGGTCAAGCGCGCAGCGCCCGCGCTCCAATTCTCGGGCGCGAAGGGGCTGGTGACGGCTGGAACCGTATTTTGCCGCAACAGCAGCATTTCCACCTGATACGGGCCTTCGGCGAAGGCCGCCGCCGGCGCGGTCAGCGTCAGCAGCAGGGTCAGGTAACCAATGGCGCGCATGGAGCTTCCTTAATTCGATTGTGGGGCCAGGCGCTCGAACAGCGCCTCCAAAGTATTGAAACGTTCTTCCGGACGCTCCATCGGCACCAGGAAGCGGAACTGCGTCGCGCCCTCGAACTTGTAGCGCTTGGGCTGGCTCTGGATCAGCTTGATCAGGGTCAGCGGATCGACCGGCGTTTCGGCCTCGAACTCCAGCTTGCCGCCGTTGGGACCGGCGTCGACCTTCTTGATGCCGAGCTTTTCAGCCTGCAGCTTGAGCAGTGTCAGGCGCATCAGGTGCTTGGTCGGCTCGGGCAGCAGGCCGAAGCGGTCGATCATTTCCACTTGCAGATCATTCAAGCCTTCTTCGTCGGTGGCCGAGGCGATGCGTTTGTACAGGATCAGCCGCGCGTGCACGTCGGGCAGATAGTCTTCGGGGATCAGCGCGGGCAGGCGCAGGTTGATCTCCGGGCCTCCGCCCAGGGGTTGTTCAAGGTTGGGCTGGGTGCCCTTGCGGATCGCCTTGACCGCCCGTTCGAGCATCTCCATGTAAAGCGTGAAGCCCACGGCCTGGATCTGGCCGCTCTGGCCTTCGCCCAGCAGCTCTCCGGCACCGCGGATCTCCAGGTCGTTGGTGGCCAGGACGAAGCCTGCGCCCAGGTCCTGGGTGTTGGCGATCGCCTCCAGGCGCTTTTCGGCGTCGGTGCTGATCTGCTGACGCGGCGGCGTCAGCAAGTAGGCGTAGGCCTGGTGGTGGCTGCGCCCGACGCGGCCGCGCAATTGGTGCAACTGCGCCAGGCCGAACTTGTCGGCGCGTTCGATGACGATGGTGTTGGCACTGGGCACGTCGATGCCGGTTTCAATGATGGTCGAGGCGATCAACACGTTGAAACGCTTGTGGTAGAAGTCGCTCATCACCTGTTCGAGTTCGCGCTCGCGCATTTGCCCATGGCCGATGCCGATACGCGCCTCGGGCACCAGCTCGGCGAGGTCGGCGGCGCATTTCTCGATGGTCTTGACGTCGTTGTGCAGATAGTAAACCTGGCCGCCACGCAGCAGTTCGCGCAGCAACGCCTCCTTGACCGTACTTTTGTTCTGCTCCATGACGAACGTGCGCACCGACAGGCGTCGCGCCGGCGGGGTGGCGATGATCGACAGGTCGCGCATGCCGGCCACGGCCATGTTCAGGGTGCGCGGGATCGGCGTGGCGGTCAGGGTGAGGATGTCTACCTCGCTGCGCAGCGCCTTGAGCTGCTCTTTCTGGCGCACGCCGAAGCGGTGCTCTTCGTCGATGATCGCCAGGCCCAGGTCCTTGAAGCGCACATCGTCCTGAAGCAGCTTGTGGGTGCCGATGAGAATGTCGATCTTGCCTTCGGCGAGGTCGGCTGCAGCGCTGGCGACTTCCTTGGCCGACTTGAAACGGCTCATCACTTCGACCTTTACCGGCCAGTCGGCGAAGCGGTCGCGGAAGCTGTTGTAGTGCTGCTGGGCGAGCAGGGTGGTGGGCACCAGCACTGCCACCTGGCGGCCGCTGTGCACCGCAATGAAAGCGGCGCGCATGGCCACTTCGGTCTTGCCGAAGCCGACATCGCCACACACCAGGCGGTCCATGGGCTTGGCAGCGAGCATGTCCTGGCGCACCGCTTCGATCGCCGCTTGCTGGTCCGGCGTTTCCTCGAACGGGAAGCCGGCGCTGAACGTGGCATAGTCGGCGGACGGGTCGGCGAAGGCATAGCCTTTGCGCGCGGCGCGGCGGGCATAAATGTCGAGCAACTCGGCGGCCACGTCGCGCACTTGCTCTGCGGCTTTGCGCTTGGCTTTCTGCCAGGCTTCGGAGCCAAGCCGGTGCAGCGGCGCCAAGGCGTCGTCGCTGCCAGTGTAGCGTGCGATCAGGTGCAGGTTGGCCACCGGGACGTAGAGCTTGGCGCCCTCGGCGTACTCCAGGGTGAGGAATTCGGCAGCCTGGCCGTCGATCTCCAAGGTGGCCAGACCCAGGTAGCGGCCCACGCCGTGGTCGATGTGCACCACCGGCGCGCCTTCGCGCAGTTCGGTGAGGTTCTTGATGACCGCGTCGTTGGCCGCTTCGCCGCGCTTGTCGCGGCGCCGGCGCTGCATCACCCGCTGGCCGAACAACGGGCTCTCGGCGATCAGGGCGATGGCAGGATCGTCCAGCAGCAATCCTTCGTCCAGCGGGGCGATGGTGATCGCCAGGCGCTCACTGGCGGTGATGAAATCGGTCCAGCCTTCGACGGTGTGCGGACGCAGCTTCAGGCGTTCGAGCAGTTCCAGCAGCACCTCGCGACGCCCGGCCGATTCAGCCGTGAACAACACGCGACCCGGGAATTGGTCGAGGAAATTCGCCAGTTCGGCCAGTGGCTGGCTGGCCTTGGCCTCGATGGCCAGGCTGGGCAGGCTGCGTGCGGGGAAACGCACGCGGCCAGCGCCGGCCTCCAGTTCGTCGCGGCTGACCACCACCCGCGGCCACTGCTTGAGTCGGGCGAAGCAGTCCTCGACCGGCATGAACAGCTCGGCCGGTGGCAGCAGCGGGCGGCTCAGATCACCACGGCGCTCCTCGTAGCGGGCGCGCACGTCGTTCCAGAATACCTCGGCGGCCTGTTCCACGCCGGGTAGGGAAAATACCTGGGTGTCGCTCGGCAGATAATCGAACAGGGTGGCGGTTTCTTCGAAGAACAACGGCAGGTAGTACTCGATGCCCGCGGGGATGATGCCGCTGGTCAGGTCCTGGAAGATCGCGCTGCGGCGGAAGTCCACGTCGAAGCGTTCACGAAAGCGCGCCTTGAAGCGCGTCACTTCGTCTTTCTGCATGGGAAATTCGCGGGCCGGTAGCAGCCGCACTGAGTCGACCTTGTCGATCGAACGTTGGGTTTCCGGATCGAAGGTGCGCAGCGTCTCGATTTCGTCGTCGAACAGGTCGATGCGGTAGGGGGCCTTGCTGCCCATGGGGAAGAGGTCGATCAGCGCGCCACGCACGGCGAATTCACCGTGCTCGTAGACCGTGTCGACGCAGCGGTAGCCGCTGGCTTCAAGGCGCGTGCGCATCTGCTCGACGTCGATCTTCTGCCCCACGTCCAGGACCAGACTGCCCCCGAGCAGGAAGCGGGTGGGGGCCAGGCGGTGCAGGGCAGTGCTGATCGGCACCACCAGAATGCCGTGGTCCAGTTCCGGCAGGCGGTACAGGCTGGCAATGCGCTGGGAGATGATGTCCTGGTGCGGGGAGAACAGATCGTAGGGCAGCGTTTCCCAATCGGGGAACGGCAGCACCGGCAGCTGCGGTGCGAAGAAGCGCAGCTCCTGTTCGAGGCGGTCGGCGGCCTGGCTGTCGGCGGTCAGCAGCAGGGTGAAGCGGCCAGCGCTGCTGGCGGCTTCGGCGATGGCCAGGCTGAGGGCGGCTCCGGGCAGGTTGCCCCAGGTTTGTTTGCCGGCCGTGGCCGACAGTGGCGGTAGGCGCAGAACTGACACGGAAGATCTGACTCCAAGCGTGCGGCAAAGGGATTGATTGTACTGACGCCACCGTCTGCTGTCAGGTTCCAAAGGCCGCGAAGGCGCCTGTGCGCGGCGCCGACAGGCACTCATTGCCGGTTACGCGACGGGGCGGCATAATGTAGCCCCTTTTTTCTGTCCCTACATGTGGAAGGTTCCCGTGACTCAGAAGCCCGACCAGTGTCTTGGTGAGTGGATCGATCGTGAAGCCCTGGCTGAAGCGATGATCCCGCTTATCGGTCAGCTCTACCGCAATAACAATGTGGTGAGCTCGATCTATGGCCGTAGCCTGATCAACCGTTCGGTTATCTCGATCCTCAAGGCCCACCGCTTTGCGCGTCACCGTCAGACCGACGAGACCGAACTGTCCGTACACGAGACATTCCCGCTGCTCAAGGCCATGAGCGAGCTGAAACTGGGCGCCGCTTCGGTCGACCTGGGCAAGCTGGCCAACAAGTTCAAGCAGCAGGGCAACGGCCGCAGCGCCGAGCAGTTCGTGCGCGACGAACTGGCCGATGTGGTCGGTCAGCAAAATGTTTCGGCACGCAAGGGCACCGACGTCGTGCTCTATGGCTTCGGTCGCATTGGCCGCCTGCTGGCGCGCATCCTCATCGAGAAGACCGGTGGCGGCGACGGCCTGCGCCTGCGCGCCATCGTCGTGCGCAAGGGGGCCGAGAACGACTTGGTCAAGCGCGCCAGCCTGCTGCGTCGCGACTCGGTGCACGGCCCGTTCGATGGCACCATCACCATCGATGAAGCCAACAACACCATCACCGCCAACGGCAACCTGATTCAGGTGATCTACGCCAAGAATCCGAGCGAAGTCGACTACACCCAGTACGGCATCGATAACGCACTGATCGTCGACAACACCGGCGTTTGGCGTGACGCCGACGGCCTGGGCCAACACCTGGCCTGCCCGGGCGCCGGTCGCGTGATCCTCACCGCACCGGGCAAGGGCGCGCTGAAGAACATCGTGCACGGCATCAACCACGGTGAAATCACCGCTGACGACAAGATCATCTCCGCCGCTTCCTGCACCACCAACGCCATTGTGCCGGTGCTCAAAGCGATCAACGATGAGTACGGCATCGTCAACGGTCACGTCGAAACCGTTCACTCGTTCACCAACGACCAGAACCTGATCGACAACTTCCACAAGGGCAGCCGTCGTGGTCGCGCTGCGCCGCTGAACATGGTCATCACCGAAACCGGTGCCGCCACCGCCGCCGCCAAGGCGCTGCCGGTGCTCAAAGGCAAGCTGACCGGTAACGCCATTCGCGTGCCGACGCCAAACGTGTCCATGGCCATTCTCAACCTGAACCTCGAGAAAGCCACCAGCCGTGAAGCGTTGAACGAGTACCTGCGCCAGACCGCCATGCACTCGGAACTGCACAAGCAGATCGACTACGTCAGCTCCCAGGAAGTGGTCTCCACCGACTTCGTCGGCTCGCGCCATGCCGGTGTGGTGGATGCCGAAGCCACCATCTGCAACGACAACCGCGTTGTCCTGTACGTCTGGTACGACAACGAGTTCGGCTACAGCTGCCAGGTGGTCCGCGTGATGGAAGACATGGCTGGCGTCAACCCGCCAGCGTTCCCACGCTGATACGCGTGTGAAGTCTTGAACGAACGGGAACCTGCGGGTTCCCGTTTTTCGTGCGGTGCCGGTTGCGCGCTCGGCTGAGTGGCAGGTGCTGTACATGTAGTGCAGGCAGTGTTGGCCTACGACGCGACCAAGGGTTAATGTGCGCAGCGTTCAGGCTTGATTAGACTGCACCCGAATTTTTTTCATGGCGCTGCGGCGTCATGGCGAGCCCCGTGGCCAACCGGCTGACGGGCCAGTTCTGAAGGAGTACGCATGGCTGTCTACAACTACGACGTGGTGGTGCTGGGTTCCGGCCCGGCCGGTGAAGGCGCGGCAATGAATGCCGCCAAGGCAGGTCGCAAGGTGGCGATGGTCGACAGTCGTCGCCAGGTCGGCGGCAACTGCACCCACCTGGGTACCATTCCGTCCAAGGCACTGCGTCATTCGGTGCGGCAGATCATGCAGTTCAATACAAACCCGATGTTCCGGGCCATCGGCGAACCGCGCTGGTTCTCCTTCCCGGACGTGCTCAAGAGTGCCGAAAAGGTGATCGCCAAGCAGGTCGCTTCGCGCACCGGCTACTACGCGCGCAACCGCGTCGATGTGTTCGTCGGCACCGGCAGCTTCGCCGACGAGCAGACGGTCGAAGTGGTCTGCCCCAATGGCGTGGTGGAAAAGCTCAACGCCAAGCACATCATCATCGCGACTGGTTCGCGTCCGTATCGTCCGGCCGACATCGACTTCCATCACCCACGGGTGTACGACAGCGACACCATCCTCAGCCTCAGCCACACCCCGCGCAAGCTCATCATCTACGGCGCTGGGGTGATCGGTTGCGAATACGCCTCGATCTTCAGCGGTCTGGGCGTACTGGTCGAGCTGGTGGATAACCGTGGCCAATTGCTGAACTTCCTGGACTCGGAAATTTCCCAGGCGCTGAGCTACCACTTCAGCAACAACAACATCACCGTGCGTCACAACGAAGACTACGAGCGGGTCGAAGGGCTGGACAACGGCGTGATCCTGCACCTGAAGTCGGGCAAGAAGATCAAGGCCGATGCCTTGCTCTGGTGCAATGGTCGCACCGGCAACACCGACAAGCTGGGCCTGGAAAACATCGGCATCAAGGTCAATAGCCGCGGGCAGATCGAAGTGGACGAGAACTACCGCACCGGCGTGACGAACATCTACGGTGCCGGCGACGTGATCGGCTGGCCGAGCCTGGCCAGTGCCGCCCATGACCAGGGCCGTTCGGCGGCCGGCAGCATTGTCGACAATGGTAGCTGGCGCTTCGTCAACGATGTGCCGACCGGCATTTACACCATTCCCGAGATCAGTTCGATCGGCAAGAACGAACAGGAGCTGACTCAGGCCAAGGTGCCATACGAAGTGGGCAAGGCCTTCTTCAAGAGCATGGCCCGTGCGCAGATCGCGGGCGAGCCGCAGGGCATGCTGAAGATTCTGTTCCACCGCGAGACCCTGGAAATTCTCGGCGTGCACTGCTTCGGTTACCAGGCTTCGGAAATTGTGCACATCGGTCAGGCGATCATGAGCCAGCCGGGCGAACTGAACAATCTGAAGTACTTCGTCAACACCACCTTCAACTACCCGACCATGGCCGAGGCCTATCGGGTCGCGGCATACGACGGGCTGAACCGGCTTTTTTGAGCGGCTCCGGCCGGTGGCCTGAGCCGGTCGGGGAGACCGATTTCAGCCCTACCCGAGGGTGGTCTTGGCCAAACCGGGAAAGTCTGTGATTAGGCTGTCCACGCCAAAGTCGGCGAGTCGGCGCATCAGTGCCGGCTCGTTGACCGTCCATACCGACACGTGCAGACCCTGGCGCTGGGCCTTGATCAGGCGCTCGGGTGTGCACAACGTCCAGTTCAGCGCCAGCAGGTTACATCCGTAGTTCTGCGCGACCTTCAATGGGTCGAGCCAGGCGTACTCGGCGACCAGTCCGCGCGCGATGTCCGGCACCAGCTCTTGGGCCGCGCCCAACACTTCCCGTGAACTCGAGGTGATGGTCACCTTGTCGAGCAGATCGTACTGCTGGGCCAGTTCGCGAATGGCCAGCACCGTGGTAGCGGCGCGCGTACGAGATGCACTTTTGACTTCAAGCTGCCAGTGCTCGAAGGCGCACTTTTCGAACAGTTCTTCCAAGCGCGGAATAGGGCAGGGCTGTACATGGCCCGGACCGCCTTGGCGGGCATCGTAGGTGGCAAGGTTGGCGGCGCTGTGTTCGACCACCTTGCCGCGGCGGCCCGTGGTGCGCTTGAGGGTCGGGTCGTGGATCACCATCAACTGGTTGTCGGCCGACAGGTGCAGGTCCAGTTCGCAGCGGTGCACGCCGTGCGACAGGCACTGGCGGAAGCTGGTCAGGGTGTTCTCGGGTGCTTCGCCCTTGGCGCCGCGATGGCCGTAGATCAGGGTCACGTTCATTCCTTCAAGTCGGGAGAGGGAAAAGTTCAGGGTTGCGGGTCTTGCCGTTCCAGTTGCTGGCGGCGCTGCTGTTGCTGGCGCTGTAGGATATAGCGGGCCAGCAACTGGCGTTCGGCATCGCTCATGTCGGTGAATTCGGTGCCGACCTCGAATTGGCCGTCAGCCCGTGGATCGCAATGGGTGATGCGTCCGCGCAAGAGCAGGCCATGGGCGCGTGGCATGAGCACCATCTTCACTTTCACCCGGGTGCCCGGGGCAATCCTCTGCGCCTGAACGCTGTCGATGCCGCCCTCGGAGATGATCACCCGTTGCGGCTCGCCGATTTCGCCGAGCAGGGTCTGCGCCACCACTGCGCTGAGCAGATCGAGGCGCTTGTTCTGCGCGCGCAGAAAGGCGGCCAGGGTGCGGTCCTTGTCGCTGAGCTGGCGTAACAGGTGCTGGGCTTCAAAGTCGGACAAGTGCAGTTCGCTGAGCAGGTTGAACAGCGGCGAATCATCCAGCAACAGTTCTGTATCAAGGGCTTGCGCCGCGCTCAACGGGCTGATTTGCAGTGCGATCCGATCTTCGATGCGGTAGTATTCGCGCCGATCTTCTTCGTCTAGTGTCGTCATGGCGAACCCATGGTTGCGGCAGTGGTCCGAGTGTAAAGCCGCCACAGGCGCCTCGCCACAAGGACGTTCCCTTTCCTGCGAACAAGCCCCGACATGTTCAGACCTCTCTTCGTATTCATCGGCACCCGCTACACCCGTGCCAAGCGCCGCAACCATTTCGTCTCGTTCATTTCCCTGACCTCGATGATCGGCCTCGCCCTGGGCGTGGTGGTCATGATCGTGGTGCTGTCGGTGATGAACGGCTTCGACCACGAGATGCGCACCCGCGTGCTGGGCATGGTTCCGCATGCCACCGTGGAAGGCGATCAGCCCATCGCCGATTGGCAGGCCCTCGCTCAACAAGTAAAGCAGAATCCGCATGTCCAGGCGGTGGCGCCTTTCACCCAGATGCAGGGTCTGTTGACCCATGACGGCAAGGTGCAGAAGATGCTGCTCAACGGCATCCTGCCCGAGCGTGAGCGTGAGGTGTCGATCATCGACAACTTCATCAAGCAGGGCAGTCTCGACCGCCTGGCGCCGGGTGAGTGGGGCATCCTGATCGGTGACAAGGCGGCCGACAAACTGGGCGTCAAGGTCGGCGACAAAGTCACGTTCGTCGCGCCGGAGGTGAGCATCACCCCGGCCGGCATGTTCCCGCGCATGAAGCGCTTTACCGTGGTCGGCACCTTCCACGTGGGTGCCGGCGAAATCGACGGGTACCTGGGGCTGACCAACTTGTCCGACCTGTCGCGCCTGCACCGCTGGAAAGCCGATCAGGTGCAAGGGCTGCGGCTTAAATTCGACGACCTGTTCCAGGCGCCTCGCGAGGCCTGGAACATCGTCAAGCAGTTGGGCGAGCAGCAGTACTATGCCCGCGACTGGACCCGCACCCAGGGCAACCTGTACCAGGCGATTCGCATGGAGAAGTCGATCATCGGCCTGTTGCTGCTGCTGATCGTCGCGGTGGCGGCGTTCAACATCATTTCCACCCTGGTGATGGTGGTCAACGACAAACGCGGCGACATCGCCATTTTGCGTACCCTCGGTGCCACGCCACGACAGATCATGGCGATCTTCATGGTCCAGGGCACGGTCATCGGCGTGGTCGGCACCTTGATCGGCGCCGTGGTCGGCATCCTCGCCGCGCTCAACGTCAGCGCGGCCATTGCCGGCATCGAGACGCTGATCGGGCACAAATTCCTCAACGCCGACGTGTATTTCATCGATTACCTGCCGTCGCAGATCATCGCCCAGGATGTGTGGATGGTCTGTGGTGCGGCGCTGGCCCTGAGTTTCCTCGCCACCCTGTATCCGGCCTGGCGTGCTGCGCGCACCCAGCCTGCAGAGGCGCTACGTTATGAGTGAGTCGCGCATGAGTGATCAAGCCGTACTGAGTTGCCGCAACCTGGGCAAGTCCTATGACGAGGGCCCGGAGTCGGTGCAGGTGCTGTCCGGGTTGAGCCTGGAGCTGCATCCGGGCGAGCGGGTGGCCATTGTCGGCAGTTCCGGCTCGGGCAAGAGCACGCTGCTCAACCTGCTCGGCGGGCTCGACACACCGTCCCAGGGCAGCGTTTGGCTGGCCGGCGAAGAGCTGTCGGCGTTGGGCGAGCGCGATCGCGGCCTGCTGCGCAACCGCGCGTTGGGCTTCGTGTACCAGTTTCATCACCTGCTGGCCGAATTCACCGCCCTGGAAAACGTCTGCATGCCGCTGCTGATCGGCCGCACGCCGATTCCCGAGGCCCGCCAGCGCGCCACCGCATTGCTCGAGCGCGTGGGCCTGGGGCATCGCCTGAATCACAAGCCTGCCGAGCTGTCCGGTGGCGAGCGCCAGCGTGTGGCGATTGCCCGTGCGCTGGTCAACCAGCCGGGTCTGGTGATGCTCGACGAGCCCACCGGCAACCTCGATCACCACACGGCCATGGGCATTCAGGAACTTATGCAAGAGCTGTCGACAGCGTCGCGCACAGCGTTCCTGGTGGTGACCCACGACCTCAGCCTGGCACGCAAGATGGACCGTGTGCTGAGCCTGGAAGACGGTCGCCTGGTCTCGATCTGACTGCACGGGGCTGCCTGCGCGGCCCCATCCTCTGTTCAACTGGATGTTCGCGTACATGTTCAGACCCTTGCCCTTGTTCATCGGTGCCCGCTACACCCGTGCCAAGCGCCGCAACCACTTCATCTCGTTCATTTCCATGACTTCGATGATCGGCCTGTCACTGGGTGTGCTGGCGATGATCGTGGTGCTGTCGGTCATGAACGGCTTCCAGCGGGAGATGAGTTCGCGCGTGTTGGGCCTGGTGCCGCACGCCAGCATTCTCGGCATTCAGCCGCTGGATGACTGGCGCAGCGTGGCCACGGCCGCGCTGAAGAATCCAGCCGTGGTCGCCGCCGCGCCCTTGACCGAAATGGAGGGCATGCTTTCCTACAAGGGCGCCATGCAGCCGATCCAGGTCAGTGGCATCGACCCGGCCGAGGAGGGCCAGGTGTCCATCGTCGGCGAGCATATCGTCCAGGGCTCGCTGCAGGCGTTGCAGCCGGGCGATTATGGGGTAGTGCTCGGTGAGCTTACGGCGCGTCGCTTTCGCTTGAACACCGGCGACAAGGTCACGCTGATCGTTCCGGAGGTGAGCAGTGCGCCGGGCGGCATCACCCCGCGCATGCAGCGCCTGACCGTGGTCGGCATCTTCAAGGTCGGTGCCGAGCTGGACGGCTCGCAGGCCTATATCCACATTGCCGATGCCGGTCAGATGCAACGCTGGGCGCCCGACCAGGTGCAGGGCGTACGCCTGAAATTGCATGACTTGTACGCGGCGCCGCAGGTGTCCAAGGCGATCGCCACCCGCCTCGGCACGGCCTATCGTGCCGACGACTGGTCGCACACCCAGGGCAGCCTGTTCAGTGCGATGAAGATGGAGAAGACCATGATCGGCCTGTTGCTGCTGATGATCATCGCGGTGGCAGCCTTCAACATCATCGCCACGCTGGTGATGGTGGTGAACGACAAAGGCGCGGACATCGCCATCCTGCGCACCCTAGGCGCTACGCCGGCGCAGATCATGGGCACCTTCATGGTTCAGGGCAGCCTGATCGGCATCGTCGGCACCTTGATCGGCGGTGTGCTGGGCGTGATCGGCGCGCTCAACGTCAGCGCTATCGTCGGCTGGCTGGAGCGTACCAGCGGGCAGCACATCTTCACCTCCGACCTGTACTTCATCAGCAGCCTGCCGTCGCAACTGCAGTGGGGCGATGTGGCGATCATCTGTAGCGCCGGGCTGGTGATGAGCTTCCTCGCCACCCTGTACCCGGCGTACCGGGCGTCGCAGATCGAGCCGGCGATGGCCCTGCGCTACGAGTGAGGCCTGCCCTGGCGCTACCTCAGCATGGCTGGGGCAGTTCGATCACGAAATGTGTCCAGCCTTGGCGGCAGTGCGCGCTTATCGAGCCGCCATGGGCCTGGACGATCGAGCGGGTGATCGCCAGTCCCAGTCCCGCGTGCTCGGTGCTGCCTTCATGGCGTGCCGGATCCTCTCGATAAAAACGGTCGAACACGCGCGCCAGGGCGTGCTCGGTGATGGCCGGTCCGGTGTTGGCCACGTCCACGCGCAGGCCGGATGACACGCTCACCTCGACCGTTCCGCCTGGCGGCGTGAAACGCAGGGCATTTTCCAGCAGGTTCGACAGCGCCCGGCGCAGCATGTGGCGATCGCCCAGCAGGTGCGCCTGGCCTTGGCGGCGCAGGGTGATGGCGGCGTCCTCGGCCAGTGCGGCGTAGTAGTCGAGCAGGGCATCGACCTCCGCTGCCAGGTCCAGCCGCTCTCGGTTAGGCATGAGCAAGCCATGGTCGGCCTTGGCCAGATACAGCATGTCGTTGACCATTTGCGCCATGTGCTGCAGCTCTTCGAGATTGTCGTGCAAGGCCTCACGGTACTCGTCCAGGCTGCGCGGCCGGGTGAGCGTGACCTGGGTGTGCGTGAGCAGATTCGACAGCGGCGTGCGCAGCTCATGGGCAATGTCGGCGGAGAAGGCCGAGAGGCGCACGAAGGCATCTTCCAGGCGCTGCAGCATGGCGTTGACGGTCTGGCCAAGCTCGGCCAGTTCCTCCGGCAGTTGCGCCACCGGCAGACGAGTGGTCAGCGAGCGGGCGTTGACACTGGCCGCCACCACTCCCATCTGGCGCAAGGGGCGTAGTCCCCGCCTGACCGCCCAGGCGCCGAGTAGGGCGGTGACCAGCGCGGACAGGCCTACTGTCAGCCAGATCAATTGCTGCATGCGCTCGAGAAAGTGCTGGTGATGGGTGATGTCCAGAAACAGCGTGACCTGCCCGCCTATTACGCGCTCGGAAAGGCTGCGGTAGGCGATGCTGTCCCTGTGCAGAGTGGCCAAGCCCGGCTGGCGAGGTTCCTCGGGCAAGCCGGTGCGACTGTCGAACCACAGCGTGTCATCGTTGCCGCGGATGCGCAGGGCCAGGTCTGCCTGGTGGCTCAGTTCGCTGCGCAGCACTGGCACTTTGGCCTCCAGTGCGCGTGGGGAGTCGACATGGGCAAGGGCGGTACGCAGTTGCGAAAGGCGGGCGCTGAGCAGCTGCTGATCGAGCTCGACGAAGTGCCGTTCGCTGGCCTGGCTGAACAGCAGTCCAGCGGTCAGCGAAACGGCTGCAGTGCAGGCGGCGAACAGCAGGGCCAGGCGTCCTCCCAGTGACAGGCGCGGCATCAGTCGGCACGCTCTTCGAGCACGTAGCCCATGCCGCGTACGGTATGGATGAGCTTGCCGGGATGGCCTTCGTCGATTTTCAGGCGCAGACGCCGGATCGCGACTTCGATGACATTGGTGTCGCTGTCGAAATTCATATCCCACACCTGCGAGGCGATCAGCGATTTGGGCAGCACCTCGCCCTGGCGGCGTAGCAGCAGTTCGAGCAGGGCGAACTCCTTGGCGGTAAGGTCGATACGGCTACCGGCACGCTCGGCGCGGCGGCGCAGCAGGTCCAGGCGCAGGTCGGCGAGGATCAGGACATTGTCCTGGCTCGGGCTCGAGCCGCGTCGCAGCAGGCTGCGAACCCGGGCGAGCAGTTCGGAGAAGGCGAAGGGTTTGACCAGGTAGTCGTCGGCGCCCAATTCCAAGCCATGGACACGGTCGGCCACGGCATCGCGCGCGGTGAGAAACAGCACGGGCGTGTCCAGTCCGGCCTGGCGCACGGCCTGGAGGATCTGCCAGCCGTCGCGGCCGGGTAGCATCACGTCGAGAATCAGCAGGTCGTGATCGCCGGTGAGGGCAAGAAATTCTCCGGTTTCGCCATCGTCGGCCAATTCCGTGGCAAAGCCCGCTTCGCTCAGGCCCTGGCGCAGGTATTGGCCGGTGCGGGCCTGGTCTTCGACGATCAACAGTTTCATGGGGTGTCCACACACAAGAGCGTTGGCCTGCTCGCGCCGTGGGCGCGCTCGGCTGCCAAGGGAATTGACGACGATGATACGTGAGCCAACGTCAGCGTGCCCAAGCTGACAGCGTTGTAATCTGCCGGTCAGCCCGCCGCCAGCGCGCTGACCGTAGAGTGGCGCCATTGTCCACCTACGCCAGGAGTCACCATGAAATCTCTGATCCTCAGTGCTGCCTTCGCCTTTGTCAGCCTGCCGGCGCTTGCGGACGGCGCCAAGTCGTTCGCCTTCGGCGAGCCTGCTCCAGCCAGCACAGCCACCCGTACCGTGCAGGTAGTGCTCAAGGATATCGCCTTTGAACCAGGCAAGTTGCAGGTCAAGGCGGGGGAGACGGTGCGCTTCGTGTTGATCAACGAAGGCAAGCTGGTTCACGAGTTCAACCTGGGCGATGCGGCCATGCACGCCGAGCATCAGAAGGAAATGGCCGCCATGGCCGGTATGGATCATGGACAGATGGACCACGCTGCGCACGGCCATGACGCGGCCAATACCGTGCTGGTCCAGCCAGGACAGCGTGCCGAGCTGACCTGGACCTTCCGCCAGTCGGCGCCCATCGAGTTTGCCTGCAACGTGCCAGGCCATTACCAGGCGGGCATGGTCGGTCAGTTGACCATCGAGTGACAGCGGCGCCCAAGGCGGGCGGCAAAACCGGTAGAATGGGCGCATTTCCGCGTTTTCAGGTCAGAGACATGCATCCCGCCGCCGAACACTCCCCGCTGGGCAAGTCCAGCGAATACATCGCCATCTACACGCCCTCGCTGCTGTTCCCGATCCCCCGAGCGGCCAAGTGGGCCGAACTGGGCGTCACTGCGCAAACGCTGCCGTGGCAGGGCGTGGACTACTGGAACTGCTTCGAGCTGTCCTGGCTGCTGCCTTCAGGCAAGCCAGTGGTGGCCATCGGCGAGTTCGCCATCCCGGCCGACTCGCCCAGCATCATCGAATCCAAGTCGTTCAAGCTCTACCTCAACTCGTTGAACCAGACGGTGTTCGCCTCTGCCGAGGAACTGGTGGCGTGTCTTGAGCAAGACCTCTCTGCCGCCGCCGGTAAACCGGTGCGTGTGCGGGTGCGGAGCTTGGACGACGTGCAAAACGAGGGGGTCATGGCCCTGCCAGGGCAGTGCATCGATGCGTGGGATGTGACCATCAGCCATTATGGCGAACCACAGCCCGAGCTGCTGCGCTGCGATCCTGACCGCGTGGTCGAAGAAACCTTGCACAGTCATCTGCTCAAATCCAATTGTCCCGTGACGGGTCAGCCGGACTGGGGGAGCGTGGTGGTTGAGTACAAGGGCAGGGCGCTGGATCCTGCCAGCCTGCTGACCTACCTGGTGAGCTTCCGCCAGCATGCCGATTTCCACGAGCAGTGCGTGGAACGGATCTATCTGGATCTGCTGCGCCTGCTGCAGCCAGAGCACTTGACGGTGTATGCACGCTACGTGCGCCGGGGCGGGCTTGATATCAATCCTTATCGCAGCACCGCACCGATCAGCCCGCGCAACGGCAGGCTGGTGCGCCAGTAAGTTCATCTTCGGGGGCCGCACCCGCAGCCCCAAGCGGCGTATCAGATACCCATGCTGTGCAGGCGAGTGATGATGTCGCGCAGCGTGGCAGTGAGGTCGGGGTGATTGACTTCGAAGTGCTCGACGGCGAGATTCACGCCATCAACCAGATTGTTGTCTGGCGAGACTTCTTCGAGCTTGATTTGCGCCTCGATCTGTCGTGCTTCCTCGCGCAGGCCGGCGAGTTCCTCTTCCGACAGCGGTACGTTTCGATCCAGTTGCTCGCGCAGGCTGTTCAGGCGTTCTTGCAGTTCGCGGGCGGGCATTGGCTGTTCTCCATCAATGACTTGGCAAGCCATGGACCTCGGCGCAGGCGCAAAGGTTCTGACCTGACTGCAAGCGTAATCCACTTGCTGACGCTTTGCATGATCGGCATCAAGCCGCGATGTCAGGGTTTTTCACCCTTGCGTCGACGGTGGGCAATGTCTGCCAGGCAGGTGTCGAGCGCTTCGAGATGGTCGATCACCGAGTGCACGCCCAATCCGAACAGTTCAAGGGTGGACTTGCCGCGCGCCAGTTCCTGCTCCTGCACGCTCATGGCCTGCCACCGGTTCGAGGTCTGATCGCACGATGGGCTGCAGGTGGCCAGGCCCACGGTCCACAGTCCTGCATTCAGGCCTGCCTGCAGCAGGCGCGGTTCGCCGCTCACCAGGACGCATCCGTCCAGGCGGGCACTGCTCAGTGACATCAACGCTTGCCAGCAGGCGTTCGGGGAAGGCCAAGGCGAGCCATTGGCGGCGTGGCCGGGTAACCAGCTCGGCAGCACAGCGGTCAGCGCAGTGCTGTGCTCGCTGTCCAGTTCATCGAGCCAGATGCAGGGCACCTGTTGCGCGTGCAGCGACGCCAGGGTGTCGAGAGCGCCGGGGGCGGGCAGGGGGCTACCCTTCGCAGCCTGGACCAGGCAGCCGCGCAGGCCGAACAACACGGCAGTGGGGGCGGGGGCTTCGTGCATGGCAACATCCCTGAAATATCGCCCACGCTAGAGTCTCTATGTGACGGTGGTGTGACAGTCACATGAAGAGCGAGATGAACACTATGCGATCAAGCAAGATATGCCATGCTCGCCGCCAGCCAGATTGCCCGTATACTGGCGCCCTATCGCGCAGCGCCATCCGGTGCTTGCCGCCGTGAAACCCGATGGAGAAACAGCTATGCAGAGGATCGGTGCCGATGTGATCGAGCGAATCACCCAGGCCTGTGTCTGTGCCAGCCTGCTGCTGGCGCCGATGGCCGCCACCCAGGCGGCCACCGAGGACGACCCATGGGAAGCGGTCAACCGACCGATCTTCCGCTTCAACGACGTGATCGATACTTACGCGCTGAGGCCGTTGGCCAAAGGCTACGAGGCCGTGACCCCGCAGTTTCTCGAAGACGGCATTCACAACGTCTTCCGCAACCTGGGCGATGTCGGCAACCTGGTCAACAATGTGTTCCAGCTCAAGCCTCATGCTGCGGGTGTCGACACGGCGCGGCTGATCGTCAACACCACCTTCGGCCTGGGCGGTTTCTTCGATGTCGGCACCCGCATGGGTCTGCAGCGCAGCGATGAAGACTTCGGCCAGACCCTCGGCTACTGGGGCGTGCCCAGCGGGCCTTATGTCGTCATCCCGCTGCTGGGGCCGAGCACCGTGCGCGATGGCTTGTCCAAGTACCCGGATTCCTTCACCGAACCCTACCGCTACATCGACCATGTGCCGACGCGCAACTCGATCTTCGCGCTCGATGTGGTCGATACCCGCGCCAGCCTGCTCCCGGCGGAGAAGCTGATACAGGGCGACAAGTACATCTTCATCCGCAACGCTTACCTGCAGAACAGGGAGTTCAAGGTCAAGGATGGCGAGGTCGAAGACGACTTCTGACCCGTCCACAGGAAAGGCGATCTTAGGATCGCCTTTTTCGTCGGCGAATGTGGGCACGGCGCGCACTTCACAAGGTGACAACGCCCCGTTCAAACGGCTTGGCTATATCCATTAGTGAGCCAAAACCTGGTCTCCAATAACCTCAGGTGATTAGGCCTGCGCACTCCATCCTCGCATGCTTGAAACGCCCAGCGGATGGGAGTACCGTCTGCGCCTTACAGGCACCTTTGCGCGTCGCCGGATAGCCTTGCTGTCCACCTCGCGCGCAGCGGTCATCAGTATTCCAAGTAGTCGACCGTCGTCCTTGCCGATGTCCGCTACGCCAACCAATCGGCGCCGTTCGCCCACATGCAGAAAACCCGTGCAACGCTGCTGATAATCGATGACGACGACGTGGTCCGTGCAAGCCTCGCCGCGTATCTGGAAGACAGTGGCTTCAGCGTCCTTCAGGCCATCAATGGCCAACAGGGGCTTCAGGTCTTCGAAGAACACCAGCCTGAACTCGTTATCTGCGATCTGCGCATGCCTCAGATGGGCGGGCTCGAGTTGATCCGTCGCATCACCGAGCAGGCTCCGCAAATGCCGGTGATCGTGGTGTCCGGTGCCGGGGTGATGAGCGATGCAGTCGAAGCCCTGCGCCTGGGCGCGGCCGACTATCTGATCAAGCCGCTGGAAGACCTCGCCGTACTCGAGCACTCGGTGCGCCGCGCGCTGGACCGCTCGCGGTTGATGCTGGAAAACGAGCGCTACCGCGAGAAGCTCGAAGCGGCTAATCGTGAGTTGGAAGCCAGTCTGCATCTGTTGCAGGAAGACCAGACCGCCGGGCGTCAGGTGCAGATGAACATGCTGCCGGAAAAGCCTTGGACGGCGGGCGACCTGTCGTTCGATCACCAGATCATTCCCTCGTTGTACCTGTCGGGCGACTTCACCGACTACTTCCGTGTCGATGAGCGTCGAGTAGCGTTCTACCTGGCGGACGTGTCCGGCCATGGCGCTTCGTCGGCATTTGTCACTGTGCTGCTCAAGTTCATGACCACCCGCTTGTTGTTCGAATTCAAACGCAACGGCAAGATGCGCGACTTTAAGCCATCCGAGGTGCTGGCGCACATCAACCGTGGGCTGATCAACTGCAAGCTGGGCAAGCATGTGACCATGGTCGGCGGAGTGATCGACGAGGACACCGGACTGATGACCTACAGCGTAGGCGGCCATCTGCCGTTGCCCGTGTTGTATACCCCAGGTCAGGCACGCTACCTCGAGGGGCGTGGCTTGCCGGTAGGGCTGTTCGACGAAGCCACCTATCAGGACCATGTGCTGGAATTGCCGCCGCGCTTCAGCCTTACGCTGATGTCAGATGGCATCCTGGACCTTTTGCCTGGGGCCACACTCAAAGACAAAGAGGCAAACTTGCCGGAGATTGTCAAAGACGCGCAGGGCAGTCTGGACGGACTGCGCAGTCGATTCGGATTAGCTACGCTTGGGGAGATGCCGGATGATATCGCCCTATTGGTGTTGAGCAGGAACCTTCCATGAGTACCGGTAGAATCCAGTTCGCCGAGCAGAATGGTACCTTCGTACTGAAATTCGTCGGTGAAGTGCGCCTGACCTTGTGTTCAGCCCTGGATGCGACGATCGAAAAGATCTTCACGGCGCTGAATTTCTCGGCCATCGTCATCGACCTGACCGAGACCGAGAGCATCGACAGCACCACCTTGGGTCTGCTGGCCAAGTTGTCGATCCTGTCGCGTCAGAAGGTCGGCCTGCTGCCCACTGTGGTGACCACAAACCCAGATATTTCCCGGCTGCTGCAGTCGATGGGCTTCGATCAGGTGTTCAATATCGTCGATCGGCCCCTGCCGTGCCCAGACTGCCTGAGCGATCTGCCTTCCCAGGACGAGAACGAGGAAGTCGTGCGTGCCAAGGTCCTGGAGGCGCACAAGATCCTGATGGGCCTGAACGACTCCAACCGCGAAGCGTTTCGTGATTTGGTGAGTGCGCTGGAGCGGTCCTGACCTGTGCGCGTCAATGCTCGGGTCTGTGGGTTCTGACGAACTCGGTGGCCTCGCTTGCATCGGCGTTCAATTGAAGCACCCGTACCGGGCGCCCCTCATCATCGAAGAACACCTGCCCTAACCCCGAACCGTTCCACAAGCGCTCTCCCGCCTTGCTGCGGCTCGGCAGGCGTGGCACCACTTGCATCGCGCGGCGCTGGGTGAAACCGTTGAGCGGTGAGCGCGGGGCATACAGCCAGCGATTGAGCCGATCCAGCACGTCCAGAAGCCTGCGTGGAAAGGTGTTCTTGATGCCGCTGCTGGTCACTTGCCAGAGGTGCGGGCTGCGCTGGCGATGTCGGATCAGTACTTCGTACACGAAGGAATAATGCACATCGCCGGAGAGAATCACGTAATGGCCGGGTGTGCGCGAGTGCCTGAAGATGTTCAGGATCACCTGCGCGGCACCGCGGTGCGCCATCCAGTTCTCGGCGTCGACCAGCAGCGGATAGCCCAGCGTGCTGAATACCCGCTGTACCGTCTCGATCAGCTTGACGCCGAAGATCGGCGCGGGTGACACGATGATTGCCGACGGATGATCGAGCAGGGTTTGCTGCAATTCGCACAGGGCTTCCCAATCGAGCAGGCCCGAGGGCTTCTTCAGGTCGCGCTCGCTGCGCCAGCGTCGGGTACGGGTGTCCAGAACGCGCAGAGGTGGGTCGCAGGGCAAGTCGTAATGCCAGGACTGAAAGCGCAGCAGAGCGTCTATCAAACTGTCTTGCAGCGAGGCGATGAGCTGTCGCTGCCCAGTGTCCTCGGTCAATCGCTGCAAGGTCTGGATCAGAGGTGAGCAGGCCGTTGGGTCGTTTCCCCAGCCTTGGCACACAAGGTATCCGATGAGGGCATTGCCGATGATCCGCCGGGAAAAAGGATGACCATAGGCGGTCTGCTCCCATTGCGCCGACAGGTTCCAGTCATCGGTGATGTCATGGTCATCGAAGATCATCAGGCACGGCAGATGCGCCATCACCCGTGCCACGTGGTCAAGTCCGTCGCGGAAGTCTTCGATCAGGGGTTGTTCAGCTTGATAGCGCTGCCGATCTTCAGCCGAAAGGCCTTCTGGCATCACGAGCGAGATCAGCGTCCAAGGCGTCGGTGACCACACCAAGAGATACATGGCCATGACTTCGGCCCACGTCACCAGGTGGTTGTCGGCATTGCTCGAGGAAAAGATCGGCTTGCGCTTGCCGCGGAAGAAGCGGCGCCGCAGCGGCTCGTTGCCCTCGTGTGACGGCAGCAGGTCGGCGCGGTGGTAGTAGCCTGCCGGGTGGCGATACAGAGCCTCGCCGCTGTTGACCAGCGCGCCGTCGAGGGCTTCGTCGAACAGGCCCAAGCACTCGACCAGCCCGTGGATGGCCTTGAGGGTAGGGCCGGCTACGTCGTCGGCATAGACTTGATCGCCCGTCATTAGCAGCAGGGCAGGGCGCTGCTGCGGTGCCAGGCTCTCCGATAGCAAGCGATCGGCGCATAGCAGGCCGTCGGGCGCAGAATGGTGGGGCTTGCGACAGGAGCCGTGGAGCAGGTTGTCCACGCGTCTGCGCAGCACGAAATTGGGCAGATGCCTGCCAGGATAGAGCAGGTGAGGCGCCCAATCGGCGATACCCAGGCCGTTGTCCAGACGCAGGTCGTACTCCAGTTCGACGTCTTCGGGCAGTGGCGCGTCGAATTGCACCTCAAGCAGGTGAACGAACGCATGGCGCCCCATCGCAACCCGTTGGCACTGCTGTAGGGGGTCGATTGGTAGGCCTGGCAGTACGAATTGCGGATTCAGTGGGCGCGAGCCGACCAACCAGATAGCCAGGCGTTGCGACTCCAGGCGTCGAAGCACAGGGCCAGCGAGGACTGCGGGCAGTGAAGAATTCATCGAGACCATCAAATCAAAACGGGCGGAAAATACTGAGTATTTCCCGCCCGTTGCACAATCAGCAGATGTATCAGGCTTTTTCCGCCATGACCTTCTCGAGCTTTTCCTGATCGCGTGCGAACTGACGGATGCCTTCGGCCAGTTTTTCGGTAGCCATGGCATCTTCGTTCATCGCCCAGCGGAACTGGCCTTCGTCCAGCACCTGCTTGGCTTCGCCGGCTGAGCCCGGCTTGAGGATGCGCGGCAGTTCGCCCTGGTCGTCGCTCAGTTGCTGCAGCAGTTCCGGACTGATGGTGAGTCGATCGCAGCCGGCCAGTTGCTCGATCTGCCCAACGTTACGGAAGCTGGCGCCCATGACCACGGTGTCGTAACCGTTGGTCTTGTAGTAGTCGTAGATGCGCGTGACCGATTGCACGCCTGGATCCTCGGCACCGGTGTATTCCTTGCCGGTGCTCTTCTTGTACCAGTCGTAGATACGACCTACGAACGGCGAGATCAGGAACACTCCGGCATCGGCGCAGGCCTGGGCCTGTGCGAAGGAGAACAGCAGGGTGAGGTTGGTCTGGATGCCTTCTTTTTCCAGCTTCTCGGCAGCGCGGATGCCTTCCCAGGTGGACGCCAGCTTGATCAGCACGCGATCGCGCTTGATGCCAGCCGCTTCGTACAACGCGATCAGTTGACGCGCCTTATTCAGCAGCGCCGGCTCGTCGAACGACAGGCGCGCGTCGACCTCGGTGGAAATGCGACCCGGAATGACCTTGAGAATGCCCGCACCGACCGCGACCGAAAACTTGTCGCACGCCAGTTGCACATCACCCTTGGCATCGCTGCGCACCTGCTTGAGCAGGTCGGCATAACCTTCGATGGCGGCGGCCTTGAGCAGCAGCGACGGGTTGGTGGTGGCATCGACCGGCTTGAGGCGAGTGATGGCCTCCAGGTCTCCGGTGTCGGCGACGACGGTGGTGAACTGCTTGAGTTGTTCCAGCTTGGAAGTCATGGGCGTGCTCTGTCCTGTGAGTGTCTCGACATTACCCCAGCCCAGACAGCCGCTCAAGGCCGAACACGAGGGGTGTCCGAGGCGCGAGGGGCGCAGGGCGAATCCCTGTTCGAGTGCGCTCCGTGCCCAGGGTTCCCCTTACCGGCCCTGCAGCAACTGAGCCGCCTGTTCCACGACTTGCAAGGGCGCTGCGGCCTTGTGGATGTCGGCCGACAACAACTGACGGAAGCGCCGCGCCCCTGGGAAGCCTTGGCCGAGGCCGAGGATGTGTCGAGTGATGTGATGGACGGCCCCACCGGACTCGACGTGCGCTACCAGGTACGGCATCAACCGTTCCATCACCTCGCTGCGGCTCACGACAGGTTCCTGGCTGCCGAACAACTGCTGGTCCACCTCGGCCAGCAGGTAAGGATTATGATACGCCTCGCGTCCTAGCATCACGCCATCGAAGGTCTGAAGGTGCTCGCGGCATTCCTCCAGGGTTTTGATTCCGCCGTTGAGTATCAGCTCAAGGTCGGGAAAGTCCCGCTTGAGCTGCGCGGCCACGTCGTAGCGCAGCGGTGGAACCTCACGGTTTTCCTTGGGCGAGAGGCCCTCGAGGATGGCGATGCGTGCATGCACGGTGAAGCTCTTGCAACCGGCATCGCGGACCTGGCCGACGAAGTCGCACAGCTCGGCGTAGCTGTCGCGGCCATTGATACCGATGCGGTGCTTGACCGTCACCGGAATCTGCACTGTGTCGATCATCGCTTTCACGCACTCGGCCACCAGCGCGGGGTGGCCCATCAAGCACGCGCCGATCATGTTGTTCTGCACCCTATCACTGGGGCAGCCGACGTTGAGGTTGATCTCGTCGTAGCCGGCCTCTTGCGCCAGGCGCGCACAGGCTGCCAGTTCGGCAGGGTTGCTGCCGCCCAGTTGCAGGGCCAGCGGGTGCTCCGAGACGTCGTGGCGCAGGAAACGGGCGGCGTCGTTGTGCAGCAGGGCGCCGGTGGTGACCATTTCGGTGTAGAGCAGGGCGTGGCGCGAGAGTAGGCGCAGGAAATATCGGCAATGGCGGTCGGTCCAGTCCATCATGGGTGCCACGGAGAACCTTCTAGATGGCTCAACGCGCGTAATTACTGGCTTGGATGGCTCTATCATGCGGTCTCCGGAGGTGCGTGTTTCCAGTGCGTTTTAGCGGGTTTGCAGGGGTTCTAAGCGCAGGCGGCGCGGCCTACCGCTTGCCAACGGGCTCATCCCCCCGCGACAAAGGCTATGTCGCCTTGGCAATGATCAAAGGGCACAGACGTACTGACGGCACATGGAGTGACATCGGCCAAGGATGAATCGAAAAAAGGGCGCAAGTTTACACGCAGACGTAAACCTTCGCCCGCAAGAATACCTTGGATGTCTGAACCTGAGGGCGGGAGACAGCACACCGCTAGCCGGATGCATCTGGGCGCTCCAAAAAGTCTTCTTCGCTAGCAATGTCCCCCGAGACCTTAGCCTATGCCAGAGGTCGCGATCAGCGACCCCAGCAGGGCTCGTTCCTCACCTGCCAGTACGACGCCTTTTCCATGGAACCGACTGAACTCGCCAACCACTCACACTCAGCCCACTGCATGATTCATGCGAATCATTCTCCTGTCCGATTCACGCTCGAGTCAGTGCTAGGGCCGCACGAAGGAAGAATCGCTGGCATAACTCGTACGCGCTCTGACATCCCTGGCAATGGCTATTCAATAATGAGGCCTATCTGATGGATATCAACGGATCTCACGTCGCACATCTTCACACCCCTGATAGGGCACATGCTGAAACCGCCCAGCATGCTGTGCAGGCCCAAGGCGTCGGCGCCATAACCGACCCTGCAGAGCGCACCGCTGTACGCGATTACATCAAGATCGCTTTGCGCAGTATCGTCTGCCCGTGTCGCCCCAAGCGACCCCCGCTGAGGCTGATTTGGCACGAGCACAGCACGAGATGCTGGATTCGATCGCGGACAGCCGAAGTGAGCGGCTTTTGCAAGAAGGCGAGAACCTCGCGGCAATCCGCTGCACGATGGAAAATGCTGGCCGGCTCGATCGTTATGCGACTCACGGAACCGCCCTGGTGGGCGGTCTTCCCTTTACCGGCGTCGTGGCCGCCCAGTTTGCCAAGCCCGAGATTGTCAGCGATGTAACCAAGTTCGTGTTCGGCGAAATCGACAATGGACTGCTCAAAGCCACGGCCGAGGGCGGGGTAGGGGGTATGGAGGCCCACTTTCCGGATGAGTTCTTCCAGCGCCTGTTCGCGGAAGCGAAAGCGGACGCCTTCTTTCTCAAAGCACCCGCAGACAAACTTCACCCTGACGTGGCCAGGGGACTGGAAGCCAAACAGCTGGGATCTATTGGCGAAGCGCTTGAGGATGCCAAGCAGATTCAAACCTACCTGGTCGGTGCGGTCATTACCGGGACCGTAGCGGCGTCGTTGAGGTTATCCGGTCGGCCCGAGGCTGCAGATCTGTTCAATAAAATCGCGGTACCGCTGCGTAACTATGCATCTGGACTCGCCACGGCCAACCTCAAGCATAACGCTCAGACCGCTCGGCAAGAGCGGGGTGAAGCATTGTTGTTCGGCTTGCGTGATGCGGGAACTTCACTCGACACGGCCGATCAGGCCAGTGTGCGTCGCACGCTGGAGGGTGAACAAGACTGGTTCTCTGTCTACAAGGCTGCAAAGCAAGGCAGTGTGTTGTCGGCCATTGGGCACGGAGGGCAGCGACTGGGCAACATGCTCCTTGGCGTGCCCGCCAATGCGCTTGACGCTGCGGGCAAAGCGCTCATCAACGCCAATAGCTTTGGCGGCGGGTACTTTGGCTTGGGCGCGACGTTCGCAGGTCGCGCAGCGGCCGAGCACATGGGCGCCAACGCGGTTTCCGGTCCTGCTGCCCAGACCGTTGTGCGGACCTCCATCAATACGCTTGGAACCGGCGCTGCGTTCGGTATCTGGGCCTTCGTTGCATCGATGACGAGCACACTCTCTGACAAGGGCAAGGCTTGGCTTAACGATGACAATCACGCCAAGCCAAAAGAAGCGCTGCGTTCTGCTCCCCGCGCCCTGGGTAACGCCGCGTTGACTGGCGCGCAATTCGGATATGGCGTGGGGCGTGCGGGAGGGCATCTGGGCGCGCAAGTCGCCCGTCGCGGTTTGGAGACCGGAACGCAAGTGAGTCGTAGTGTGGTGGAAACAGGGCAACGCGCCTTTGCGGCTACCGGCAGAATGACCGATGAGCTAGCTGCCAGTGCCAGCACCCTCACTCGAAGGATCCGTAGCCAACGACCCACCGACGATCTGGAGTCTCAGGTGCGCAACGCCGATACCCAGGCCGAGACTCATGAAATGCAGACGCCCGGCAATGCCAACCGCGGCGGCGCCGGTACGGCTTAACTGCACTGTCGTTCCCGCGGCGGTGGCGCCTCTCGGCTCGGCGTCGCGGGGCGACTGCGATAGTGACTAGATTGGATAGACGTTCAGGGGAGCAGGTTATCCTGAGTCTCCAATTTCACGCGGGTGTGATCATGGGCCTGACTGTTCCCACGTAAGCGGACGAATTGCAATTGCCGTCCGCGCGGATCTATTCACACCTGCCTGAGAAGTGGGGTCGCGTTCGCAAGTCCAACGTCTTTCGATTCACGTCTGGGCAAACAACACCTTGCCAAACGCCTGCGCCGCCAGGTGCACCTGCACCGACCAATCGTCTGCCGCCTCGCTGCCCGCGTCATCGGAAATGTATTTCAGGCACAGAAACGGAATGCCCTCTTCGCGAGCGATCAGCGCCAGGACATAACCTTCCATGTCCACAACGTCATAGGGCGCATCGCCGTGATTGGTCTCGAAGCTATCACCTGTACCGCAGGTGCCCAATGGGATCCCGGGCAGTGACAATCCCTGCTCCAGAATCACCGGCACGTTGGTCAAGGGCGTCTGGTAGCGGGCGAAGCCCAAGGGCGTGACGTCCATGTCCCGTTGCACGAAACGCGTACAACACACCAGCTCACCTTTGCCGTAACGCGGGCTGCCAGCGGAGCCGAGGTTGACGATCAACTTGGGCTTGCGTGTCTGCAGGGCCTTGGTCAGTGCAATGGCGGCATTGACCTTGCCGATACCGGTGAATACCGCATCGACGTGGCTGAATGCATCGGCGGCTTCCGCTTCGAGCGCAAATACGAACAGCGTATCGGCCAAGGCAACGTGGGTGGTGTCATCAATGTGGATCACGGTGAAAGTTTCCTAAGCATTAGAGTGAAGCGTTCTAGATTCTTTTCGGCAGCGTTACCGTCACGCCCAGTCCCCGTCCGTGCAAGCCCTGCGACAGCACGATCGTACCCTTGTGCACTTCGATAATCCGCTTGACGATGGGCAAGCCCAGCCCACTGCCTTGCCCATCCCCTGAGGCCGCCGTGCCCCGATAAAACCGTTTGAAGATCACCTTTTCCTCTTCGGCCGTGATCCCCGGACCATCGTCCATGACCGACACCACGGCATGCGGGTCATGGTGCTCGACCCGCACGCTGACATGGCCACCGGCAGGCGTATAGCGAATCGCATTACTCACCAGGTTTCTCAGCAAAATCTTCAGCCACACTTCGATACCGATGATCCTGACGGGCGTTTGATCGAGCGACAGGCTGATGCGTTTGTCGAAGGCCTGAACCGCAAGATCGGCCTCCACCGCCTCGGCCACGGTCGACAAGTCCACCGGGTAGAATTCTTCGATCAAGGCATCGCTGTCCAAGCGCGCCAGCAGCAGAATCTGCTCCATCAGTGTGGTGATACGGGTCACGCTGCGGTTGATTTGCTGCAGGCCGTGCGCCTGGAACTGAGGGTCGGTGGAGCGCAGCACCACTTGTACATGGGTGCGCAAGGCGGCGAGTGGGGTGCGGATTTCGTGGGCGGCATCACCCGTCAGGCGGCGCTCGGCCTCCAGCGCGTTGCGTAGGCGCTCAAGCAGCAGGTTGAGTTCGCCGACCAGCCCGTGGACCTCGACGGGCACACGGGCCAGGGCAATCGGCTCGAGGTTCCGATCGGAGCGTTTGTGCACTTCTTCCTGCATCGCCTGCAGCGGCGACAAGCCACGGGAGACGCTGAACCAGATCATCAACGCCAGTAGGGGAAAGGCCGGCAGTAGAGGAAACAGGGCATAGATCAGCAGTGTGTTGATGGTATGGCGGCGATAGCTGATGTTCTCACCGACCCACACGTTCATCTCGCCTTGCTGCATGTTCAGCACGCGCCACTGGGCATTCGCCGTCTTGAGCGAGCTGAAGCCGTCCGGGGCGTGGGTGAAACCTTCGGGCATGTTGGCGCTCGATAGCACCGCCTCGCCGTTTTGCCACAGCGTATAGGCCAGTACCCCGCCTCGATGCAGCAGGGGCAGGCCTTTGATCGCTTCGCGGCTGGCTTCGATGGTCTGTTGCGTGACGTCTGCGCTGCGGCCAAGTCGCTCATCGCGGGTGGCAACCGACAGGATGTTGAGCGCAGCCTGACCAAAGTCGAGCATGTCCTCATCGAAGAAGCGCTCGATCTTGTTCGTGGACAAGTAGTAGGTGAAGGCGATCACCATCAACCAGGTCACGACGAAGCTGCCTAGCAACCACGCCAGCAAGAGCCTGCGCACCGACGGCTTGTGCGTCGTTGTGCGACTGAATGACTTGAACGATCCGACGTGCATCGACGCTAGCCCATTTTCTCTTCGGCGATGGTATATCCCATTCCGCGCACGGTCCGGATTAAGCTGTTGTTAGTTTTGCGTCGTACGTGGTGCACGTGAACTTCGATGGCGTTACTTTCGACATCCCCGCTCCAGCCATACAGCTTGCTCTCCAGTTGAGCGCGCGACAGCACCTTGCCTTTGTTCTCCAGCAGCAGACGCAACAGTGCATATTCGCGCGGTGCGAGGTTGATCGGGTCGTCGTCCACCGTCACGGTATGCGTCGAGGGGTCCAGACGCAGGTTGCCGTGGATCAGTTGCGGCACTGCACGGCCCAGCGCGCGACGTGCCAGGGCGCGGATGCGGGCCAGCAATTCTTCGAAGTCGAAGGGCTTGGTCAGGTAGTCGTCGGCGCCGTAATCGAGCCCCTTCACGCGGTCGGCCACTTCATCCCTGGCCGTGAGCAGCAAGACCGGCACTTTGGAGCCGCGGTTGCGCAGTTCATGCAGCACCTCCAGGCCACTGCATCGTGGCAAACCGATGTCGAGAATCACCAGGTCGAACTCATCGGTCGCCAGCGCCTGTTTGGCCAGCAAGCCATCGGTCAACCATTCGACCCGGTCGCCTTCCTGACGCAGACCTAACTGAATGCCATCGCCCAACAGCAAGTCATCTTCAACGAGTAGTACGTGCATGCTCTAGCCTTCTTCGCTACGTCAGCAATCCCCAGATACTCAGCGCCGTCTCTGCCAGCAACAGCGCCACGATCAACCACTCCACGCGCAGCTCCTCAAGCACATGGCGATGCTCGCTGAGGCGGTCGGTGGCCAGTTCGTACAGGTCCTGCAGCACTTCGATGCGATCGTCGACGCTGACCAGACGATCGTGCACTTCAGTTTGCATGGCCAGCTCATTGTAGAGCCTGCGCACCGCACTGCTCAGGCCCGTGGGCGCTTTTTCCAGTCGGGCCTCCAAGCGCGTGTAGGCGATACGCCAGCGTGTGGTCCGTGTCACGCACGCATCGACGTGGCGTGCTCGCGCCTGGTGCCGTTTCTGCGGCAACTGGGTCAGTTCGATGTCGTCATCGGCGGTGCTCCAGGAGGCCGCGATCTCCGTTTCCAAACGCCGCAAGCCACCTTCGTACCAACTGAAGGCGACGATCCCGGCGAGCAGTTCCGTGCAGCGCTCTGGGTTGCCGATGATCAGCGCCCGGCCAGGCCGCCAGAGTATGCGCTCGCCAAAGGACATCGTCTCCAGTGTTGGCTGATCGGCGTCCTCGTCGGTCCTCATCCAGGCTTCCAGGTGCTGGCGCCAGGCGTGACTGGTCTGCAGGCCGGCCGCCGCAAACACCACCAGCAGTTCATCCGCTGCACTGTCTTCAGGCAAGGCCTGCAGGGCAGTCATGGGGCTACGTTGCAGCAGGGCGGCGTGCGTCGGGTGCGGATCGTCGAACTGCGCCAGGCACTGCGACGCCGATGCCTGCACGGCAACGCCTGGCATGAACTTCACCCGATGCAGCACGCAGGCGCTGGGCGTGGACAGGTCCGTGGCCGGTAGGGCGTGTGGCGCGGTCATTTCAATAGGCCTTGAGGGCTGGGAACTGAGTCGGTCCGAACTCGATTTCCTCGATGTCGGGCGGGGCGACGAAAGTGACGCCGTCTTCCAGCAACGGTCCGGGCTGAGCCATCAGGAAGCGTGTTTCCTTGTCCATCACGAAGCACGCCTTGAGGTAATCACCTTCAAGGTGGTCCAGCCAGGTCAGGCCGAGCTTGCGCTCGATGCGACGGTCCAGATCGGCGGCCTGCCAGTGAGCAGGGTCCACCCAGTCCGACGCCAGCAGGAAGCCCCACGACGCCAGGAACGAGGGTACCGCAGCGCGGTAGCTGTGGACCTGACTGAAGACGCTGCGCAGCGTGCGCGCCAGTGCCGCATGAGGTTTGTCGTCGCTGTGGGAGAATTCCAGGCCTTGCACCGCGACCACGCCGCCTGGGCGCAGACGAGAATGCAGCAGTTCGTAGAACTGGCGTGTGTACAGCGCCTGCGCCGGACCGTTGTCGAGCATGTCGACGACATCGATGATGACCACGTCGTACAGCGACGCGTCATTTTCCAGGTAAGCCCTGCCATCGGCCGTCACCAACTCACAGCGAGGGTCGTCGAACGCGCCCTGGTGCCACTGGAACATATGGGCTCGGCACAGCTCCACCAGCTCTTGGTCCAGATCGACCATCACCGCGCGGCGGACACTGGCGTGCGACAGCACTTCACGCAACGTGGCGCCTTCGCCGCCGCCGATGATCAGGACATCGCGCGGCTCATCGTGGGCCAGCATCGCCGGCTGCACCAGCAGCTCGTGGTACAGCGACTCGTCGCTGGCAGCGCTCTGGATCGCACCATCGATCATCAACACGCGGCCGTAGTTGTAGGTGTCGGCGATCAGGATGTTCTGCCAGGCCGTACGGCCCTGGTAAAGCACCCGACGCACGCCATAGAGATAGCTGTCGAACAGATCGCTGTTTTCCAGGGCCGTGATCGCGCTGTCGCCTTCGCGCGCAGGGTCTGGCGGGTAGAAGTAGAAGTGGTTCGGTGGCAGTGCGGGCAGGGTGCCGGCGACGTCCTCGGGGACCAGGTACTTCAAGTCGACGTCATAGCGGTCCGGATCGATCTGTTGCGCGCGGGCAGGCTGATCGTTGAGCGAACTCATCGTGCGCCCCCTTGCTCCGAGCCGATGGCCCAGCGCAGCGTCGGGCTGTCGTCGTTGATCGCGCCTGCACCGCTCAGGGTACGGTTGACCATGCCCACACGGTGCCCTTCCAGCCCGCGGTCCATGCTGGAGATGATGTGACGCTGGCTGCCCAGCCGCTCGCTCAGCACGCGCACGGCCTGGGCGCCGTCGAGTACATCGCCGCAGGTGAAGACGTCGATGGCGGCGTACTTGTATTCAGGCCAGGTGTGGATGGCCAGGTGCGATTCGGCGATGACCACCACGCCGGAAATTCCGATAGGGCTGAACTTGTGGAAGGTTGAGGTGACGATCGTCGCGTTGGCTTCGCGGGCCGCCTGCAACATGCTGTCTTCGATCCATTTGATATCGTCGAAACGTGCGTCGTTGCAGTCGTAAAGTTCGATGACCAGTTGCTTTCCAAGTGCAGAGCTCGGGCGGATTTCTGAGGCTTCATTCAACATGGACGTGTCCCGTTCTAGGTGGGTGTGATGACCGGCGCCATGCTAGGTGGGCGTTGCTTAAGGAACGCTTAAGGTGAGGATGAAGAAAAGTTTAAGCCGTCGACGCACGTTTTTTTCAAGGTCACGAACGGGAGGAATCCGCGTTTTAGTGCTCGGCAAATATTTTTGTGTTGGGCGCCACGTTGGAGAGGCGCATGAAGTTATCGGCGCAGCACAGTGCCGTGCCATAAACTGCGCACAGTTCTTTACATTGAGCACCCGGTGCGATGCCAAGTTTGGCCGGTGCCTAAAGTTCAGCTGAACAGGCTTGAGACAGCAGTCGCCTCACACTTTGAAGCGCACTTCGATACTGCTCAAGCCACTTGAGCGATCCAAGGTAATGGCGTCTTCCCCGTACCCGGAGTAGCTCTTGACCAACCGCATGCCGAGCCCGGTTCCGCTCGGTTTCGGATAAGACTCTGGAAAGCCGGTGCCTTCGTCCGTGACCTTGATGCGTGCATCTTCGGCATCGCGCTCGATGGTGACGGTGATCTTGCCTTGACCATACTTCAACGCGTTGGTGACCAGTTCCGAGACCACCAGTCCGAGCGGCGCCATGCGCTCCGGGGGCAACTGGAAGTCGTCGACCGACCACTCGATGTGCGGTTCGCCAAAGGCCGTTCGGATATCGGACAACAACGAGCGCAAGTACGCCGGCGCACTCAGGGCGTCGCAGTGAGCATCCTGATACAGATGTTCATGCACATTGGCGATGGTCATCACCCGATTGGCCGCGATCTGCAGTTGGGTCTGGACGGCTTCCTCCATCGACAGATTGGCTTGCAGCAGCAACAGACTGTTCACCAGATGAAGACTGTTTCTCACACGGTGATGGGTTTCGGCCACATGCAGGCCGCTTTCGGTGAGTTTGGTGTTTTGCGCCTCGATCAAAGCGGCGAACCGCACTTCCTGCTCATGGCGCTCGGTGATGTCCCTTGAGACCGCGATGATCTTGTCGATCTCGCCGTGCGGATCAAGCACCGGAGCAGCCGTGACATCCCACCATCGTGGCTCGCCTCTGGCCGTTGGGCAGAACGATTCGAAGCGCACCGATTCGCCATTACCGACGCGCACCAGCGCGTCCTCGATCACCTGTTTCGAGCACTCAGGCCACAGTTCGATCCACGGCTTGCCGGCGATGTCGGCGAGGTCGCGGATCTGCATCCGGCACAACCCCGCCTCGTTGAAGAACTCCACTTCACCAGTGCGCGAGAGAATCTTCACGCAGTCGGGACTGGCATTGAGCACACTTTCCGAATAGGCATGCGGTGAGTTGGCCTCTTCTTTCGTCGCCAGACGCTCGACGGCCATCGAGATGATGTTGGCCAGCCCCTCGAGAAACACCACGTCGCTCTCGATGAAGTCATCGCCGTCACGGCTGTCTGCCTCCAGTACGCCGAAGATGCCCGCTGTGCCCCGCACTGGAACGTTGATGGCCCGCTCGATGCCGTACTCGTTGAGCAGGGCAGGGGTTCTGAACCTTAACTCCTGACCCAGGTGGTTGGAAATGACCGGCCGGCTCGTGGTGTACGCATAGCCCGCTGGGCTGGCTTCGTCGGACCCGACCGCCGCGTTGCCGATATCGGCGGGCTTCCAGCCGACTCCGTGGGTCAGGCGAAAGGCCGAGTGGTCGTCGTTGGGTTGCAGGACTTTGGCAAAGGGCGTGTCCATCCCCAGCGCCGCCGTTTCACAGGCTCGTGTCAGCAAGTCATCGAGCGAGGTCAGGGTCAGCGCTTGCACTGCAAAGCCAACGACCAACTCATGCTGCCTGCGCAGCCGGGTATGCGAAATCTGCAGAGCGGCACGTACGATTTCGTCAGGCGACAGGTGGGGCATAGAGAGCATCCGGCGTTGGATTGATGAGTCGAGCGAACGGGCGGGGAATCATCATGGCGGCACTTGGCATCCAGGTGTCCGGCATCGTCAGTGAATGGCAAAACATGGCGCAATCTACACCCATCGTTTGGCGGGCACTAGCCATCTGCCATTGGCTTAGTCACTCAAAATATCCAAGCGTTTCCAACTGAGCTAAATCGTATCGAATTGATGCCGTTATGATATAACGTATTTTCGAAAAGCAGGCCTAGACCTGTCCCTCTATAACCTGCGCCCAACTCGCGCCTGCACCCCGTACACCAGGAGCTTCCATGCGATTCACCCCGGCCTCCCTTGCCATCTTCACGGCAATGGTCTCCCCTGACTTGTTCGCCGAGCCGACCGGCAATTCCACCATCGTCCTCGGCGATGTAAACATTACCCATACGGCTGCAGCCGGCGTCGGTAGCGCCTTGAGCACCGAAAATGTGCTGACGTCGGTCGATGTGCTGGGTGGCGATCAGGTCCAGGACAAGAACGTAATGAACAGTTGGCAACTGCTGGGACAGATGCCGGGGATTCAACTCACCGAAACCGGGCAGGGCGCGGAGTCGGGCAAGGTCACGTTCCGCGCGTTCAACGGCGAGGGCTACATCAATGGGATCAAGACCCTCATCGATGGGGTGCCAAGCAACGTCAACAGCGGCAACCAGCGTTTCATCGACATGGTCTTCCCGCTGGACATCGAGTACATCGAAGTGGTGCGCGGCACCAACGACCCGCGCTATGGGCTGCACAACATCGGTGGCAACATCAACTTCGCCACCCGCCAGGGCGGTAACTATACCGACAGTCGCCTCACCTACGGCAGCTTCGATACCCGTGAGGTGCAACTGGCAATCGGCCGCGAGGAGGGCAATTTCGCCCAGAACTACATCCTCGCCAAGCAGGACAGTGACGGCTACCGCGACCACAGCAACTCCAACAAGTACGCGCTGGGCGGCAAGTGGTTCCTCAGCAACGACGAACAGAATTTCCGCGTCGGCCTCATCGCCCGCCTGTACCACCATCAGGCCCAGGAGCCCGGCTTTCTCACCCGCGAACAGATGCACGCCAGCCGCACCCAGTCACCGGACAAGAACGGCAACGATGGCGATGACCGCGACATGAAGCAGTTGAGCCTGCACACCGACTGGCAGCTCAACGACGACCTGAGCCTGAGCAGCAAGCTGTACTACAACAGCTACAACGACGACCGCACCATTACCTTCACCGACTACCGTCCAGGCAATGCCCCGCGCCAACGTCGGCAGTGGGACGAACAGCAGCGCGGCATGCTCAGCAACCTGACCTGGCGCGCCAACGAGCACCTGACGCTCGATGGCGGCATCAACTACGAAGAACAGGACAACGCGTACCGTCGCCTGCGCTACAGCTATGGCGTGCCGACCGACTTCGATGTCAGGCCCGCCCGCGTGCAGAACGATGACAGCTACACCCTGCGCAACATCGGCGGTTACCTGCAAGCCGTGATCCAGCCCACCGATGCGCTGAAGATCATCCCGGCGATGCGTGTCGACAAATTCTCCGGCAACACCGAGCTGCTCGGTGGCGCCAAGGCCTCGCTGCAGGACTACGGCTGGATTCGTCAGCCCAAGCTGAGCGTGATCTACAGCCTCACCCCCGAGATCGACGTGTACGCCAACTGGGGGCGCACCTTCCAGATTCTCACCGGCTCCACCGCACCGGCCTACATGACCCCGGGGCAGACGTCCTACGATCCATCGATCAATACGGGCAAGGAGGTCGGCATCAAGTTCCAACCGTTCCCGGGCGCGCAGGCACGCGTTGCGCTGTGGCAACAGGATGCCACCGACGAAGTGGCGAACATGCCCAGCACCGGCACCACGGTTGGGCTGGGCGAGACCCGTCGGCGCGGTGTGGACATGCAGATCAGCGCGCAGTTGGACGAACAGTGGACGGTGTGGGCTTCACACGCCATCCAGGAAGCCAAGGTGGTCAAGGCATTCTCGGCGTCCGGCCAATCGCTGTCGGGTAAACAGGTGTTCTCCACCCCGCGCTACATCAGCAACCTGGGTGCCGACTATCGCTACAACGACGACTGGAAGTTCGGCGTACAAGGCCGGGCGCAGGGTAGCTACTACATCGACGAGTTGAACGAACAGGGCAAGTACGGCGGTTTCGTGGTGGTGGACGCCAGCGTCAGCTATCGCCTCAGCCCCTCCACCAGCGTCGATCTGCAGGTCAAGAACCTGCTGGACCGTCAATACGAATACGTCTGGTACGACAACTTCTTCTGGGGCGGCGACGACCAGGCGATGTTCTCACCGGCACCGGGTCGTTCGGCGTTCGTCTCGCTCAACATGAAACTGTGATCGACGCGCTGTCGTCACCAGGGCCTGCTGCCAGGGGGCGTCGCCCTTGGGCGGCGAGCGCCTCGAGCAGTTGCGCCGCCGGCAGCGGTTTGCCCAACAGATAGCCCTGCAGGGCATGGCAACCCAGCCGCGTGAGCAACGCTTGCTGCTCCTGGGTTTCCACGCCTTCGGCGACGATCTTCATGCTCAGCGTCTGGCCCAGGGCGATGATGGCCGAGACGATTGCCTCGTCTTCATTGCCTTGGACCAGTTCCTTGACGAAACCGCGATCGATCTTCAACTCGTTGGCCGGAAAGCGCTTGAGGTAAAGCAGGCTGGAGTAGCCGGTGCCGAAGTCGTCGATGGAGATATTCACGCCGAGCTCGGCCAGCTTGTCGAGGATCTCCAGGCTGGCTTCGGCGTTGCGCATGGCGGTGGACTCGGTCACTTCCAACACCAGGTGCCGCGGCGCCAGCGCGTATTTTTCCAGTGCGGTGCGCACCACCCCCAGCAGGTCGGCCTGGGCCAGCTGAATCGTCGACAGGTTCACCGCCACGCTCCAACCGTCATGGCCTTGATCGTGCCATTGGCGCATCTGCCGACAGGCTTCATCGATCACCCAGTTGCCGATCGGTATGATCAGCCCGGTTCGTTCGGCATGCGGCAAGAAGCGGTCCGGCGGTACCAACCCCGAGCCTGGACGGTGCCAGCGCACCAAGGCTTCGACGCCGACCATATGGCCGTCAGCGGCGATGAACTTGGGCTGGTAGTGCAGAACGAACTCACCACGTTCCAGCGCCAGGCGCAGGTCGTGCTGAAGCTGCATCTGTTCATGGGCGTTCTTGTTCATGGTGCGTTCGAAGAAGCAGTACCCCGCACGTCCCAGTTCCTTGGCGTGGTACATCGCTGCGTCGGCATTGACCATCAGTTCGTGGGCCGTCAGGCCGTTGTCGGGAAACAACGCAATCCCGATGCTGGCCGAGATATGCAGGACATGACCTTCGAGGCTGTAGGGGCGGCCAATCGACTCGACCAGTTGCTGGGCGAACAACGCGGCGTCTTCGGGTTCGCGGTGGTGAATCAGGAATACGAACTCGTCGCCACCCAGGCGCGCAGCCGTGTCCTCCGGCCGCTTGCTGGCCAGGATGCGCTCGGACACCTGCACCAGCAGAAGATCGCCCACATGGTGCCCATAAGCATCGTTCACGGCCTTGAAGCCATCCAGGTCCATCAGCAACACCGAAAATAGGTCTTGATGCGGCGTGGCCTTGTGAATGGCCTGGTTGAGGCGGTCGTTGAGCAGCAGTCGATTGGGCAGGCGGGTCAGGTTGTCGTGCAGCGCCAGTTGCAGCAGCTCGCTGTTGGCCTGATCCAGTGAGAGGGACAGCAAGTTGCTGCGCACATCGAGCACGGACACGATCAGCGCGATTGCCAGCACGGCCAGGCTGACGACGATCACGACGACGGCAAGCCATTTGACGTCGATACCGCTGTTGGACGCTTCGCAGTAGCTGCCCAGTGGAAACTGCGCCGCTGCCATGCCGGTGTAGTGCATACCGACGATGGCGCAGCCCATGAGCAGCGAGGCGCCGATACGGGCCCAGGCTTCGCCGCGGGCTCCCCTGCGCAGGCGAAACACGATCCACAAGGCCGCGCCTGAGGCCAGCACCGCGATCAGGATCGACAGCATGAAGATCCACGGGATGTAGATCACGCTTGGCCGCATCAGCAGGGCGGCCATGCCGGTGTAGTGCATGGCCGCGATGCCGGCGCCCATCAGCAGGCCGCCGAGCACCAAGCGAATCCACGGCAGGTTTTTCTGGCACACCAGCCACAGCGCGAAGGCCGAGGAAAACACCGCGATGAGCAGTGACAGCAGGGTCAGCGGAATGTCGTAGCCCAGAGGAATCGGCAGATCAAAGGCAAGCATGCCGATGAAGTGCATCGCCCAGACACCGAAGCCCATGGCAAAGGAGCCACCGGCCAGCCAAAGCCCTGCGGCCTTGCCCGTCGAGCTGGCAACACGTCCTGCCATTCTGAGCGCCGTGTAGGAGGCGAGAATGGCGACAATCAGAGAGAACGCTACCAGGACGGGGTTGTGGCTGCTGGGAAGCATAGGATACCGAGACGTAGGAAAAATCGCCGTGAACGCGGCGATAGCGTCTGGCCATTATCGGATGAATCGTTTGTCCTGGTAAATCGATTGCGTCTATGGGAGTGGCACAACCGTGCAAGAAGTTCTCGATCAAGTGGCGACCTGCTCACGCCTCATGATGGAGGGGATGAGCGTATGCGCGCGCCGTTTTACTGCCTAGCGCTGAGTTGTCGTATTCAAAACACCGACCTCATGCTGGCCGTCAATCGGGCAACCAGTTTCAGGTTTTTCTGAATGGCTTCTGCCTCCAGTCGGCCCAGCGGTAGATCGCTGGCGGCCACCAACAGGCCCAGCTTGGTGCCGTCGATCGTATGAATAGGCGTGGTGAACAACCCTTCGATGGTGGATGCGCCAAACGCAGCCAGGGGCTGCGGCGTCCACTTGGCAGGCGCCGAGGTCAGCGACGGGTCGCCGCTGCCCAGCAGCTTGTCGAGTGCCTCGAGTTGCGACACGGCAGTGGTCTGACCATGGAAGCTCAATTCGATCTGGCGGTTCTCCATGAAGCCGAGCCAGAGCGAAGGATTCGACTTGCGCAGCGCCAGGTAGCGCACGCCGGTCAATTGAGCAGCAAGTTGCAATACGGCGGTAATGGACTCGTTCTTGTCTATCTCGGCCATCTCGGCACTTAGCAAATCCGATCGGCGATGATCGGCTGAAGGGACATTCATCTCATGAATACTTTTAAGTTTGCACATTCGTCCCACCTTCTTCCATGGCGAGTTCTGTGCAGTTGGGTGTCAGCTCAATACTTGAACGGAGTGGACAGTCATTATTCAGTCAATCGCCATCCGCGACGTACCCGGCTTTTGAGAGGGCACATGACCGCGCTGCGTCGAGCCTGGAGGATCGAACGCTTCGCTGGTGGGATGATCAGCAGCACGATTCGATAATGGCACTTCAGTAATCGTTCCATTCTTTTTTATTTTTTTAACCGCGTGATTATCACTCGCATCTTAGCCTTCTGTGCAACCTGTTCAACGAATCAGATGCTGTAACGATTTATGTATTCAGTTAGTTGAGCCAATAAACTGGCGTCAAAACAGGCTATGGTCAAAACTGCATGTTCGTAACTTTTATCAAGGATCGAAAATGCTCACTCCACGCTCAATAGGTGGCGCCATCATTAGCCTTGCGTGCCTGCCGCTCTATGCACTTGCCGCCGATTTCACGCCCGCACAACGCCTCGAGCATGCCCAGGCCGAGCAGCAAGCCTATCTGGCCACCGTGCAGCAATTGGTCGATGTCGACACCGGTACCGGACAGGCCCCAGGTCTGAAGACTGTCAGTGACCTGCTGGTCGAACGCCTCAAGGCGCTGGGTGCCGACGTGCAGACTCGCTCAGCCAATCCTTCTGCGGGCGACAACATTGTCGGCACGCTCAAGGGCACGGGCAGCCAGTCGTTTCTGCTGATGGTTCACTACGACACGGTGTTCCTGCCAGGCACGGCAGCCAAGCGGCCGTTCAAGGTGGCGGGCGATCGTGCCTATGGGCCTGGCGTGGCCGATGCCAAAGGCGGGGTGGCGATGATCCTGCATGCGCTGAAGCTGCTGCAGGACGAGCAGTTCAAAGGCTTCGGCACGCTGACCGTGCTGTTCAACCCGGACGAGGAAACCGGTTCGGCCGGTTCGAAAGCGCTCATCGCTGAACTCGCCCGCCAGCATGACTACGTATTCTCGTACGAGCCGCCGGACAAAGATGCCGTGACGGTCGCCACCAACGGCATCAACGGCTTGTTGCTGCAGGTCAAGGGTACGTCGTCCCACGCAGGCTCCGCACCCGAAGCCGGCCGCAATGCCGCCATGGAACTGGCTCACCAGTTGTTGCAACTCAAGGACCTCGGCGATCCCGCCAAGGGCACCACCGTCAACTGGACGATGCTCAGGGCTGGAGACAAGCGCAACATCATTCCCGACAGCGCCTCGGCCGAGGCCGATATGCGCTACTCGGACGTGAGTGAAAGCGAGCGGGTGCTGGCCGATGCCCAACGCATCGTGCGCAGGCAACTGATCGAGGGCACCGAAGTCAGCCTGCGTCTGGACAAGGGGCGACCGCCACTGGCGAGAAACGCCGGTTCCGAGCAACTGGCCAAGACTGCCGAAAAGCTCTACGGACAGATCGACAAGCGCATCGAACCCATCGCCATGCGTTTTGGTACCGACGCCGGCTATGCCTATGTGCCGGGCAGCGCCAAGCCGGCGGTGTTGGAGACGCTGGGTGTGGTGGGGGCCGGCCTGCATGCCGAGGATGAATACATCGAGCTGTCGAGTATCGCCCCGAGACTGTACCTGACCGTCTCGATGATCCGGCAGCTGTCTGCCACAGCGCCCTGACGGCATTGCGAGAGAGGTCAGGGCGTGTCTGCGCGCGAGCGGCGTATCTGCTGGGCCAAGGTGTAGGCCGCCCCACGCAGTTCGTCGAATCGATCATTCAACTCGACATGCCCTGGCTTCCAGGAAAAGCCGTTGCTGTCGTAATGCTGCCCGAGGACCACATCATTGAACGAACCCATGCCGCCGTAGGCTGATAGCAGAAAGTCCGCGCCGCCGCCGTCACCGGCGAGCAGACGGGTCCGTGCCCGGCGCATCCATTGACTCCAGTGCTGGTCGCCATCGCCTTCGAGCAACAGGGCCAAGCGTTCGAGTACATGCACCAGTGCCTGGGTATCCGCATTCATCGGCAGTGATCACTCCACATAGCGCACCCACAGGTGCGAACGTCCCTCGATACCGGCGCGCAGCGCGTCCAGTCGTACCTCGTGCTGTTCAGCCGGAACGTTGTACAGCGCGCACAGGTCTGCCGCAACGCGCGCTGCTTGCGCTGCATCAGGCGCTTCGGCCCGTGTGAAGCCCAAGTACGAGGCACCGACCCCCATCAGGGTATAACCGTGGGTCTGTTGCAGGTGCCGGGCCAGCGCGCAGTTCTGCGCAGGGTCCAGGTCGCTTTCGAAGTAGCCGTTGGGGAACGCGGCCAGGGCCTGCCAAGGCTGCTCGACTGGCGCCGCCAGCGCGAGCATGGGCTGATCGATCAGCATCAGCGGTTTGGCTTGATAGGCCAGCCAATGCTCCAGCGCGGCGTCATCCAGGGTCAGGCCATGGGCACAAAGGGCCTCGAACGAGAGGGCATCCGCCTGGCGCAGAAGAATGCGCAGGCAAGGGGCGAACTCTGCCTTGGTGGTGGTGTAACCCAGGTACTGGCCGTTCTCGAAGCACTCGGGCGGCAATTGCCCCAGATCCGCCTCGCTCACGGCGTCGAGATTCGAAGACAGCCGTGCATGGCCGCTGGTGTAGAGCGCTTGGGGCAAGTCATCCAGCGAAAACAGCACTGTGCAGCCTGAGTGACGGGCAGCGATCTCGCGGCCTGCTGCCGACAGTTCGTCCATGCGCGTCAGGCCGTCGAGGCGGTAGGCATCGCACGTGCGCGAAGACGGGTTGTGGGCGCTGTCGTTGCCAAGAAACTGAATGATCATTGCGCCTGCTCCGCGGGGTGTTCATGGTTCTGTCTGAATCCGTGCCGGTAAGGAACCGGCTGCGCCATTGAACGAAACCACGGCTCGCCTGGCAACGGCACTGGCCAGGGCGCACAACAGATTGTTCAGCAATCACAAGCGCCAGTGCCGCCTGTCACTGAAGCCTGTGGGCGGCGCACTAGTGGGTGGCGTTCAGCGTGCGCTCGATGAGTTTGATCACTGTGTCGCGCTGCTTGGCGGCGAGAAAGTAGGCGGGCAGGTTGGCGATGTCGCCGTAGACACCGCGCCGAGGTCGATCGGTGGCGCGCACGTACTCGACGATTCGCCGTGCATGGTCTCGGTCCCAGGCCCAGAGCAGCCTGCCGCGAACCGACCATTGCCACCAGGCGTCCTGGGGCCAGTTCAGCAAGTGAACGAAAGGCGCCTGGCACGTCTGGCATTCGATCACGCCACGGGTGAGGGGCACGTAACCCTGCCCGTGGCTCGAACCGTGCAGCAGGTGCTGGCTGGAACTGCCGGCAGGCGCCTGCCATGGCAGCAACTGCGGGTAGCGCTCCACCACGTACCAGCCGCCCCAGCGACGTGCCGGTCGATCGGTCGGCAGAACGGTGGTGAATTCGAAGGGTTCGATGAACAGGGCCTGCCCCTGGCAATGGGGGCAGGTCGCCTCCAGGCGATCGCGATGACTCATGGGTAACCTTGATGAACTCGACAGCGCCGGGCCGAGGCTAGCAGCGGTCCGAACGAGCTGCAACGCTGTGCTCGGACCGCAGCGCCGTCGAACTCACAGCACGAACACATTCACCTGCCGCTCCAGTCCTTGGGCCAGACGCTGCAGCGCGCCCGCCGTTTCGCTGGTCTGCTCCACCGCCTGGCTATTGTGTTGCGACATCTGGGCGATGCGCTCGACGTTACGCGCCACATCCTGGCTGGCGGCGGTCTGTTCGCGCAGGGCCAGGGAGATCTGGTCGACCACACGGACCACGTCGGCAGAGGACTGGCGTATGGTGACGATCGCTTCGCCGGCCTGTTGCGCCAGGGCCACGCCGCCTTTGACCTGCTCCACACCCACATCCATGCTGCTCACCGCATCGCGGGTGCCGAGCTGGATCTTCTTCACCATGTCGGTGATTTCCTGGGTGGAGTTGGCGGTGCGCTGCGCCAGCAAGCGCACTTCATCGGCGACCACCGCGAAGCCGCGGCCCTGCTCACCGGCCCGTGCCGCTTCGATAGCCGCATTCAGTGCCAGTAGATTGGTCTGCTCGGCGATGCTCTTGATCACCCCGACGATGCTGGAGATCTGTTCGGCGTGCTGGTCCAGTTCGCCGATCTGGCCGGCCGAGGCCTGCACCGTGTCGGCGATCAGGCGCATGCTCTGCAGGGTCTCCTGAATCACGCTGCCGCCTTCGGTGGATTGCCGTCCCGACTCGCTGGACAGCGCGTGGGCATCGCCAGCGTTGTCGGCGACATGATTGATGCTGACGGTGAGCTGCTCCACCGTGGCTGCCATGGACGACGCCGAATGCGACTGCTCCTGGGCCGAAGCCGACAACTGCAGCGAGGCGCTGGAGATGCTCTGCGAGGCGCTGACCAACTGCTCCGCGCCCTGACGGATCTCACCGATCATGCTGCGCAAGCGGGCCTGCATCGCGGACAGTGCCTGCAGCAGGGTGCCGATCTCGTCACGTCCGCTGCCGTCGATGGCGTTGTCCAGACGTCCTTCGGCGATGCGCTGGGCAACGTCAAGCGCCTGACCCAGGCGGCGACTGAGGTTGCCCGACAGCGACCAGGCGATGAGCATCGCCAGCACCACGGCGGCCAGGCCGCCGCCAACCAGGATCGCGACCGCATCGCGCTTGGCGTCGTTCATCGACGCGGTGCGCTGGTCTTGCAGGGCTTTCTCGCTGGCGCGCAGTTCGCCGATCACTTCGCGCATGGCGTCCATCTTCGCCCGACCACGGCCCGCGGCGATCTGCTCGGCCAGTGCGGAGAAGGGTTGAGCCCCTTGGTTGACCTGCTCGCGCAGGGACAGGCTGGATTGGATATCGTCCTGTAGCCATTGCCCATACAGCGCCTGCAGACGCTCCAGGCGCGCCTGCTGCTCGGGATTGTCGGCGGTCGCCGCCTTGATTTGATCGTGATAATCGGTGAAGCCTTTTTCGCCTGCATGCATGGGCGTCAGGAAGCTGTCCTGGCCGGTCAGGGCATAGCCGCGCATGCCGGTCTCGATGTCGATCAGGCTGCGCAGTACCGCGCCCGATTGGTTCAGTACCTCATAGCTGTGGATGTTGCGCTTGACGCTGCTGCTGACCTGATCGAAGCCACGCAGCGCGGCCAGTACCAGAACCAGAATGATCAGCAAGATCAGCGCGAAGCTGGCGTAGAGCTTTTTGCGAAGACTGAGGTTGGCAAACATCGAAGGAGGGCTCCCGAAAGCACGGACGGATCGCCTCGCCCCGCGCAATGCGGGTAGTGGCTGTTTGATACTCAAACGGCATCAGTGCTCCGACGAGACTTGTACAAGGAAAGTTCGCTGTACAAGTAAATATTCATTGTTGATGTGTTTTGCCACACGTTTGGAGAGGTTCGATGAGGTGAGCCCCTTCATTGCGTACGTTGCCCACTGCATGACCGACGGCATGCCAGCGAAACGCGGTATCGGGCTTGCCGCCGCTATGCACGATCTCCAGCGCCCGTTGCAGCGACGTGGCTGGATCGATCCATTCGCGTGCCAGCGCTGCCGTCAGCACCACAGGTTTACGCCCATGAATATCCGCAAGCCGCCCATCGGCCGGCGCAGTGACAATGACGAAGCCTTCACGCACATCGGCCAGGTCATGGCCTGGGGCTTCGGCCAGTGCGGCGAAGAACAGCGGCTCACCCTCGGCGGCCTTTACGTACCAGGGCTGCTTGTTCCGGGCATCGTGTACGGCCACCGACCATTCATACCAGCCGCTGGCCGGCGCCAAGGCCCGTCCGCCTGGCCACAGCCTGCTGAAAAATCGGCCATTGCCGAGGGTTTCGGCGCGGGCGTTGATCGGCACGGGGCCTCTGTCGCGAGCCCAACGTGGCACCCAGCCCCAGGGCAGGTCGTCCACCTGCACGCCGTCGGCCACCGGACGGATGATCGGCGCACGGCTGCGCGGGGCGACGTTGTAGCGATTGATTCGCGCGTCGTCGTAGCCATTGATCACCACCAGGTCCAATGACAACTGCTTGAGGTAGTGATCCATGGATTCATAGATCGAATAACGTCCGCACATGGGTGACCTCTACGTTTGTCGGCCTGCGATTGACCGACCTGCTGCTGGCTAGTTAACTGTATATGCATACAGTCTGCCCTGAGTTCGACACCATGACCATCACCTTCCTGGGTACGCCGACCGGCGGACCCGACCTGCATCCACGCTACGCCTTTCGGGTGCCCGCTGGCTTCCCATCGCCGGCAGACGACCACTTGGAGCGGCACATCTCGCTGGATCAGTTGTTCGACCTGCGCGCACCGCATGTCTATCTGGTGCAAGTGGAGGGCGACAGCATGCGCGGCGCGGGGATTTTTTCCGGCGATATCGTCATCGTCGACCGTGGCCGAGAGGCCGAGCATGGCGACATCGTCATTGCCGCGTTCAATACCGAGCCGGTGTGCAAGCGCCTGTTCCGTCGTGAAGGCGTGGTGATACTACAATCGGAAAATCCGGCTTACCCGCCTCGGCACGTGCTGGAAAGCGACGAGTTGGTGGTCTGGGGTGTGGTGCGTTACAGCGTGCGTGATCATGCGCAGTGATCAGGTGTTCGCGTTGATCGACTGCAACTGCTTCTATGCCAGTTGCGAACGTGTGTTCCGGCCTGACCTTGCGCGGGTGCCGATCGTGGTGCTGAGCAACAACGATGGTTGCGTGATCGCCCGGTCTTACGATGCCAAGCCCTTCGTGAGGATGGGCGAGCCGTATTTCCAGACACGGGAAAAGCTGCGCCGCCACGGGGTCGTGGCGTTTTCCTCGAACTACGCGCTGTATGGCGACATGAGTGAGCGGGTCATGTCGTTGATCGAGTCACAGGTGCCGGCGGTGGAGGTCTACTCGATCGACGAATGCTTTGCCGACCTGAGCGGTGTCCCGGGTGATCTGACCACCTTCGGCCGGGCCGTGCGTTCGAAGGTGATGAAGGGCACGGCGATCCCGGTGGGCGTCGGTATCGCCCGGACCAAGACCCTGGCCAAGCTGGCCAATCATACGGCCAAGCGTCTGCTGGGGCAGACGGGCGGGGTGGTCGACATCACCGAGGACTTCAAGCGCGACTGGGTGCTGCGCAACACCGATGTCAGAGAGGTCTGGGGTATTGGCAAACGCATGGCCTTGCACCTGCAAGGCATGGGCATCCACACCGCGATGGACTTGGCCCGGGCCGACGCGCCGACCTTGCGCGACACGTTCAGCGTGATGATCGAGAAGACCGCTCGGGAGTTGCGCGGTATTTCGTGCCTGGCGCTGGAGGACGCCGAATCGCCCAAGCAGGAAATCTGCTGCAGTCGTATGTTCGGTACCCGCCAGACCGAACTCGAACCCATTCGCCAGGCGGTGGCTACCTACACCGGACGGGCAGCGGAAAAGCTGCGACGCCAGGGATCGTTGTGCCGGCAACTGCGGGTCAGCATTCGTACCGGCATGTTCAATACGGGCGAACGGCACCATGCTCAAGGGGCACTGGTGCAGTTGCCCTATGCCACTAACGACACCTTGCTGCTCACTCGCTCGGCGACCGAGGCGTTGCAACGGATCTACCGCGAGGGCTACCGCTACAGCAAGGCCGAAGTCCTGCTGCTGGACTTGTGTCGGCCGGGTGAGGTCACCGACGATCTGTTCACGCTGGCGCAGCCTGAGGCAGATGGCCGTCTGATGGGCGTGGTGGATGCGATCAATGGACGATTCGGCCGAGGTACCCTGAGGACGGCCAGCGTGCCCCTGGCGCCCGAATGGGCGATGCGTAGAGACTTGATGAGCCCGTCGTATACGACACGTCTGGATCAGCTGTGGAAGGTCTATGCGCGCTGAGGCGAGCATCGAAGGTGGCTTGAGAAACGATTATGGCGAAGCGTGTACGTAAATATTTGCAACTAAGAAGTATTTGCATATAGCATCTCGCCGCTTTTGCACTCACCTGTCATTTATCGTCTCGTCTGGAACCCCCATCGATGCGTCGCATGATCGTCTCGCTGTGCCTGCTCAACGCCGCTGCGCCCCTGGCGCTGGCTGCCGAACTCCCGTCTGCCACCGGTAACGTCGAACTCGACGCCGTCAACATCAACGCCGACGCTGGCGACTACGAGCGCGCCGACGGTCCGGTACAGGGCTATCGGGCCAGCCGCTCGGCCTCGGCCACGCGGACCGACACCTCGCTGCACGAAACGCCGCAGTCGATCAGCGTGGTGCCCAAGGATGTGCTGGACGATATTGGCGCCACGCGCCTGCAGGATGCGCTGGACTACGCGGGCGGCGTAGGCCGGGCCAACAACTTCGGTGGCCAGGGCCTGACGACGTTCACCGTGCGCGGCTTCACCACCGGCGAGTTCTATCGCAACGGCTTCCCGATCAACCGCGGCTACCCCAACGCCCCCGACGCCAACACCATCGAGCGCCTGGAGGTGATTCGCGGGCCGAACACCGCGCTGTACGGCCGCGGTGACCCAGGCGGCACCTTCAATGTGGTCAGCAAGCAGCCGCTGGCCGAGCGCAAGATCACCCTCGGCAGCCAGTTCGATGACCAGGGCATGCACCGTGCCACGCTGGATGCCAGCGGCCCGCTGAACCAGGACGGGTCGCTGGCCTACCGCCTGAACCTGCTGGGCGAGGGCGGCGACAGTTTCCGCGACGATGTGCGTGGCGAACGCTATGACGTGGCGCCGGTGCTCAGCTGGCAGGTCAACGACAGCACCAAGATCACCTTCGAAGGTGATTTCATGCGCAACAATCGTCCGCTGGACCGTGGCCTGCCGCGCTACCCGACCCAGACCGGCAGCCTGTCGCGCGACACCTACCTGTGGGAGAAGGGCAGCGACAACCTGCTGCACAACGACAACAACATGGCCCAGGTGCGCTTCGAGCATCAGCTCAACGATAGCTGGACCCTGGGCGGCGGTTTCCAGTTCCTCGACGGCTCGCTCGAGGGCAACGCCGTGGAGGCCAACGGCGCCCCAGCCGACGGTCGCACGCTGCAGCGCAACTTCAACTACCGCAAGCTGGAGTGGACCGATCGCGACTGGCAGCTCAACCTCACCGGTCACTTCGACACGGGTAGCTTCAGTCACACCTTGCTGACTGGCATCGAGTACGAGAACTACGACTACAACTCGATCATTCAGCGCTCGTCGGCGGCCCGCGGCACCTATCCGATCGATCTCTACAATCCCGTCCTCGGCCAGCCGCGTCCCGCGCTGACCCGCGTCACCACCTGGGATAAAGAAAACCTGCAGACCTGGGCCGCCTTCATCCAGGATCAAGTGACCCTGACCGAACGCCTCAAGGCCCTGGCCGCTGTGCGTTTCGAGCGCTTCGAGCACGACTACGACAACAAGCTGAACAACGCCGGCGACTTCACCAAGGCCGAAAACAGCGTCACCCCACGCTTCGGCCTGATGTACGACCTGACCGACACCGTAGCGGTGTACGCCAACACTGCGCGCTCGTTCAAGCCCAACACCGGCACACCGGCCGGTGGCGGTGGCTTCGATCCAGAGAAGGGCAAGTCCTATGAAGTGGGCGTCAAATGGGAGGCCCTGGAGCGCCAACTGAGCGTGGACGCGGCGCTGTATCACATCGTCAAGGAAAACGTGCTGACCCTGGACCCGGCCAACCCCGCCAACAACCTGGCCGCCGGCGAAATCCGCAGCCGTGGCCTGGACCTGAACGTGACCGGCAACATCACCCCGGCATGGAAAGTTATCGGTGGCTACGCCTATGTCGATGCCGAGGTCACCAAGGACAACCGCCTGGCCACCGGCACGCGTCTGGCCAACATTCCGCGCAACAGCTTCAGCCTGATCAACACCTATGAGTTCCAGGACGGCTTCGCCAAGGGGCTGGGGTTGGGCTTCGGGGTGAAATACGTGGACGATCGCAAGGGCCAGACCGAGAACGTCACGTACACCATGGACCGCTACAGCGTGGTCGACCTGCTCAGCTACTACAAGGTCAACGAGCACGTGCGCCTGAACCTGGACGTGAAGAACCTGTTCAACAAAGGCTATGACGAAGCCGCGTGGAACAACTACGTCTATCCTGGTGCACCGCGTACGGTGCAGGCGGGCGTCGCCTACACCTTCTGAGGCGTTGTGGCATTGGCGTGTCGAGGGAAAAGCAGTATCGTGGCGCGCCCCAGAGATCACCGCAGCGCCAGGGAGTCTCGATGCTGCTTTGTCCCTCCACTGTTCGCCGAACCCTGCCATGGGTTGGCTGAAACGTCTGCTCGGTTTCCAGGCGCCACGCCGGGAGACCGGGAACGTTGCGCTCGCGCAGCTGCCGTTCGGCCTGGCCAGCGGCGCCACGCTGACCCTCGATCCTGCCCTGGGCCCACGGCTGTCCGGTCACGCCCATCTGTTGCTGCCCCCAGGGCCACAGCCGGTGTGGGCAGTGGGCGAAGTGCCGCTCGACGCGTCGATGCGTCTGGCGCGCTTCTACCTGGACGACGAGGACTACTGGCTGCAAGTGGTGATGAACGGCCCGCGTGCGTCGCAGGCCGGCGACATCGTGCTGTTCGGTTACCACAGCGTGCAGCCGATCGCCGACGATGAGGCGTTCAAGCGCCTGGCGGGTGCCTCATCGATCGTCGGCCTTGCACACGTGGTGCATGATGGCGAGATCTTCGCTCGCCAATGGGGCACCGATCCCGGCCAGGCCCGACTGGTGCCCTTGACCGAACGGGTCAGCAACCCGGAGACCCGCTACCTGGTGCGTCACCTGTCGATGCTCTACGCGCGCGATACGGGCCTGCCCGAGCGCCGGGAATTTCTGCTGTTTTCAGTGGAGGAGGATGCGGCGGGCAGCGTCTGCCTCAGCACTTCACTGGGCATTACCCTGTACCCCACGGACTTTAACGTCACCTGACAAGGAACTCGCATGCTCGAAGCCCTGCGCCACTCGATCAACGCCCAGGCGTTCATTGCCTTCACCCTGTACATCGGCCTGGCCCTGGTGCTGTTCTGGCTGTTCCAGTTCATCTACACGCGCCTGACCCCGCACCGCGAGTTCGCCCTGATCCGCGACAACAACAGCGCCGCCGCCGTCGCCCTGGGCGGCGCGCTGATCGGCTTTTCGCTACCGGCCAGCAACATCATCACCTACAGCATCGGCCTGCTCGATGTGGTGATCTGGGTGGTGATCGGCGCCGTGGTGCAACTGCTGGCCTTCTCCATCGCCAGTTGGGTGCTCAAGGGCCTGGCCGCGCGCATCGCCAAAGGCGAAATGGCTGCCGCGATCTACGCCGCCGCCGTGGCCATCAGCGTCGGCCTGCTCAACTCGGCGTGCATGACCCCGTCGGTCTGAGCCAGGAGGAACCGGACATGAAACGCAGTTCTCTCAAGCTGGTGCTGGCCGGCTCGCTGCCGCTGACCCTGACCGCCTGCGGATGGGGCGAGGACACCTACGAGGTCAGCCAGCGTGTCGACTACGCGGACGTCGAGGCGTGCGTCGCCGACAACGTACCGCGTCGCGACTGCGAACAGGCCTCTCAACAGGCCCGGCTCGAACAGCAGAAAAATGGCCCGAGGTATGCCAGCAAAGCCGAGTGCGAGGCCGTGTACAGCCCCGGCGGCTGCGAAACATACGACCTGACCCATTACCAGCCGCAGTTGGACGGCTTCGCCTTGCAGACCACCGGCGAAGTCAGCCAGGCGCAGCTCGATGCCGCCAACAACGACCCGAGCTTGCACGCCCAGACCAGCGGCCTGGGGCGCACGGCCACGGGGGTGATCGCCGGCATGCTGCTGAGCAAGGTCGTCGCGCCGGACAGCCGCCGTTACAGCGCACAGCCCCTGTATCGCTATGGCACCGGGCCTGACGATTTTCGTCGCGACGTGGTGCGGCAACGCAAGGACGAGGCGCAGGCAGCCAGCAGCGGATATTCGGGCGGCGGTGGCTACAGCGGTGGCGGTGGCTCTACCGCCAGAAACGATGACTACACGTCCTCCAGCCGTCGCCAGGTGGCGTCTTCGGTGATCACCCGCAGCGGCTTCGGCAGCGCGGCGCTGGCCCGCGGTGGTTGGGGCGGCAAGTCGTTCAGCTTCTTCGGCGGCTGAGCATGCGCCGCATCGCCCTGGCCGAACGTCCAGACTGGCGCGCCACCGCCGAGCGCGAGGGGTTCGCCTTTCATACCTTCGACGGTGAGCGCTACTGGGACGAGCGCGCCTACTATCGGTTCAGCGAAGCGCAGGTGGTGCGCGACCTGCAGGCGCCTACTCAAGCATTGCACGCGTTGTGCCTGGACGCCGTGGCGCGGATCGTCGACAGCGAAGCGCTGCTGACGCGCCTGGCGATCCCGCCGGCGTACTTCGATCTGGTGCGCCAGTCATGGCGTTCGCGTGATCCGCACCTGTACGGCCGCTTCGATTTCAGTTACGACGGCCGTGCGCCGGCCAAGTTGATCGAAGCCAACTACGACACACCCACCTCGCTGTACGAGGCGGCCGCGTTTCAGTTGATCTGGCTGGAGGAGCAGATCCAGCGCGGGGTGCTGGCGCCGCACGCCACCCAGTTCAACCGCATCGCCGAAGACTTGGTGCAGGCGTTCTCGACCTTCGACCGCCAGGGCATCTTCCATTTCTCGACCATCGCCGAATCCGTGGAAGACCGGGGCACCACCGATTTTCTGCGGCGCATGGCCGAACATGCGGGCATCGCCACGCGGCACATCGATCTGCAGGACATCGGCCTGGACGCGCGTGGGCGTTTCGTCGATCTGCGTGGCGAGCCGATCGCGCGCCTGTTCAAGCTGCATGCCTGGGAGCACATCTTCCATGAGCCTTTCGGTCCGGCGATCCAGGCCAGTGGCACGCAGTTCGTGGAGCCGGCGTGGAAGTCGCTGCTGTCCAACAAGGGCCTGCTGCCGCTGTTGTGGGAGTGGCATCCGGGGCACCCGAACCTGCTACCAGCCTATCTGGACCCAGACCCTCTGCAACCAGTACCCAAGGGCTGGGTGCGCAAGCCGTACTTCTCCCGCGAAGGGGCGAACGTCGATATCCGCACCGATGACGATCAGCGGGTGTTCGAGGACGGTCCTTACGATGATGCGCCCTACATTCTCCAGCGCTTTGCGCCGCTGCCCAGGTTCGGCGACAGCTACACGCTGATCGGCTCATGGGTCATCGGTGACCGGGCGTCCGGCATCGGCATCCGCGAGGACGATACCTTGATCACCAAGGACAGTTCGCGTTTCGTGCCCCACGTGGTGCTGGACTGAGCGCTACCTCGACAACTTGACCATCTGATACCCGCACGTCGGCTACCCGCATGTCGGCTACCCGCATGTCGGAACCCGAATGTCGGATACCCGCATGTCGCTTTCAAGACGTGCTCCGTCGTTTGCGCGCAACCTGTTCGCCTTATCGGTGCCATGCTTATCAGGATGTCCGCAGACCAGGTGCGCACAGACGCACCGGCACGGACGAGGAGGGCGGCCGTGATCCTGTGACCGTGACAGGCCCGGCACGCCACAGCAGAACACCGCCGGACGTCCGTCTGCATGGAGCGACGACGCCGGGTTGCCGAGGTCCGCTGCATGCCTGATGAGACGCTTGACCTGCCCTTGATTCACCGCGTACTGGACAGCCACAAGGAGGTGCCGGGCGCGTTGCTGCCGATCCTCCATGCCATCCAGCACGGTTTGGGCTACGTGCCCGACGCCGCCGTTCCCGAGATCGCCCACGCCTTGAACCTCAGTCTGGCCGAGGTGCGCGGGGTGATCAGCTTCTACCACGATTTCCGCACCTCGCCGCCGGCGCGCCACACCTTGCGCCTGTGCCGCGCCGAGTCGTGCCAGAGCCGGGGCGCCGAGGCCCTGGCCGCACAGTTGCGCGAGCAGCTCGGTCTGGACGACCACGGCACCAGTGCCGATGGCGCGCTTAGCCTGCGCCCGGTGTACTGCCTGGGTGCCTGCGCCTGTTCACCGGCGCTGGAGCTGGACGGTCAGGTGCACGCCCGACTCACCCCTGAGCGCCTGCGCGCGCTGGTCCAGGGCTGCATGACGGAGGCAGGCGCATGATCACCTTGCACCTTCCCTGTGATTCGCTGGCCCGCGCCGTGGGCGCCGACCAGGTGGCCGAGGCCCTGGAGAGCGAAGCGGCACGCCGGCAACTGCCGCTGCAGATCCGCCGCACCAGTTCGCGTGGCTTGTACTGGCTGGAGCCGCTGCTGGAGGTGGACAGCCCGCAAGGCCGCCTGGGCTTCGGACCGATAGGTGCCGAGGACGTGCCAGGCCTGCTGGACGCGTTGACCGGCGACGCCACCCATGCGCTGGCGCTCGGCCCGGTCGAGCAGATCCCTTACCTGAAGACCCAGCAACGCCTGCTGTTCGCCCGCGCCGGCATCACCCGGCCGTTGTCGCTGGACGACTACACGGCCCATGGCGGTTTCGAGGGCCTGCGCCAAGCGGCGTTGCTGGACGGTGACGCGGTGGTCGCCGCCGTGCTCGACTCGGGGCTGCGGGGGAGGGGCGGGGCGGCGTTTCCGGCCGGCATCAAGTGGCGCACCGTGCGCCAGGCGCCGGCGGCGCAGAAATACATCGTCTGCAACGCCGACGAGGGCGACTCGGGCACCTTCGCCGACCGCATGCTGATGGAAGGCGACCCCTTCCTGCTGATCGAAGGCATGATCATCGCGGGCCTGGCCGTCGGTGCCAGCAAGGGCTATATCTACGTGCGCTCGGAGTACCCGGATGCCATCGCTGCGCTCAACGAGGCCGTGATCCTGGCCCGCGAGGCGGGGTACCTGGACGTCAACGGCAGCGGCGTGGCCTTCGAGCTGGAGGTACGGGTCGGTGCTGGTGCCTATATCTGCGGTGAAGAGACCGCGCTGCTGGAGTCGATCGAGGGCAAGCGTGGCATCGTTCGCGCCAAGCCGCCGTTGCCGGCACTGGAGGGCTTGTTCGGCCAGCCAACGTTGGTGCATAACGTGCTCACCCTGGCTTCGGTGCCGATCATCCTGGCCAAGGGCGCGGCGTTCTACCGCGACTTTGGCATGGGCCGTTCGCTGGGTACCTTGCCCTTCCAACTGGCGGGCAACGTCCGTCATGGCGGTTTGGTGGAGCGCGCCTTCGGCCTGACCCTGCGCGAGCTGGTCGAGGGCTACGGCGGCGGCACCGCCAGCGGCCGACCGTTGAAAGCCGCGCAGATCGGTGGGCCGCTGGGCGCCTGGGTGCCGCCGTCGCAGTTCGATACGCCGCTGGACTACGAGGCCTTCGCTGCCATGGGAGCGATGATCGGCCACGGCGGCGTGGTGGTAGCCGACGACACCCTGAACATGGCCAGCATGGCGCGCTTCGCCCTGCAGTTCTGCGCCGAGGAATCCTGCGGCAAGTGCACCCCGTGCCGGATTGGTTCGACCCGCGGCATGGAAGTGGTCGACCGGTTGATCGCCAGCAGCGATTCGGCGGCCCGTGAAGACCAGGCGCACCTGCTGCGTGACCTGTGCGACACCCTGCAATACGGCTCGCTGTGCGCCATGGGCGGCATGACCGCCTATCCCGTCGCCAGCGCCCTCAAGCATTTTCCTGCCGATTTCGGTCTGGCCAGCCCGGAGGCCGCGCAATGATCAACTACTTCGACCCCGCCAACAGCGACATGGACCTGGGCACGCCTGCCCGTGACAGCGAGGTGCAGGTCAGCCTGAACATCGACGGCCGTGCCATCAGCGTGCCGGCCGGTACGTCGGTGATGCGCGCGGCGGCGCTGTTGGGCACCAGCATTCCCAAACTGTGCGCCACCGATACCCTGGAAGCCTTCGGCTCGTGCCGCATGTGCATGGTCGAGATCGACGGCATGCGCGGCTATCCGGCTTCGTGCACCACGCCGGTCAGCGACGGCATGGTGGTGCGCACCCAGACCCCGCGCCTGGCCGACCTGCGGCGCAATGTCATGGAGCTGTACATCTCCGATCACCCGCTGGACTGCCTGACCTGTTCGGCCAACGGCAACTGCGAGCTGCAGACCGTCGCCGGCCAGGTGGGCCTGCGCGAGGTGCGTTATGGCTATGAGGGCGCCAATCACCTGACCGAGGCGAAGGACGTTTCCAACCCTTACTTCGACTACGAGCCGAGCAAGTGCATCGTCTGCAGCCGCTGCGTGCGCGCCTGTGAAGACATTCAAGGCACCTTCGCGCTGACCATCAGCGGCCGTGGCTTCGAATCGCGGGTGGCGGCGGCCGGTGGCGACAACTTCCTGTCTTCGGAGTGCGTGTCGTGCGGTGCCTGCGTCCAGGCCTGCCCGACCGCGACGCTGACCGAAAAGAGCCTGGTGCAGATCGGTCAGCCGGAGCGCGCGGTGATCACCACCTGCGCGTATTGCGGCGTCGGCTGCTCATTCCGGGCGGAAATGAAGGGCGATCAGTTGGTGCGCATGGTGCCGGACAAGAATGGCGGCGCCAACCACGGCCACGCCTGCGTCAAGGGTCGTTTCGCCTGGGGCTACGCCACCCATCCGGACCGTATCACCCAGCCAATGATTCGCAAGCGCCTGGAAGATCCCTGGCAGGAAGTCAGCTGGGAGGAAGCGCTGAGCTACGCGGCCAGCGAGTTCCGGCGCATCCAGCTCAAGTATGGGCGCGATTCGATTGGCGGCATCACCTCCAGCCGTTGCACCAACGAGGAAGCGTACCTGGTGCAGAAACTGGTGCGTGCTGCCTTCGGCAATAACAACGTCGACACCTGCGCTCGGGTCTGCCATTCGCCGACCGGCTATGGCCTGAAGCAGACCCTGGGCGAGTCGGCCGGTACCCAGAGCTTCGATTCGGTGATGCAAGCGGACGTGATCCTGGTGATCGGTGCCAACCCTACCGATGCCCACCCGGTGTTCGGCTCCCAGCTCAAGCGTCGGCTGCGCCAGGGCGCCAAGTTGATCGTCATCGATCCACGCCGCATCGACCTGGTCGATTCGCCCCATGCCCGCGCCGAGTTGCACCTGCAACTGCGTCCAGGCACCAACGTGGCCATGCTCAACGCCTTGGCCCACACCTTGGTCAGCGAAGGCCTGCTCGATCAGGCGTTCATCGAGGCGCGCTGCGAAGGCGCGGACTTCGCTCGCTGGCGCGAATTCGTCGGCTTGCCGGAGAACGCGCCCGAAGTGCTGGGCCCGGTCTGCGGTGTGCCCGCCGAGCAGATCCGCGCGGCGGCCCGGTTGTACGCCGAAGCCGGTAACGCGGCGATCTACTACGGCCTTGGGGTCACCGAGCACAGCCAGGGCAGCACCGCCGTGATGGGCATCGCCAATCTGGCGATGGCCACCGGCAACATCGGCCGCGAAGGCGTCGGGGTCAACCCGCTGCGCGGCCAGAACAACGTGCAAGGCTCCTGCGACATGGGCTCGTTCCCCCACGAGCTGCCGGGCTATCGGCACATCTCCAACGAGACCGTGCGCGCCGAGTTCGAGCAGGCCTGGGGCGTGACCCTGCAGCCCGATCCGGGCCTGCGCATCCCCAACATGTTCGAAGCCGCGCTCGATGGCAGCTTCAAGGCGCTGTACTGCCAGGGCGAGGACATCGCCCAGAGCGACCCGAACACCCAGCACGTCACTGCCGCCCTGATGGCCATGGAGTGCGTGGTGGTGCAGGACATCTTCCTCAACGAAACCGCCAAGTTCGCCCATGTATTCCTGCCGGGCAGTTCGTTCCTGGAAAAGGACGGCACCTTCACCAACGCCGAGCGCCGCATCTCACGGGTGCGCAAAGTGATGGAGCCGATGGCCGGCAAGGCCGACTGGGAAGCCACCGTGGCCCTGGCCAACGCCTTGGGTTATCGCATGGACTACCGTCATCCTTCCGAGATCATGGATGAAATCGCCCGTCTGACGCCCAGCTTCCATGGCGTCAGCTACGCCGAGATCGAGCGCCGCGGCAGCCTGCAGTGGCCCTGCAACGACGCGGCGCCCGAGGGCACGGCGACCATGCACATCGATCAGTTCGTGCGTGGCAAGGGCCGCTTCATGCTCACCGGCTACGTACCGACCGACGAAAAGGTCAACGCGCGCTATCCGCTGTTGCTGACCACCGGCCGTATTCTCAGCCAGTACAACGTCGGGGCGCAGACTCGGCGTACCCACAACGTCGCCTGGCATGACGAGGACCGCCTGGAAATCCACGCCAGCGATGCGGAAAGCCGTGGCATCAGTGACGGCGACTGGGTGGGCGTGGGCAGCCGTGCCGGCCAGAGTGTCCTGCGCGCTCGGGTGAGTGCGCGGGTCGCACCGGGGGTGGTCTACACCACCTTCCACTTCCCCGAGTCCGGCGCCAACGTGATCACCACCGACAACTCCGACTGGGCGACCAACTGTCCGGAGTACAAGGTCACTGCGGTCGAGGTGGTGCGCGTGTTCCAGCCGTCGGAGTGGCAGAAGCGCTACCAGCATTTCAGTGACGAACAACAGCGCCTGCTCAAGGAGCGGCGTCAGGCCGAGGGGCAGGAGAAAGCCGAGGTGCGTCGATGAGCAATGACAGCCTGGTCAAGATGGCCAACCAGATCGCCCACTACTTCGACAGTGAGCCGGATCGCACCTTGGCCGTGCAGGGGGTGAGGCAGCACCTGCAGAGCTTCTGGACCCCGGCGATGCGTCGCCAGTTGAGTGAGTGGATCGAGGCCCATGCGGGGGAGGGGCTGGATTCGAAAGTGCGCGAAGCGTTGAGCTAGTCGGTACAGAGCCGCCCTGATCGCTGACAGGGCGGCTCCCCTCGAACATGAAACCTCCGTCATCTTCCCTCGGCGCGCCCGGTGCTAGGCTCGGGTAAATTCTCGCCGCGGACTTTTCCTATGGACATGAACTGGCACCAGGCCCTGCAACAGAGCCTGAGCTGGCTGGCATTCGCCTTTTCGATCACTGTCGTCGCGTTCATTGGCGCCGCTGTGCTGGCGGTGCGTTTTACCCGCTGGGGCCAGCAGTTCTGGCAATTGGCGGGTGCTTACTTCAATTTCAGGCGCAGTTGGCGGCCATTGTCGATGTTCGCGCTGTTGCTGTTGCTGACGCTGTTTGCGGTGCGCATGAACGTGCTGTTCTCGTTCTGGTACAACGGCTTCTACGACGCTTTGCAGAGCCTGGATCAGAGCGCCTTCTGGTACTTGCTGGGCGTATTCGCCGTGCTGGCGAGCATTCATGTGGCACGCGCGCTGTTCAGCTACTACGTCACGCAATCGTTCAACATCCACTGGCGCGTCTGGCTGACCGAACGCCTGACGGCCGACTGGATGCAGGGGGATGCCTACTATCGTGGGCAGTTCCTCGAGCAATCCGTGGATAACCCGGACCAGCGTATCGAGCTGGACATCAGTGCCTTCGTATCCGGCTCGGTGTCGCTGGCGCTGGGGGCGGTCGGCGCGCTGGTATCCCTGGTGGCGTTCACCAGCATTCTCTGGGGGCTGTCGGCACCGCTTGCGGTCGCGGGTGTCGAGGTGCCGCGGGCGATGGTGTTCGCGGTCTACCTCTATGTGCTGATTGCCACCTGGATCGCCTTCCGTCTTGGCCAGCCATTGATCCGGCTGAACTTTCTCAACGAGAAACTCACGGCGAACTTTCGTTATGCACTGATGCGCCTGCGTGAAAACGCCGAGAACGTGGCCTTTTATCAAGGTGCCCAGGTCGAGCGCGGAACCCTGCTGGGTCGCTTCTTCGCACTCATCGGCAATGTCTGGGCCTTGGTCTGGCGGACGCTGAAGTTCAATGGTTTCAACCTCGGCGTCGGGCAAGTGGCGGTGGTGTTTCCGTTCATCCTCCAGGCCCCACGTTTCTTCAGTGGGGCCATCAAGCTCGGCGATGTGATGCAGACCGCGCAGGCGTTCGGACAGGTCCAGGATTCGCTGTCGTTCTTCCGTGAGTCCTACGATACCTTTGCCAGCTACCGCGCCACCCTGGACCGTCTCACCGGCTTCGTCGATGCCAACCGCCAGGCCGTAGCGTTGCCGCAACTCACGACTCGCGAGTTGTCGCGTGCGTTGGCCATCGAAGGGTTGCAGGTGTGTCGCCCTGATGGGCAGCGCTTGATCGCCGACCTTGACCTGCACCTGCAGGCTGGACAGGCGCTGCTGATCAAGGGCCCATCGGGCAGCGGCAAGACCACGCTGCTGCGAGCGCTGGCTGGCCTCTGGCCCTATGCCGAAGGTCAGGTCGGACGGCCGCTTGGGCACTTGGCACTGTTCTTGTCGCAGCGACCGTATCTGCCGCTCGGCGATCTGCGCGCTGCCATCGCCTATCCAGCGCCCTCGAGCCCGGAGCAGGACGCGAAAATGCAGCAGGTGCTGCGTCATGTGAGCCTGGCGCATCTGGCCGAGCGGCTGGAGGAAAGCCGAGAGTGGTCGCGCATTCTGTCGATCGGTGAGCAGCAACGTCTGGCCTTCGCGCGGGTGTTGTTCAATCAGCCGCACGTGGTGTTTCTCGATGAGTCCACCTCGGCGATGGACGAGGGGCTCGAACATGCCCTGTACTCGATGCTGCGTCGCGAGATGCCGGAAACACTGCTGGTCAGCGTCGGTCACCGCAGTACCTTGGCGAGCTTTCACAGCCACCGTCTGGAGCTGGATGGGCGGGGTGGTTGGGCGATGGTCGAGCAGGAAGCGGTCGTACTGTCCTGAATGTCGGTCTGTTGCGCAAGACTTTTCAGCGCTCCAAGTAAAAGCCCCCAGACATCGCTGTCTGGGGGCTTTTGCTTGGAGGCGAATTTACATGTTGGGGTAGTTCGGCCCGCCAGCACCTTCGGGGGTGACCCAGGTGATGTTCTGTGACGGATCCTTGATGTCGCAAGTCTTGCAGTGCACGCAGTTCTGCGCGTTGATCTGGAAGCGCTTGCTGCCGTCTTCCTGGGTGACCACCTCGTACACGCCTGCCGGGCAATAGCGCTGGGCGGGCTCGTCGTACAGTGGCAGGTTGGTGGCGATCGGCACATTTGGATCGGTGAGTTTCAGGTGGCAGGGTTGTTCCTCTTCATGGTTGGTGCTGGAGAGGAAGACCGAGCTGAGTTTGTCGAAGCTGAGTTTGCCGTCGGGTTTCGGATAGTCGATGCGGGTGGAGTCGGCCGCAAGTTTCATGCAAGCGTAGTCCGGCTTGGTATCGCGCAAGGTGAACGGCAGCTTGCCAGCGAACCAGTTCTGATCGATGTAGTTGAACGCCGCGCCGAACAGCGGGCCGAACTTGTGCATGGCCGGGCCGAAGTTACGGCTGGCGTACAGTTCCTCATACAGCCAGCTGGCCTTGAACGTCTCGACATAGCGATCGAGGGTGTCGCCGCCTTCGCGGCCGGCCAGCAGGGCTTCGGCCACCGCGTCGGCGGCGAGCATGCCGGACTTCATCGCGGTGTGGCTGCCCTTGATCTTGGCGAAGTTCAGCGTGCCAAGGTCGCAGCCGATCAGCGCACCGCCGTTGAACACCATCTTGGGCAGCGAGTTCAGGCCGCCTTTGCAGATGGCGCGCGCGCCGTAGCTGATGCGTTTGCCGCCTTCGAGGTATTGGCTGATCACCGGATGGTGTTTCAGGCGCTGGAATTCGTCGAACGGCGACAGGTAGGGGTTGGCGTAGGAGAGGTCGACGATCAGCCCGACCACCACCTGGTTGTTCTCCAGGTGATAGAGGAAAGAGCCGCCGGTGTTTTCGGCGCTGACCACGTCCAGCGGCCAGCCGGCAGTGTGCACCACCAGCCCCTGCTCGTGCTTGCTCGGGTCGATCTCCCAGATTTCCTTGATGCCGATGCCGTAGTGCTGCACATCGGCTTCGCTGTCCAGGTTGAAACGCTTGATCAGTTGCTTGCCGATGTGTCCGCGGCAGCCCTCGGCGAACAGGGTGTACTTGGCGCGCAGTTCCATGCCCGGCGTATACAGGCCTTCCTTGGGGTTGCCCTCACGGTCCACGCCCAGATCGCCCGTGACGATGCCGCGCACCACACCGGCGTCGTCGAACAGCGCTTCCTGGGCGGCGAAGCCTGGATAGATTTCCACGCCGAGGTTTTCGGCCTGTTGCGCCAGCCAGCGGCACAGGTTGCCCAGCGAGATGATGTAGTTGCCCTGGTTGTGCATGGTCTTGGGCACGAACAGGTCGGGCACCTTGACCGAGCTGCCCGCGTCTTTGAGCACATAGATGTCGTCGCGTTTGACTTCGGTGTTCAGCGGCGCGCCGAGGGCTTTCCAGTCGGGGAACAACTCATTCAGCGCGCGGGGCTCGAACACCGCGCCAGAGAGGATGTGGGCGCCCACTTCGGAGCCTTTCTCGACCACGCAGACGCTGATCTCGTTACCGGCTTCGGCGGCCTTCTGCTTCAGGCGGCAGGCGGCGGACAGGCCCGCCGGACCTGCGCCGACGATGACCACGTCGAATTCCATGTATTCGCGTTCCACAGGTTCTCTCCTACTCAAGGCTCGTCGCGTTTGCTTTGTCTTATGGGTGTCTCGAATGCCCGCTCACGGTGGGGGCAGCGGTAGCCGTGCCAGAGGCGGACTACACCGTATTGTCTTGGCCGCGCATTATATCTACACCACTTGGCGGGTCCAATACAAACGTTTGTTTGAATATGCCGCAGCCCAGTAAAATCACAGGTGTGCGGCTGGAGGCTGGCCGATTTGCCGTATTGACCCGATTGGGTGTTACGGTCAAGATACGAGCGGTTTTACGCTCGCCGTAGGCTGATCGTCGGGCGCAGGTGCACCTCTAAAAGCCAGGCGTGGAGCAGGGTTTTCCGGCCAAAACCCGTCGTGTAGTGAAGTCTACACGGCACGACAGGAAATGACCCGAGGGTTTTGCCTTCCGGGTCGCCACGAGACTCAGCAGTCACGGCAAATTTCCTCGCCCTCGGAACGTTTTCAGAGGTGTCCTTGTACCCACGCGCATTCGCCGGGCACGCCCCAGGCGACATTCTTTTCACCGGAGAGTAACGAGGAATCCATGAAGGTTCTTGTAGCTGTCAAACGAGTGGTCGACTACAACGTCAAGGTTCGCGTCAAAGCGGACAACTCCGGCGTCGACCTTGCAAACGTCAAGATGTCCATGAACCCCTTCTGCGAAATCGCCGTTGAAGAAGCCGTGCGTCTGAAAGAGAAGGGCGTAGCGACCGAGATCGTCGCCGTCGCCGTCGGGCCGACCGCCGCCCAGGAGCAACTGCGTACTGCCCTGGCCCTGGGCGCTGATCGCGCCATCCTGGTCGAGACCGGCGAAGAGCTCAACTCTCTGGCCGTTGCCAAGGCGCTCAAGGCCATCGTCGACAAGGAACAGCCGCAACTGGTCATCCTTGGCAAACAGGCAATCGACAGCGACAACAATCAGACCGGTCAGATGCTCGCTGCGCTGACGGGCTACGCCCAGGGCACCTTCGCCTCCAAGGTCGAAGTGGCTGGCGACAAGCTCAACGTCACCCGCGAGATCGATGGCGGTCTGCAGACCGTCGCGCTGGCGCTCCCGGCGATCGTCACCACCGACCTGCGTCTGAATGAGCCACGCTACGCGTCGCTGCCCAATATCATGAAGGCCAAGAAGAAGCCGCTGGAGACCGTCACGCCGGACGCGCTGGGCGTATCCACTGCCTCCACCACCAAGACCATCAAGGTCGAAGCCCCGGCTGCCCGCAGTGCAGGCGTCAAGGTCAAGTCGGTGGCCGAACTGGTCGAGAAGCTGAAGAACGAAGCGAAGGTAATCTGAAATGACTATCCTGGTTGTCGCTGAACACGAAAACGCCGCACTGGCGCCTGCCACCCTGAACACGGTCGCTGCTGCGGCCAAGATCGGTGGCGATGTGCACGTGCTGGTCGCAGGTCAGAATGTGGCCGGCATTGCCGAAGCTGCTGCCAAGATCGCTGGCGTGGCCAAGGTCCTGGTGGCCGACAATGCCGCCTACGCCCACGCCTTGCCAGAAAACGTCGCGCCCCTGATCCAGGAACTGGCCAGCGGCTACACCCACGTGCTGGCCCCGGCCACCACCAATGGCAAGAACATCCTGCCGCGCGTCGCTGCACTGCTGGACGTCGACCAGATCTCCGAGATCATCGCGGTCGAGTCCGCCGATACCTTCAAGCGCCCGATCTACGCGGGTAACGCCATCGCCACCGTGCAATCGAGCGCTGCGGTCAAGGTCATCACCGTGCGCACCACCGGCTTCGATGCCGTGGCCGCAGAAGGTGGTTCGGCGGCTGTGGAGGCGGTCGCGGCCGCTCACGATGCAGGCAAGTCGTCGTTCGTGGGCGAGGAGTTGGCCAAATCCGACCGTCCGGAGCTGACTGCCGCCAAGATCGTCGTCTCCGGCGGTCGTGGCATGGGCAATGGTGACAACTTCAAGCATCTGTATACCCTGGCCGACAAGCTCGGTGCCGCGGTCGGCGCGTCGCGCGCTGCAGTGGATGCGGGCTTTGTGCCCAACGACATGCAGGTCGGTCAGACCGGCAAGATCGTCGCACCGCAGTTGTACATCGCCGTCGGTATCTCCGGCGCGATCCAGCACCTGGCGGGGATGAAAGACTCCAAGGTGATCGTCGCCATCAACAAGGACGAGGAGGCACCGATCTTCCAAGTGGCCGACTACGGTCTGGTCGCCGACCTCTTCGAGGCGGTGCCGGAGCTGGAAAAGCTGGTCTGATCCAGACGCTTCACTTATAAAGAAGCCCGGCCCTCGCCTTGAGGGTCGGGCTTTTTTCATGGTGGGTCCGTGCGGTGTGGTCAAGGAGAGGGCAATGAAGTTGGGCAAATCCGGCCGCTGGCTGATGTGCATGATGGCCGTGACGGCTTCGCAGGCGATGGCGGCTGGCAAATGCGAGAAGCTGGTGGCGACCGGTAGCCCGGACGCGCCGCCTTACTCCTGGCAAGACCCGAAAGACCCCAGGCATTTGATCGGCGCCAACGTCGACCTGTTGCGCCAGGTGGCAGGCGAGCTTGGCGTGAAGGTCGAAGTACTGAGCGCCGGACGCCGGGATCAGGCGCTCGAAGAGGTTCGCAGCGGGCGCATGGACGTGCTGCTGGATACGCCCATGCAGGTCGCTCAGCTGACCGCACTGGACTACATTCATCCGCCACTGCAACTCAACGAATACCTGGTCTGGACCCGTCATGACGCAACCGTGACGCTGGACGGCCCAGCTGACCTTGCCCGCTACCAGGGTAGCGTGTCGGAGAAGGCTCGGCTGACCCCGGCCTTCGAGGCCTTCGCCAAGGCTCAGCTCAAGCTGGTGCCCTCGCAGAACCTGACTCAAGCCTTGCAGAAGCTGGTGTTGGGCCAAGTGGATTACGTGCTGGCCGGGCGCTATTCGGGCATGGCCATGATCCAGAGTCTGGGGTTGGGCAGTGACCTCATCGCTCGGGACCTGGTGGTGGACCGGCCTGGGCTGTACTTGGCCGTGTCCCACAACTCGGCCTGCAATGACGCCTGGTTGCGTGGGCAATTGGCGAAAAAGCTGACAGAATTGCCGGTCTCTGGTGCCTCCGAGGCGGTGCTGCAACAGAACGTGGAGCGCTGGAAGGCGCAGATGCAGATGACCGCTGACGCCCCCAAACAGTAGGAAGATTGCGTGAGAACCCAACCCCTGATCCTGGCCCTGGCCGTCGTCGGCCTCGCCGGTTGTGCCAATGACCCGGCCCCCAATGAGCAGATGCGCCTGTCCGAACAAGCCCTTGAGCAGGCCAGGGCGGTTGGCGCTACCGACCAGGTCGACACCTTCAAGCTGGCGGAAGACAAGCTGGCGCGGGCCAGATCCAACATGACCAGCCAGGACTTTCGCGACGCTCGCATGCGCGCCGAACAGGCCGAGCTGGATGCGCGCCTGGCCGAAGCCCAGGTGCTGACGGAAAAGAGCGCCGAGCAATTGAAGGTGGTTGACGCGCGCGTCAAGCGCCTGCGCAAACAACTGGAGGTGCAGCCATGAATGGCAACCTCAAGCCTTTTGCCACCTTGGTATTACTGGCGTTTGTCGGCCTCCAGGGCTGCGCGAGCCAGCGCAGTGAGTCCGCGTTGGTCGATGCGTCCACCGCCTTGCAGAAGGTCAAGGATGACTCCGATGTACTGCGCAGTGCGCCGCGCGATGTGATTCGCGCCGGTGAATCGCTGGCGCGGGCCGAGCGCCTGGCAGGTTATGTGGGCACCGGCAGTGACGTGCGCCATTACGCTTATCTCAGCCAGCGCTACAGCGAGATCGCCCGCGAGCATGCCAACCTGGCGCTGAATCAGGAGCGTCTGGCCAAACTCGATTTGGAGCGTCAGCGTCTGCAACTGGCGTTGCGCGAGGCGAAACTGGACAGTGTTCAGCAGCAGGGTAAATGGGTCGAATCGCAGATCGCCGCACTGGCCTCCGAGCAGGGCGAGCGCGGTCTGGTCATGACCCTGTCGGACGTGCTGTTCGACACCGGCGAAGCGCAGTTGAAGAGTTCGGCCAGCCGCACCGTGCTCAAGCTGGTGCAGTTCCTCCAGCTCAACCCGCGACGCGTGGTGCGCATCGAGGGTTATACCGACAGCACCGGAACGCCGGAAGACAACCTGAAGCTGTCGCGCGATCGCGCCCAGTCGGTGGCGGACATGCTGGTTGACCTGGGCATCGATGAGAAGCGCATCGAGGTCCAGGGCTATGGCGATCAATATCCGGTCGAGGTCAATGCGTCGGAGCGGGGCAGGGCGCAGAATCGCCGGGTCGAGATTGTCTTTTCCGACGACAAGGGCAGGCTTGCACCGCCACGCTGAGGCGGTTGACGCGGCGATGGGTTGTTTTGGCTATCACGCAACTGTAACGGCGACTATCCTCTGATCTGTCCCAGTACACTTTGCAACTGTTCCGGTATTCTGTCTGGACTGTGAGTGGCACAAAAACAACGAATCTGTCCGCGTCTCGAGAATCACCATGACCAATCTGCTGTTGTACCAGCGCATCGCCCAGCAACTGGCCGAGGACATCCGTCGCGGTGTCTACCAGCCAGGTGAGCGAGTGCCGTCGGTGCGCAAGATGAGCGCACAGCTCAACGTCAGTCACGCCACGGTGTTGCAGGCCTATGCCAATCTCGAGGACCAAGGGCTGATTCGCGCCCGGCCGCAGTCCGGCTATTACGTCCACCAGACGCCCGCCTTGACTGCGCCGACCCCCGACATCGCGCGGGTCGAGCGTCCAGGGCTGGTCACGCGGGCCAGTATCATCCAGCAGGTGTTGACCGAAGCGCGCCGCGACGGCGTGTTTCCCTTCGGCGCAGCGGTTCCTCACGTGGACTACCTGCCCGTGCGCGCACTGCATCAGCAGATCGCCAAGGTCACTCGCTTCCACAGCCCGCGCGCCTTCAGCTATATGTTCAGCCCAGGGTTCGAGCCGCTGCGTCGGCAGATCGCCATCCGTATGCGCGATGCCGGGGTGCTGGTCGACCCGCGCGAGGTCATCGTCACCCATGGCTGCGTGGATGCGCTGCAGATGTCGCTGCGCGTATTGACCCGTCCCGGCGACCTGATCGCTGCTGAATCGCCGACCTATTACGGCCTGCTGCAATTGGCTGACCTGCTGGGTCTGAAGGTCATCGAGATCCCCAGTGACCCGTCCACCGGCATCAGTCTGGAGGCCTTGCAACTGGCCGCCAACCAGTGGTCGATCAAGGCGCTGGTGCTCACGCCACGCCTGAGCAACCCGCTGGGCGGCACCATGCCCGAGGAGCGTCAAAAGCAGTTGTTGCGCCTGGCTTCGGACTTCGATATTCAGATCGTCGAAGACGATATCTATGGTGAGCTGATGTTCGAACAGGGCCGGACCAAGGCCCTCAAGGCCTTTGACCGACTGGATCGGGTGATCTACTGCTCGAGCTTTTCCAAGACGCTATCGCCCGGTGTGCGCGTCGGCTGGATGATTCCGGGACGCTATCAGGATGAAATCCAGCGACTGCAGACCTTCACCACCCATTCGGCCTGCAGTGTCACGCAGATGGGCGTGGCGGCCTACCTGGAAAATGGTGGTTACGACCGCCACCTACGCTTCATCCGCCAGGAATACCGCAAGAACCTCAGCGCCTATCAGTTGGCGGTACAGCAGCATTTCCCCGAGGGCACACAGATGACTCGGCCCACGGGCGGATTCATTCTGTGGGTCAGTCTTCCGGGGCGGGTCAATACCCAGGAGCTGCATGTGCGGGCGCTGGAGCAGGGCATCAGCATCGCGCCCGGGCTCATCTTCAGCAACACCGAGCAGTTCAACCACTGCATTCGCTTGAACTGCGGGATTCCCTGGAACAGGGAAGCCGAGCGTGCAGTCATGACGTTGGGGCTGTTGGCCCAGCAGTTGTGTCGAGAATCGTCTATGGCCATTTTCTAGCTTGTCATATGCGCGTTTAACGGGGAGCATAGGCATTTTGATGCCATGCCTTCGATCGCTATGAATGCCTTCCGTCTTTCTGCACTGCTGTTGTGTCTAGCGTGCCCCTTGTTGCCCGGCACTGCGGTGCATGCTGCGCAGGCGCCAGCTGCGAGTGAGGCCGCGTCGGCTAAGACGGGTGGTGCCGCTGCCAAGCCTGCAGTCAAGCAGGCTGCCAAGCCGGTCGCGAAGAAGCCGGCGAAGACGCCGAGCAAATCGGCAGCCAAGGCCAAGCGCAAGGCGGCCAAGAGCAAGTCCGTCGGTAAGGCTGCCACCCAGCCGCTGCCCAATCCTAAGCTCGACCTCAGTTTGCCGAGCGATATGGTGAGAAATCTCAAGCCGGCTGTAGGTGCCACGCCTGCACCCCGAAAGACGTTGTTGCCGGCCATGTTCCCCGACAAGTCTGCCGGTGATGACAGCCCGTTCCAGCTCAATGGCAGGCTGATCAGTAATGAGATGCAGCTTCAGTTGCGTAACGACAGCCGTCGTGACGTGGAGGGCGCTGCCATCGAATTCGAATTCCGTAACTGACTGTCGAGTCACGGCGGATTTCATCGAGTCGGCAATTTCAAACGTATGTTTGAGCGGTTAGTATCCAGGGATGTCCGTCCCGTTCTGCTCCAGGAGTGCAGTTGTCATGAAATGCCGTGAGGGCTGCGGTGCTTGCTGCATCGCCCCGTCCATCAGTTCGTCGATACCCGGAATGCCGCATGGCAAGCCGGCAGGCGAGCGCTGCTTGCATTTGTCCTTGGATAACCTCTGTGCTTTGTTTGGCAAGCCCGAGCGGCCGAAAGTCTGTGCCGGATTCAAGGCTGAGGTGGACATCTGTGGGAGTGATCGCGACGAGGCGATCAGGATCATCGGCTGGCTGGAGCGAATGACGGCGGCGTGACATTGGGCTCTTCGACAAAAGGAACAAGATGATGAGATCGATCAAGCGCGTTGTTTTGCTGTGTGGCATGGGCGTTCTCCTGGCGCCGGTAGCCTGGGCGGAGAACTGGCAAGTGGCCAAGGACGAGGAGGGCATTCAGGTGTCCCTCAGCGAAGTGGCTGGCTCGAAGTACAAGGCCTATCGTGGGGTCACCGTCATCAAGGCGCCATTGGCCAAGATCAAGGCGCTGCAGGAGGATGTGGCGAGCTCTTGCGCGTGGGTGCATGAATGCAAGTCACAAAAGCTGCTCAAGCATGAGGGCGACCAGAGCTGGACCTATACGCAGTTCAATACGCCGTGGCCGGTGACGCCGCGTGACTCGATCCTTCATGTGACCACCGTGCAGGAAGCGGACGGCAGCCTGATGCGCAAACTCGAAGGTGAGCCCAAGTACCTGCCTGAAGAGAAGGGCTTCGTGCGAGTCGCCCAGGTGGAGGGCTTCTGGAAGCTGGTGCCCAAGGGTGACAGTACCGAGGTGACCTATCAGGTGCACACGGAGCCGGGCGGCAGCGTGCCGTCATGGTTGGCCAACAAGTTCGTGGTCGAGGCGCCGTTCAATACGCTCAAGGCGTTGCGCGAGCGGGCTGAAGCGCGCTGATCGAAGAGAAATCCGCCCCATCGCGTGGGGCGGACGTTCCGTTAGGCATGTGGTTTACAGCAATTGAATCTCCTTCAGTCGCTGAGCGCCCAAGGCTTTTACGACTTTCATCCTGACGTCGGCATAGTCGGCCGTCTGGCTGAAGCTTGCTTCGTTCAATTTGGCGACTACAGGGGCCTGTGGCGACGCATAGTGCTGCTGGTTGATCCAGTCATACTCAGGTGATGGTGCGCAGTTGAAGAGTAGGCTCATCAGGTTAAAGCGGTCCCGCGCGGTGATCCGAACGATCGCCAGCTTCACTTGAAACAGGCCGCCGCGCTGTCGCGTGGTGTAGGCATGCATCGTCTGTCTCGCCTCTGTTGATAGGCTGTCCAATACGTCTGCACTGGCGGCGTGGTCTATCAACGACTTGACGCTGAAGGTATCGGTGAGTGTCTTGGCCTTGTGAAAAGACGAGATGAGTCCCCAGTGAAGGTTGTTCAGGCTTGTCAGGCACGTCGTCGCCCATTCGCTGGCGGCCTCGAGCGCGTCATGTTGCCGGCTGGCGTAGAGTTGTGCCAGTAAGAGGCTGTCCAGTATGTCCTGTCGGTCCATGGCGGTGATCGAGCAGGGTACGGACACAATCGCCTCGGCTACTCGATAGAGATCGCTTGGGTGGTCGTCCATGATGTCTTCCTGTCAAACCATCAGAAATTCAGCGAGTCGAAGAATTTGTCCGTGCTACCACCGAGCTTTTGCTTGATCTTGCTTTCGACGTCTTTGTAGAACGAGTAATTGAGTGTCCACTCATTGGCGCAGTGATTGAGGCTGACCTGGCTCAAGGTCCAGCTCCAGAACCAGAAGCCCCCGCTATCCTTGCTGTGTTCAAACACCATCGCGTGGTTGTACATGACCACATCGTCACCCTTCTGCAGGGTGGGCAAGATGTCGAAGGCGCCGGATGCACCTGAGCTGGAAGACGTCTGCAGCTTGCTCAACACTTCGCCGTCGCCCTTCAGTGCATTGATGGTGGCGCTGGTCAGGTCGGCAATAATGGCGGCGTTCGGGCCGGCGGCCAGTTTGACCAGTTCAATCGCCACGTTTTCCATGGTGATTTCGAGGTTGCTATTCTTGTATTGGGTCAACTTGTTGTCGGAGCCTACCCAGCCCACATGTTTGAGCGCTTCGTTGTAGGCCTCATACCATTCCATGCGCTGTTGTATATGGTTGAATTTGCTGTCGGCTACGCGTTGCGCAAGCTGCGTCGAATACTTGACTGCTTCTTTGAAGTGCGTATCCAGGCCCGAGGTGAAGGCGATCAGTTGTGATTGAATGACGCCGGCCTTCGCGTCTGTGCCCGGTGTTGTGGGGGTATCGAGGGTGGTGGGTGCGTCACGCCGCACGCGTGGGGCGGGGAGCTGGTCGATGAAGGCTAGGCTTTTTTCGATAGTCATTAGTTTGTCCTGCTGAGGCTGTGTGAGTTCGCACGTTCTGACGTGCGCTCGGATCGTCTCGTGTCCGCTGGCGACACATCAGCAGGAAGGGTTTCGTTGGATTGGGTCGTTCAGTAGAAACGAAAAGCCCCGGCAAGTTGCCGGGGCTTTTCGTTCGACGCGCAGTGATCGTTTACTTGCGATCTTTCAGTGCGGTCAGGTCACGCTGCGGTTCGCCGGTATACAGCTGGCGAGGGCGCCCGATCTTGTACGGGCCGGACAGCATTTCTTTCCAGTGCGAGATCCAGCCTACGGTGCGGGCCAGGGCGAAGATCACGGTGAACATGCTGGTTGGAATGCCGATCGCCTTGAGGATGATCCCCGAGTAGAAGTCGACGTTCGGGTACAGCGAGCGCTCGATGAAGTACGGATCGGTCAGGGCAATCTCTTCCAGGCGCATGGCCAGTTCGAGTTGCGGATCGTCTTTGATGCCCAGTTCGCGCAGCACTTCGTCGCAGGTCTGCTTCATTACGGTGGCGCGCGGGTCGCGGTTCTTGTAGACGCGGTGACCAAAGCCCATCAGCTTGAACGGATCGTTCTTGTCCTTGGCCTTGGCGATGAAGGCATCGATGTTCGAGACATCGCCAATTTCATCGAGCATGGTCAATACGGCTTCGTTCGCACCACCGTGGGCAGGGCCCCACAGCGCTGCGATGCCGGCGGCGATACAGGCGAACGGGTTGGCGCCCGAGGAGCCTGCCAGGCGCACGGTGGAGGTGGAGGCGTTCTGCTCGTGGTCGGCGTGGAGGATGAAGATCCGGTCCATCGCCTTGGCCAGCACCGGGCTGATCGGTTTGATCTCGCACGGGGTGTTGAACATCATGTGCAGGAAGTTCTCCGCGTACGACAGGTCGTTGCGCGGGTACATCATGGGCTGGCCCATGGAGTACTTGTAGACCATCGCGGCCAGGGTCGGCATCTTCGCCACCAGGCGCACGGCCGAGATCTCGCGGTGCTGGGGGTTATTGATGTCCAGCGAGTCGTGGTAGAAGGCCGATAGGGCGCCGACCACACCGCACATGACGGCCATGGGGTGCGCGTCGCGGCGGAAGCCGTTGAAGAAGGTTTTCAGCTGTTCGTGAACCATGGTGTGGTTCTTGACGTTGCTGACGAACTTGGCCTTCTGCTCGGCGTTCGGCAGTTCGCCGTTAAGCAGCAGGTAACAGGTTTCCAGGTAGTCCGACTGCTCGGCGAGCTGTTCGATGGGGTAGCCGCGGTGCAGCAGTACGCCCTTGTCGCCGTCGATGTAGGTGATCTTGGATTCGCACGAGGCGGTGGCCATGAAGCCCGGGTCGAAGGTGAAGTGACCGGATGCCCCCAACCCGCGGACGTCGATGACATCGGGACCAACGGTGCCGGTTAAAATGGGCAGCTCTACGGGGGCTGCGCCCTCGATGACCAACTGCGCTTTTTTGTCAGCCATGTGGCCTCCTATTAATGCTTGAAATCATCAGTCAGACCCCCCACGCAGGGCCCGCACCACTATAGAGGGATAAATTCAGATGTCAATTTGCCTAAAGGCTGGTTGAAACCCTCTCCAAGCCCATGATTTTCACGAAATTGCCGGCCATTTACGCCTTTTGTTCACTAAAGGCAATGCGCTATTCGGGCTAGCCCCTCACGTTGTCATAAGCAGCCTAACTGTCTATACTCGGCAGCCGACTCCCAGGGGCTTTCCAGCCCGCCCTGCTGGGTGTCGTGTTCTCTCCGGTGGTGGGTACCTGACCAGTACACTTACCAACAACTTTGCCCTGTTCCCTAGGGGCTCTTCAGTGTGAAAAAAGCCGTGAAAAGCCAACGACCTGTAAACCTAGACCTAAGGACCATCAAACTCCCGATCACAGCCTACACGTCCATTCTTCATCGTATTTCCGGCGTCATCCTGTTCCTCGGCCTTGCCATCATGCTGTACGCACTGGGCAAGTCGCTGGGTTCCGAGGAAGGCTTTGCCGAGGTGAAGGCGTGTCTGACCAGTCCGCTGGCCAAGCTGGTGACCTGGGGCCTGCTGTCCGGCCTGCTGTATCACCTCGTCGCAGGTGTTCGTCACCTGATCATGGACGTGGGTATTGGCGAGACGCTGGAAGGCGGCAAGCTGGGCTCGAAAATCGTGATCGTCATCTCTGTGGTGCTGATCGTTCTGGCGGGAGTTTGGGTATGGTAACCAATGTCACGAACCTGTCGCGTTCGGGCCTCTATGACTGGATGGCGCAGCGCGTTTCTGCGGTCGTTCTCGCGGCTTATTTCATTTTCCTGATCGGCTACCTGGCCGTGCACCCTGGGCTCGACTACGCCCAGTGGCACGCACTGTTCTCCAACAACGCGATGCGAATCTTCAGCCTGCTGGCGCTTGTCGCGCTGGGCGCTCACGCCTGGGTCGGCATGTGGACTATTGCCACTGACTACCTGACACCGATGTCTTTCGGCAAATCGGCGACGGCGATTCGTTTCCTGTTCCAGGCGGTATGCGGCGTTGCGATGTTCGCTTACTTCGTCTGGGGTGTGCAGATTCTCTGGGGTATCTGATTCATGGCTAACATTCCAACCATTTCCTTCGACGCCATCATCATCGGTGGCGGCGGTGCTGGTATGCGCGCTGCGCTGCAGCTGGCTCAAGGCGGCCACAAGACTGCCGTGGTCACCAAGGTCTTCCCGACCCGTTCGCACACCGTATCCGCCCAGGGCGGCATCACGTGCGCCATCGCTTCGGCCGACCCGAACGATGACTGGCGCTGGCATATGTACGATACCGTCAAGGGCTCCGACTACATCGGTGACCAGGACGCTATCGAATACATGTGCCAGGAAGGCCCGGCTGCGGTCTTCGAACTGGACCACATGGGCCTGCCGTTCTCGCGTACCGAAACCGGTCGTATCTACCAGCGCCCATTCGGTGGCCAGTCCAAGGACTTCGGCAAGGGTGGCCAGGCCGCGCGTACCTGCGCTGCGTCCGACCGTACCGGTCACGCCCTGCTGCACACCCTCTATCAGGGCAACCTGAAAGCCGGCACCACTTTTCTCAACGAGTACTACGCCGTTGACCTGGTCAAGAACCAGGACGGCGCGTTCGTCGGTGTGATTGCGATCTGCATCGAAACCGGCGAAACCATGTACATCAAGTCCAAGGCCACCGTACTGGCCACCGGCGGTGCTGGCCGTATCTACGCCTCCACCACCAACGCCCTGATCAATACCGGCGACGGTATCGGCATGGCGCTGCGCGCCGGCGTGCCGGTGCAGGACATCGAGATGTGGCAGTTCCACCCGACCGGCATCGCCGGCGCTGGTGTACTGGTCACCGAAGGCTGCCGCGGTGAGGGTGGTTACCTGATCAACGCCCACGGCGAGCGCTTCATGGAGCGTTACGCGCCGAACGCGAAAGACTTGGCTGGCCGCGACGTGGTCGCCCGTTCCATGGTCAAGGAAATCATCGCCGGCAATGGCGTGGGTCCGAACAAGGATCACGTCCTGCTCAAGCTCGATCACCTGGGCGAGGAAGTGCTGCACAGCCGCCTGCCAGGTATCTGCGAGCTGTCCAAGACCTTCGCCCACGTCGACCCGGTGGTCGCGCCGGTACCGGTGGTCCCGACTTGCCACTACATGATGGGCGGCGTTGCCACCAACATTCATGGCCAGGCCATCACCATGGACGCCGACGGCCAGGATCGCATCATCCCGGGTCTGTTCGCCGTGGGTGAAGTGGCATGCGTATCGGTACACGGTGCCAACCGCCTGGGCGGCAACTCGCTGCTCGACCTGGTGGTGTTCGGCCGTGCTGCCGGCCTGCACCTGGAAAAAGCCCTGAGCGATGGCGTCGAGTACCGCGATGCGAGCGACACCGATGTCGACGTGGCGCTGAACCGCCTGAACAAGCTCAACGAGCGTACCAGCGGCGAAGACGTCGCCAGCCTCAAGCGCGAACTGCAAAGCTGCATGCAGAACTACTTCGGTGTATTCCGTACTGGCGAATACATGCAGAAGGGTATCGAGCAGTTGGCCGGTCTGCGTGACCGCATCGCCAACGTCAAGATCAACGACAAGTCCCAGGCCTTCAACACCGCGCGCATCGAAGCGCTGGAGCTGCAGAACCTGCTGGAAGTCGCCGAAGCTACCGCCATCGCGGCCGAAGCCCGTAAAGAGTCGCGCGGCGCACACGCCCGTGAAGACTTCGAAGACCGTGACGACGAAAACTGGCTGTGCCACACCCTGTACTACCCGGGTGAGAAGCGCGTAGCCAAGCGTGGTGTCAACTTTGCGCCGAAGACAGTGCCTGCCTTCGAACCAAAAGTCCGGACTTACTAAGGGTGGCCGCTATGTTGAAAGTCGAAGTTTATCGTTACAACCCGGACACCGACTCGGCGCCCAAGATGGAGTCGTTCGACGTCGATACCGGCGGCAAGGACCTGATGGTGCTGGACGTGCTGGCGCTGATCAAGGAAAAGGACGAGGGCTTCTCGTACCGTCGCTCCTGCCGTGAAGGCGTGTGCGGTTCCGATGGCATGAACATGAACGGCAAGAACGGCCTGGCCTGCATCACCCCGTTGTCGGGCGTGGTCAAGGGCAACAAGCTGGTGCTGCGTCCGCTGCCGGGGCTGCCGGTCATTCGTGACCTGGTCGTCGACATGAGCATCTTCTACAAGCAGTACGAGAAGGTGAAGCCGTTCCTGCAGAACGATACGCCGGCACCGGCCATCGAGCGTCTGCAGTCGCCGGAACAGCGCGAGAAGCTGGACGGTCTGTACGAGTGCATCCTGTGCGCCTGCTGCTCGACCTCCTGCCCATCGTTCTGGTGGAACCCGGACAAGTTCCTGGGCCCCGCCGCGCTGCTGCAGGCCTACCGTTTCCTGGCCGACAGCCGTGATACCAAGACCCAGGAACGCCTGGCGTCGCTGGATGACCCGTTCAGCGTATTCCGCTGCCGCGGGATCATGAACTGCGTGAACGTCTGCCCGAAGGGTCTCAACCCGACCAAGGCGATCGGCCACGTACGTAACATGCTGCTGCAAAGCGGCACCTGATTCGAATGTTGCACCAGCAGTAAGCCGACGCGCGGGTGGTGAGCCCGCGCCGAGGTAAAACCGGAGCAAGGGCCCACAAAGCCCGCGCTCATTACCTTTGAAGATATGAGACCAGCAGGGGCTTCCGGGCTGGTACCCGGAAAATCTGCAGGATCCAGGTGGCGTGGTTGGTCGCTGTGTTCGGACTTTTCCAGGTTTTCGTGGTTCTTGTCGATCCGTCCCCTAACGAGGGTGACCAAGCATGCAAGAAAGCGTGATGCAGCGCATGTGGGAAAGCGCCCACCTTTCAGGTGGTAACGCTGCATATGTGGAAGAGCTCTACGAACTCTACCTGCACGACCCTAACGCTGTGCCAGAAGAGTGGCGCACCTACTTCCAGAAGTTGCCCGCCGACGGCAGCACCGCTACCGACGTCTCGCACTCGACGATCCGCGATCATTTCGTACTGCTGGCGAAGAACCAGCGCCGCGCTCAACCGGTATCTGCCGGGAGCGTGAGCAGCGAACACGAGAAGAAGCAGGTTGAAGTGCTGCGACTGATCCAGGCCTATCGTATGCGCGGTCATCAGGCTGCCAAGCTCGACCCCTTGGGGTTGTGGCAGCGCCCTGCGCCCGTAGACCTGTCGATCAATCACTACGGCTTGACCAATGCCGATCTTGATACGACCTTCCGTGCCGGCGACCTGTACATCGGCAAAGAGGAAGCGAGCCTACGCGAAATCGTCGATGCCTTGCAGAAGACATATTGTCGCACCATCGGCTCCGAGTTCACCCACATCGTCGATTCCGAGCAGCGCAGCTGGTTCCAGCAGCGCCTGGAAAGCGTGCGTGGTCGTCCTGACTTCTCCGTCGACGTGCAGACTCACCTGCTCGAGCGCGTCACCGCCGGTGAAGGCCTGGAGAAATACCTGGGCACCAAGTATCCGGGCACCAAGCGTTTCGGCCTGGAAGGCGGCGAGAGCCTGATTCCGATGCTGGACGAAATGATCCAGCGCTCCGGCTCCTATGGCACCAAGGAAGTCGTGATCGGCATGGCCCACCGCGGTCGTCTGAACGTGCTGGTCAATACCTTCGGCAAGAACCCGCGCGAGCTGTTCGACGAGTTCGAAGGCAAGAAGATGAACGAGCTGGGTTCCGGTGACGTGAAGTATCACCAGGGCTTCTCCAGCAACGTCATGACCAGCGGCGGCGAAGTCCACCTGGCCATGGCATTCAACCCGTCCCACCTGGAAATCGTCTCGCCGGTGGTGGAGGGCTCGGTTCGTGCCCGCCAGGACCGTCGCAACGACAGCGTCGGTGACAAGGTGCTGCCCATTTCCATCCACGGTGACGCGGCATTCGCCGGTCAGGGCGTGGTCATGGAAACCTTCCAGATGTCGCAGACCCGCGGTTTCAAGACCGGCGGCACTGTGCACATCGTGATCAACAACCAGGTCGGCTTCACCATCAGCAACCCACTGGATGCGCGTTCCACCGAGTACGCCACCGACGTTGCCAAGATGATCCAGGCGCCGATCCTGCATGTGAATGGCGACGACCCGGAAGCCGTGCTGTTCGTTACCCAGTTGGCCATCGACTATCGCATGCAGTTCAAGCGTGACGTGGTGATCGACCTGGTCTGCTACCGCCGTCGCGGTCACAACGAGGCTGACGAGCCCAACGGCACCCAGCCGCTGATGTACCAGCAGATCAGCAAGCAGCGCACCACCCGTGAGCTGTACGCCGACGCGCTGATCCAGGCTGGTCGCATCGACAGCGAGCGCGCCCAGGCCAAGATCGACGAGTACCGCAGCGCGCTGGACAACGGCCTGCACGTGGTCAAGAGCCTGGTCAAGGAGCCGAACCGCGAGTTGTTCGTCGACTGGCGTCCGTATCTGGGCCATGCCTGGACCGCGCGTCACGACACCCGCTTCGACCTCAAGACCCTGCAGGAACTGTCGGCCAAGCTGCTCGAGCTGCCGGAAGGCTTCGTCGTCCAGCGTCAGGTCGCCAAGATCTACGAAGACCGGCAGAAGATGCAGGCCGGTGGCCTGCCGATCAACTGGGGTTACGCAGAGACCATGGCCTACGCCACTCTGCAGTTCGAAGGTCACCCGATCCGCATGACCGGCCAGGACATTGGCCGTGGCACCTTCTCGCACCGTCACGCGGTGCTGCACAACCAGAAGGACGCCGGCACCTACGTACCGCTGATGAACCTGTTCCCGGGCCAGCCGCGTTTCGAACTGTACGACTCCTTCCTTTCGGAAGAGGCCGTGCTGGCGTTCGAATACGGCTACTCGACCACCACGCCGAACGCGCTGGTGATCTGGGAAGCCCAGTTCGGCGACTTCGCCAACGGTGCGCAGGTGGTGATCGACCAGTTCATCACCAGCGGCGAACATAAATGGGGCCGTCTGTGCGGTCTGACCATGCTGTTGCCGCACGGTTATGAAGGGCAGGGCCCGGAGCACTCCTCGGCACGCCTTGAGCGTTACCTGCAGTTGTGCGCTGAGCAGAACATCCAGGTCTGCGTGCCGACCACGCCAGCGCAGATCTATCACCTGCTGCGTCGTCAGGTCATCCGTCCGCTGCGCAAGCCGCTGATCGTGCTGACGCCCAAGTCGCTGTTGCGCCACAAGCTGGCTGTATCGACCCTGGAAGACCTGGCCGAAGGCTCGTTCCAGACCGTCATTCCGGAAATCGATGCGATCGAGCCGGCCAAGGTCGAGCGTCTGGTGCTGTGCAGCGGCAAGGTCTACTACGACCTGCTGGAAAAACGCCGTGCCGAAGGCCGCGAAGACATCGCCATCCTGCGTATCGAGCAGCTGTATCCGTTCCCTGAGGACGATCTGGTCGAAATCCTGGCGCAGTACACCAACCTCAAGCATGCGGTCTGGTGCCAGGAAGAGCCGATGAACCAGGGCGCCTGGTACAGCAGTCAGCACCACATGCGTCGCATCCTGGGCCGCCACGACAAGGCGCTGGTCCTCGAGTACGCCGGCCGCGACGCCTCTGCCGCGCCTGCTTGTGGCTACGCGTCCAAGAGCGCCGAGCAGCAGGAAAAACTGCTGCAAGACGCGTTCACTGTCTAACGCCTTCGCGCACCTGAAACCGAATTTAAGGAAACACTGATAATGGCTATCGAGATCAAAGCCCCAACCTTCCCGGAATCGGTTGCCGACGGCACCGTTGCCACCTGGCACAAGAAGCCGGGCGAAGCCGTCAAGCGTGACGAGCTGATCGTCGACATCGAGACCGACAAGGTCGTCCTGGAAGTGCTGGCCACCGCCGACGGCGTGCTGGGCGACATCGTCAAGGGCGAGGGCGACACCGTCCTGTCCGACGAAGTACTGGGTTCGATCGTTGAGGGTGGCGCAGCTGCCGCTGCACCTGCCGCCGCCGCTGCGGCACCGGCTGCCGCTCCGGCTGCTGCCGCCGCTGACGCTGGCGAAGATGACCCGGTTGCCGCGCCTGCCGCACGCAAGCTGGCCGAAGAGAACGGTATCGATCTGGCCTCTGTGAAGGGCACCGGCAAGGGCGGTCGTGTGACCAAGGAAGACATGGTCGCGGCCATCGCCAACAAGAAGTCCGCGCCTGCTGCTGCTCCGGCCGCCAAGCCTGCCGCTGCCGCCGCTGCCCCGGTCGTCGTCGCTGCCGGCGATCGCACCGAGAAGCGCGTGCCGATGACTCGTCTGCGCGCCAAGATCGCCGAGCGTCTGGTCGAAGCGCAATCGAACATGGCCATGCTGACCACCTTCAACGAAGTGGACATGACCGAAGTCATGGCCCTGCGTTCGAAGTACAAGGACCTGTTCGAGAAGACCCACAATGGCGTGCGCCTGGGCTTCATGTCGTTCTTCGTCAAGGCCGCCACCGAGGCGCTCAAGCGCTTCCCGGCAGTCAACGCATCGATCGACGGCAACGACATCGTCTACCATGGCTACGCGGACGTCGGCGTAGCCGTGTCCAGCGACCGTGGTCTGGTGGTGCCTGTGCTGCGTAACGCCGAATCGATGTCGCTGGCCGAGATCGAGAACGGCATCGCCACCTTCGGCAAGAAGGCCCGCGACGGCAAGCTGTCCATCGAAGAGATGACTGGCGGTACCTTCACCATCACCAACGGTGGTACCTTCGGTTCGATGATGTCGACCCCGATCGTCAACCCGCCGCAGGCTGCGATCCTGGGTATGCACAACATCATCCAGCGTCCGATGGCGATCAACGGCCAAGTGGTCATTCGCCCGATGATGTACCTGGCGCTGTCCTACGACCACCGTCTGATCGATGGCAAGGAAGCCGTAACCTTCCTCGTCACCATCAAGAACCTGCTGGAAGATCCGTCCCGCCTGCTGCTGGACATCTAATCGCACAGTTGCAAGCGGCAAGCGCCAGGCTTCCTGACTAAGCCTGCCGTTCCAGCCGCTTGCAGCTTGAAGCTTGAAGCTAAAAAGGAATCTTTTATGACCCAGAAATTCGACGTAGTGGTGATTGGTGCGGGTCCTGGCGGCTATGTGGCTGCCATCAAGGCTGCCCAGCTCGGTCTGAAGACTGCCTGCATCGAGGAATACACCGACGCCGAAGGCAAGCTGGCCCTGGGCGGTACCTGCCTGAACGTCGGCTGCATTCCCTCCAAGGCGCTGCTCGACAGCTCCTGGAAGTACAAAGAAGCGAAAGAAAGCTTCAACGTCCACGGTATCTCCACGGGTGAAGTGAAGATGGACGTCGCCGCGATGATTGGCCGTAAGGCCGGCATCGTCAAGAACCTGACCGGTGGTGTGGCCACCCTGTTCAAGGCCAATGGCGTGACCTCGATCCAGGGCCACGGCAAGCTGCTGGCGGGCAAGAAAGTCGAAGTCACCAAGGCTGATGGCAGCAGCGAAGTCATCGAAGCAGAGAACGTGATTCTCGCTTCCGGCTCGCGCCCGATCGACATCCCACCGGCGCCAGTCGACCAGAAAGTCATCGTCGACTCTACCGGCGCGCTGGAATTCCAGGCCGTGCCTAAACGCCTGGGCGTAATCGGTGCCGGCGTGATCGGTCTGGAGCTGGGTTCGGTCTGGGCTCGCCTGGGCGCAGAAGTGACTGTCCTGGAAGCTCTGGACACTTTCCTGATGGCCGCCGACACCGCGGTTTCCAAGGAAGCCCAGAAGACCCTGACCAAGCAAGGTCTGGACATCAAGCTGGGTGCGCGCGTCACCGGTTCGAAAGTCACTGGCGAAGAAGTCGAAGTCACCTACACCAACGCCGAAGGCGAGCAGAAGATCACCTTCGACAAGCTGATCGTCGCCGTGGGCCGTCGTCCTGTGACCACTGACCTGCTGGCCGTCGACAGCGGCGTCAATATCGACGAGCGTGGCTACATCTACGTTGACGACTACTGCGCCACCAGCGTCCCAGGCGTCTATGCCATCGGCGACGTGGTGCGTGGCCTGATGCTGGCGCACAAGGCCTCGGAAGAGGGCATCATGGTCGTCGAGCGCATCAAGGGTCACAAGGCCCAGATGAACTACGACCTGATCCCGTCGGTGATCTACACCCACCCGGAAATCGCATGGGTCGGCAAGACCGAGCAGGCATTGAAAGCCGAAGGCGTTGAGGTTAACGTGGGTACCTTCCCGTTCGCGGCCAGCGGCCGTGCGATGGCGGCGAACGACACCGGTGGTTTCGTCAAGGTCATCGCCGATGCCAAGACCGACCGTGTGCTGGGCGTTCACGTGATCGGCCCATCGGCTGCCGAGCTGGTTCAGCAGGGCGCTATCGCCATGGAATTCGGCACCAGTGCCGAAGACCTGGGCATGATGGTGTTCAGCCACCCGACTCTGTCCGAAGCGCTGCATGAAGCCGCGCTGGCTGTGAATGGCGGCGCCATTCACGTGGCCAACCGTAAGAAGCGTTAATTATAAAAACCACGGCGGGCTGCCCGTCGTGGGTCTTGCGCGCAAGATCCACCGCGGAATGTCCGCCGGACCGGGCCACCGGAACAATCCGGGGTTAACGGTCACAGGTGGCGCGGCGCTGGAAACAGCGCAGCGCCGAAGCGCAGTACCTAACGAAGACGGTAAAAAGCATGAATCTTCACGAGTATCAGGGTAAACAGCTGTTCGCTGAGTACGGCCTGCCAGTTTCCAAGGGTTTCGCGGTCGATACCCCTGAACAAGCCGCAGAAGCCTGCGACAAGATCGGTGGTTCCGAGTGGGTGGTAAAAGCCCAGGTTCACGCCGGTGGTCGCGGTAAAGCGGGTGGCGTCAAGCTGGTTCGCAGTAAAGAAGACGCCAAGGCGTTCGCTGCGCAGTGGTTGGGCAAGAATCTGGTGACCTACCAGACCGATGCCAACGGTCAGCCAGTCTCCAAGATCCTGGTCGAGTCCTGCACTGACATCGCCAAGGAGCTGTACCTGGGCGCTGTCGTGGATCGCTCGAGCCGCCGCATCGTGTTCATGGCCTCCACTGAAGGTGGCGTGGACATCGAGAAGGTCGCCCACGACACCCCTGAGAAGATCCTCAAGGCTACCATCGACCCGCTGGTCGGCGCTCAGCCGTTCCAGGGTCGCGAGCTGGCGTTCCAGCTGGGTCTGGAAGGCAAGCAAGTTCAGCAGTTCGCCAAGATCTTCGTAGGCCTGGCCAAGCTGTTCAAGGATCACGATCTGGCCCTGCTGGAAGTGAACCCGCTGGTGATCAAGGCCGACGGCGACCTGCACTGCCTCGATGCCAAGATCAACATCGATGCCAACGCCATGTACCGTCAGCCCAAGCTGAAGACGTTCCACGATCCGTCGCAAGACGACGCCCGTGAAGCCCACGCTGCCAAGTTCGAACTGAACTACGTCGCGCTGGAAGGCAACATCGGCTGCATGGTCAACGGTGCTGGCCTGGCCATGGGTACCATGGACATCGTCAACCTGCACGGCGGCAAACCGGCCAACTTCCTCGACGTGGGCGGTGGTGCTACCAAAGAGCGCGTGACCGAGGCGTTCAAGATCATTCTGTCCGACAGCAATGTCGCGGCCGTTCTGGTCAACATCTTCGGTGGTATCGTGCGCTGCGACATGATCGCCGAAGGCATCATCGGTGCAGTCAAAGAAGTCGGCGTGAAAGTGCCGGTGGTTGTTCGCCTTGAAGGCAACAACGCCGAACTGGGCGCTAAAGTACTGGCAGAAAGCGGTTTGAACATCATTGCGGCAACCAGCCTGACCGACGCTGCTCAACAAGTTGTCAAAGCTGCGGAGGGCAAGTAATGAGCGTCCTGATCAATAAAGACACCAAAGTCATCTGCCAGGGCTTCACCGGCTCGCAAGGTACTTTCCACTCCGAACAAGCCATCGCCTACGGCACCAAGATGGTTGGCGGCGTCACTCCAGGCAAGGGTGGCACTACCCACCTGGGCCTGCCGGTGTTCAACACCGTCAAGGAAGCCGTGGAAGCCACCGGTGCTGACGCTTCGGTCATCTACGTTCCGGCTCCGTTCTGCAAGGACTCCATCCTCGAAGCGGCCTTCGGCGGTATCAAGCTGATCGTCTGCATCACCGAAGGCATCCCGACCCTCGACATGCTGGACGCCAAGGTCAAGTGCGACGAACTGGGCGTGACCCTGATCGGTCCTAACTGCCCAGGCGTCATCACTCCGGGCGAGTGCAAGATCGGCATCATGCCAGGCCACATTCACTTGCCAGGCAAGGTCGGTATCGTTTCGCGTTCCGGCACCCTGACCTACGAAGCGGTCAAGCAGACCACCGACGCCGGCTTCGGCCAGTCGACCTGCGTCGGCATCGGTGGCGACCCGATCCCAGGCTCCAACTTCATCGACATCCTGAAGCTGTTCCAGGAAGATCCGAAGACCGAAGCGATCGTCATGATCGGCGAGATCGGCGGTTCGGCTGAAGAAGAAGCGGCTGCCTACATCAAAGCTAACGTTACCAAGCCGGTCGTTTCCTACATCGCGGGCGTTACCGCGCCTGCAGGCAAGCGCATGGGCCACGCTGGCGCCATCATCTCCGGCGGCAAAGGCACTGCGGACGAGAAGTTCGCTGCCCTGCAGGACGCTGGTGTCAAGACCGTGCGTTCCCTGGCAGACATCGGCAAGGCCCTGGCCGAGCTGACTGGCTGGGAAGCCAAGAAGTAAGCGACTCGCTGTACCCCCCACGCGCACAGAGGCCACCTTCGGGTGGCCTTTGTCGTTTCTGTCCTGCAGCTCTAGGATTTTTCCTCATGGTTAACAGGATCCTTCATACAGAAGCTTTCCGCGTCTCTGGAATAATCCCTACGTCATCGGTCGCTTAAACGACAAACATGTACGCACATCGGACAAGCCGCACCGCTACAGTGCGTTTGCTGGCCAAATTCTGTACCCTACGCGTCACTCTGTGCCCGTACCCCAAAAGGGAACGACACGCTAAACGGGTCTGGCTCATCAGGCCGGGCAGCATTTCCGCCATCCATGTGGAAATCCCCTCTCGAACCCCGATTTCAGCAGTGTGGTACTTCCTTAAATGAAAGTGTTAAAAGGCCAGGATATCCTGGCACTTGGCTTTATGACGTTCGCGCTTTTCGTGGGTGCGGGCAATATCATCTTCCCCCCTATCGTCGGCCTGCAGTCCGGGCCGCACGTGTGGATGGCGGCGCTGGGCTTTCTGGTCACGGCCGTGGGCCTTCCGGTCATCACCGTGGTGGCGCTGGCCAAGGTCGGCGGCGGCATGGATGCGCTGAGCAGTCCGATCGGCAAGTTCTGTGGTGGCCTGCTGGCTGCTGTCTGCTACCTGTCGGTGGGGCCGTTGTTCGCCACGCCGCGCACGGCGACCGTCTCCTTCGAGGTAGGCGTTGCACCCCTGACCGGCGAGAGCCCACTGGCGCTGTTCATTTACAGCCTGGTGTATTTCATCGTAGTGCTGGCGGTGTCGATGTATCCGGGCAAGCTGCTCGATACTGTCGGACGTTTCCTCGCACCGCTGAAGATCATCGCCCTGGCCGTGCTGGGTATCGCAGCCTTCATGCTGCCAGCCGGCGGTATCGGCGAGGCGCAACCTGCCTATGCCGCCGCGGCGTTTTCCAAAGGCTTCTCCGATGGTTATTTGACCATGGACACCTTGGGCGCTCTGGTATTCGGCATTGTCATCGTCAACGCCATTCGCTCGCGTGGTGTCGAGTCGCCGAAGTTGATCACCCGCTATGCCATCATCGCCGGGCTGATCGCTGGGGTCGGCCTGGCCCTGGTGTATATCAGTCTGTTCCGGCTGGGGGCGGGTAGCCACGAGATTGCTGCCGGCGCCAGCAATGGGGCTGCCGTGTTGCATGCCTATGTTCAGCATACCTTCGGCTCGCTGGGCAGTGGTTTCCTCGCCGTGCTGATCGCGCTGGCCTGCCTGGTCACCGCCGTAGGCCTGACCTGTGCCTGCGCCGAGTATTTCAGCCAGATGCTGCCGCTGTCCTATCGCGCGCTGGTGGTGATCCTCGCCGGGTTCTCGCTGCTGGTGTCCAACCTTGGTTTGACCAAGCTGATCATGTTCTCGATTCCGGTGCTCACTGCGATCTATCCGCCGTGCATCGTGGTAGTCGGGCTCAGCTTCGTCAACGACCTGTGGAATTCGCCGACGCGTATTCTCGCGCCGGTGATGCTGGTTTCGCTGATCTTCGGCATCGTCGATGCGATCAAGGGCAGCGACATCGCCCATATGTTGCCTGACTTCCTGGCACACCTGCCGCTGAGTGATCAGGGACTGGCCTGGTTGGTGCCTTCGGTCGCGACGTTGGTAGTTGCCGTGGCGTGCGACCGCCTTCTTGGCAAACCACGCGAAGCCTTGGCCTGACAGATCGAAGTGTGCCGGTGGTAACGGCTATACGTTACGCAGCCACTGAGTGAAGTGCCCATCAACAACCCTGCAATCTTCAGACTGCAGGGTTTTTTTATGCGAGTAAGCGACAGCCGCCAGGCGAGGGGTGCACGTGGAGAAGTTGCTCTGGCGCGAAACGCGCGCGTTCAGCAGTCGTTTCGGCAAGAACAAGAGTTTGCACTTCCCAAGTGAAGCGTTTCACCATTAAGTTGCGGCCATAAAAAAACCCGACATTGTCGGGTTTTTTGTTCTGCTTGAATTACTGCTTGGCAGGTTCAGCAGGAGCGGTGGTCGGCGCCGGATTGGACGGCTGAGCTTCCTCGACGGCCTTCTGCTGCGCTTCAGCCTGATCTTTGGCAGCTTCGGCATTTTCCTTGGCGGCGTCGTTCACTTTATCCTGGGCTTCGCCCATCTTTTCCTGGGCCTGCTCGGCATGTTTCTGTGCGTCCTGAGCTTTATCTTCGCTGGACTTGTCGCATGCAGCCAGACCCATGGCGGCGGCCAGCATCAGAGCAAAAGCGAAAGGTTTACGCATGGGATGTTTCTCCTTGTGGAATAAGTGAGTTGAAACCTTCGAGTTCGGCGGTGTGTGAGAAGTTCAATGCCGCGTGCAGATATATAAACACGCCACTCGCCTCGACTTTTTCCAGGCCCTGTGGGCCAGTACAACACGGAGCGCTCTGGTCATGAAGCCAACCCCTACAGAGCTCAGCACGCTGATGGCAATGTCGCAGCGATTCCTGTCGGCGCTGAGGCATTGCCAGCAGTTGCAGATGCGGGTGCAGCATGCCGATGCGCAGGGCATGACCTTGGTGCTGCCTTGGTCGGACAGGTTGGTGGGCAATCCGCAGACCGGCGCCGTGCACGGCGGGGCGCTCACCACGTTGCTGGACACCACCTGCGGCATGGCGACGCTGTGCGTGCTGCCGAAATTCGAAGTCTGTCCGACGCTGGACCTGCGTATCGACTACATGCACCCGGCCAAGCCAGGTTTGGACCTTTACGGTCATGCGCACTGCTACCGGGTGACCCGCGATGTGATCTTCACTCGGGGTAGCGCTTACCAGGACGACCCGGCGCAGCCGATCTGCCAGGTCGTGGGCACCTTCATGCGTCTAGGTGGTGAGACGCGCGCAGGCCTGAGTTTTGCCGCGCGCATGGGCGAGGGGCAGGCATGATCCCTGCGCCGATACGCCAGCAACTGACAGAGGCGCATGCACGCGGCGACTATGCGCCGTTATTGGCACTGATTCCCTACGCCGGGCTGATCGGCATCGAATGTCAGCGCGAGGGCGATGATCTGCTGTTTCGTCTGCCCGCCAACCCCGACAACATCGGCAACCCGCTGCTCCCGGCCATTCATGGCGGCGTGATCGCGGGTTTCATGGAGCTTTCAGCCGCCCTGTACCTGTTGGTCTTCAGTGAGAGCTTGAGCATTCCCAAGATCATCGACTTCTCCATCGATTACCTGCGCGCCGGCCATTACCGCGACACGTTCGCCCAGTGCCAGCTGTGGCGCCAGGGGCGGCGGGTGACCAATGTGTCGATCACCGCTTGGCAGGGCGAGCGCGGCTCGCCCATCGCCACGGCCCGGGCGCATTTCAAGATCCAGCCGCAGCCACCCTTGAAATAGCCAGCCATGCCCCCATCTGCTGAACATCCGCCCATCAGGCTCGACGCCTGGGGCGCAATGACCAACAGATCGGAGTGTGAAGACGATGAGTGTGGAGACTCAAAAAGAAACCCTGGGCTTCCAGACCGAGGTCAAGCAACTGCTGCACCTCATGATTCATTCGCTGTATTCGAACAAAGAGATCTTCCTGCGCGAATTGATCTCCAACGCCTCCGACGCTGCTGACAAGCTGCGTTTCGAAGCCCTGGCCAAGCCCGAGTTGCTAGAGGGCGATGCCGATCTGAAGATTCGCCTGAGCTTCGACAAGGAAGCCGGCACGGTCACCCTGGAAGACAATGGCATCGGCATGAGCCGCGCGGATGTCATCACCCACCTGGGTACCATCGCCAAGTCCGGCACGGCCGACTTCATGAAAAACCTCACCGGTGATCAGAAGAAGGACTCGCACCTGATCGGCCAGTTCGGCGTGGGCTTCTATTCCGCGTTCATCGTTGCCGACAAAGTCGATGTCTACAGCCGCCGTGCTGGCACTGCTGCCGCCGAAGGCGTGCACTGGTCGTCCAAGGGCGAGGGCGACTTCGAAGTCGCGACCATCGACAAGCCGCAGCGCGGCACGCGCATCGTCCTGCACTTGAAGCAGGATGAGCAGGAGTTCGCCGACGGCTGGCGCCTGCGCAATGTGGTGAAGAAGTATTCCGACCACATCGCGTTGCCGATCCAGTTGCCAAAAGAGCAATCGGCCGCAGCCGAAGGCGAAGAGCAGCCTGCTGAAGAGTGGGAAACCGTCAACCGCGCCAGCGCGCTGTGGACCCGCCCGCGTACCGAGATCAAGGACGAGGAGTACCAGGAGTTCTACAAGCATATCGGCCATGATTTCGAAAACCCGCTGGCCTGGAGTCACAACAAGGTCGAAGGCAAGCTGGAGTACAACTCGCTGCTGTACGTGCCGGCACGTGCGCCGTTCGACCTGTACCAGCGCGAAGCACCGCGCGGCTTGAAGCTGTACGTGCAGCGCGTGTTCATCATGGACCAGGCCGAATCGTTCCTGCCGCTGTACCTGCGCTTCATCAAGGGTGTGGTCGACTCCAACGACCTGTCGCTGAACGTCTCGCGTGAAATCCTGCAGAAGGATCCGATCATCGATTCGATGAAGTCGGCCCTGACCAAGCGCGTGCTGGACATGCTGGAGAAGTTGGCGAAGAACGAACCGGAACAGTACAAGGGCTTCTGGAAGAATTTCGGCCAGGTGCTCAAGGAAGGTCCGGCCGAAGATTTCGCCAACAAGGAAAAGATCGCCGGTCTGTTGCGCTTCGCCTCCACGCACGACGACAGCGGCGAGCAGAGCGTCAGCCTGGCCGACTACCTGGCTCGCGCCAAGGAAGGGCAGGACAAAGTCTACTACCTCACTGGCGAGTCCTACGCGCAGGTCAAGAACAGCCCGCACCTGGAAGTCTTCCGCAAGAAAGGCATCGAAGTGTTGTTGCTCACCGACCGTATCGATGAGTGGCTGATGAGCTATCTCACCGAGTTTGATGGCAAGAGCTTCGTCGATGTCGCCCGTGGCGACCTGGACCTGGGCAAGCTGGATTCCGAAGAGGACAAGAAAGCCCAGGAAGAAGTGGCCAAGGACAAGGAGGGGCTTGTCGAGCGTCTGAAAACGGCGCTGGGCGACAGCGTGGCCGAAGTGCGCGTATCGCACCGTCTCACCGACTCTCCGGCGATCCTGGCCATCGGCGAGCAGGACTTGGGTCTGCAGATGCGCCAGATCCTCGAAGCCAGCGGTCAGAAGGTGCCGGACTCCAAGCCGATCTTCGAATTCAACCCGACTCACCCGCTGATCGAGAAGCTCGATCACGAACAGAGCGAAGATCGCTTCTCGGAGCTGTCGCACATTCTGTTCGACCAGGCGGCCTTGGCCGCTGGCGACAGCCTCAAGGATCCGGCAGCGTATGTGCGCCGCCTGAACAAGCTGCTGGTCGAGTTGTCTGCTTGAGATGACGCACCGCAAAGCCCGCTTCGGCGGGCTTTTCTTTTGGTCAAGCCTGAGGAATGCATGATGAGCAAGGTAATCGTCGAGTCGCTGGTCTATCACCTGTCCGGCCGCAGCTATGAAAGTCGCCTGGTCTTTGAGCCTGGGGCGGCCGCACGGCCTGCATTGGTGATGGCACCGAACTGGATGGGTATCGGCGAAGTGGCTGAGCGCGTCGCCAAGGAAGTGGCCGAACAAGGCTACGTGGTCTTGATCGCCGACCTGTACGGGCAGGGCGTGCGTCCCTCGAATGCTGAAGAGGCGGGGGCGGCGATGATGCCGTTGAAGAATGACCGCGACGAGTTGCGCAAACGTATGCACGAGGCCCTGGCGCAGTTGCTCGGTCAGTCCAAGGCGCTCCTGGCGCCTGGTAAAGCGGGCGCGTTCGGTTTCTGCTTCGGTGGGTGCTGCGCACTGGAGTTGGCACGCAGTGGCGCGGACCTCAAGGCGACGGTGTCTTTCCATGGCACCCTCGATACGCCTAGGCCTGAAGACGCTTCGCGTATCAAGGGCTCGGTACTCGTGCTGCACGGCGCCTCCGACCCGCTGGTACCCGCCGAACAACTGCCGGCATTCGAGGCCGAAATGAACGCGGCCAAGGTCGATTGGCAACTGCTGAGCTATGGCGGTGCGGTGCATTCCTTCACCGATCCTACCGCCAACGTGCCGGGCAAGATGCAGTACGATCGACGCACCTCGGAGCGTGCGTTCCGCTCGATGCACAATCTGCTCGAGGAAGTGTTCAAGGCGTGAAGTGGCAGTCCTGAACGATCGGCCTGCGGCGGTGGTCTACGCTGCTTCGATTGTCATCAGGACGTTGCCCCATGATCGCCAGAGCACTGGCCTGCCTGTTGTTTTCCGCCAGCCTGTGCCCAACGGTGCAGGCTCGCGATTATCGCTACAGCGATGCCCACCTGCATTACGTCGACTTCTTCCAGGAAAGTGAAGGCATGCCCGCCTTGCTACGGGCCATGGATCAAGCAGGGGTCGATCACGCGATGATCTCCGGTATTCCGGTGGCGAAGAAATGGCACGAGGACGAGCCCAAGCGTCCTCGCTATTACGCAGGTGACGACGCCGAAGCGTACTGGTTCAGTGCCACCGACATTCACGTGGCTGCGGCGGTGCAGAAACTGCCCGCCGAACAGCGTAAACGCTTTCATCCATTTCTTTCCGGGATCAATCCCGTGGACAAGAACGCGGTCAGCCATGTCGAGCGCATGCTCGAACTGTATCCCGATTTCTGGCAAGGCATCGGCGAGGTGTTCACCCGCCACGATGACCTGACGGCGCTGACCAGCGGCGATACGCCCCGGGCCAACAACGAGGCGATGGCGCGAATTTATCACCTGGCTGCTGAGCGGGATCTGCCGGTGATGGTGCACTCCAACATCACCTCCAAACGCGAGCGTAACCCGCTATATCTGGCGGAGATCGAAGAGCCGCTGCGCGATCATCCGCATACCCGATTCATTTGGGCCCACGCTGGCACCAGTCTGGAGATCCATCGTCACCAGACCCAGATGGACTTCATTCTACCCACCCTCGAGCGCATGCTCGATGCCTACCCCAACCTCTACATCGATTTGTCCTGGAGCATGCGTCAGCCCTATCTGCTGGATGAACAGGGAAAACCCCGCAAGGCCTGGCTGGCGCTGGTGGAGCGCTTCCCGGATCGATTCATGTTGGGTTCGGATGTGGTGGGCCGGTTCGCCAGCGTAGGCGAGCAGATGCATGGCTTCGACGTGTTTCTGGATGCGTTGCCCGAAGCCGTGGCCCGTCAAGTGGCGAGGGACAACTTCCTGGCACTATTACCAAAGCGTCGATGAGCACGCTTATCGCCATGAACCGTGTTGCGCAGGTCAGTGTGTGCCTGCGCAACACCTGTGGTTATCAGGCGTGCGGCTCTTTGGCCAGGCGTTTGAGCAGTGCCTCGGCCGTGGCGTGCGATGAGGCAGGATTCTGACCGGTGATCAGATGGTCATCTTCGATCACGTAACTGGCCCAGTCGGCTGCCTTGGAGTACTTACCACCCTGGGCCTTGAGCATGTCTTCTACCAGGAATGGCACCACGTCCGTCAGGCCGACGGCGTGTTCTTCACTGTTGGTGAAGCCAGTCACGCGCTTGCCATCGATCACCGACGAGCCGTCGGGCGCCTTCACCTGCTTCAGTACGCCGGGCGCGTGGCAGACGGCGGCAATGGGTTTGTTGGCCGCATAGAACGCTTCCAGCAAGGTGATTGAGTCCTTGTCCTGCGCCAGGTCCCAGAGTGGGCCGTGGCCGCCCGGGTAGAACACTGCGTCGAAATCGTAAGGATCGATCTCGCCCAGCGGTACGGTGTCGGCCAGCGCCATCTGTGCCTGGGTATCACCTCGGAAGCGTTCGGTGGCTTCGGTCTGGGCATCGGGTTGGTCGCTCTTCGGGTCGAGCGGCGGCTGGCCGCCCTTGGGCGAAGCCAGGGTGATCTCGGCGCCGGCATCGACGAACACGTAATACGGCGCGGCAAACTCCTCGAGCCAGAAGCCGGTTTTCTGACCGGTATCGCCGAGTTGGTCGTGGGAAGTCAGCACCATCAGGATCTTGTACATGCGAGTGGTCCTCCAGATCTTCGTGGGCAGCGCGCTATTCGCCTGCGTTAGTGTGGGAGGTCTCAAGGGCTGGGACGTTCCATCGGATGGTCTCGGGCGGCATTCAGCTGAGGAGGCGACTTCGATTCGGGTGAACCTTCCGAGTGTCGCGTAGGGCTTTTCCCATGATGCTATTTCCTCGTGTTGAGCCGTTGTGCCTTGATCAGTGGCCCTCTAGGCTTCGTCTGCTTGCTGCATTTCCTCATCCTGCCTCAGCCCACGGGCAGAGACGCACGCCGGGTTCGCGTGAGTCTGGTTGAGCTAGGACGAGGAAGTGTGGCAAGCACTTCATGACGATTTCCAGGAGGATATATGGGCAGTGACGATCAATCATCCAAGGGGCCTGAGCTCAAGGTCATCAGCGCCATGGACCGCTTGCGCCGTAAGCCGAGGATGGACTGGGTGCAGGCGATACCTGGCCTGCCGGCCAAGGACACGCTCATGGAAATTTCCGCCATCATGGGTTGCGTGACCGAGCTCACCCGTCGGGCCATCAATCACCCCCGTGAAGCCGCCGCGTTGATGCGCGCCACCTTCTACCTCAGCGGCATGAGCAAGGCCATGATCGATGGGCAGGTGGCACAAATGCGCGGTGATCAGTCAGCGCCAGAGGGCCCCAAGTCCTGAAGCAATCACTCATGCCTGACAGCGTCGTTCTATCGGCCTGACTTGGCAATCCCCTTGCCGCAAGCGTCACCGCCAGTGACCGCGCTACAATGCGCCACAGACGAGTATCCAAGGGCTCAAGGTGATGTCGAAATGCTGAATACGAACGAAACGCGGGTTTTCATTCGTCGTTTTGGCTGGGTGATATTGCTCGCCCACATACTGGTAATGGCAACGCTGGCGGTCACGTGGATCATCACAACTCCCCTTACATGGCGCGGTCATGAGCACGTGCTCAAGGTTGCGTTCTTTGCGACCGTTTTTGGCGGAGTGGTCATGGGGCTCGCGTTCATGCTCGTCGTACGCGGGCGCAGTTGGGGCGTGTGGATCAATGTGGTGTTACTGGTGCTGTGCATGGCCCTCACGCTCGCGTTTCATGCCCCGGGTCACGGAATGGCCATCCTGGGGGTAGCGCTGATGCTCCCATTGTTGGCGATGCTGGTGATAAACAGTGGTCGTCATCGGCAGGCGGTCAAACGCTACGCCGTCTTTCGTCGAGACAGGACCCGATGGGCAATGACGATCAGCATTGCCAAAGAAAAGGGTATCGATCTGAACCAGGAGGCCGAACGTCTCTTTGGTGGTACCGGCGCAGAGCGCGACCATTGACCGCCTTTCAAACGTGCATTCACGCTTCACAGTAGGGCGTAAACGCCTTCATTTTTAAAGCGATGCACTGTGTGGAGTGTTCACATCAAGTGAAGCTGGCTAGCGCCTGAGCACTCGCGCGCTTTGGCCAGCCCGGCCCGTATCTTGCTCTGCCTGTTGGAATCCTCACTCTTGGACTATTCCAATCATGAGTTCATCCGGCGAATTTTCTCTGACCGAAGTCCCTCCAGCAGCCCGCAAGGGCCTGCTTCCCATTGCCATGATCCTGTTCAGCTTCACGTTCTTCACCGGCACCATGTTCGCCGGGGGCAAGCTCGGTATAGCGTTTACCTTCGCCGACATGCTCTGGATAGCGACGATTGGCAATATTCTGCTGGCCGCCTATGCCGCGAGCCTGGCGTTCATCGCCTCGCGCAGTGGCCTGAATACCGTGTTGATGGGGCGTTTCTGCTTCGGCGAGGCGGGCAGCCGCCTTTCCGACTTCTTGCTCGGTTTCGCAGAGCTGGGCTGGTACGCCTGGGGCACGGCAACGGTGGCGATCGTATTGGTCAAGCTGCTGGGGTTGGCAGAGGGCTTCACTCCGGCCTTGATGGTGCTGTTCGGGTTGGGCTTCAGTGTCACTGCGATCATCGGTTTCAAGGGGCTTGACGGGTTGTCACGCGTCTCGGTGCCTTTGATGTTCGCGTTGCTGGTGATCTCGATGGTCATCGCTACACGCGATGCGGGCGGGTTTTCCGGGCTGCTGGCCGTGGTGCCGCATGAGAGCATGAGCTTCTCGGCCGCCGTGACCATGGTGTTCGGTACCTTCGCCAGTGGCGCGACACAGGCCACCAACTGGACCCGATTGTCGCGCAACGCACGGGCTGCGGTAGCCGCCAGCGTGGTGGCGTTTCTCGTAGGCAACGGCTTGATGGTGGTCGCGGGGGCTTGGTGCGCGATGGTTTATCAGCAAGCTGATATCGTCGAGGTGATGATGCTGCAAGGGCTGTCGTTCGCCGCGGTGGTGATGCTGTGCCTGAATCTCTGGACCATTCAAGGCCCGACCCTCTATAACGTGGCAGCCGCCAGTTGCCACCTGGCACGCAGTGAACGACGACGCACCGCTACGCTGCTCGCCGCAGGTGTCGGCATTGTGCTGGCGATAGGCGGTATGTACGAGTGGCTGATTCCTTTCCTGGTTTTGCTAGGCTCGATCATTCCGCCGGTCGGTGGCGTGATCATGGCCGATTTCTGGTACCGCTATCGCGGCCACTACTCCACCTTGGCTTCGGTCAAGCTGCCGCGCTACAACCGCGCAGGTCTTTTCGCTTATGCTCTGGGCGCGGTGTTGGCCTATAGCTCGCCGTGGGTCGCACCGCTGGTGGGAATCGGCGCCTCGGCACTGTGTTATGTCGTTCTGCTTGAGTTCAGAGCGCGAATACAGCCTGCGGTCCAAGCCAAACGCTAGGCCTGTCCCGGGGCTGCTTAGACTCCCCCTGCGTTCGTCATCGTCAATACCTTCCATGCGCGATTATCACGCATGAATGCTTTTATCGCGCCGTTGCTCTGGCGCGAGCGTAATAGCCAAGGCCAGGAGTAACGCCATGAATATCATCAACGCCCGCCTGCGCGGCAAGACCGGGCTGTTCACAGTCCGGGTGAGCGGCGAGCGCATTGCCGCCATCGAGCTCCAACCGGCGAAGATTGAACCGAGCAGTGCCGAGGATATCGACGCGGCACAGAACTTGGTGATACCGCCTTTCATCGAGCCGCATATCCACCTCGATGCCACCCTGACAGCCGGTGAGCCGCGCTGGAACATGAGCGGTACGTTGTTCGAAGGCATTGAATGTTGGGCCGAGCGCAAGGCTATCACTACCCACGAAGACATCAAGGCGCGGGCCAAGAAGACCATAGGCGCGCTGGTGGATCACGGCATCCAGCATGTGCGCACTCATGTCGACGTCACCGATCCGACCTTGGTGGCGCTCAAGGCCATGGTCGAGGTGCGCGAGGAGGTGCGTCATCTGATCGATTTGCAGATCGTGGCGTTTCCTCAGGAAGGCATCGAGTCGTACGCCAACGGGCGGGCCCTGATGACCGAGGCGGTGGCGCTGGGCGCCGATGTGGTGGGTGGTATTCCGCATTTCGAGAACACCCGCGATCAGGGCGTGTCCTCGGTCAAGTTCCTGATGGACCTTGCCGAGCGCACTGGCTGCCTGGTGGATGTTCATTGTGACGAGACCGACGATGCGCAGTCGCGCTTTCTTGAAGTGCTGGCCGAAGAAGCCCGTGTGCGCGACATGGGGGCTCGGGTCACTGCCAGCCATACCGTGGCCATGGGCTCCTATGACAATGCCTACTGCTACAAGCTGTTTCGTCTGTTGAAGATGTCGGGCATCAACTTCGTATCCTGCCCCACCGAAAGCATTCATTTGCAGGGACGTTTCGACAGCTTTCCCAAGCGGCGCGGTGTGACCCGCGTAGCCGAGCTCGACCGTGCCGGGCTGAACGTCTGTTTTGGCCAGGATTCGATCGTCGACCCCTGGTATCCACTGGGTAACGGCAACATCCTGCGCGTGCTCGAAGCGGGTCTGCATATCTGCCATATGCTCGGCTACGAGGATCTGCAGCGCGCGCTCGACCTGATCACCGACAACAGTGCGCGTACCTTGAATCTGGGCGAGCGCTACGGCATCGCAGTCGGGCGCCCGGCGAACCTGCTGGTGCTGTCTGCCGCCGACGACTACGAGATGGTTCGCAGCCAGGGGCATGCGCTGGTCTCGATCCGTGCAGGCAAGGTACTGATGCGTCGAACGCCTGCGCGAGTCGAACGATTCGTCTGAAGGGCAGGGCGGTCAGCCTGGAGCTTCATTGCCAGGCCTGTGGTGCTTGCACTTAAAGCGGCGTGGGCACGTGCTGAGCGCTTGCCTCGGCAGCCGTTACTTGGCACGCTTGGCCCCGGTCTTCAACTGCGCGTGCCGCGCTACAAGGAACCGCCAAGGTGAGTTGGGAAAAAGTCGGAAAGGCCCTCGCGGGTCTGTTGGTCGCGGCGGGCGCTGTCGCCGCGTTGTACGTTTCGTTCAAGGATGAGGGTGGGTTGAAAGCCTATGTCGCCTACGAGGCACTGACCTATCCCAGTCAGTTCAACGAACGCATCGGCCAGGCCCGAGAGCAGCTCAAGTACGAGCGACTGTTCGCCGGCGTCGAAGCAGTGGCTAAAGGCGCACTGAATCGCGACCAGGTCGAGGCGCTGGTCAGCCAGGCTCAAGCGCCCTACATGCAACTGTTCGCCAAACCCTTCGAGGCAGGGTTGGTCGATCACCGTACTGGGCTGTTCGTCACCTTGCGCAATACCAGCGACAAGCCTGTACAGAAGGTGTTGATCCGTCTGCCGGCCAAGGGCTTGGTGCAGGTCCGCGATGATGCCGGTGATGACAGCATTCCCGAAAATGCCACCAACATTATTCAGATCCCTGCAATCGAGCCCGGTGGCGTATGTCGCGTATGGGTGTACTTCGATGCGGACTTCTCGCAGATCACCCAAGGGGGCATCAGCATCGTGCATGCCGATGGGCCGGCGACCCTCCAGGTCATGCGTGAGGTCAGTGGCTTCCAGGCGCTGATGGCGCGCTATGGCCAAGTGTTGGTTGGTCTGGCGGTGGTGCTGGGGGCGGTGGTGCTGATCCTGGCCTACACGTGCGCACGCCAGCGGCGTCGTTTGCGGCGTCTGCGCGGTTGATCGGCATCTCCTGAAAGCAAAACGCCCCGACCAGGTCGGGGCGTTTCAGGTGTAGCGACGGTCTTACTTGCCGGTCCAGCGCTTGAGCACCAGGGTGGCATTGGTGCCGCCGAAACCGAAGCTGTTGCTCATGACCGTATCGATCTTGGCGTTCTCTTCAGTCTTGCGCAGCACTGGCAGATCGGCAACCTCTGGGTCCAGCTCGTCGATGTTGGCCGAGCCGGCGATGAAGTTGTTTTCCATCATCAGCAGGCAGTAGATCGCCTCGTGCACACCCGCTGCGCCCAGCGAGTGACCGGACAGGCTCTTGGTCGAGCTGATCTTCGGTGCCTTGGCGCCGAACACTTCACGCACGCCCTTCATTTCGGCAACGTCGCCGACCGGGGTGGAGGTGCCGTGGGTATTGAGGTAGTCGATCGGTGTATCGACGGTCGACAGCGCCTGCTGCATGCAGCGGATGGCGCCTTCACCGCTTGGCGCGACCATGTCGTAGCCGTCGGAAGTAGCACCGTAACCGACGATCTCGGCATAGATCTTGGCGCCACGGGCCAGGGCATGTTCCAGCTCCTCGACCACCACCATGCCGCCGCCGCCGGCGATGACGAAGCCATCACGGTCGGCATCGTAGGCGCGCGAAGCCTGCTCGGGCGTTTCGTTGCGCTTGGTCGACAGTGCGCCCATGGCGTCGAACAGGAACGACTGGCTCCAATGCTCTTCTTCGCCGCCACCGGCGAAGACGATGTCCTGCTTGCCCCACTGGATCTGCTCCAGCGCGGTGCCGATGCAGTGTGCAGAGGTGGCGCAGGCCGAAGAGATCGAGTAGTTGATACCCTTGATCTTGAACGGGGTGGCCAGGCACGCCGAAACGGTGCTGCCCATGGTGCGGGTAACGCGGTAGGGGCCTACGCGTTTCACGCCTTTTTCGCGCAGGGTGTCCAGCGCTTCCATCTGGTTGAGGGTCGAAGCGCCACCGGAGCCGGCTACCAGGCCAGTACGCGGGCTGGACACTTGTTCTTCAGTCAGGCCGGCGTCCTTGATCGCGTCCTGCATCGCCAGGTAGGCATAGGCAGCGGCGTGGCCGACGAAGCGATAGACCTTGCGGTCGATCAGCTCTTCCAGATTCAGGTCGATGGAGCCGGAAACCTGGCTACGCAGTCCCATTTCCTTGTATTCCGGGTTGTAACGGATACCCGGACGGCTGTTGCGCAGGTTTTCGGTGACGGTAGCTTTGTCATTGCCCAGGCACGAAACGATGCCCAGACCAGTGATAACGACGCGGCGCATGCGAATAACCCTTAGAAATTGTCAGTGGAGGTGAACACGCCGACCCGCAGGCCTTCGGCGGTGTAGATCTCGCGACCGTCGACGCTGACCGAGCCATCGGCGATGGCCATGTTCAGCTTGCCTTTGAGGACGCGCTTGATCTGAATGTTGTAGGTGACTTTCTTGGCCGTCGGCAGTACCTGGCCAAAGAACTTCACTTCGCCCGAGCCCAGGGCGCGGCCGCGGCCCGGCAGGCCTTGCCAGCCGAGGAAGAAACCGACCAGCTGCCACATGGCATCGAGGCCCAGGCAACCTGGCATCACCGGGTCGCCTTCGAAATGGCAGGCGAAGAACCACAGGTCCGGGGTGATATCCAGCTCAGCGACCAATTCACCTTTGCCGTACTTGCCGCCTTCTTCGCTGATATGAGTGATGCGATCGACCATCAGCATGTTCGGGGCGGGCAGTTGCGCATTACCTGGGCCGAACAGCTCACCGCGACTGCAGCGCAGCAGGTCTTCCCGAGTAAAGGCGTGTTGTTTGGTCATGCGAGCTCCTCAATAACCCCCTGTGGCAGGGGATGAATCTTCCTGGCCAGCCTGAAATCCTACAGATACCAGGGCGGCAGCCTACAGGTAGACTATTGCGTTGGGGTGAAAGTCACAGCGCACCTGGCAAAAGAAGTACAGGTGTGCACTGAAAGTTTATTTTCCGGGCCCTTGCAGGCTCTGTCCAGTCTTTAAGACTGCCGCACTTTATCATTTATCGCCAGTCGCCGCTGTGCGGTCCGGCCGCCAGCGTTGCAGCGTGCGCAGCAAGTCGGCGCGTTTGAACGGTTTGCTCAGGTAATCGTTCATTCCAGCCTCCAGGCAATGCTCGCGATCACTCGGCAGCGCGTTGGCGGTCAAGGCGATGATCGGCACGTCAGCCTGATGCAGACGAATGCAGCGGGTGGCTTGGTAGCCGTCCATATGCGGCAAGCGACAATCCATCAAGATGGCGGCGTAGCTTTTTTCGGTTGCCAGCGTCACGGCCTGCTCGCCGTCCGTCGCCAGGTCCACCTCGAAGCCCAGGCTGCGCAGCATGGCTTCGATGACGCTCTGGTTGACCGGGTTGTCCTCTACCAACAGGATCGGTTGGCCATCACTGAGCGCAGTGGCCCTGTGTTCGCTTTCCAGTAGCTGCGCAGCACGCTGTTTAGAGCGTACCAGCGGAATCTCCAAGGTGAAGGTCGAGCCGCTGCCTAGGCTGCTCTCACCCCGTAGCGTGCCGCCCATGCGTTCGGCCAGGGTGCGCGCAATCGACAGGCCCAGGCCAGTACCGCCGTAACGTCTTGAAATAGAACTATCGGCCTGCTGGAACGCCTCGAACATCGTCTCCAGCCGCTCGCTGTCGATGCCGATGCCGGTGTCACGGACCGTGCAGGTCAGCCTCAACAACTGATGATCGAGCATGCGCCAGCGGGCGTCGACCTGCACCTCGCCGTACTCGGTGAACTTCAGCGCGTTGCCCACCAGGTTCAGCAGAATCTGTCGGATGCGTGTCGGGTCACCTGTCACGTGCAGACGTTCCAAGCCAGTAGCCAGTTGCAGGCGTAACTGCAGGTTGCGCTGCTGGGCGCTGTGCTGGAACGACTGCACGCTACTTGAGATCAGCTCGCCGAGATTGAAATCGATGTGTTCCAGTTCCAGGCTGGCGCGTTCGATGCGCGAGAAGTCGAGGATGTCGTTGATCACCTTCAGCAGGTGGCCGGTGGACTCGCTGGCCACGGCCGTGTATTCGGCCTGCTCGCGAGTCAACCGAGTGGTCTCCAGCAGTTGCAACATGCCCAGCACCCCGTTCATCGGCGTGCGCAGTTCATGGCTCATCATCGCCAGGAACTCGGATTTGGCGCGGTTGGCCCGCTCGGCTTCCTCGCGCGCCTGGATCAGCTCGGTGATGGTTTGCTGTTGTTCGCGGCTGGCCTGATCCAGGGCGTTGGCCAGGTTGTTGATGTGCCGCGCCAGATGACCGAGCTCGCTGTCATCGACCACCGGCAACGGCGCGTTGAACTGGCCCTGCTGGATAGCCTTCACGGCATGGCCCATGTCGCTGATCGGCATCGACAGGCTCCTGGCCAGGCGCCGCGCCAGGAGGAAGGTGAACGCCAGCGCGAACAGGGCAAGAATGCCGGCCTTGATCACGATTTCCTGCTGGCGCTCGCTGAACGCGTCGTCGGACATGCCGACGATCACTCGACCGAGATAGTCGTCGCCGATGCTCGGCGGAGTCTTGCCCTGCTGCAGGAAGTCGTTGTCCAGGCGGATCTGTTGGAGGCGGATCGGGGCCTGGAAGACTTCCACTCGCTGGGCGCGATTGGCACTTTCCCCGGACTGCTCGACGTACACCAGGATGTGGTTGCGGCTGTCCTGCACCTCCAGAAAACGCACGTGCGGGATGCTCAACGTTGCGCGCATCAGGCTTTCCAGCACTTCATTGTTGCCCGAGATCACCCCGTATTCGCAGGCGGGTGCCAGTTGGTTGGCAATCAGTTGGCCCGTGTGGTCCAGCTCCTGGCGCAGGTCCTGCAAACGTACGAAGGTGAAGAAACCGATCAGCAACAAGGTGAGCAGCAGCGCCGGCCCCAGGCTGATGATCTGGGTGCGGGCATGAATGTCCCAGCTCAGGCGCTTGCTCATGGTGTCGACTCTCCTTCGGCCAGGACCAGCTCGGCTGCGTTCGGCTCTATGCGCTCCAGTCCAAGGGCGCGGGCCACCTGCTGATTGCCGCTGACCCGGAAGTGATCGGGATAGAGGCTGCGCGGCCAGCGCGTGGGCGGCTGGTCGAGCAAGCGGTCGAGCACCGCCAGCCAGTCATCCTGGTCGCTGTAGGTGCTGGCCAGGGCGCCGGCGCGGACGAAGCCAGCGTTGGGACCGATCAACGCCATCTGCCGCCCATAACTGCTGAGCAAGAGGTTCTTGACGGTCTTGGCATTGAACAACTGCGGATCGTCGATGCCCAGCAGCACGTCGCTGTTGCCCAGCACGTGCTGCAGGGGACGGCTGTCGCGCAGATCGGCCCAGTCCTGGGCGACGATCTCCAGGCCCATGTGACTGGCTGCCTGATGCAACTCGTCGATGAGAAAGCGGCTGTCAGGTCCATACAGCACGCCGATACGTCGTGCCTGCGGCAGCAGATAGCGCGTCAGGCGCAGTTGCCGTGCCAGCGGCGGATCGCTCCACAGCAGGCTGAGGTACTCGGGGCGCGACTTTCCCAGGCGCAGTTGCGCCTGAACCCGGCTGATCCGCAGCGCCAGCGAGAGGGGGCCGGATGGCTCGCGCAGGCGCCAGTCGAGTGCGGCCTCATCCAGCAGGATCAGGCGCGTCTGGACATCGAGTCGGCCGGGCGAGGGCAACTGCGTGACAGTCTGGAAGCGCACCTGGTCGAGGGGGCGTCTGGCTTGCAGCGCGCTGACGAAGCTGCTCACCCCGGCGGTGTCATCGCCACCGACCAGCAGGATTTCATGGGCGCACAGCGTGCCCATGGGCCACAGACACAGCGCCAGCATCCGTAGCAGGCGCAGCATCAGAACTCCAACTCCGCACTGACGCTCAGGCGATGGCGGCTGTCATAGCGGTTCTGCTCCACGGTCGTGGGCTGGTCGTCCAAGCGTTGCTGCCACAGTGCAGCCAACTCGACCGAACTGCCATGAATCCGCATGCGCTTGGCCACCCGCAGATCGACACGCTCGTAGCGGTATTGATTGAGGGCATCGTCCCCGTAGTAGAACAGCGCGCTCGACCAACCCGACCCCCAGTCGCGCAACCAGCCCACAGAACCGCTGTTGTGTGCGCTGAGGCGGCGGTCGTCGGGGTTGCTCGCCCAGGCATCGACGTAGGCATAGCTCATGCGCAGGCGGTCACGTGGGCTCAGGCGCCAGTCCAGCTGAGTTTCGCTGCCACTGAAGCGTGCCCTGTTGGCATTGCTGGCAATGTACTGATTGTTCTTCAACGGCTCGCTGATCATCCCGGTGATCTCGTCGTAGAACAGCTTCACGTCCAGGTTCAGGTCAAGGTCGGAAAAGGAACCGTTGTAGCCCAGTTCGCGCGAGCGCATGCGCTCCTGGTCGAGGTTGCCGGGACCGCGGGTCTTGACGAAGTACTCACCGTCGCGCAGGCCGAGCACGTTGGGCGTGAGGTTTCGGACCGTGTAGCTCCAGTTGACGTTGTTCTCGAACATGTCCGGCGAGCGCACGGCCTCGGAGTACACCGCGCGCAGCCCCTGACGCGGAGTGATCAGGTAGTTCACCGCCACGCGCGGGGTCAGGGACGTGCCGGAGAGCTGGCTGTTTTCGAACATCGCGCCGCCTTGCAGGATCCAGTGCTCGTCAGCGCGCCATTCGAGCTGGCCAAACAGGCGCCAGGTGCGGTCGTCGAGCCGGCCGTTGAAGTAGGTCTGCGAGTCGGCGCGATCATAACGGTAGTTGAGGCCGCTGAGCAGGCGCAGGCTGTCGGTCAGGCTCAGGGTGTCCTGAATTTCCAGGTCATAACGGGTTTCGCGGGTGCTCTGGTCGACGTCGCCGCACACTTCCCGGCTGCCCCCGTTGTCCCATTGGCTCTTGATCTGGTTGCGCAGGCCCTGCAGAACCGGATCGCGGCTGTTCGGCGGGTTGTTGGCGTTGCGTGCCACGCGTTCGGCGTAATTCGGGTCGAGCTGCCACAGGCGGGTCAGTTCGGGGCTGAAGGCCAATGTCGCGTCGCAGGCACGCCAGACCTGCTGACGGTCGAACTGCTGCGCCGAGCCCTGCGCATAAAGGCTGTGCTCGGGGTTGAAGTCGATGCTCCAGCGCAGCGAGCCGGCGTAGTCCTTGGCGTCCAGGTCGGCGTTGTCGCCGCGCCCGGTGACGAAGGGGAACACCGGTTTGTAGGTATACGGCCGTTGGTTGCTGCCTTCCTTGGCCGCCAGTTGCCAGTCCAGCGTCTGATCCGGGGCCAGGCTGTGACTGACGCTGAGGTTGAAGCGGGTCAGGCGCCGGCTGTCGCGGTAATCCTGACCGTACTGGTTCTTGTCGAAGCCATCGTCCTGCAGGCCGGACATCGACAGGCGCAGGTCGCCGCCGTCCCAGCCCAGGCCTTGGCTGGCATAGAAGTCATCGATGCCGTCCTGGCCGCGGGTGATCTTCAGGCGCGTGCCATGGCTGTCGGCAGGGCGTCGGGTGAGGATGTTGACCACCGCCATCAGCGCGTTGGCGCCGTAGCTGACGGTATTGGGGCCACGAAACACTTCGATGCGCTCGATGTCTTCGATGGCCAGGGGAATGTCGCTCCAGTCCACCGTGGCCAGGCCCGCCCGGTATACCGAACGGCCATCGATCAGCACTTGCATGCGCCGGGCATCGTTGACGTTGCTGCCGTGATAGTTGACGGTCGGCTGGTTGCCGGCGCCGTAGCCGATCATCATCCCCGGTACCAGGCGCAGCAGTTCGGGCACGTCACGCGCGCCGCTGGCGTGGATCAGCGCGCTGTCGAGCACGGTCATGCTGCCGGGCACCGCCGCCGGGGATTGTTTGAGCCGCGTGGCGGTCAGAACCTGCGGCAGGTCGGTGTCGATGAACAGATCGTCGGCCATGGCCGGGCCGCCCAGCAGGGCAGTGAGCAACAGCAAGCGGCGGGCAGGGGGCGTGCCAGGGAACACGTGACGGCCTTGTGTCAGACATGAGCCGCGCATGGTAACCGAGCCGTCGAGAGGCAAGCTATAAGCGCCGAGCGGCGTGTGAGAAGGGCACGGCCTTTTCTTGCGGTGTGTCGCTTGAAGCGTGCAGCTTGCCCTTATAATGCGCCGTCGCCCTCAACTTATTGGCTTTGACGGATTGAATATGACTGAACAGCGACCTGTTGCAGTGCTGGGAGGTGGAAGCTTCGGCACCGCCGTGGCGAATCTGCTGGCGGAGAATGGCAACCCGGTGCGTCAATGGATGCGCGATCCGGAACAGGCCGAGGCCATGCGCGTCAACCGCGAGAATCCACGGTACCTCAAAGGTGTCCGCCTGCATGAGCGGGTCGAGCCGGTCAACGACCTGCTGGCCACGCTGCAGGGTAGCGAACTGATTTTCGTCGCGCTGCCGTCCAGTGCCTTGCGCAGCGTGCTGGCGCCGCATGCCGAGACGGTTAGCGGCAAGGGCCTGATCAGCCTGACCAAGGGCATCGAGCCGCAGACGTTCAAGCTGATGAGCCAGATCATCGAAGAGATCGCGCCCCAGGCGCGAATCGGTGTGCTGTCCGGTCCGAACCTGGCGCGTGAAATCGCCGAACATGCGCTGACCGCCACCGTGGTCGCCAGCGAGGACGAAGCGCTCTGCGAGCAGGTCCAGGCCGTGCTGCACGGGCGCACCTTCCGCGTCTACGCCAGCGCCGACCGCTTCGGCGTCGAGCTCGGCGGCGCGCTGAAGAACGTCTACGCGATCATCGCTGGCATGGCGGTGGCCCTGGACATGGGCGAGAACACCAAGAGCATGCTCATCACCCGCGCACTGGCCGAGATGACGCGCTTTGCCGTCAGTCAGGGCGCCAATCCCATGACCTTCCTCGGTCTGGCGGGGGTTGGCGACCTTATCGTCACCTGCTCGTCACCCAAGAGCCGCAATTATCAGGTCGGCTATGCCCTGGGGCAGGGGCTGAGCCTGGAGGAAGCGGTCAGCCGCCTGGGCGAAGTGGCCGAGGGGGTCAACACGCTCAAGGTGCTCAAGGCCAAGGCCCAGCAGGTGCAGGTGTACATGCCGCTGGTTGCCGGGCTGCACGCGATCCTGTTCGAGGGACGCACCCTGGCCCAGGTGATCGAGCACCTGATGCGCGCCGAACCCAAGACCGACGTCGATTTCATTTCCACCAGCGGTTTCAACTGAGCCGCACGAGCAAGGAGCGAGACATGAACGATACCCCCGAACACGCCCAGCGCGAGTCGATCATCCTGCGGATTGTGTGGATGCTGGTTTTTCTGGTGGTCTGGCAACTGGCCGAACTGCTGCTCGGCGGCCTGGTGTTGGTGCAACTGATCTATCGCCTGGTCTACGGCGCACCCAGCGCCAGCCTGATGAACTTCGGCGACAGTCTCAGCCAGTTCCTGGCGCAAATCGGTCGCTTCGGCAGCTTCCACACCGAACAGAAACCTTGGCCTTTCGCCGACTGGCCGGCACCGCGCGCGCCTGAGGGCGAAGCCCCGCATGCGGTGCCCCCGGCGCCGCATCCGGTGCGTGACGAAGAGCCGAAGCTGTGAAGCTGTGGATCCTGCGCCACGGCGAGGCCGAGCCGCGGGCCAACACCGATGCCGAACGCAGGCTCACCGCCCATGGTCGCGAGCAGGTGTTGCGCAGTGCTGCGCGCCTGTTGGGACAGCCCCTGCAAGCGATCATTGCCAGCCCCTACGTACGGGCCCAGCAGACCGCCGCGCTGGTGCACGACACCCTCGGTTTCACCGAGCCAGTGCGCACCGTGCCTTGGCTGACACCTGAAAGCGATGCGGCGCAGGTCATCGGCGAAATCGAGCGGTTGGGGTTGGAACAGGTGTTGCTGGTCAGTCACCAACCCTTGGTGGGTAGCTTGGTGAGCCTGCTGGAACAGGGTCATGCGCAGTCCCCTGCGCCGATGAGTACGGCTTCCCTGGCGCAGTTGGAGGGTGACTGGCCGCTCGCGGGTCTGATGACCTTGCAGGCACTCGACCACCCGGATTGACCCGCTTGTGGCAACTGGCATTTCTGTCAGTTGTGAGCCGCGAGGTTCGCTTGCTAGCGTCTGTGACAGTCATGGCTGATATCAGGGAGTTTCGTCTATGAGTGGTCTGCAACGGGAGTTGATGCGGTCTCTGGATCTACAGCCGACGATTGGCAAGCTCGATGCCGGGGTGGCATTGGATTTTGCCGAGCACAGCCTGCTGCGCGAAGCCGCCGAGGCGCGTCTTTACCATGTGCTGGGCAAGCTCGAAAGCGGCCAAGTCTCGGCGGCTTCCAGGCACGCCGCACAGGAGCTGCAAAGACTTCAGGCGTCGTGCATGCAAGTATCAAGTGGGGTGCAGACCAGTTGCCTGGCGCTGGCGCGGGCCGAGTTGAGTCCAGCCGACCTGCAGCGGGCCTGCGAAGCGCTCGACAGCCAACTGACCTACATCAAGGCCTGTCTGCAGCGCGCCCTGGGCCGTCTGCACGGCGGCACCTGACCTGATCGCCCTTGGCGATGACCTATCCGAATGTTGTGATGCGTTGGCAGCTTGTCGACAATGGCCGAAATCTGCTTTGGATCCGGCGTCCATGTCCCAGTTCCTGTTCTTCGCTCGCACCCACGCTGTTTCTTCACGCGCCAGTGGCAAACCACTCGCCGCTTTAATGGTAGGCGGCCCAGCAGTGCAGCGGCTGCTCGATATCCCCGGCCAGGTTGAACACGGGAGCTGGGCATGAGCGCACGTGTCGAGGAAATCCGCCTCAACCTGGGCCATATCGAGTTGGCCGCGCATGTTTTCGGTCCTGTCGATGGCCTGCCAGTCATCGCCCTGCACGGCTGGCTCGACAACGCCAACAGCTTCGCCCGTCTCGCACCACGCCTGCTGGGGCTGCGCATCGTCGCGCTCGACCTGGCCGGGCATGGCTATTCCCAGCACCGGCCAGTGGGCGCGAGTTATCACCTGGCCGACTATGTACACGATGTCCTGCGCGTCGCCGAGCAGATGGGCTGGGTGCGGTTTGGCTTGCTTGGCCATTCGCTGGGGGCGGTCATCAGCGTCCAGCTCGCGGGTGCACTGCCGGAGCGCGTCAGTCATCTGGCACTGATCGACGGCGTGATCCCGCCGACCGCTGGCGAGCAGGAGGCCGCCGAGCGCTTAGGGTTGGCGTTGCAGGCGCAACTGCGTTCGGATGGCAAGCGCAAGTCTGTGTATCCGACCCTGGAGCAGGGCGTTCAGGCGCGCATGAAAGGCATGGTGGCGGTCAGTTGCGAAGCGGCCGAGCTGCTGGCCGAGCGGGGGCTGATGCCGGTGCCTGGCGGCTACAGCTGGCGCAGCGACAGCCGTCTGACGCTGCCCTCGCCGGTGCGCCTGAGCGAGGCCCAGGCCATGGCGTTCGCCAAGCGAATCCAGTGTCCGAGTTGCCTGGTGGTCGCCGAGCAAGGCTTGCTGGCTCGGCACACGACGCTGCTGGAGCAGCTACCCTTCGAGCAGGTGGTGTTGCCCGGCGGACACCATCTGCACCTGAACGATGAACACGGCGCAAGCCTTGTTGCAGACTGTTTCAATCGCTTCTTTGGCTTTGCTTGACTTGCATCGGACAAGTGCCGAGGCTTGGCGGGTTGAACAGGGAGACAACCATGCACATGCCAGACATCCAGGCACTTCACAGCGGCCTTCGCCGCAAGGACGGCCGATGAGCGCGCCGTCGATTCTGCGCGGCGCCATCGCCGTCTGCCTCACCCTCGCCAGCCCCATGCTCTGGGCTGGCAGCCTGCCAGTGCCGACCGACGCCAGGGTGGTCGACCAGCGGCCTGCCGTGGAACAGGAACGGGTCTACCCCATGGGACCGGTGCGCAAGATCAGCGGCCGGTTGCGCGTGGAGGGCAAGGTGGAAAGTCGCGGTCAGGTCAGTTCGGTCACCTATGAACTGCCTGTGGAGCGCACTGCACGGGAGGCCTTCACCAGCGCTCGCGAAGCCCTGCAGCGCGAGGGTGGTTATCCGCTGTTCTGGTGCCAGGGCCGCGACTGCGGTGAGGCCAGCATCTGGGCCAACGACGTATTTGGCAGTGCCCGTCTCAACGGTGGCGACGAGCAGCAGGCGTTCATCCTGCTGCGCCGCTCGGCCGAGCAGGCCGATACCCTGGTCGCCCTGTACAGCGTGACCCGTGGCAACCGCCGTGCCTATCTGCATGTCGAGGAATTCGTCGCCGACAGCCCGTTGGGCGAGGTGCTGCCGACCCCGGCCACCGTACTGCGCGAAATGCGCGACACCGGCAAGCTCGACTACCCCGATCTGGCCGCGCCGCGCCCGGCCTGGGTGTCATTGCTGGCTCGAAGCCTCAATCTGGACAGTACCCTGCGCGCCAGCCTCAGCGGCGAACAGGCCGAGGCCTGGCGCGAGCAACTGGTCAAGGCCGGCGTGCGCAACGCGCGTCTGGAGGTGGGCAGCGCCCCCACCGAGGGTGTGCATCTGGAACTGATTCGTTGAACGAGAACCCCCATGGCCAACACTGACCGTCTGTTGGTACAGATCCTCCTGCTGGCGCTCCTGGGCGCCGCATTGTGGGTAATGGCGCCGTTCATCTCGGCGCTGCTGTGGGGCGCGATCCTGGCCTTCGCCAGTTGGCCGCTGATGCGCCTGCTCACCCGCTGGCTGGGTGGCCGTGAAACCCTGGCGGCGAGCATCCTCACGAGCATATGGATTCTGCTGGTGGCCTTGCCGCTGGTGTGGCTGGGTTTCAACCTGGCCGATCATGTGCGCGATGCCACCTTGTTCGTCCGTGACATCCAGGTCGACGGCCTGCCGGATGCGCCCGACTGGGTGGCTGGCATTCCCTTCGTCGGTGAGCGCCTGGTCGCCTGGTGGCAGTCCCTGGACCAGCAGGGCGCGGCGTTGCTGGCGTCGGCCAAGCCGTACTTCGGTCAGGTCGGCAACTGGTTGCTGGCGCGCAGTGCGCAGATCGGCGGCGGCGTGCTGGAGCTCACCCTGAGCCTGGTGTTCGTGTTCTTCTTCTACCGCGACGGCCCGCGCCTGGCGGCATTCGTGCTGCGTCTGCTGCAGCGGTTGGTGGGCGAACGCGCCGACTACTACATCCTGCTGGTGGCCGGCACCGTGCAGCGGGTGGTCAACGGCGTGATCGGCACTGCGGCCGCGCAGGCACTTCTGGCGCTCATCGGCTTCCTCATTGCCGGAATACCCGGGGCGATCGTGCTGGGCCTGGTGACGTTCATGCTCAGCCTGATCCCCATGGGGCCGCCGCTGGCCTGGATTCCCGCCACCGCCTGGCTGGTGTGGAAGGGCGAGTACGGGATGGCGGTGTTCCTTGGTATCTGGGGCACCTTCGTCATCAGTGGCGTGGACAACGTGCTCAAGCCCTACCTCATCAGCCGTGGCGGCGACTTGCCGCTGGTGATCGTGCTGCTCGGCGTGTTCGGCGGGCTGATCGCCTTCGGCTTCATCGGCTTGTTCATCGGCCCCACGTTGCTGGCGGTGGGCTACAGCCTGTTGCTGGACTGGAGCCGCAACGCCGTGCCGCCCACCCCGCAGCCGTAACCGGCCACACAGGCCCTGCCCATGCAGGGCCTGATCTTTACGCATTCTTTATGCCCTGAGCCAAGGCTCGATCTCGTCCCTTTACGCCGATGCCTTCGACAATTTCCCCATAGCGGTCAACGCCGCATCATGGGGAGATTCATCGATGAACATGCTCGACGGCCTGTCACTGCTGCTGGCAATGGCGTTATCCGTGTACCTGCTGGTTGCGCTGTTGCGCGCCGATCGCAGTTGAGGAGCGGCCATGCACAGTTACGACTTCGCATTGCTGCTGGCGTTTTTCGCCCTGGTGCTGTTGCCAGCACCCTGGCTCGGGCGCTTCTACTACAAGGTGATGGAGGGACAGCGCACCTGGTTGTCGCCGGTGCTCGGGCCACTGGAGCGCGGCGGCTACCGGCTTGCCGGCGTACGCGCCGACCAGGAGCACAACTGGAAGCAGTACAGCCTGGCCTTGTTGACGTTCAACCTGATCGGTTTCCTGTTGTTGTTCGCCGTCCTGCTGCTGCAGGGTTCGCTGCCGCTCAACCCGCAGCACCTGCCTGGCCAGGAATGGTCGCTGGCGTTCAATACCGCCGTCAGCTTCATGACCAACACCAATTGGCAGGCCTACAGCGGCGAGGCCTCGGTCAGCTACCTGAGCCAGATGATCGGCCTGACCGTGCAGAACTTCGTCAGCGCTGCCACGGGGCTGGCAGTGTTGGTCGCCCTGTGCCGTGGCATCGCGCGCCGTAGCACTCACCAACTGGGCAACTTCTGGGTCGACATGACCCGCGCTACCCTCTACGGCCTGCTGCCGCTGTGCGTGCTCCTGGCGCTGCTGCTGGTGTGGCAGGGCGTGCCGCAGACCTTTGCCGACTATGCCCACGCCGTGACCCTGCAAGGTGCCGACCAGACGATCCCGTTGGGCCCGGCGGCCAGCCAGATCGCGATCAAGCAACTGGGTACCAACGGCGGCGGCTTCTTCGGCGTCAACTCCGCGCACCCGTTCGAGAACCCCACGGCCTGGAGCAACCTGTTCGAGGTGGCGGCGATCATCCTGATCCCGGTGGCGCTGGTGTTCACCTTTGGCCATTACGTGAAGGACCTGCGCCAGAGCCGGGCGATCCTGGCGTGCATGCTCACCCTGTTCCTCGTCGGTGGCGCCGTGGGGCTATGGGCCGAGCATCAGCCCAACCCGACCCTGGACAGCGCGCAGGTGCAACAGAGTGCGCCGCTGGAAGGCAAGGAAAGCCGCTTCGGCACCACCGGCACGGTGCTGTGGACGGTGACCACCACCGCCGCCTCCAACGGCTCGGTCAACGCCATGCACGACAGCCTCAACCCGCTGACCGGCATGGTCGCGATGGTCAACATGATGGTCGGCGAGGTGATCTTCGGCGGCGTCGGCGCGGGTCTCTACGGCATGCTGCTGTTCGTACTGATCGCCGTGTTCCTGGCCGGCCTGATGATTGGCCGCACCCCTGAGTACCTGGGCAAGAAGCTACAGGCCCGCGAAGTGCAACTGCTGGTGGCGACCCTGCTGGTGATGCCGCTCGGGGTATTGGTGCTCGGCGCCATCGCCGCCAGCCTGCCGGGGCCTGCCGCGGCGGTCAGTAACCCGGGGCCGCACGGCTTCAGCCAACTGCTGTACGCCTACACCTCGGCCACTGCCAACAATGGCTCGGCCTTTGGCGGCTTCGGCGCCAACACCGTGTTCCACAACCTGATGATCGGCCTGGCCATGCTCATCGGCCGCTTCGGCTACATCCTGCCGATCCTGGCCCTGGCCGGCAGCCTGGCGGCCAAGACGCCCGCACCGCAGGGCCAGAACAGCTTCCCCACCCACGGACCGCTGTTCGCCGGCCTGCTGCTGATGACCATCGTCCTGGTCGGTGGCCTGACCTTCCTGCCGACCCTGGCCCTGGGGCCGATCGCCGAACAGTTGAGCCTGGGCTTCTGAGGACCCACACATGAATATGCCGTTACCTGAAATGAACGCTGCCCGCGCTGCCGACCAGACCCGTTTCGCCGCGCTCTGGCGACCGGCCCTGGTGCAGGCGTTCGTCAAGCTCGACCCACGCCAACTGCGGCGCTCGCCGGTCATGCTGGTGGTGGCCCTGACCGCGCTGCTCACCACCGTGCTGTGCCTGTTGCCGAACAATGGCGTGAGCACCGGCGTTGCAGTGCAGATCACCGTCTGGCTGTGGTTCACCGTGCTGTTCGCCAATTTCGCCGAGGCCCTCGCCGAGGGCCGTGGCAAGGCGCGTGCCGACAGCCTCAAGGCGGGCAGTCAGGGCTTGTCCGCCCAGCGCCGGCTGGCCGATGGCCGCTTCGAAATCGTCGCGGCTGGCGATCTGCGTAAGGACGATGTGGTGCGCGTGGTCGCCGGCGAGCTGATTCCCGGCGACGGCGAGGTGCTCGAAGGCATCGCAGCGGTGAACGAGGCGGCCATCACTGGCGAATCGGCGCCCGTGATCCGTGAGTCGGGTGGCGACCGCTCGGCGGTGACCGGCAACACCCGTGTGGTCTCCGACTGGCTGCTGATCCGCATCAGCAGCAACCCCGGAGAATCCACCCTGGACCGGATGATCGCGCTGGTCGAAGGCGCCAAGCGGCAGAAGACACCCAACGAGATTGCCTTGGACATCCTGCTGATCGGCCTGACCCTGATCTTCCTGATCGTGGTGGTCACCCTGCAGCCGTTCGCCCGCTTCAGCGGCGGCAGCCTGCCGTTGATCTTCCTCGCGGCCTTGCTGGTCACCCTGATTCCCACCACCATCGGCGGTTTGTTGTCGGCCATCGGCATCGCCGGCATGGACCGTCTGGTACGCCTGAACGTCATCGCCCGCTCCGGGCGCGCGGTGGAGGCCGCCGGTGACGTTCACACGCTGATGCTCGACAAGACCGGCACCATCACCTTCGGCAACCGTCGCTGCAGCGCCCTGCACGCCGCGCCGGGCGTCACCGCGAAGGAGCTGGGGCAGGGCGCCTTGCTGGCGTCGCTGGCCGACGACACGGCCGAGGGCAAATCGATCGTCGAGTACCTGCGCCAGTTGCACGACTTCGTCGAGCCGCCAGCAGCGCAGTACGACGCCATTGCCTTCAGCGCCGAAACGCGGCTGTCAGGCATCGATTTCGAGCAGCGCCATTACCGCAAGGGTGCGGTGGATGCAGTGCTGGCCTTCGTCGGCTTGCAGCGCCTGGAAATGCCGGCACCGCTGGCCCGCGAGGTGGAGCGCATCGCCCAGAGCGGAGGCACGCCGCTGCTGGTGTGCCTGGACAAACGCCTGCTCGGCGTGATCCACCTCAAGGACGTGGTCAAGCCCGGTATCCGCGAGCGTTTCGCCGAGCTGCGCAAGCTGGGTATCCGCACCGTCATGGTGACCGGCGACAACCCACTCACTGCGGCGGCCATCGCTGCCGAGGCCGGCGTCGACGACGTGCTCGCCGAAGCCACCCCGGAAAAGAAACTGGCGCGTATTCGCCAGGAGCAGCATGACGGTCGTCTGGTGGCCATGTGCGGTGACGGCGCCAACGACGCCCCCGCCCTGGCCCAGGCAGACGTCGGCATGGCCATGAACGACGGCACCCAGGCGGCGCGCGAAGCGGCCAACATGGTCGACCTGGACAGTGACCCGACAAAACTGCTGGATGTGGTCCAGGTTGGCAAGGAACTGTTGGTCACCCGTGGCGCCTTGACCACGTTCTCAATCGCCAACGACGTGGCCAAGTATTTCGCCATCCTGCCGGCACTGTTCGCCTCGATCTACCCGCAGCTCGGGGCGCTCAACCTCATGGGCCTGACCAGCCCGCAGAGCGCGATCCTTTCGGCCATCGTGTTCAACGCGCTGATCATCGTCGTGCTCATCCCCCTGGCCCTGCGCGGGGTGCGTGTCCAGGCCGCCAGTGCGGCGCAACTGCTGAGGCGCAACCTGCTGATCTACGGCGTGGGCGGCATCCTGGTGCCGTTCGCCGGGATCAAGCTCATCGACATGCTGCTGACTGCCCTGCATCTGGTTTGAAGGAGAAACCCCATGAATACCTATCTGCGTCCAGCCCTGAGCCTGGTCCTGCTGATGACCTTGGTCACCGGCGTGCTGTATCCGCTGGCGGTGACCGGCATCGCCCAGGTGGCCTTCCCCGAACAGGCCAACGGTAGCCTGGTGCGCGACGCCCACGGCCAGGTCCGGGGCTCGGCGCTGATCGCCCAGGCCTTCGAGGGCGATGGCTGGTTCCATTCGCGGCCCTCGGCGGGCGCCTTCGCCACCGTGTCGAGCAGCGCCAGCAACCTGGCGCCGAGCAACCCGGCGTTGGCCGAGCGGGTCACAACCGAGGCCGATGCCCTGTACCAACCGGCACTGGGACCGGTGCCCCAGGCCTTGCTGACCACCTCTGGCAGCGGCCTGGATCCGCAACTGCCGCCCGAGGCGATCGCGTATCAAGTGCCGCGGGTGGCGGCGGCGCGCAACATGCCCGTCGAGCGCTTGCAAGCCTTGGTGGATGAGGCCACTCTGCGGCCATTGGTCGGTCCACCCGTGGTCAATGTGCTGGCCTTGAACCAGGCGCTGGAAGGCTCGGTGCCCGCCAAGTAAAGACCGCGATGACCTGCGCAGCAGGCCCGTTCGAATCGACCGCTTCGTATAAGGATCCCTGATGAGCAATTCCACCCGCGCCGATGCCCTGCTGGCAGGCCTGCCCCGGGCAGGTCGCGGCCGCCTCAAGGTGTTCCTCGGCGCAGCGCCCGGTGTCGGCAAGACCTACGCCATGCTCCAGGCCGCTCACGCCCAGCAGCGCCAGGGCGTCAGGGTACTGGCGGCGGTGGTCGAAACCCATGGCCGCAGCGAGACCGAGGCGCTGCTCGGTGGCCTGCCTCAGCAGCCCTTGCTGCGCAGCGAGTACCGTGGCGTCACCCTCGAAAAAATGGACCTCGACGCCCTGTTGCAGGCTGCACCGTCCTTGGCGCTGGTCGACGAACTGGCGCACAGCAATGCCCCCGGCAGCCGGCACGCCAAGCGCTGGCAGGACGTGCAGGAACTGCTCGCCGCCGGCATCGACGTCTACACCACGGTCAATGTCCAGCATCTGGAAAGTCTCAACGACAAGGTGCGCGACATCACCGGCGTGCAGGTGCGTGAAACCGTGCCGGACTGGGTGCTGCAGGAAGCCTTCGAACTGGTGCTCATCGACCTGCCGCCGCGGGAACTGCTCGAGCGTCTGCGCGAGGGCAAGGTCTATGTGCCCGAGCAGGCGCGCGCCGCCATCGATGCCTTCTTTTCCCAGACCAACCTCACCGCCTTGCGCGAGTTGGCCATGCAGACCGCTGCCGCCCAGGTCGATGCCGACCTCGCCCACGGCTACCGACAACGGGGCGAGCAGGCGCCGGCGTTGCGCGGGCGCCTGCTGGTGGGGATCGATGGCGACGCTCAGGCCGAACGCCTGGTGCGTCACGCCAGCCGCGTGGCGCAGCGGCGTCACCTGCCGTGGAGCGCGGTGCACGTGGACAATGGCCGGCTGCCGGACGAGGGCGCGCGCCAGCGCCTGCAAGCGGCGCAGCAACTGGCCGAACGCCTGGGCGGCGAAGTGGTGGTGCTGCGTGCCGGCGAGGTGGCGCGCACTTTGGTCCAGCATGCGCTGGAGCGCCGGGCCAGCCTGGTGCTGGTCGGTCAGTCCCAGGATCGCTTGCGCCGCCGTGTGTTCGGTGCCGGCGTGGCGGCGCGGCTATTGCGTGACAGCCGGGGCCTGGAGATCAACGTGCTTGACCGCGACGATCTGCCGCCGCCGACGCGCGCCGCGGTCAAACGGATCTGGCACTGGCGGCATTACTTGCTGGCGCTGCTGGCCACCGGTCTGGCGTCGGCGCTGGCCTGGGGTGTGTCGAGCGTGCTGGCGCTGCCGAACATCTCGCTGGTGTTTCTCGCCGCCGTGCTGCTGGTGGCGGTGCGCAGCAGCCTGGGCCCGGCGCTGGCCTGCGCGGCGCTGTCGTTCCTGAGCTATGACTTCCTGTTCATCCCGCCGAGCTTTTCCCTGAGCATCCAGCGCGAAGAAGACGTGCTGACCTTGGTGTTCTTCCTGCTCATGGCCGCCCTGACCGGCAACCTGGCGGCCCGCCAGCGCCGTCAGTTGCAAGCGCTGCGCGATACTCAAGCCGAGACCCGGCAACTGCTCGACCTGTCGCGCCGGCTGACCGTGGCCACCGATCGCCAGGCGGTGTTCAACGCGGCGGGCCAGCACCTGGGCGGCTCCCAGGGAATCGACGTGTGTGTGCTCGAGCGCGATGCTGACGGCCTTCTGCAGGTGGCCAGCGGCGCTCCCCAGACCTTCAGCGACAACGAGCGCGCGGCCGCCGACTGGGCCTGGCAACACGGCCAGGCAGCCGGGCAGGGCAGCGATACCCTGCCCAATGGCCGCTGGTGGTGGTGGCCACTGGCGGTGGACGAGGCGCCGCTGGCCTTGCTCGGGGTGCGCGCCAGCGGCGGCGAGACCCTGAGTGCCCAGCGCCGGCGTGTACTCACGGCCCTTGCCGAGCCCCTGGCCCAGGCCTTGGCCCGTGCACGGCTGGGCGAGCAACTGGAGGCGGCGCGTCTGCAAGGCGAGACCGAGCAATTGCGCAGCGCCTTGCTCGCCTCGGTGTCCCACGATTTGCGCACCCCGCTGACCGCCATGCGCGGCAGTATCGACAGCCTGCTGGCGCTGGGCGAGGCGATCCCGCTCGACGACCGCCGCGAGCTGCTCGAAGGGACGCGTAACGAGGCTGAACGCCTGGACCGCTATATTCAGAACCTGCTCGACATGACCCGCCTGGGCCACGGCAGCCTCAAGCTCGCCCGCGATTGGGTGGCGCCCGGCGATATCGTCGGCAGCGCGCTGGCACGCTTGCACGCGGTGCTGGCGCCTTTGCAGGTGCACACCGACGTGCCCGCCGAACTGCCGCTGCTGTTCGTGCACGCCGCGCTGATCGAGCAGGCGTTGGTCAACGTGCTGGAGAATGCCGCGCGCTTCTCGCCGGTCGGCGGGCGCCTGGAACTGCGACTCAGGGTCGAGGACGCGCAGTTGTGCCTGGCTGTCGCCGACCAGGGGCCGGGCATCCCGCCAGCCGAACGCAGCAAGGTCTTCGACATGTTCTACACCGCCGCGCGCGGCGACCGGGGCGGGCAGGGCACGGGGCTGGGGCTTGCCATCTGCCAGGGCATGATCGGCGCCCATGGCGGCAGCATCCGGGTGGGCGAGGGCATCGATGGCCAGGGCACCTGCATCACACTATGCTTGCCGCTGCCCCCTCAACCCGACAGCGACAGTGACGCCCCATGAGCCAGCCCGCCACCCTTCTGGTCATCGACGACGAGCCGCAGATCCGCAAGTTCCTGCGCATCAGCCTGGCCTCCCAGGGCTACACAGTGCTGGAAGCGGCCAGCGGCAGCGAGGGGTTGGCCCAGGCGGCACTGAACAAGCCTGACCTGGTGGTGCTCGACCTCGGCCTGCCGGACATGGACGGCCAACAGGTGCTGCGCGAACTGCGCGAATGGAGCACGGTGCCGGTAATGGTGCTGTCGGTGCGCGCCAGCGAGGTACAGAAGGTCGATGCCCTCGATGGCGGCGCCAACGACTACGTGACCAAGCCGTTCGGCATCCAGGAGTTTCTTGCTCGCGTGCGGGCACTGCTGCGGCACAGCCCCCAGGCCGAGGTGGCGCAAAGCAGCAGCGCGCAGTTCGGTGCGCTGCTGGTCGATTTCGCCTACCGCAAGGTCAGCCTGGACGGCGTCGAGGTCGCGCTGACGCGCAAGGAGTACGCGCTGCTGGCCCAGTTGGCGGCGCACCCGGGGCGGGTCATCACCCAGCAGCAACTGCTCAAGGACATCTGGGGCCCGACCCATGTGCAGGACACCCATTACCTGCGCATCGTGGTCGGTCATCTGCGCCAGAAGCTCGGCGACGACCCCACCGCCCCCCGCTTCCTGATCACCGAGGCCGGCGTCGGCTATCGGCTGGTGGCCCCGGAGGGGCTGTAGAGAATAAAAAGCTGACGGAATGTTTGAATCGCTTCTGGTGTATTACTGGGTGAGTCGTCGGCGGCCTGAGCCTGGGGTCAGGAAGGCTCCAGCAGGCGCCTGAGGTTGGACAGGATCGACGCGGGGTCGTAGGGCTTGCGCACGACGGTCACCTCACGCAGATGCGCCGGGATGCTCAGCGTGTCGCCATAGCCGGTGGCGAACAGAAACGGAATGGCGCGCCGGGTCAGCTCATCGGCGATGGCCATGGAGTTGCCGCTGCCCAGATTCACGTCCAGCACCGCGATGTCGGGCGCGCGCGCCTCGATCAGGCGCAAGGCCTCCTGTTCAGAGCCGGCAGTGCGCACGTCGTCGAGCTGCGCATCGGCAAAGATCTGCTCCAGGCCGACGGCGATCACCAGTTGGTCCTCGACGATCAGCACGCTCAGCGGCCCCAGGTGCTCCAGGCCGGTTTCCGGCAGCAGGCCCTCGGTCTGCGCGGGGGCGCTGTCAGTCGCATCGACGACGTTGATGTGACGGGCCGGGATGCGAAACACGCCACGCAGCCCCTCGGGCAGATACTCGACCTGACTGGTCCCGCCCAGGTCGAACGGAATGCTGCGGTCGATCAGTACCGAGCCAAAGCCGCCACGGGTGGGGGCGCGCACGGTCGGGCCATCGCTCTCGCGCCAGACGATCTCGCAGGCGTTGCCGGCATCGATCGTCCACTCCACGTGCAGCCTGCCGCCGGACCGTGACAGCGCACCGTACTTCGCGGCATTGGTCGCCAACTCGTGCAACACCAGCGCCATGACCGAATAGGCCCGCGCGTCGAGTACCACGGAAGGCCCGCTCAAGACGATGGCCTCGGCACCGGAACAGTACGGCGACAGCTCAGCCTCCAGCAGCGTCGACAGCCGTCCGCCGCCGTCGCCGCGCACCACCTGGTCGTGGGCCAGCGACAGTGCCTGGATGCGTCCCTTGAGCTTGCCAACGTAGTCGCGCAGCGTCTGGCTCTCCGAGCTGGGGTGCGCCACCAGTGCGCCGATCAGCGAGAGAATGTTCTTCACCCGATGATTGAGCTCTTCATTGAGCATGCGCTGACGCACTTCGGCTTTGGAGCGCTCGTTGGCCAGCAGTTCACTGTTGTGCAGTGCCACCTCGACGATGGCAGCACGAATCGCTTCGCCGAACTGGCGATCCTGCTCGGTCCAGGGCATGGACTGCTGGTGCACGGTTTCCTTCCACAGGGCGAAGCTCTTGCGCGGTGTCAGGCGCTCGCCGTAGGCACCGGTGAGGTAGGTCTTGTGCGGATCGCCCGCCCAGTCCAGGGTCGCCAGCACTTCCTGACGGAACAGCAACAGGTAGTCTCGCGGATGCTGAGACATGGGGATGGCCAGCACGCCCGAGACCCGCGCGGCGTAGTCCTGGGCGGCCGGATGAACCAAAGACAGTTGATGGGTGGCCCAGGTCCGCCCTTCGGCCAGACTTTGCACCAGGGGCAGCAGGTCGGCGATGGCGGCAGGCGGCGGTGTCTGGCCCAGTGCCGACCAGCGGCCTTGCACGGCCATGCCGATGCCGTCGCAGGCGATCAGCGACTTGAATTCGCCCAGCCGGGCCTGGAAGAAACTGGCCAGGTCCGGGCTCTGGTTGGCGTCGCGCAGCAGTGCGTCCAGCGAACTGTGCACCTGTTCGGCGGCCTCGAGTTGCTGGCGAGTGCGCAGGCGCTCGATGTGCAGGGAGAAGAATTCGCCGAACATTTCCGCCGCCGCGCGCTGGCCCAAGGTGAGCGTGCGCGGAGCATAGTGATGGCAGGCGATCAGCCCCCAGAGCGCGCCGTCGACGATCACCGAGATCGACATCGAGGCGCCCACCCCCATGTTGCTCAGGTACTCGCAGTGGATCGGCGAGACGCTGCGCAAGTGTGCATGGGACAGGTCCAGTGGCTCGCCAGAGGGATCGAGCACCGGTTCGAGGGGCACGGCCTGAAACCGCACGTCGCCGATCAGCCGGATGGGATTGAGCAAATACAGGGCGCGGGCCTGCTGCGGGATGTCCGAACCTGGGAAGTACTGACCCATGAAGCTTTCCAGATCGCCGCGCTTGGCCTCGGCCACCACCTGACCGGCGCCGTCGGCACCCAGCTTGTAGATCATCACCCGGTCATAGCCGAGCATGGCCCGCACATAGCGCGCTGCGTCGCTGAGCAGCTTGGGCGAATGGTCGATCTCGCGCAGTTGGGCGATCAGGCTGCGCGCCAGATCGATAGGCTCTGCCGCGCCCGTGCTGGCCGGTTCGAACTCGATGATCGCGGTGCCTTTGAACAGGTGGGCGGTGATGTCGAAGGTTCCACCTGCCGGCAGGCGCACGGCGAACAACAGGGCAGGGCGCGAGGCATCGCGGGTGCGGGCCAGGGCATTGCGGATGTCATGGGCCACTTCCTGGCCGAGCAGGGCGTGCAGCGTCTGGCCATTGATCGGCTCCGCACAGCCGAGCAATTGCGGCGTGTTGACCGAGTGGCGCAGGACAAGGTTGGCCGAGGCGTCGCAGGCGATCAGGCAGCCGTGGGGCTGGATGCTGCCGGGGATCTGGATCGGCTCACGATCGCAATTGCTGAGGTTCACACGGGAATCGAGCGTCATCGGCCCTGCCTGTCGATGGGGAGGTGAGCAGACAGGCAAGGGCACGCCGACTGCATGTGAAAAGGCCATCATTCTAGCAGGGCTGTGCGTAGGGTTCAGCCTGCCAGCGATGAGCGTTCGACAGTCAGCTTCAAGCAGATGTTTCAACCCATTCAAAGGCCTCATGGGTCGATGCCGGTGCGGTTGTGTCCAGGTCTGGACGCAACGGGCAGGCGAGTGTCAGGCGCTGGCGCAGGGCACCGCGCAGTTGATCGAGTTCGGCGATACGCTGCTCGACCAACAGCAGTTTGTCGTGCAGCAGGCTGCGCACCGCCTGGTCGGGATCGGCGGCGCCCCATAGCTGCGCGACGTTGCTGCCAATCTCGCCAAGGCTGAAGCCCAGGCGCTGGGCGGTACGGATGAACAGCACCAGTTCGACCGTGTCCTGCGGGTAGTCGCGGTAGCCATTGGCGCGGCGCTGGGATTGGATCAGCCCGCGTGCTTCGTAGAACCGCAGCGTGTCGCGGCTCACAGCGCAGACCTGGGCGAGTTCACCGATGCGCATGGAATTTTCCTCTAGGGGCACTTGACCTTGGAGCATACTCCAGGGTTTAGCCTGGCGCCTTCATTGATGCTCAGGAGCAGCTCGCATGTGGACCCCTTCCCAATACCGTCGTCTGGTGCGCGCCAGTGGCGTGTATGACTTCGCCATCACCGTCGCGTTCGCCACGCCCTGGACCTTCGTGCTGCTGCACGGCTGGCTGACGGCACTCCACGCGACATTGGGCCTGAGCGGCAACCTGCCGGCATTCGAACCGGTGCAGATGATGATGGCCAACTTGATGGGCTCGATCGTGTGTGTCTGGGCCTGGCTGCGCATTCGTCATCCCGAGCGGCGCCTGGGCCGCTATGACGCGGTAGGCCGACTGCTGTTCGCCTCCTGGCAAGTCTATGCACTGCTGCACGGCGCCACTGCGCTGATCGGGGCCATCCTGGCGCTGGAGTTGCTGTGGGCCGGCGCGCAGTTGCTGCCGATCAGGGCCATCGAGCGGCCAGCCGTGGTTGAAGAAAGGCCGCAATTGGCCTAGGACGGCACCCTCAGGCGAAGGCCTCGGCTCCCGGCAGCCTCCGCCAGTGCTGTGGGCCCTCGAGGATTTCCTGCTCGCTGAGCAGGCACGCGTCCAGTTCCTCGCGCAGGAGCTGCCAGTCCAGCCCCTGACCGATGAACACCATCTCCTGTCGGCAGTCGCCCACCTGTTCGTCCCACTTGTCGAGAATGGCTTGGCGCCGATAAGCATCGACCGGCCATTGTGTCTGGTCGATGAACCGCCACCAGCGCCCGTCGTGCTGCCACTGGAAGTGCCCGGCGGTCTGCGCCAGCAGACCGATTTCAAAGAAGCGGCTGGCCACCCAGAAATAGCCTTTGCAGCGCAGCAGTCGACCATTGCGCCAGGGCCGCTGCAACAGTGCCTGCAGACGCTGCGGATGAAACGGCGCACGCTCGCGGTATATCCACGAGACGATGCCATAGGTGGCCGATTCCGGCTCAGGCGTGCCCAGCTTATCCATCTGCTGCATCCAGCCCGGCGAGCGCGCCAGGCTCGGCAGGTCGAACAAGCGCGTGCCCAGCACGCGGTCCAAGGCAATCTCCCCGCGCACCATGGGCACGATCCGCGCCTGCGGGTTGAGCTGCTTCAGCATCGCCTCCAGCGCTGGATAAGCCGCCTCCGGCAACAGGTCGAGCTTGTTCACCAGGATCACGTTGGCGTATTCCACCTGCTCGATCAGCAATTCGCCCAGTGGCCGTTGCCCTGGCTCGCCGCCGGCTGGCATCGATGAGCCGAGCAACTGTTCGAAGCTGCTGGCATCGACCACTGTCACCAGCGTGTCCAAGCGCGCCAGCTCGCTCAGGCTAAAGCCATCGCGGTCGAGAAAAGCGAAGGTCTCGGCCACCGGCATCGGTTCGGAGATGCCGGTGGATTCGATCAGCAGGTAATCGAAGCGTCCGGCCCGCGCCAGATGGCTGACCTGCTCCAGCAGGTCAGCGCGCAATGTGCAGCAAATGCAGCCGTTGCTCATCTCCACCAGTTGGTCGCTGCCGCGGTTGAGGCTGACCTGGCGTTCGACGTCCTCGGCGTCGATGTTCACCTCGCTCATGTCGTTGACGATCACCGCCACGCGCAGGCCGGCGCGGTTGCGCAGGATGTGGTTGAGCAGGGTGGTCTTGCCGGCGCCGAGAAACCCCGACAGCACCGTCACCGGCAGACGCGTGGGCAGGTTCGCCGCCGCGTTCACGACTGCGGCACCCGGTCCAGGTAGCTCTCGAACAGGTCGACCACCACCTGCCCGTCGTCGGCGGCGTCGCCCCACAGGTCGCGCACCTCGAACTGCACATGGTAGGTCGGCTGCAGCAGCGCCGAACGGTCGCCATGGCCGATGCTGTCCGGGAACGGCCAGCGCTCGCGGGTCCGGTGCAGCACCACGCCTTCCTTGCCGCGCACGTAGCCGGGGAAGCGCACGTGACCGGCGACGTGCTCGTCGCGCACCCGCACCCGCTCGCCGACTTCGAACGGCACACGGTCGGCAATGGCTGCACGGCCTTTGCTGTGCGGCGGGTTGGCCAGCTTGAATGGCGCCCCGAGCGCTTGGTTCAGCGCCTCGCGGCTGATCGCGCCGGCCTCCACCAGCAGCGAGGCGGTGGCGATGACATACCGCTCGTAGTAGGTGGTCCCGACGTGTTGGCGCACGTCCAGGCGTTCGACGGCGTGTCGTACTTCGTCGATGCTGAACAGCCCCAGGTGGTCGCAGGCGACGAACATCAGGCTGTAGGCCAGGTGCTCCCAATCGTCCTTGAACACCGGTTTGTAGCTGAGGCTGTCGATGCGGTGGGGCACCTGGCCGAAGCCCTGGAAGCCGCCGAGGTCGTGAAATCCGTTCATGCAGATGTACCTGTCTGGAAGAGGGAGAAAGCGCTGGGCTCAGCGCACCACGGGCAGGGCGACGCCGATCAGCACGTCCTTGGTGACCAGGCTGCGCAGGGCCTGTTCGTCCAGGTGTTCGCTGCCAGCCGGGCGTAGCGGTAGCACCAGGTAGCGGGTTTCGGCAGTGGTGTCCCACACGCGTACCTGGGTCTGGGCCGGCAGTTCGGTGCCCAGCTCCTTGAGCACCGTGCGGCCTTCGCGCACCAGCCGGGCACGGAATTCGAAGCCCTTGTACCACTCCGGCGGCAGCCCCAGCACCGGCCAGGCGGTGCACGAACACAGGCTGCAGACGATGACATTCTTCAATTGTGGGGTGTCTTCCAATGCCACGATGTATTCGCCCTGTGGCCCGGTGTAGCCGAACTGGGCACAGGCCGCGGTGCCATCTTCGAGCAGCAGGCGGCGGAAGTCCTCGTCGACCCAGGCGCGCGCCACCACGCGTGCGCCGTTGGCCGGATCCCACTGGTTCTCCATCAGGTCGGTGAGGTGCTCGATGTAGCCGTCGGGAATCATGTCCTGGTCGCGCATGACCTTGAGCAGGGCGCGCGCGCGCTGGCCGGGGGTGGTGGTTTCGGGTGTCGGCACTGATGTGCTCATGGTGATCTCCTCAGGGGCGGGCACGGTCGGTTACAAGGTGCGCCAGTCGGCGCTGGCTTCGAAGGCGGCGGCGGCCTGGTACAGCAGCCCCTCGGCATGGTGGCGGGCGACCAGCATCAAGCCCACCGGCAGGCCATCGACCAGACCGCAGGGGATCGACATCGCCGGGTGGCCGGTGATGTCCTGGGCGCTGGTGTTGCCGATCATCTCCAGGGCGCGGGCCACGTACTCGCTGATCGAGCAGTCCTTGGGTGGGTGTGGCTGGGCGAGGATCGGTACGGTCGGCATCACCAGCAGGTCGCAGTGCTGCAGCGCCTGGTCGTAGGCGGCGCGGGCCAGGCGCGCGATGTTCTGCGCCTTGGCGTAGTAGCGCCCGTGGTAGCGCTCCAGACCATACTGGCCGACGAACATGCACAGCTTCAGCGAAGGCGACAGCCGGTCGGCCTGGGTGCGCCAGCCGGCCTGCTTGTCCAGCAGGGCCACGTCGTACAGGCCTTTCCAGTTGAAGCCGGCGCCGTTGCCGTGCATCAGTTGGCTGGTCAGGCCTTCGCAGCCGATGGGATGCCACAAGGCACCGGCCAGCCGATGTTCGGCCACCGACACCGGCGCTACCTGAGCCCCCAGTGAGGCGAGGCGTTCGATGGCCGCGTTGACCTTGTCGGCCACGCGTGGATCGAGGTTGGCCAACTCGAAGCCCTCGCGCAGCACACCGATTCGCAGACCCTTGGCGCCGCGGTCCAGGTACTGGGTGTAGTGATCGACCTGCGGCGCGGCCTGGCGCGGGTCGAGGCCGTCGGCCCCGGCCAGCACTTCGAGCATCAGCGCGTTGTCGCGCACGTTGGCGGTGATGGGGCCAGCGTGGTCGAGGGTCGCTTCGATGGCCATGATCCCGGTGTAGGGCACCAAGCCATGGGTCGGCTTCATGCCGTAGGTGCCACAGAAGGCCGAGGGAATACGGATCGAGCCACCTTGGTCGCCGCCCACGGCCATGTCCACCTGGCCGGCGGCGACCAGCGCGGCGCTGCCCGACGACGAGCCGCCGGCGGCATAGCCGTGGCGGTGCGGGTTGTGCACCGGTGCCGGGTCGGAGGTATGGCTGCCGCCGGAGAGGCAGTAGTGCTCGCAGGTGGCCTTGCCCAGTACGGTCGCGCCGGCCTCCAGCAGGCGCGTCACCACCGTGGCGTCGAAGCCGGGCACGAAGCCTTCCAAGGGCGTGGCGCCATTCATCATCGGCACGCCAGCCAGGGCGATGTTGTCTTTGAGGGCGACGCTGCGCCCGGCCAGCTTGCCGTCCACCGCGCCGCTCACTTCGCAGCGGTAGTACCAGGCGTTGAGCGGGTTGTCGCTCGAGGCTGGGCGATGGCTGGGGCGCGGTGAGGCGGGTGCTACCGGGGTGTAGTCGGGCAGTTCGTCGATCAGGTCGTAGGCCTCGAAACTGCCCTGCATCAAGGCCAGGTATTCGCTGGCCTGTTCGGGTGTCAAGTGCATGTGCAGGCGCTGGGCGAGCGCCTGCAATTGTTCGGCGGTGGGGCGGTCGATGGCCATGGTGCGGTCCTTGGGGTCAGGTCGGTGAGGGCGGGCGTGGCGGCCGCCGATCAGAAAATATGCGCATAGCGCAGATTCACGCGCAGGTCTTCCTTGGGTCCGTTTTCCACCGCCAGGTCGCGACCCAGTTGCACCTGCACTTGGTCCTTGGGGGTGACGAAACGGGTGGCGGTCAGGCGCAGGTTGGTGGTGCCGAGCCGGTTGTCCTGGTTCAACTGCTCGATTTCGGTCTCGCCGCCCCAGGTGTGGCCCACGCCGATGGCGAAGGTGGTGGCGGTATCCGGCATGTAGCGGGCCATGATCTGCGCTGCGTAGGACACGTCCTGCTCCAGACGCTGGCTGGCTGGGCCGTAGTCGTCGTTGTCGCCGTACCAGGTGGCGCCACCGACCAGGTCCAAGGCCCAGTGCTCGTCGAAATGCTTGACGTAGGCGCCTTGCAGTTCGAACTTCCAGCGGTTCTCGCCGATGTTCAGCGGATCGTCGCGGTCGTAATTGCCCGTCGGCACGAACAGGTAGGGGGTCAGGCTCAAGGTGTCGCGGGCGTCGTTCAGGCGCAGCTTGACCGGTGCCGCCAGGATCAGGTCGCCGATGCCGTCGGCGCTGCCCAGGGGGGAGGCGTCGTCATGCCCGGAAACGTGACCGAAGGGCAGCAGGAACTGCGGGTCGAGGGTCACCGTGTCGCTCAGGGCGATTACGTGCAGCAGACGCAGGATGCCGATGTCCGAGCGCAGCTTGAAATCGGAACTGACCTTGTGGTCCTGGGCATATAGCGCGTTGGTGCTCGAATGCTGGTAGTAGATCGCGCCGATGGTGGCGCCGACCGGGTACTGTTCATAGTCGCCGGGCGCCACTTCCACGGCATTCGCTGCAACCCCTGGCAGCAGCAGGCCCAGGCCGAGCAGGCGCAGGGTGGAGTTGGCCGCGTTCATGAGGCGTTCGCCTGTGCCGGGCACGCCTGGGGCGCGGGCTTGGCATCGCGCAGCATGCCGGTCTGGGCATGGCAGTTGATGTACTCGAACAGTTGCTGACGACCATCGCTGACCGACACTTCGTGGTACAGGCGCAGCTTCTGCAGGCCGGCGGCCACGCGGAAGAAGGTGACGAAGATGCGCAGGTGGGTGGGGTGCGATTCGGCCCAGCGTTCGAGCTTTTCCACCGAGCGCCAGTGGCCGATGTTGTAGCTGGTGTCGAGCAGGTTGCCCTGCAGGTCGATGTTGCGCACGAAGCGGTTGCTGTAGCAGCCCAGCGGCGCGCCGTTGTCGCGCAGGAAGTCCATGCCGGCCTCCAGGGTGGGGAGGATTTCGTCCAGGTACAGCGAGCGCTCCTCGGGGCCGGCCTCGGCCCAGTCTTGCCCGGAGCGGATCAGCGCGATGTTGTCGTGGCCGCCCACGATCACCCGGCCGCCCTTGGCCGGGTCGCCGCTGAGGATGCGCAGCTCGTCATCGGGCTCCATCCAGTCGGTCTGCGAGGCCGGGAAGCGGTCGCGCATCGAGCCCCAGTAGCCATGCTCCTCGATCTCGCCGCTGGTGCTGTCCATCACCGCGCCGACACCGGGCAGGTCTTCGCGGAAGGCGTACAGGGTTTCGAACTGCTCGGCGCGCGGCGCCACCACCTCGCGGAAGTAGCCCAGGCCCTCGTGCAGGCGTGCCTCGGCCGACCACCAGCCATCCACCTCGCTGCTGCGCAGCCAGCGGCAGTACGCGGCGGGGTCCTTCCAGTAGCCGACCACGATCAGGTTGCCGTAGCCGCTGTTGTCGGTGTGGTGGGTCAGGTCGTGGTTGAGCGGGCCATCGGTCAGGGCGAAGCTGGCGACGATGTGCTGCAGGGCAGCCAGCGCCGCGGCTTTTTGTGCTTCGCCCTGGTACTGCACACCCAGGTAAGCCATCACCACCTGGCGCAGCTCTTCGCCGGCGCGCGCCACCCACATCGGGAAGGGCGGCTGGTAGTGGTCGGGGACCCGACGCGAAAGCGTCCTGGGACATTTCAGATGCTTGTCGATTGCGGATTCCATGGGGCGGCTCCTTATTCTTCTTGGTTGTCATCAGGCGCTGTGCACGCGGTGCCGGGGTGCGCCCGGCGTCGGCTAAACGTTAGGCAGCGTCTGGGCGCGCCGCTTGGTCGGTCGGGACAACCTGTTGGTTGGGAAGGACAGGGTGCGCGCGCTGTATCGGCATGGGGCTGGACATGGCAGCAAGCACCAGAAGGGTGCGCTTTTCAGCGCTGGGCGATGGGCTGTGCGGCCTTGCGGCGCTGGCGTGAAACTTGCTGCCCCTGTACTCGCGTCACCTCACTCCACACGCTGCACCGCGCCGTTCGAGGTCCAAGCCATGCCTGATTCGAATCGCTACTCGACCCTTGCCGTGGAGGCGCCGCGCCGTTTCGACTACTGGCGCGACGTGGTCTGCCAGCACTGCCTGAAGGCGGACAGCGAACCGGCGTCGCAGAGCGATTTCCAGGGCACGCTGGGGGTCAAGGGCATCGGTCCGCTGGAGCTGTATACCTTGTCGGCGCCGCTGCATCATTGGGCCCGCGAGCAGGACCACGTCCGCAGCGATCCAAACGACGATCTATGGCTGGGGTTCACCCGCCAAGGCTATGGACAGTTCGAGCAAGGCGGGCGTCAGGCTCGGCTGGCGGCGGACGATTTGTTTCTTTACGACGCAGACCAGCGTTTCCGTTTCAGTCTGGGTGGTACCGAAAATCACCTGCTGCGCATTCCCCGGCACTGGCTGGCGTCGCGGGTGCCCGGCATCGAGCAACGCACCGCCACGGTGCTGGACGCGCACCGGCCGGGCGTGGTGCCGCTGCGCGCCATGCTTCAGCAAGCCGCCAGCCACGGCACCTTGGGCGAGGGCGCGCTGAGCGCGCGCTATGCTGAAACGCTGCTGGACCTGCTGGCGCTGAGCCTGGAATGGCAGGACCTGACCATCACCCATGCCGAGCTGGATCTGCACGGGCGGGTAATGCACTACATCCGTCAACACCTGGCCGACCCCGAACTGAGCCTGGTGCGCATCGCCCAGGCGCACCACGTCTCCACACGCACGGTGACCCGCGCCTTTGCCCGCCACCAGAAGACCCCAGCCGCGGCCATCTGGAAGGAGCGCCTGGAAGGCAGCCGTCGAGCGCTCGAGCGGGGCGAGGCCAAGAGCATCTCGCAAGCGGCGCTGGACTATGGCTTCAGCGATTTCTCACATTACAGCCATGCGTTTCGCAAAGCCTTCGGTGTCGCACCCTGCACGCTGCTCAAGCGTGAGTGACGCGTGCGCGCTCAGGACGAGGCCGTGTAGCTCAAGGCGTGCACCTGCTGCACCAGGGCTTCCAGGGAAAACGGTTTGCTCAGTACCGGGCAGTGGCTGCGCAGCGGGGAACTCTCGAGCAACTCGGGGTGGGCATAGCCGGTCATGAACAGGATCGGCAATCCCGGCCGGTACTTGCGGCTTTCCAGCGCCATGCAATGACCGTCCATGCCGCCGGGCAGACCGATGTCGGTTACCAGCAGGTCGATGGGGATGTTCGATTGCAGCAACTGCAGACCCGCCTTGCTGTCGGCCGCTTCGATGACCACGTGGCCCAGGGCCGATAAGGTTTCGGTCACGAAGGCACGCACCGAGGCCTCGTCGTCGACCACCAGGATGTTCTTGCTGGCTTCACCGTCGGGCAGCGCCAGCGACGGCAAGGGTTCGCCTGCGGCCAGCGGCTGGGTGTCGTGTACCGGCAGCAGCAGGCAGGCGCGGGTGCCCTGGCCGGGTTCGGATTCCAGGCTGATCTGTCCGCCGGACTGCTTGGCGAAGCCATAGATCATCGACAATCCCAACCCCGAACCCTGGCCGACCGGCTTGGTGGTGAAGAAGGGGTCGAAGGCTTTGGCCAGGGTCGCAGCGTCCATGCCGATGCCGTCGTCTTCCACCACGATGGACAGATAATTGCCGGCAGGCAGACTGTCGCCGCCGTCCTGCGCGCCGAGCAGGGTGCGTGCGGCGGTGCGGATGCTGAGGTTGCCGCTGCCCGGCAGGGCGTCGCGGGCGTTGATGCACAGGTTGAGCAGGGCGTTTTCGAACTGCACCGGGTCGACCAGGCAGGTCTTCAGGGTGGGGCTGAGGTCGACGGTGACGTTGACCGTGGGGCCGACGGTACGCTGGATCAGTTCTTCGATACCGCCGATCAGCGCGTTCATGTCGGTGGGCACCGGCAGCAGCGTCTGTTTGCGGGAAAACGCCAGCAAGCGGTGGGTGAGGGCCGCCGCGCGCTGGGCAGCGGTGTGGGCCACCGATACGTAGCGCTCCAAGTCTGCGGTACGGCCCTGGTTCAGGCGCAGGCGGATCAGGTCGAGGCTGCCGGTGATGCCGGCCAGCAGGTTGTTGAAGTCGTGGGCGATGCCCACGGTGAGTTGGCCGACGGCCTCCATTTTCTGCGCCTGACTCAGCGCCGCCTGAACCGCTTCGCTCTGCGCCACCGCTTCGCTGATACGTGCCTCGAGGGTGCGGTTGAGCTCACGTAGCGCCTGCTCGGCGGCCTGTTTGGCGGTGACGTCGATGGACGAGCCGATCAGCCCGATCACCTTGCCGTGGTCGTCGAACAGCGGCGCCTTGTGCGACAGCCAGATGGTCGCAGTGCCGTCGGCCAGGTCGACCCGTTCTTCCACTTGCTGCGCCTTGCCTTCGCGCATGATGCGCTGGTCGGTGGCCATCACCTGGCGTGCCTGCTCTTTGTCTTCGAGGAACTCCAGGTCGGTCTTGCCCAGGTAGAACTCCGGCGGCTTGCCAATCAGGTCGGTGGTGCCTTGGTTGGCCACCAGCATGCGACCTTGCAGGTCCTTGGCGTACACCACACCAGGCACGGCAGCGGCGAAGGTGCGCAGCAGCGCGGACATGCGGTCGCGCTCGGCCTCGGCGGCGCGGCGGCTCTCAATGTCGATCAGTACGCCGGGAAAGCGTATCGGCGCGCCGTCGGCGTCCAGTTCGACATGGCCGCTGGCTTCGATCCAGCGGTACTGGCCGTCGTCGCGGCGGGCACGGTACTCGCTGCGAAAGGCGCCGCCACGCTGCAAGGTGCGCTGGATTTCCTCGGCCACCTGGTCGAGGTCGTCGGGGTGGATGGAGCCAAAGGCCTCTTCGATGGGAATCCCAGCCTTGCAGCGCTCGGCGGGCAGGCCGAAGGAGCGGGAGAACTCCAGGTCGGCAGTGATGCTGTTGTTGGGAATGTCCCAGACCCAGGTTCCTGAGATCGCACCGGAATCCAAGGCCAATTGCAGGCGTTCGAGCACGCTGGCAGGTTCGTCGCCGGTACTGGGCGACGGAGGGACGTTGGAATCCATGTGGAGCCTCGAGAGTGCTGCGGGTGGGACGGTGGTGCCGTGGGCACTACGGATACTGACACAGACCGCAGCGGGGCGTATTCGATCCGTGGGGGTGTGGCTTTAAGCCATCTTTTTCAGGGTGTAGATTGCCGTTATGGAACCGAATCAATCAAACGGCGACCGCTTTGCGGCAGCTAGTGGGATGATCGTCGCGGCGGGCATCGTTTGCTCCTGTAGGGGCGTACTTGCCCAGCGATCACAGGTATCGCTAGGCAAAGTCCCTACAGCAGCAAAGCCTCATCGCACGGGCGCCTGCAAAAACGCGGCCTCCAGCAGTTGTCGGGTATACGGATGCTGCGGTGCGTTGAAGATCCCTTGCGCATCGCCCTGTTCCACCACTTGCCCTTGCTTGATCACCATCAACTGGTGGCTCAGGGCTTTGACTACCGCCAAGTCATGGCTGATGAACAGGTAGGTGAGGTTGTACTTCACCTGGAGGGTGCGCAGCAGCTCCACGACCTGACGCTGCACGGTGCGGTCCAGCGCCGAGGTGGGTTCGTCCAGCAGGATCAGCGCCGGCTTGAGCACCAGCGCCCGGGCGATGGCGATGCGTTGGCGCTGGCCGCCGGAGAACTCATGGGGGTAGCGATGCCGGGTCTGCGGGTCCAGGCCCACCTCCTGCAAGGCGGCGATGATCGCCGCCTCCTGCTCGGCCGGCGTGCCGATCTTGTGGATGCGCAGGCCTTCGCCGACGATGTCGGCCACGCACATCCGCGGGCTGAGGCTGCCGAAGGGGTCCTGGAACACCACCTGCATTTCCCGGCGCAGCGGTCGTACCTGCTGCTGGTTCATGCTGTCCAGCGACTGACCGTGAAAGCGGATACCGCCCTGGCTGGCGATCAGGCGCAGAATCGCCAGGCCCAGGGTGGACTTGCCCGAGCCGCTCTCGCCGACGATGCCCAGCGTCTGCCCCTGCGGCAGGCTGAAGTTCACGCCGTTGACGGCCTTCACATGGTCGACGGTGCGGCGCAACAGCCCCTTCTTGATCGGGAACCAGACCTTCAGATCATCCACCTGCAGCAGCGGCGTGCCCACCGGCGTGATGGCCGGAGCGCCGCTGGGTTCGGCATTGATCAGCATCTGCGTGTAGGGGTGCTGGGGCTGCTCGAACAACGTGGCGCAGTCGGTCTGTTCGACGATCTTGCCGCTTTGCATCACGCACACGCGATGGGCGATGCGGCGCACCAGGTTGAGGTCGTGACTGATCAGCAGCAACGCCATGCCCAGGCGTTCCTGCAGTTCCTTGAGCAGGTCGAGGATCTTCAACTGCACGGTCACGTCGAGCGCCGTGGTCGGCTCGTCGGCGATCAGCAGTTCCGGTTCGTTGGCCAGGGCCATGGCGATCATCACCCGCTGGCGCTGGCCGCCAGAGAGCTCGTGGGGCAGGGCTTTCAGGCGCTTGCGTGGCTCGGGAATGCCGACCAGCTCCAGCAGCTCGAGCGTGCGAGCGGTGGCCTGCTTGCCGGTCAGGCCCTTGTGCAGCAGGAGGATCTCGTTGATCTGCTTTTCGATACAGTGCAGCGGGTTCAGCGAGGTCATCGGCTCTTGGAAGATCATCGCGATGCGATTGCCGCGAATGCGCTGCATGGGCTTTTCGCCCAGGTGCAGCAGGTCTTTGCCAGCGTACTGAATGGTGCCGCTGGGATGGCGCGCCAGTGGGTAGGGCAGCAGGCGCAGGATCGAGTGGGCGGTGACCGACTTGCCCGAGCCGCTCTCGCCGACCAGGGCCAGGGTTTCGCCTTTGCGGATGTCGAAGCTGATGCCATCGACCACACGGTTGACCTGTTCGCCGTTGACGAACTCCACCGCCAGGTCGCGGACTTCGATCAGGGTGTCTTGGCTCATGTCATTTCCTCGGGTCGAAGGCGTCGCGGGCGGATTCGCCGATGAACACCAGCAGGCTCAACATCACGGCCAGCACGGCGAAGGCGCTGATGCCCAGCCAGGGCGCCTGCAGGTTGGACTTGCCCTGAGCCACCAGTTCGCCCAGCGATGGCGAGCCGGCGGGCAGGCCGAAGCCGAGGAAGTCCAGCGCAGTGAGCGTGCCGATGGCGCCGGTGAGGATGAACGGCATGAAGGTCATGGTCGAGATCATGGCGTTGGGCAGGATGTGGCGGAACATGATCGGGCCGTTGCGCATGCCCAGGGCTCGGGCGGCGCGCACGTACTCCAGGTTGCGGCCGCGCAGGAACTCGGCACGCACCACGTCCACCAGGCTCATCCAGGAAAACAGCAGCATGATGCCTAGCAGCCACCAGAAGTTCGGTTGCACGAAGCTGGCGAGGATGATCAGCAGGTACAGCACCGGCAAGCCCGACCAGATTTCCAGGAAGCGTTGGCCCGCCAGGTCCACCCAGCCGCCGTAGAAGCCTTGCAGCGCGCCGGCGATCACGCCGACGATGGAACTGGCCAGGGTCAGGGTCAGGGCGAACAGCACCGACACGCGGAAGCCGTAGATGACCCGTGCCAGCACGTCGCGACCCTGGTCGTCGGTACCCAGCAGGTTATCGGCCGACGGTGGCGCCGGTGCCGGTACTTTCAGGTCGTAGTTGATGCTCTGGTAGCTGAACGGGATGGGTGCCCAGAGCACGAAGCTGTCCTTCTTGCTCAACAGTTCGCGCACGTACGGGCTCTTGTAGTTGGCTTCGAGCGGGAACTCGCCGCCGAAGGTGGTTTCCGGGTAGCGCTTGAAGGCCGGGAAGTACCACTGGCCGTCATAGTGCACGGCGATCGGTTTGTCGTTGGCGATCAGCTCGGCACCCAGGCTCAGGCCGAACAGGATCAGAAACAGCCACAGCGACCACCAGCCGCGACGGTTGGCCTTGAAGCGCTCGAAGCGCCGGCGATTGAGGGGAGAGAGGGCCATGTCAGTGCTCCCGGCTGGCGAAGTCGATGCGCGGATCGACCAAGGTGTAGGTGAGGTCGCCGATCAGTTTCACCACCAGCCCCAGCAGGGTGAAGATGAACAGGGTGCCGAACACCACCGGATAGTCGCGATTGATCGCGGCCTCGAAGCTCATCAGGCCCAGACCGTCGAGGGAGAAGATCACCTCGATCAGCAGGGAACCTGTGAAGAAGATGCCGATGAACGCCGAGGGGAAACCGGCGATCACCAGCAACATGGCATTGCGGAACACGTGACCGTAGAGCACGCGGGTACGGCTCAGGCCCTTGGCCTTGGCGGTGACCACATACTGCTTGTTGATCTCGTCGAGGAAGCTGTTCTTGGTCAGCAGGGTCATGGTGGCGAAGTTGCCGATCACCAGCGCGGTGATCGGCAGCACCAGGTGCCAGAAGTAATCCAGCACCTTGCCGGTGGTAGACAACTGCTCGAAGTTGTTCGAGGTCAGGCCCCTGAGCGGGAACCAGTCGAAGTAGCTGCCGCCGGCGAACAGTACGATCAGCAGGATGGCGAACAGAAACGCGGGGATGGCATAGCCGACAATGATCGCCGAGCTGGTCCAGACGTCGAAGTGGCTGCCGTGGCGCACCGCCTTGGCGATGCCCAGCGGGATCGACACCAGGTACATGATCAGCGTGCTCCACAGCCCCAGCGAAATCGACACCGGCATCTTCTCGGCGATCAGATCGATGACCCGGGCATCGCGAAAGAAGCTGTCGCCGAAGTCGAGTTGGGCGTAGTTCTTGACCATGATCCACAGCCGTTCGGGCGCGGACTTGTCGAAGCCGTACATGCGCTCGATCTCGGCGACCAGCGCCGGGTCCAGGCCTTGCGCGCCGCGGTAATTGGAACCGGCCACCGACACTTCGGCGCCGCCACCGGCGATGCGGCTGGTGGCGCCGTCGAAGCCTTCGAGCTTGGCGATCATCTGTTCGACCGGACCGCCGGGGGCCGCCTGGACGATGATGAAGTTGATGATGAGGATGCCGAACAGCGTCGGGACGATCAGCAGCAGGCGCCGCAGGATGTAGGCGAGCATGTCAGTTCGCCCCTGCGGCAGGGCTGGCGGGTGCTTCGCTCACCGCTGGCGTGACGTCGGGCTTGATCCACCAGGTGTCCAGGCCGATGTCGTACTTGGGCGATACCTTCGGATGGCCGAGGTGGTTCCAGTACGCCACGCGCCAGGTCTTGATGTGCCAGTTGGGGATCACGTAGTAGCCCCACAGCAGCACGCGGTCCAGCGCCCGGGTGTGGGCGATCAGGCTCTGGCGCGATTCGGCGTTGATCAGTTCCTCGACCAGTTGGTCGATGGCCGGGTCGCGCAGGCCGATGAAGTTGCGGCTGCCTGGGTTGTCGGCGGCGGCGCTGGTCCAGAATTCGCGCTGCTCATTGCCCGGCGAGTTGGACTGGGGGAAGCCGCCGACGATCATGTCGAAGTCGCGCGAGCGCAGGCGGGTGACGTATTGCGAGACGTCTACTCGGCGGATGCTCAGATCGATGCCCAGATCTGCCAGGTTGCGTTTGAATGGCAGTAGAACACGCTCGAATTCGGTCTGAGCCAGGAGAAACTCGATGGACACCGGCTTGCCCTGGGCATCGACCATCTTGTCGTTCTCGATCTTCCAGCCGGCTTCAGTCAGCAGTTGGTACGCCTTGCGCTGTTGTTCGCGAATCATGCCGCTGGCGTCGCTGACCGGGTTGTGGAAAGCCTGATCGAAGACCTGCTCGGGCACCTTGCCGCGCAGCGGTTCGAGAACCTTCAACTCATCGGCCGAAGGCAGGCCTTTGGCGGCCATTTCCGAGTTCTCGAAATAGCTGCCGGTGCGGGTGTAGGCACCATTGAACAACTGTTTGTTGGTCCATTCGAAGTCCAGCAGCAGGCTCAGTGCCTGGCGCACGCGGATGTCCTGGAACACCGGCTTGCGCAGGTTGAAGATGAAGCCCTGCATGCCCACGGGGTTGCCGTTGGGCAGCTCTTCCTTGATCAGTCGACCGTCGCGCACGGCTGGGACGTTGTAGGCGGTGGCCCAGTTCTTGGCGCTGACTTCCAGGCCGTAGTCGAACTGGCCGGCCTTGAGTGCTTGCAGGGCCACGGCGGTGTCGCGGTAGGCATCGAAGGTCATGGCGTCGAAGTTGAACTGTCCGCGGTTGATCGGCAGGTCCTTGGCCCAGTAGTCCTTGACCCGCTCGTAACGGATCGAGCGTCCGGCCTTGACCTCGGCCACCTTGTACGGCCCGCTGCCCAGTGGAATTTCCAGGTTGCCGCGGGTGAAGTCGCGCTCGGCGTACCAGTGCTTGGGCAGCACCGGCAATTGCCCGAGGATCAGCGGCAACTCGCGGTTGTTGGTGTGCTTGAACCTGAACAGCACGCGCAGCGGGTCTTCGGCGATCACCTCGGCCACGTCGCTGTAGTACTGGCGGTACAGTGGCGCGCCTTGCCTGGTCAGCGCCTCGAAGCTGAACACCACGTCGTCGGCGCGCATGGGGTGGCCGTCGTGGAAGCGCGCCTGGGGCCGCAGGTAGAAACGCACCCAACTGTTGTCCGGCGCTTTCTCGATGCGTTCGGCGACCAGACCATACTCGGTGAAGGGCTCATCGAGGCTGGCGCGCATCAGGGTGTCGTAGATGCTGCTGATGTTGTCTGCCGCCACGCCTTTGTTGATGAAGGGGTTGAGGCTGTCGAAGCTGCCGAAGCTGGACTGGCGGAAGGTGCCGCCCTTGGGCGCATCGGGATTGACGTAGTCGAAGTGCTTGAAGTCGGCGGGATACTTGGGCGGTTCGTCGTACAGGGTGAGGGCATGCTGCGGTGCGGCGGCTGCCGCGAGGCTCAGGCAGGCGAGCAGCAAGCCGCTGGCCAGGCGCAGGCGAGGCATTGGCATCATTTGGCTTTCTCCGAAGTCTTGAGCCACCAGCTGTTCAGCCCGAGGGTGTAGGGCGGCGTGGTGACGAAGGCGAACCGGTTGCGGTAGGCCAGGCGATGGTTGTCCAGGTACCAGTTCGGGATCATGTAGTAGTGCCAGGACAGCACCCGGTCCAGAGCGCGGGCAGCGGCGACCTGGTCGTCGCGGGTGCGCGCGGCCATCAGCGTATCGAGCAGCAGGTCGACCACGGGATCGTCGATGCCGGCGTAGTTCTTGCTGCCCTTGACCGAGGCCTGGCTGGAGTGGAAGTACTGCCACTGTTCCAGGCCTGGACTGAGCGTCTGGTTCAAGGTCATCAGAATCATGTCGAAGTCGAACTGGTCCAGCCGTTGTTTGTACTGGGCACGGTCCACGGTGCGCAGGCGCGCATCGATGCCGATGCTCGAGAGGTTTTCGACATAGGGCTGCAGGATGCGTTCCAGGTTGGGGTTCACCAGCAGCAGCTCCAGGCGCATCTGACGGCCCTTGGCATCCACCAGGCGCTGGCCGTCGAGCTTCCAGCCCGCCTCAGCGAGCAGGCTTAGCGCCTTGCGCAAGGTCTGGCGGTCGATACCGCGGCCGTCGGTCTGGCTGACCTGGTAGGGCTCGGTGAACAGCTTGGCCGGTAGCTGATCGCGCAGGGGCGAAAGCAGCAGCCACTCTTTGCCGGTGGGCAGGCCTGTGGCCGCGAATTCGCTGTTGGGGTAGTAGCTGGTGGCACGTCGGTAGGCACTGCTGAACAGGGCACGGTTGGTCCATTCGAAATCGAGCATCAGCCCCAGGGCCTGGCGCACCTTGGGCTCGGCGAAGGCTTCGCGGCGGGTGTTCATGAACAGGCCTTGGGTCTGGGTCGGGATCCGGTGTGGAATTTGCGCCTGGATCACTTCGCCGCGACGGATGGCCGGGAAGTTGTAGCCGTTGGCCCAATTCTTGGCCTGGTGTTCGATGTAAATGTCGAATTCGCCGGCCTTGAACGCCTCGAAGGCGACGGTGGCGTCGCGGTAGAACTCGAACTCGACGCGGTCGAAATTGTACTTGCCACGGTTGACCGCCAAGTCCTTGCCCCAGTAGTCCTTGACCCGAGTGAACACCAGGCGCCTGCCTGGCTGCACCTCGCTGATCCGATACGGCCCGCTGCCCAGCGGCGGCTCGAACGTGGTGGCCTCGAAGTCGCGGCCTTGCCAGTAGTGCTTGGGCAGCACCGGCATTTCACCCAGGCGCAGGATCAGCAACGGATTGCCGGCACGCTTGAAGACGAAGCGGATCCGCAGCGGGCCGAGGATATCGACGCGCTGCACCTCCTGCAGATTGGTGCGGTACAGCGGATGGCCCTGCTTGAGCAAGGTGCGGTACGAGAAGGCGACGTCGGCCGAAGTGATCGGGTGGCCGTCGTGGAAGCGTGCTTCAGGTCGCAGGTTGAACACCACCCAGCTGCGATCCTCGCTGTATTCGACCGAGCGGGCGATCAGTCCGTAGCTGGAGGTGGGCTCGTCGCCGGAAGGGTCGTACTGGCCAGTGCCGATCATCAGCGTCTCGTTGAGCTCGCTGACTCCGTACTGCTGGAAATTGGGCGTCGAGACCGGGCTGGTGCCCTTGAAGGTGTAGGGGTTGAGGGTATCGAAGGTGCCGAATGCCATGGCTCGCAAGGTGCCGCCCTTGGGCGCCTGCGGGTTGACCCAGTCGAAATGGGTGAAGCTGGCCGGATACTTGAGCGTGCCGAACTGCGCATAACCGTGGCTTTCGCTCACTGTCGCGACTGCGGGAAAGCTCAAGGCCAGGCTCAATGACAGGAGGAAAGTTCTTATCAAGTCTGGGATCCGGTCGAGGCGGCGTTGGGCTTGGTCCGGCGTACAGTAACAGCTTGTCTGCAATGGAAAAAGGGTAGGGCCCGGGGCGGCTGCGGCGGCTCATCGCCGCGCACTCGCCCTGGGCTGGCGCGGTTCAGCGTCCGAGGTAGACGGTGAGGGTCTGGCCGGGCTTGAGCGCCTGGCCGGTACGCGGATTCCAGCGCTTGAGGTGCTTCATCTCGACGTTGAAACGCTTGGCTACAAGGTAGTAGGAGTCGCCCTTGCGCACCTTGTACTGGGTCGAGCGCTGCTGGGCTGCGGCTACGCGGCTGGCGGCAGCGCTGGGGGCGCTGGCGCCACGCAGGGCGAGCACCTGCCCAGCCTTGAGGCGGGTGCCGGACAGGCGGTTCCAGCGCTGGATGTCCTTGACCGACACGCGGTTGGCCTTGGCGATGGCGCCCAGGTTGTCGCCCCGCTTGACCCGGTAGCTGCTGGTGGCGGCGGGGGCCTTGGCCTCGGCCAGAGCGGCCTGGAACACCGCCTTGTTCGGTTGCAGGCTCAGGAGTTGTTCAGGCTTGAGGTTGGACAGGCTGCTGGTCAGCAACCGAGCCTTGGCGGTGGGCACCAGCAATTGCTGCGGACCATCGACGGTCATGCGTTTCTTGAAGGCGGGGTTGAGCTGGATCAACTCGTCTTCGTCGATGTTGGCGAAGGCGGCGACGCGGGTCAGGTCGAGGCGGTCGTTGATGACCACCGCTTCGAAGTAGGGCTCGTTGGCGATGGGGCTGAGGTTCACGCCATAGGCCTGCGGGGTCAGCACCACCTGCGACAGTGCCAGCAGCTTGGGCACGTAGTCACGGGTTTCCTGGGGCAGCGGCAGGTTCCAGTAATCGGTGGGCAGACCCAGCCGTTCGTTGCGTTCGATCGCCCGGCTGACCGTGCCTTCGCCGGCATTGTAGGCGGCCAGGGCGAGCAGCCAGTCGCCGTTGAACATGTCGTGCAGGCGCGTCAGGTAATCCAGCGCCGCGTTGGTCGAGGCGGTGATGTCGCGACGGCCATCGTAGAAGTTGGTCTGGCGCAGGTTGAAGTGACGGCCGGTGGAGGGGATGAACTGCCACAGGCCCACGGCATGGGCGCGCGAGTAGGCCATCGGGTTGTAGGCGCTCTCGATGGCCGGCAGCAGTGCCAGCTCCAGCGGCATGCCACGCTCTTCCAGACGCTCGACGATGTAATGCAGGTACAGGCTGCCGCGTTCGCCGGCCGTCTCCAGGAAGCTCGGGTTGCTGGCGAACCACAACCGCTGCTGTTCGATACGCGGGTTGACGTCGATACTGTCCTGCAGCACGAAGCCCTGGCGCATACGCTCCCAGACGTCGTCGGGGGCCTTCTGCTCGACCGGTTTGATCACCAGCGGGGCTGGCCTGTGCTTGATCCGCGCCTGGTAGTTATGCGCGCGAACGCTGTCGGTCTCCTCCACCTGACGGGTGCTCTGACAGCCCACCAGGGTGGCGGCCAGGGCCAGGGCGCTGACTTGTGCCAGACGCGTCAGGGCGGCGGAATGAGCGGTGCGGCGGCTACGTGAAGACATCGGCGTACACATTTTTCCGGGCAAAAAATTTCGGCGATTCTAGAAACCGCACCCGGATGGGTCAACCTTGGATGTCTTTCTGCGACCTTAGGACGGGCGATCAGAAGCTGTCTTTCCAGGCCCTGAGCGCAGCGAAGACCGCTATCTGGCTATTGTTGGGGCTGCCTTTCCATTCGTCCGCTTTTTGTTTAACGGATGTTACAGCGGTGCGAAGAAAAGGATTGGTCAGGCGCTCCAGCGCAATGGACGAGGGCAGGGTGATGCGCTGCTGCGCACGCAACTGCGTGACCTCTTCGAAGCGCCGTTGGATATCGGCGTTGCTCGGCTCCACGGCCCTGGCGAAACGCAGGTTGCTCAGGGTGTATTCGTGGGCGCAGTACACCTCGGTGCTCTCTGGCAGGCTGGCCAGGCGTTGCAAGGCGGGCTGCATCTGCTCGGGCGTGCCCTCGAACATCCGTCCGCAGCCGGCGGCGAACAGCGTGTCGCCGCTGAACAGCAGCGGCGTTGGCGTGCGGTCACTGTAGAAGGCGATGTGGCCGAGGGTATGCCCCGGCACGGCGAGCACCTCGAACGTGATGCCGAGCACCGTCGCCGTGTCGCCGTCGTCCAGCGCCACATCGCGCCCGGGAATGGTTTCGTGGGCCGGGCCATGGACGCTGGCGCCGGTGACCTGCTTGAGTTGTTGCACGCCACCGACGTGGTCGTTGTGGTGGTGGGTAATGAGGATGTCGGTGAGCGTCCAATCGCCATGCGCCTGCAGCCACGCCAACACCGGTGCGGCGTCGCCGGGATCGACCACCGCGCAGTGGCGTTTGGCAGTATCCTGTAACAACCAGATGTAGTTGTCGGAGAAAGCGCGAAGGGCTTCGATCTGTATCATTGTGCGGTTCCGAATCATCTGGCGTGGGAGATTAGGGCATCTTAGCCGCGATGGCGCGGCCGACGAAACCTTCGAGGGAGAATGCGATGACCGATCAAGCCTTTGCCCAGGCCGACCCCGAGTGGGTCGAACTGATCAGCCTGGCCCGCGACTGGTTCGCCGGGCCATTGGGTCAGCTGATGCTCAAGGAGGAGGAGAAACTGCTCGAGGACGAATTGGAGCGCTTCTTCGGCGGCTTTCTGGTGCACTACGGCCCCTGTGCCGATGCGCCCCCCCAGGCGCTGAAAGTGCAGCGCAATGTTCGCTTGGGCGCGCCACTGCCCGGTGTCGAGATCGTCTGCGAGGAGCAGGCCTGGCCGCTGTCCGAGCATGCCGCCGACGTGGTGGTGCTGCAGCATGGTCTGGATTTCAGCCTTTCGCCCCACGGTCTGCTGCGCCAGGCCGCCAGCGCGGTGCGTCCGGGCGGACATCTGCTGATCGTCGGCATCAATCCCTGGAGTGCCTGGGGCGCCCGCCATCTGCTCGGTCGCGGGGTACTGCGCAAGGCGCGCTGCATCTCGCCTTCGCGCCTGGGCGACTGGCTGAACCTGCTGGGCTTCGCGCTGGAGAAACGCCGCTTTGGGTGTTATCGTCCGCCGCTTTCCTCACCGGCCTGGCAGCAGCGCCTGGCGGGTTGGGAGCGGACGGCCGGGCGCTGGCAGGTGGCCGGCGGCGGCGTTTATCTGCTGGTGGCGCGCAAGGTGGTGGTGGGGTTGCGACCCTTGCCGCTGGAGCGTCGCGAACCGATGGGCAAGCTGTTGCCGCTGCCGCTGGCCAAGGTCAATCGCCGTCACAGCGAGCCCTGAGCGGATTGTCCGCGCTATTTAACCTGCAAGCGAACGAAGGCGGTACATGAGCGATAGCGTCGAGATCTACACCGATGGTGCCTGCAAGGGCAATCCCGGCCTGGGCGGCTGGGGCGCCCTGATCGTCTACAAGGGTGTCGAGAAGGAGCTGTGGGGCGGCGAGCGCGACACCACCAACAACCGCATGGAACTGATGGCCGCGATCTGCGCGCTGATGGCGCTCAAACGCGAGTGCGAGGTGGTCCTGACCACCGATTCGCAGTACGTGATGAAAGGCATCACCGAGTGGATGCCCAATTGGAAGAAGCGCGGCTGGAAGACCGCCACCAAGGAACCGGTGAAGAATGCCGACCTGTGGAAGTTGCTCGACGAACAGGTCAATCGGCATAAGGTGACCTGGAAATGGGTCCGCGGCCATATCGGCCATCCGGGCAACGAACGCGCTGACCAGTTGGCCAACCGTGGCGTCGATGAGGTCCGTGCACAGCGCTGAACCACCCCACGGGCGGGCGTGCCCGCCCTTGACTGTCAAAGAAATGAACTCTCCAAGCCGCCTCGCTCTCCACTGAGAAATCCCATGAGGCGGCGTTCGATGCTCCCCTACAGCCAACAGGGCTCAGGCCCGATCACTTTGGTGTTGATGCATTTTCTGGGCGGCTCCCATCGCACCTGGGGTCCCACGCTGCCGTTCCTCGACCGTGAGCACGCCTGTGTGGCTCTCAACACGCCAGGCTTTGGCGATGCTCATGGAGTCAGCGGCTATTCGGTGGCCGAGATGGCTGATCAGGTCGATGCCAGCGTGCGTGCGCTGGGCATCGAGCGCTGCGTCCTGGTCGGTCATTCGATGACCGGCAAGGTCGCGGTGGCCCTGGCCTCCCGGCGTCCCGACTATCTGCAAGGCTTGGTGCTGGTGGCGCCGTCGCCGCCTGGTCCGCAGCCGATGAGCGAGGGCGATCGCGATCGACAGCGACGCTATCAAGCCTCGCGTGTCGAAGCCGAACAGTTCGTCGATGAGTCCAGCTTTCACCGCTTGCCCGATGCGCTGCGTGAGGTAGCCATCGCCGACGCCCAATCGGTGAACCTCGACGCCTGGCGTGCCTGGGTCGACCACGGCAGTCGCGAGGACTGGAGCGATCGGATCGGCGAACTGCCGTATCCGACGTTGCTGGTCTGCGGCGCCGACGATGCGCAGGTGCCGGATGCCCCAGCGCAACAGCGCACCACGCTGGCCCATTTCCCAGACAGCACGCTGCTGACCTTGCCTGGCGCAGGTCATCTGATGCCGCTGCAGACACCCCGTGAATTGGCCGAACGCATGCTCGAATTCGTTCGCCGTATCGCTGTTGCCCGAGGAGAGATGTGATGGATCTAGGTTTGACTAAGCGTGTAGCCCTGATCAGCGGCGCGGCAGGAGGCATCGGTCTGGCGACCGCGCGCTTGCTGGCCGAGGAGGGTGTGCGATTGGTGTTGACGGACAAGGACCAGGATCACCTGGAGAAGGAAACCGCAGGCATCGGTGGTGAGCCGCTGCTCATTGCTGCGGACATGACCGACCAAGCCGAGGTCGACGGCCTGATTCGTCAGGCCGAAGCGCACTTTGGGCAGGTGGACATCGTGGTGCACACCGCCGGTGTCACCGGTGCCAAGGGCGATCCGCTGGCGTTGTCCGACGAGGACTACGAAGAGGCCTGGTCCACTGATTTCTTCAGCGCCGTGCGCATCGCCCGTGCCGCCATCCCACCGATGCGTCAGCGCGGCTGGGGACGTCTGGTGTGCATCACGTCGGAAAACGCGGTGCAGCCTTACTGGGAGGAGGCGGTGTACAACGTCGCCAAAGCGGCCCTGGCCGCGTTCATCAAGAACCTTTCCTACAAGGAAGCGGCCCACGGGGTGCTGTGCAATACGGTCTCACCGGCGTTCATCGAAACTGGCATGACCGATGGCATGATGGAGCAGCGTGCGCAGGAGCGCGGCGAAAGCTTCGAGGAGGCGATCAAGAGCTTCCTCGACGAAGAGCGCCCCGGCATCGTCCAGAAGCGCCGTGGCAAACCCGAAGAGGTGGCAGCGGCCATCGCCCTGCTGGTGTCCGATCGCGCATCGTTCATCAACGGCAGCAACCTGCGCGTCGATGGCGGCTCCGTGCAGAGCGTGCAGAACTGACGCCAGGGTGGTTGGAACAGGCGACCACGGGTGCCGAGCCCGTGGTCGCTTTGTTGTATACTCGCCGCCTTTCCCAGATGTCGCTTGGAGCCCCGCGTGGATCAGCAGAACACCCGCCTGATCGTCCTCGATACCGAAACCACCGGTATGCCAGTCAGCGAAGGCCATCGGATCATCGAGATCGGTTGCGTCGAGGTCATCGGCCGGCGTCTGACCGGCCGCAACTTCCACGTCTACCTGCAGCCTGACCGCGAAAGCGACGAGGGCGCCATTGGCGTGCACGGCATCACCGATACCTTCCTGCTCGACAAACCGCGTTTTGCCGATGTGGCCGAAGAATTCTTCGACTACATCAAGGGCGCGCAGTTGGTCATCCATAACGCAGCGTTCGACGTTGGTTTCATCAACAACGAATTCGCCCTGCTGGGCCAGGAAGACCGTGCCGACATCGCTCAGCACTGCTCCATTCTCGACACTCTGATGATGGCGCGGGCCCGTCATCCGGGCCAGCGCAACAGCCTCGATGCCCTGTGCAAGCGCTATGGCATCGACAACTCCGGCCGCGACCTGCACGGCGCGCTGCTCGACTCGGAATTGCTGGCGGACGTCTATCTGGCGATGACCGGTGGCCAGACCAGCCTGTCGCTGGCTGGGCAGGGCGGTGAGGAGGACGATGGTCAAGGTCGCTCGGGGAGCGAGATCCGACGTATCGTCGGGCGCCAGCCGGGTAGGGTGGTCATGGCCAGCGATGGGGAGTTAAAGGCCCACGCCGAGCGCTTGGCGGCCATTGCCAAGTCGGCCGGTGGACCGGCCCTGTGGGAAACACTGAGCGAAGCCTGAACGTCACTTTGTCCAGGCTTGGGCACCGCTGTTCACGGAATGCGCACGATCTCCACGCCGCTCTGAGCGAGCTCGAAGCGATCCTCGCCCAAGTAGTTGACGCGATCGCCGATGGCCAGGCGGTAGGTGGTGATCGGCGAGCCCAACGTGCTGCCGTCCGGCTGCAAGGTCGATTCCTGGAACTCGTGCACCGGGTAGATGCGGCCTTCGGCGTCGCGGGCATGGAATTGGCCGACCATTACTGCTGCCATGTGGATTGAAACCTCTGAAATATGGAGAAATATCTGTAGCCATAGACAAACGAGGAGGGTGGGAAGTTTTCCTGCGGCGGAAAAAAACCTTGGCCGGGAAACACTGTCATCTATAACTACACAGTCCCCCTTACCCCGCAGAGGATGCATTGCCATGAGTCAGGTCTATTCGGTCGCGGTCATTGTCGGCAGCCTGCGCAAGGACTCCTACAACCGCAAGGTTGCACGTGCTCTATCTGAGCTGGCACCGTCCAGCCTTTCCTTGAAAATCGTCGAAATCGGCGATCTGGCGCTGTACAACGAGGACGTCGAGGCAGCGGGTGCGCCACAACCCTGGCAGCGCTTTCGCGATGAGATCCGCCGCTGTGATGCGGTCTTGTTCGTGACCCCGGAATACAACCGCTCCGTGCCGGGTGCGCTCAAGAATGCCATCGACGTGGGCTCACGGCCCTATGGTCAGAGTGCCTGGAGTGGCAAGCCTGCGGCGGTGGTGAGTGTGTCGCCGGGTGCGATCGGTGGCTTTGGCGCCAACCACGCTGTGCGTCAGGCGTTGGTGTTCCTCGACATGCCTTGCATGCAGATGCCCGAGGCCTACATTGGTGGGGCGGCGACCCTGTTCGACGAGGCCGGCAAGCTCAATGACAAGACCCGGCCGTTCCTGCAGGGCTTCATCGACAAATTTGCCTCGTGGGTGAAGCTCAACCGCGCAGCCTGAGGGTTCGGGTTGCGGTAGGTGAAGCGGCAGCGGTTCGATCCGCCTGCCGCTGTACCTTCGGTCGACCTCAACACGCCTGTGGCATCTCCCCTTCGGCCAGGCGCCGGTTGATATCGGCCACCACCTCTGGCAGCTGGTTGAGGGTATCGATCAAATAGTGCGGGCGTGCGCTTTCGAATTGGGCGTGAATGCGCTGTCGCGCCTCATCCAGTTGTTGCGGCTCAAGGGCCTGGTACTGCTCCCAGGTCAGCCCCAGCGCGTTGCCGGAGCAGACCAGCGCCACGGTCCACATACCGGCGCGCCGTCCCTCGAGAATGCCCGGCAGCGTGTCATCGACTTTCACGCAGGCCGCCACATCCTCGATCCCCAAGGCGATCACATTGGCCAGGGCTTGGGCTGGCCACGGGCGACCCTGGGGCGTTTCGTCGGTGGCCACGACGTGGTCGGCGATGTAGCCGTTGCGCGCCGCCAGCTCGACCACTTTGTCCATCACCACCTTCGGGTAACCGGAGCAGGAGCCGATCTTCAGCCCGGCGCGCCGCAGTGCGCCAATGGTATCCAGTGCACCCGGTATCAACGCCGAATGCTCGGCGATCTTCTCGATCTGCAAAGGCATGAAGCGCTCGTAGAGGGCTGTGACGTCATCGTCCGTCGGCGTGCGGCCGAAGGCTCGGCGGTAGCGCTCGGCGATCTGTGGAAGATCGCACAGGGCGCGGATATGGTCCCATTTGCCCATGCCCATGGGGCCGCGGGCCTCTTCGATGGACAGGTGAACACCGAATTCGGCGAACGCCTCCACGAAGATCTGGGTGGGGGCGAATGAGCCGAAGTCGACGACGGTGCCGGCCCAGTCGAGGATCGCCGCTTGCAGGTGTGTCGGGTTGCGGTAGTTCATTGAGGGGGTGTCCTGGAGTTCGGGGGCAGGGTTCACAGATCTACGACATGCATGTCGCGCAACGCCTGGGCGACAGCATCGACCGCGGCGTGCATCTGGGTGGGGCCGACTGCGCCGATGCAGCCAACGCGGAACGTCTCGACCTCGGTCAGCTTGCCGGGGTAGAGGATGAAACCTTTGGCCTTGACCCGCTCGTAGAAATCCTTGAACTGAAAGCGGGCATCTCGGGGAGCGTGGAAGGTGACGATGATCGGCGCCTGGCAGGCGCTTGGGAGGAAGCTGCGCAGGCCCAGCGTGGCCATGCCCTCGAGCAGGATCCTGCAGTTCTCCTGATAGCGAGCATGGCGCGCAGCCAATCCTCCTTCTTGCTGGTACTGCTCAAGCGCCGCATGCAATGCGGCCACCACGTGAGTCGGTGGTGTGAAGCGCCATTGGCCCGTGCGCGCGAGGTACTGGTACTGGTCGTGCAGGTCCAGAACCAGGGATTGGGCGTTGCCCGCCGCAGCACTCAGTGCGTGTTTCTCGGCGAGGACGAAGCCCATGCCCGGCACCCCCTCCAGGCATTTGCCCGAGGCGGCGATCAGCGCCTCGAAGCGGACCTGACGGGCGTCGATGGGTAGGGCGCCGAACGAGCTCATGGCGTCGATGATCAGGCCTCTGCCCTGTGCGGCGACCACCTCGGCGATGTCTACCAGCGGGTTGAGGATGCCGGTGCTGGTTTCACAGTGAATCAGCGCCACATGGGTCAGCGTGGGATCGTCGGTTAGTAGACGATCAACCTCGGCAGCGCAGGTCGGTCGAGCCTCGTCGCTGCGCACTGGCGTGAATCGACGACCCAGCACCTGGCAGATCTTCGCCAAGCGCTCACCATAGGCCCCGTTGATCAGTACCAGCACCTTGCCCTCGCGGGGCACCAAGGTGGCGATGGCCGCTTCGACGGCGAAGGTGCCGCTGCCTTGCAGGGGAACGCAGCAGTGACTGGCGCTAGCTTGAACAATGCCCAGCAACTGTTCGCACACGCTGGCTGTCATGGTGTTGAAGTCTGCGTCCCAAGAGCCCCAGTCCATCAACATGGCCTGGCGCGTGCGCGCAGCGGTGGTCAACGGGCCTGGGGTGAGAAGAATCGGGGCATCGCGCATTGTGCAACCTCGGGAGACAGGGGCCAAAAATCGACGTGGTCAGGTTGCAATGGCGAAGTCCATCAATCAAATTGTTTGTAGGTATCCCAGCTATAAGTAAGGCCGATAGTTATGAATCTGTTTCAGCTTCGTGCGTTTGATGCCGTTGCGCGTGAAGGCAGCTTCACCCGCGCAGCAGAGCGTCTGTTCATCAGCCAGCCCGCGGTGACCGGGCACGTCAAGGCGCTCGAAGAGCATTACCAGATCACGTTGTTACGACGCACTGCCCGGCGTGTGGAACTGACCGAGGAGGGCACGCGGCTGGCAGCTATCACGCGAGCGATGTTCGGCTTGGCCGAGGAAGCCCAGGTCATGCTCGAGGCCAATCGCCAGTTGTTGAGTGGGCGCCTGGAGGTGGCCGCCGATGGGCCGCATCGGGTGATGCCCATATTGGCCAAATTGCGTGAGCGCTATCCGGGTATCAGCGTCAACCTGCGCCTGGGCAATGCCCAGGACACCCTCGCGGCGCTGCTGGGCGAGCATGTCGATGTCGCTGTACTGACTGAAACCGAGCCGCGCAAGGGGCTGTACCTGCAGCCGCTGTGTCAGTCGCGACTCTGCGTGCTGCTGCCGGTCGGCCACCGCTGGGCTGTTTCGCAGCAGGCGCTGCCGCTGTCCGCGCTGGAGCAACAGGTCATGGTGCTGCGCGAGCCGAGTTCGGTCACTCGCCGCACCTTCGACAAGGCCTGCGCCGTGGCCGGAATCCAACCCCAGGTGTTGCTGGAGCTGGGCAGTCGCGAGGCGGTCAACGAAGCCGTGGCCGCTGAATTGGGGATCGGCGTGGTGTCGTCCACCGAGTTGTCCCATGACCCCAGGTTGGTAGCGTTGTGTCTGACGGGCGAGGGGCTGGTCAATCAGCACTGGGTGGGCTGCCTGGAGCGCCGACGCGAGCTGCGCCTGATCCAGGCGTTCATGGCATTGGCCGGTACGTGAAGGCGGTGGCGGGGCAGAGTTCCTGCTGAGCGCCCTGGCCGCGATCGGACAAGGTGGTGAGCGATCCCTCACCAGGAGCCTCACATGGCTAGCGCCGTCGCCTCACCCGATCACATCGACCGCTTCATTTCCGAACACATGCCCGACTGGCTGCATGCCGCGTCTGTCGAGCAGATTACCGCGTTGCGCACCCGCTTCGACGACCACCGTGTGATCGAGCATCGATTGCAGGCCCTGTTCAAGAGTCTGGCAGCCCCCGAACCCTTCGCGCGAGAACGGCTGAGCGCGGTTCTGGAGCACACGTTCAAGGTAAAGGTCGACCTGCGTCATGCGATCTGGCGGGAGCGCTGGGACAGCTACAGCATGATGGGCGCTGAAGCGCTACGCGACCACTACACCTACGACACGGCCATGAGCCACCTGATGCAGAACTTCCCTTCAGGGTCGAGCTTCGATGCCAAGAGCGGGCTGATTGAACTGCGCCGCGGCGCTTCGGCCGCCGCCGCGGCCGTGGTGGTGGACAGTGCTCAACTGGCGCAGGCGTGCCGTACCGCCGATGTCGGCGCGCAGTACCAAACGTACCTGCAGACCTTTTTCAATGCATCGGTTAGCCAGTTGCTGGCGCAGGATCAGCGCAAGCGTCTGGCCCTGGCGGTCGAGCTCGCAGGCCTGCAGCAGGGCATCACCGAAGCCGATGTCGTCAACCTCGAGCACACCTTGGGCGAGCAGGCAGCGCCGAACCCCAGGCAGCCGGCGGTGGCCATCAAGCACTTGTCCGTGCTGGGGCACGCGCTCTTGGGCGCGCTGATCCTCGAACTGTCCGATGCCGGATCGCAGCACATGGCCCGCCCCAGCGCCGGTCTGCTGCTCTACCTGCCCCACCATCCCCTGCAGCGCTTCGCCAATCTGGAAGACCTCAACGCCCATCTGGTGACCCTGTTCAGGGATCCTCGGCAGGCTCAGGCTCTGTTTGCCTTGATTGCGCTTGAGGCCAAAAGCCAGTGGCAATTGCTCCTGCGCAAACGCCTGAGCGATCCGGTCCCAGACTTGGAGGTGACCGGGCAGGTGGCCGGTGCTGAGCTGTTCGATGAACTCGCCAGGCTGCAGGTCACGCGGATCAAGGAGGACGCCCGCTATTTGCTGGTGCCCGTGGCCGACGTTGACAGCCACGTCAGATTGCACCGTCTGCAGACCTTGCAAGAGGTCGGGTTGAACCTGTTGCAACTGGCTGCCGTGTTCGTGCCCCAGTTGGGACAGCTCACGCTGGCTGCGACCGTGGTTCAGGTGTTGGAGGAACTCTACGAGTCCGTGCACGACTGGACGCGGGGGCACCAGCATGAAGCCCTCGAGCATATGCTCGGGGTGGCAGAGGTGGTCGCCGTGAACGCCCTGGGGGCCGCGGGTGGTGTGGCGGTGGCGCGTGGCTTCAAGCGCAGTGCGTTCGTCGACGAATTAGTTCCGGTGGAGCCGGCCTCGGAGACGGCCAGCTTGTGGTCGCAGGATCTTGCACCGTTTCGCGTGGCACGCAAGCCGCCGCACGCATCACGTGGTGCAGACGGGTTGTATCATGACGGCGATAAGCGCTGGTGGCTGTACGAGGGGCATTTTCATCCCGTGCGTCGTGATCCGCTGACCCGTCAATGGCGCCTCGAGCGCACGGATGGCCAGCCAGGGTTCGCGCCGGCGCTGCAATGGAACGGTGAGTACGGTTGGCGTCTGGCCTGGCAGCGCCCGCAGGAGTGGCACGGCGGCTTTGGCCTGTTGGAGCGCCTGTGGCCAGTGTCCTCGGAGCTGGACGCCGCGCGCATCGACTTGATCTTGAAGGTCGCCGATATCGAGCATGCCGAGCTGCGTCGGTTGGTGAGCGAGCAGCGGGCGTTGCCGGTACCGTTGCGCGATACGCTACAGCGTTTTGCGGCCGATACACGCATCGACAAGTTCTTCCTGGCCACTGGGCAAAAGCCGCAATTGCATGACAGTCAGTTGTTCGAGTATTGCCTGGAGCAATTGCCCGTCGAGCAGCGCGCTGCACCACTGTGCACGCAAGCCATTCTGGACCAGGCGCCTGCGCTTCGACAGAAACTCATGACGCACTTGAGCGAAAGCGCCTCGAAAGACGGCGCGGTGGCGATCATCCAACGGGACTTCCCCGGATTGCCCGATGCCTATGCCGCGGCCCTGCTCGAGCAGGCCAGCACCCAGCAGCAGCAGCGGCTGAGGGTCAAGGGTAGCCTGGACCTGGCCCTGGCCGAACGGGCCAGGCTGGCCTTGCAGCAGGCAAGGGTATGCCGCACCTTGCAGGGCCTCTACCTCAACAATGCCTATCATCCGGACCTGCCAGCGTTGGTGTTCGCGCTGTTGCGCCAAGCGCCTGCCTGGCCGCCGGAGATCAACTTCCAGGTGCGCGAGGGTTCGGCACAAGGCAGGCTCGTCGCCGAGCTTTACCCCCAACAGGAGGGCGTCATGCCCAAGGTGCTGGTCTGGCGTGACGGGCAGATGTGGGTTCATGAAAACGGCGTACCGGTGTACCCCATGCCCCCGCGGCCCAGGGGGCTCGTCGAAACGCTGTGGCATTTCCTGCCGGAAGGCGATCGCACGCGCCTGGCGTGCTCTGGCGAGCAAGGAGTCGCAGCCCTTCGCGCAGGACTGCAGCAGCGTCTACCCAGCGACCGCGCCACGCTCCACGAAATGATGGGCATCATGGTTTCAAAGCCCACCTTCCGTGCGCCGAAACGGTTGCCGGATCGGCGCTTCGGCTACTTGCTAAGCGGGCGGGGAGTCGGCAACCACTTGGCCGAGCGCACGTTGCAGGATCGCGTACGCAGCCTCTATCCAGGTTTCAGCGAGCGACAATTGGAGCTGTTCCTGCGAGTGCTGGACGAACAGCCTGGCTCGCCGTTCACGATTTTGCTGGATCTGGAGCGGGAGTTCTCCCGCTTGGAGCAGACATTGGATCGCTGGGTAGAACGCACCGAAAGCGTGGTCCGCCGCCCGCAGCGGCGCAGGGTGGCAGACGAGCTCAGGCGCTGCTGGCGCTTCCAGGGTCAGGCGGGTCGGCAGCAGGCCAATGGCGATCCTGGCATGGTCCTGGACCTCTCCGGCATCGCTGCGGGTGCGCTGCCAGACTTGAGCGGGCAGGACGGTTTCAGTCATGTCAGCGAAGTCAGTTTGGCGAACATGCAGTTGCGTGACATTCCCAGCGGCTTCCTGCAGGCGTTTCGCAGCCTGTTGACGCTTAATCTGGACAACAACTCGCTCGCTGCGCTCCCGCAAGCGCTCAGCTACACCCGCCATTTGCGGGAACTGACCTTGTCACGCAATGAGTTGCAGATGAACGATGCCAGCTTTGCACTGCTGACCGGCCTGCCGCGACTGCAAGTGCTGGACATGAGCGACAACCACTTTGGCAATTTCACCCTTGCGCTCGACCGTTTGCCGCGCCTGCGCCAATTGGGCTTGCGCGACGTCGGTCTGACCGAGGTGCCACGTTCGCTGGAGCGTGCCGTGTCGCTGGAGTCCGTGGATTTGCGCGACAACCAGATCAGCGACTTACCGCTCGCTCTGCGAACCCAGCGTCTGGATTGGCGGCGCAGGCTGTTCCTGGCGGGCAATCCGCTGCCGGAGGTCTACCGGGAGTTGTGGTTCGAGCCCAGCAGAACCTCCGACAGCGAGCTGAGCAGCGAAGGCGATGCCTTCCAGATCAGCCGCTGGATGGACCGTCTGGATACGACCCAGCGCGCCCTGCGCACCGCGCAATGGAATCGCCTGCTGGCCGAGGCGGGCAGTGGCGATTTCTTCACGCTCGTCTCGGAGCTGACCGAAACCAGCGACTTCAGCCTGGCTCGGGCTGATCTGGAGGCGCGGTTGTGGTCGATGTTCGACAGGCTCGAGCAAAATACCACCTTGCGCGAGCGCACCTTCGCCTTGGCCAGTGAGCCGCGCACCTGTGTCGACAGCGTCATCTCCAATTTCGGTTTGCTCGAGGTGAACATGCTCAGTGCCTCGGTGGAGGATGCCGCAGGCGCCGATACCGAAGCGCAGTTGTTGAGCCTGGCGCGTCGGTTCTTCCGCCTGGATCAAGTGGAAGCCTATGCGCTGCAGGACATGCACCAACGCGAGGCCCGAGGGACCGATGTCGATCAGGTCGAGGTCAGCCTGGCCTACCGCGTGGGGCTGGCGCGCGAACTGGACCTCCCTGGCCAAGCGCGTACGTTGCAGTTCGAGACCATCGCCGATGTCAGCCAGCAGGACCTGAGCGCTGCCCAAGCCGCAGTCCGTGAGGCCGAAGCCAGCGACCGCCTGGCGCTGGACATCAGTCAACGGAGCTTCTGGTTCGATCATCTGCAACGGCGCCACAGGAGTGCATTCGACCTGATCCGCGAACCTTTCGCCGAGCAGATGGAGACGCTCTACGCTGATCGCCAGAGCATGACCGACGCGCAGTACGATGCCCAGGCCAAAGCCATTGCCAAGGCCTGTGACAGCGCGGTCCAGGCCAAGGCCTTGGCCTTGACGCAGCAGGCACTGGCCAAGGAGGCGGGCGAGGGGGTCGATTGAGCGCAGGGAGGCTGGTGTTTTTCTTCGTTGCCTCTAAGATGGCTCGCACAGGGCGATCTGGGCAGGCGATGAGCGAGAAAGACAGCATTTCCATGCAACTGGTGCGCGAGGCGCTGGTCCAGTCCTGCCCACAGGACGCTCCCGTGGCCGCGTTGCTGACCCGGGCCGGAATCGATCCGCAACTGCTGCAAGTGGCCAGCGCGCGGGTACCTGCCCGGGCCTATGCGCGGCTCTGGCGTCTGCTGGCGCGCCGCTGCAATGACGAGTTCTTCGCCATGGACCGAAGGGGTCTACGCAGCGGCAGTCTGGCCTTCATGTGCCGGGCGAGCAGGGTGCAGCCGAGTGTCGGTGAAGGGCTGGAGACATTGCTCGAATTTCTGACGTTGATGCTCGACGACCTGCAGCCCACCCTGGTGCGCCAGCACAGTCTGGCTGAAATTGTCTTGGGCGAGCCACACGAGGAGCCGCGCCGGGCGTTCACCTATTTCACCTTCTGGATGATCGTCCACGGGGTGGCGTGCTGGCTGGCCGGGCGGCGCATCCCTATTCTGGCCATTGAGCTGCGCTGCGCTGAGCCGCCTTTCTGCGACGACTATCGCGTGATGTTCTCGGAGAACCTGCAGTTCGACCGGCCCTGTACGCGCATGATCATCGCCGCGGACTGTCTGGCCCTGCCGATCCGCCGCACTCCCCAGGAGTTGCAGCGTTTCCTGGCCCAGGCGCCGGCCAACATCCTGGTCAAGTACCGCGATCCCGACAGCCTGGCGCGGCGTATACGCAGCGACCTGCTGCGCCTGCCCCCCGACGCCTGGCCAGACGCCGACGGTCTGGCGTCCCAACTGTGCCTGTCGGTATCGACGTTACGCCGCCGTCTCGCCGAAGAGGGGCAGACGTACCAGGGGCTCAAGGACAGCGCACGACGAGAGTTGGCGATTGCCTGGCTGAGCGAGTCGCAGGTGGCGATGGCCGAGATCGCCGAGCGTCTCGGGTTTGCCGATGCCAGTTCTTTTTACAAAGCCTTTCGCAAATGGTTCGGTTGCAACCCCGGGCACTACCGCACGCTGGTGCAGACCCGCCAGGCAAGCGATTCCGACTGATTTGCGCGAGAGACGGGGGCGAAGGTGGCGAGACTCCCACACCTGGATTGCCCGCCATGCAGCACGATTCGGTCCACGACAACATTTCCCACGCCACTGACCCATTCATCCAGCAGATCTTGCCTGAGTGGCTGGCCAAGGCCAGCGCGCAGCAAGTGATGGATCTGCGCGATGCCTTCGCCGAGCATGGCAAGCATCGGCGTGCAGTGACCCATCAGCTCTCTGCACTCGAACCGCTGGATCGCTTCGCCAGGCAGCGATTGACTGATGCGCTGCATTATCGATTGCAGTTGACCGTCGACCTGGACAAGGTGTGGTGGCGCGAACAACGCCGGCGATTCACCGTCAAGCCGGACCAGCTCCCGTCGGATGAGCCCTATTTTGTCTCGGAGCCGGCCTTGCCCAGGCTCATGCAGAATTTTTCCAGTGGCGAGTCTTTCTATGAGGGAACAGCGCTGATCTACCCGGCCAGCGCCCAGGCCGCATTAGCCGAAGTCGTGCTGACCCAGGACAGCGCTGGCGTGGTGAGTGTGTGCCGCGACACCGATGTGGGGGCCGCTTACCAGGATCATCTGTCGACGGTATTCAACGCGCAGTTCATGCAAGACCTGGCGAACGACCTGCGCGCTTCTTTCGTGTTGGCCACACGGATTGCCGATGCTCGGCGGCAATTGCCGCAGGATGAGAAGCAACTGTTGCTCGACCTTGCGGCGGGCAGGCGCCCCCGGCATCGCGACGCCCGGTTCGTTCAATGCGCCGAGGTGCAAGTGCTCGGCGCCGCGCTGACGGGTGTGCTGGCGGTGGAGATGCGTGGGCGCATGGGGGGGGTGTACGCACTACCCATGTTGCCTCCGATCATTGGGGTTCTGCTGCTGATGCCCGAGGATGCCTTGCAACCGGTGCGGCATTTCATCGGTTGGCATGCAGTCAACGACTTTCTGCTCAGCCTGGCCAGGCAGCCTGAGACCTTGCAGGCGCTGTGCATGCATGTTTCTGTGTCGGCGCGGGCCGACTGGCTGGCCAGGTTGGAAAAGCGCCTGCTCGATCCGGAGCCCGACCTGGAACCGACCGTGGCTGCCCGCCAAGGTGCCTTGTTCGACGCCTTGGCGCGGGTGCGAGTATCGCGCATCCGCGACGATGCGCGAGCGCTGGCGGTCCCGACTGCTCAGGCGGATAGCGCCCACCGCGCTCGGCTGCAGCAGGCCCTGATTTCGGCAGGCTGGAGCGTGATGGGGCTGGCCGGACTATTCGTGCCGGCCATAGGCACCTTGCTATTGGCCGATCTGCTTCGCCAGACCTTGAGCCAGTTGTGCGAGGGCGTCGTGCACTGGACCCTTGGTCATCGCTACGAGGCGGTGGAGCACCTACTGGGCGTTGCCGAGACCGTGGCGGTCAACGCCGCGCTGGCGGCAGGTGCGACGCTGGTGGCGCGACAGTTTGTGCGCAGCGACTTTGTCGAGAGCTTGGAGCCTGTCACCAACTCGCGCGGTGAGCGTCGCCTGTGGCGTAATGACTTGACGCCCTATCAGGCGCCGCCAGCGCCGGCGGTATCGATCGCACTGGAAAACGGTTTGCACGGGGACGGCACACACCTGTGGTGGCGCACACGGGATGTGAGCTACAGGGTCTGGGCTGCGGGCAACAATGGGCCTTGGCGCCTGCTCGATGGCTCCGATGCGCAAGGCTTCGGCCCGGCGCTGGAGTCTAACGGCGAGCGTGCCTGGCGCTCGCAGTTCGAGCGTGCGCAGCAATGGTCGCAGACGACCTTGCTGGAGCGTCTGTGGCCAGCGGCAGAAGGCTTGAACGACGAGCAACAGCGCCAAGTGCTAGGCGTGGCAGGGATCGACGAGGTGCACTTGCGCGGCTTGATGGTCGAGGCTCGCCCAGTGCCAGTGCAACTGCGAGACACTCTTGAGCGGTTCGCTGTGCAGAACCGGATCGATGCCTTCTTTGCGCAGTTGGCCGAAGGAGATGCCGATCCAGCGCTGTGGCAGTTCTGCGTGGATCAGTTGGGCATTCAGGATGTATCCCAGAAGGCGCAGGCCGAAAGCCTGGCAGAGTCGGCGTACACCTTGCGTCCTCGCCTGCTTGAGCATTTCTCGCGGCGCTACCTGCGCACCGATTCCGTTCTGCACATACTGCAGCGTGATTTTCCAGGTCTGCCGGATGCCTATGCCCTGGCAGCACTCGAACGCGTGTCGATGAAAGACCGGGTCACCCTGCGCAGCAAGCAACGTGTCCCCCTGGGCGTGGCACAGCACGCCCGCCAGATGCTCCAACTGGCAAGGCTGACGCGCATGCGTGAGGGGCTGTTCCTGCCCGACAGTCATGGACTGGGCGCGGTGGAGTTGATCTTCGCATTGTTGAACCGCTACGCGGACTGGCCCGCTTCGGTCACCTTGGAGCTGCGCCAGGGCACCTTCGCCGGGCGCTTGCTCGGACGTCTGGCGGCCTTCGAATCGAGTACCACGACCCAGGTCATGGTCGCCGACCAGGGGATGATGCGCCTGTACGACAGTCAGGGGGCTGCATCGAGCCTGGTTGTCGCACAGCCGCTTGGACTGTTCGAAGCGCTGTATGCCTGTCTGCCGCAGGCTGATCGCACGCGTCTGGCATTGCCTGTCACGGACGGTGCTCAAGCCTTGCGTCAGCGGCTGCGCAGTTGGCTGCCCAGCTCGCGCGTCGCGCTTCTGGCGTTGATGAACATCCGTGATGTCGGTGAACCGGTCAGCCCTCTGCGGCGCCTGCCTGATGGTCGCGTAGGGTATCTGCTCAGCGGTCGCCAAGCTGGCACCGGAACCTCTCGCGACCTGCTGCGCCGGCGTATCGGCGCTTTGTATAGCGAGTTCGACGACCATCAGGTCGAGTCCCACTTGAATGCGATGATGGCGAATCCGGAAACTGCCTACGGCGCCATGCTGGCCCTGGAAGAGCAGTACAGCCAGCTAGAGCAGCGACTGGCGCTGTGGGTGGACCGTGCCAGAACTGTACTCAACGCCCAAGCGCGCCGACAGGTTGCCAGCCAGTTGCGCAGGGCCTGGCGATTGAACGGTGAGGTCATTCTCGATGTGCACGGCAGGTCCTATGGCGTGCGCCTGAATCTGAGTGGTCTGCCGCTGCGCAGCCTGCCGGATCTGGGTGCAGATATCGATTTCAGCCATGTGGGAGAGTTGGTCCTGACGAACCTGGGGCTGGAGAGCCTACCGCCCGACTTCTTGAACTGCTTCAGCGAACTGCGTTGGTTGAATGTCAGCAACAATGCCCTGCGCCAGATTCCCGAAGCCTTGGCGCGCCTGCCCAAGCTGCGAAATCTGCGCATGGGGGCCAATCAGATCATCCTCAACAATGTCGGCGTGAGCACCCTGCGTACGCTGACCAACCTGCGTGCGCTGGATCTGAGTTTCAATCCCTTGGGTGCTGTAAGCCTGCAGTTGCGACCGTTGGTGCGTTTGCGTCAACTCAACCTGCGCAGTGCCAATCTACCCGCCGTGCCGGTCGATCTGGACTGGTGCGGGCTGTTGGAAAACGTCGACCTGCGCGATAACCACATTCATTCGTTGCCCCAGTCAATTCTCGCGTCCTCCCAATCCTTCATCCAGGCCTTGCGTTTGGAGGGCAACCCTCTGCCTGCTGCGATCAGGCGCCGTGTCGGTATCGTAGAACCGCTACCCGCGCAGGCTGGGGAGCAAGCGCTGCTGGTGGACGGTGCCCGCGACCTGTGGCTGGAGTCGATCGAGGAGCCGCAACGCACCGTCCGCTGGGAACAGTGGCAAGCCCTACGGCAAGAGCCGCAGAGCGACGAGTTCTTCAAGCTGCTTGCCGACATGACTGTGACCAGTGATTTTCGCAAGATCCCAGCGGACCTGAGGCAACGGGTATGGACGCTGGTCGAAGCGGCTAGCGAGAACACCACCTTGCGCAACGAGGTGTTTTCCCTGGTGGCCGATGAGCGTACGTGCGTGGACAGTGTCGCGTCCTGTTTCAGTGCTCTGGAAGTGCGCTTGTTCATCGCTCAGGAGGTGGGCAGCGTACGTGACCCGGTCATGGCGCGCGTGGCGTTGCTGCGTCTGGCGCGTCGGCTGTTTCGTCTGGAGCAGGTACAGAAAGCAGCGCTGGCCGACATCACTCAACGCCGGACACGTGGCCAGATGGTCGACGAGGTGGAGGTGATGCTGGCGTATCGCGTGGGGCTCGCGGCGCAACTCGAGTTGCCGGGACAACCACGCACCATGCAGTTCTCGGCTTTGGCCGAAGTGAGCGAAGACCAGTTGCGTCAAGTGGCCGCCGCAGTGCGCGCGGCCGAGGCTGGCGAGGAGCTGGCTCAGTCCATCAGTAAGCAGGACTTCTGGATCGACAATCTGGAATCCGAGCATGCCGCTGCGTTCAACGCGGTGCGAGCGCCATTCTGGGAGCGCTTGGAGAAGCTGCACGTCACGCATTCGACGCGTGATGCGGTCTATCTGAGTCAAGTCGAGACCGTGGCGCACGAGCAGCGCGAAGCGATCGCCGCGTTGCGCTTGCGTCTGACCCGCGAAGCGTTGGGCGAGGTGAATGCAGGAGGAGGGCAAGCCTCATTGAGCACCGATGTGTGACAGGTCTTCCCACTGCGGATGACGCTCGCCTCCCGGCACACTGAGTGTTTACCGCTCGAGGAACGTGCCATGTCACAATCACACGCTGCAAGTCCAGACGACGCTGCCCGCCTGCAGGCGGCCACCGATGCGTTCATCGGTGACGCCCTGCCTGCTTGGTTGCGCCAGGCATCTGCGGCCCAGATCAACCGGCTGCGGGATCGTTTCGCGCAGCATCAGGCCAGCCAACGGCGCGTGCGCGCCGCCACGCTGGACCTGATTCCCCTGCAAGCCTTCGCGCAGCAGCGGCTGAGTACGCTGCTGCGCGATGGCGCGTCGTCGCAGGTGAAGCTCGAAGACCTGCAATGGCTGGAGGTCCGTCGCGAGTTTGGTCGACTGCCCGGCGTGCACTGGCCGTTCTACCGGCCTGTGACTGTTCGTGAGCCGGGGTTGCTGCGCCTGATGCAGAATTTCAGTGAGAGCGATGAGCTCTTGGCCGGTAGCGGGCTGGTGACGGCCGGCAGCGACACGCTGTTGTCCGATACACCCAGTGCGCTGGCCAAGGCCTGTCGAGCGCTGGACGTCGGTTCACAGTATCAGCGTCAATTGCAGCAGGTTTTCGATGCTGCTACCTGTGCCAGCCTGGCTGACGACAAGCGTGCCGGATTGAGCTTGGCGGCAGAGATCGCAGCGCTCAAAGGTCAATTGAGCGCTTACGAGCAGATCGCGCTGGACGAGGTCGCGCGTGGGCACCGCGACGCTAACGAGCAGGGCTTGCGCGGTTATCCCGGACTGTTGAACCTCCTTGGTTGCACCACCAGCGGCGCCATGGTCATCCTGCTGCGCGACAGCGAGGGTCAAGCCCAAGCGCTGGTTCTGTATCTGCCCAGTGATCCGGATCGGGCCATCGAGCGCTTCGCCGATTGGCACACACTGGCCTCGACCTTGGTGGAACGCCTGCGCGATCCGGCCTACCGCGAACGTTTCAGCCGCCTGATCGCCTTGCGCGAACGGCCAGCATTTCTCCGGTTGTTGGCGACCCGATTGAGTGATCCGCGTCCGGACCTGGCGCTGGAAGGCGTCACTCCTGAGGGGGATGTGTTCGTGCAGTGGGTGCAACGACAAGTGCAGTGCATCCACGATGATGCACGCCTGCTGCTGGTGCCGACCGCCGATGCAGACCGTGCTGGCCGAATCCAGCGCTTGCAAGCCTGGGCGTCGGCCGGGCTGGGGTTGGTCAATCTGGCCGGTCTGTTCATTCCCGGTGTCGGCGAGTTGCTGCTGGGACTGCTCGCGGTGCAGACCCTGTCGCAGGTTTACGAGGGGGCCCGGGATTGGCTGCAGGATCACCAGCATGAAGCCTTGGAACATATGTTGGGTGTTGCCGAAACACTGGCGGTCGCGGCCGTGGTCACCACTGGGGCGACCGTGGTCGCACGCGGCTTTCAGCGTAGCGCCTTCGTCGACAGTCTGGAGCCGGTGAGCTTGGACAGCGACCGGCATCGTCTATGGTGTACCGACCTGTCACCTTATCGATCCCGCGCCGATGGCGCCGAATTGCTCGCTGACGGCTCCTATGGACGAGAGGGGCGGCGCTGGATCTACGACGCCACCGACTGCTTCGAGATCCACCGTCCCGACCCGCAGGGTCCATGGCGTCTGCTTCATCCGCAGCGGCCTGACGCGTTCGGGCCGGTGGTCGATTTCAATGGCGAGCGCTGCTGGCGACTGCGTCGAGCACGCCCGTTGGAGTGGGGCGACGAAGCGCGCATGCTTGCGACGCTGTGGCCATCGACCACGGCCCGCAGTGCCGAGGACGCCAGAGCGATCATCCAGGCCGCCAGGGTTGATGCCGACGAACTGCGTGGCCTGTTGGTCGGCAATCGCAGGCTGCCGGTCAATCTGCACGATACCCTGCGCCGCTTCGACGCCGATGCGCGTACCCAGCGATTTTTCGCCAGCCTGCAGGAAGGCAGCGACGCTGTGGAAGGTGATGAGGTGATTCAGCGCTGGTGTCTGGCCCAGCCGTCACTGGCAGGTCTGGACGCCGACGGATTGCGCCAGGCGCTTGTGCAACAGCAGACTGCACTGCGCAAGGCGCTGTTCGATCACCTCAGTGAGGTTGTGCTGCCCGCTGACGACGCGCTGCTGGGACAGGTGCGCCGTGATTTTCCGGGCTTGCCGCCAGCCTATGCTGCGCAGGCAGTGGCGCAGGCCAGCGCCACCCAACGGCTGCTGGCAAGCAGCGAGCAGCGGGTGCCGTTGGCTATTGCAGAGGGTGCCCGCTCCTTGTTGCGCCTGGCCAGGCTCAGTCGTGCTGTACAAGGTTTACTCCTGGTCAACGCCACGTGCGCGGAGACGGGCGAGTTGGTCATTGCGCTGTTGCGTCGAGTGCCTAACTGGCCTTCCTCGATCAATCTGCTGCTGCGCGATGGCAATGGCCGGCAATTGGCGATTTTGAATCCGGCGGGCAGTGTCCAGGCGTGTACGGAGCTCATGATACGGGAGGGACGCGTGTCGCTGCACGATGCCCAGGGACGTGCGCTCGAGAGGGAGGTGGAGGAGCCCGCAGGCTTCTGCGAGGCGATCAGCGCGCTGTTGTCGCCTGCGCAACTGCAATCGCTGACCACTGTCCCTGGTACAGCGACCGAACGCCTGCGTCAGGTGTTGATCGGTCAACTGCCAGCTTCCGATACGCAACTGATCCGCCTGTTGGGCTGGCCGACCCAGGCGCGTTGGATCAATCCAGGACAGCGGTTACCCGACGGTCGAGTGGGCTACCTGCTCAGCGGCCGCCATCCGGGCGGTTCGCGCGGCGCTGCACCGGCGCTCAGCAACTCGATCCGCGCGCTCTATCCGAGTTTCGATGACGCCCAGGTGGCCCGCCATTTGCGCCGCTTGCTGTTGTCGTCGTCCTCGCCGATGAGTGCGTTGCTGCAGGCGCAGGAGGCCTATCAGGATCTCGATACGGCCCTCAATCGCTGGCAGGGCGCTGAGCTCAACGAATCGAGAAGCGTGCTGCGGGGCAGGTTGGCCGATCGGCTGCGCCGGGTCTGGCGCATGGAGGATAATGCCATCTCCCTGACCTCCGAGATGCCGGCCAGCGTGCGTCTGGATTTCAGTGGCCTGGCGCTGCGAACCCTGCCCGCGTTTCCCAGTACCGTGTCGTTCGAGCCGGTGACCGAACTGGTCTTGACGGACATGCAGATCAACGCTGTTGTACCCCAGTTCCTGCAAGCCTTCCCGCGTCTGCGGCGACTGACCCTCAATCGCAACCAACTGCTGGCGATACCTTCTGGGATAGGCTATCTCGTGGAGCTGCAGACATTGCGCCTGGCGCACAACCAGGTGCGCATGAATGCCCAGGGTCTGGCGGTGCTCAGCGGTCTGCCGAACCTTGAGGTGCTGGACTTGAGTGACAACCCCGTGGGATTCGTCCAGTTGCGCTTCAATCAGCTTTCCCACCTGCGCGAGCTTTCCCTGCGCCATTGCAATATGACCACTTGGCCTTTCGGCTTGCAGTTGTGCGGGGCGCTGCAGCGGGTCGATCTACGCGACAACCAACTGATGTCGCTGCCCGACGACATCATGATGATGCCGTTGTCCTATCGCAGAGCGTTTCTGCTCGAGCGTAACCCCATGCCTAGCCGCGAGCTCGTCAGGCTATATAGTGTGCAGGACTACGACCGCCTGCACGACATCGGTGAGGGTGATTCAGTACCTGAACCCCAGGAGGGTGCAGGTCACTGGCTGGTGCATCTTGAGCCCGAGCAGCGCCTGACGCTGCAGGCGCAATGGGATACGCTGCGAGCGCTGCCGGGCAGTGAGAGTTTCTTCGCGCTGCTGGACGAGTTGCACTCCACGGCCGATTTCGTCGCGCATCACGCCTACCTCGCCGGCAGGGTGACGTGGATGGTCGGCGTGCTGGCGGAGGATGCGCCGTTACGTGAGACGGTCTTCGAGCGAGTCTCGGACAGTCCGACCTGCGCGGATGGTCTGGCCGAACGGTTCAGTGAGCTGATGCTACAGGTGGAAGTGGCCAGGGCTAACCGTTACGGTGCGGCGCAGGAACGAGGTGCTCGGCTGATCCACCTGGGGCGGCAGTTGTACCGCTTGGGGCAAGTGGACCGTATCGCCCGCCAGGTGATCGCCGGCCGGCGCCAGACGGGCCGCGATGTCGATGACCTCGAAGTGATCCTGTTCTATCGGATACAGCTTGCCGAGTCCCTGGATTTGCCATTGCAGCCGCGTTCGATGCGTTACGAGAGCGTGGCTGACGTCAGCCCGTCGCAACTGGATGAGGCGTTGAAGACCGTGCTCGCTGCCGAGACTGAGCAAGCGCTCGTCGAGTATCTGGTGCAGCAGGAGTTCTGGCGAACGTACCTGCAGGAGCGACATGACCGGGTATTCGCTTCGGTCACCCAGGACTTCGCTGCCCGGGGCGAGGCCATCGATGAAGCGAGCGAGCAACTGTCCAGCCAGGAATACACCGCGCGTTGGGATGCGCTGAAGAGCGAGCGGGAGGCCACCCTCGATGCGCTGGTCATGGAGTTGACCCTTGAAGCACTGGTCGGTGTTGCGCCCAGGCACAGCGTGAGCTGAACGCGAGCACGGCCATAACGTTCAACCACATTGACAGCTTTGGCCATTGTCGGCCCTGGCTGGCAGCGCCAACATCGTCGGACCCCATGTCTCTTGCTCCCATAACAACAACAGGAGTCCGACGATGCGTGACCATGCCGAAGCCGTGCGCGCCTTCGACTATGCCCAAACGGCCGAGGAGGCCTTGCACGGCACCCTCCAGCGTCTCAATGCCTGTCTCGAATGCTGTGATCGACACGTCGGTGCCGACCGGATCGCGCTGATTTGCGAGGACCGCGACGGCACTACCCGTCGCTACAGTTTCGAACAGTTGCAGGTGCAGTCGCAGCGTTTTGCCACGGTGCTCAAGGATCGCGGGGTCGGCGCCGGCGACCGTGTCGCCGGGCTGATGCCGCGCACGGTCGAGTTGCTGGTGACCATCCTGGCCACCTGGCGCCTGGGGGCGGTCTATCAACCGCTGTTCACGGCCTTCGGGCCCAAGGCCATCGAGCACCGCCTGGAGCAGTCTCATGCCCGTGTGGTGGTGACCGATCGGCACAACCGCCCCAAGCTCGACGGACTGTCGTGCGAGCCGGCAATCATCACCGTGGGCGCTGCGGCGGGCGAGCCCGACTTCGCCCAATTGCGCGACGCCGCCGAGCCCCTGCGCGAGGCGGTGATGCGCAGCGGCGATGATCCCTTCCTGCTGATGTTCACCTCCGGTACTACCGGCCCTGCCAAGCCGCTGGAGGTGCCGCTGCGCGCCATCGTGGCGTTCCAGGGCTACATGCGCGAGGCCATCGACCTGCGCCCGGAGGACAACTTCTGGAACCTGGCCGATCCTGGCTGGGCCTATGGACTCTACTACGCGGTTACCGGCCCGCTGGCCCTGGGGCATGCCACCACGTTCTACGATGGTCCATTCAGCGTCGAGAGCTGCGCGCGGGTAATCGACAAGCTGGGCATCAGCAACCTGGCCGGGTCGCCCACGGCTTATCGCCTGCTGATCGCGGCTGGCAGCGCCTTTTCGGCGCCGATCAAAGGGCGTTTGCGCGTGGTCAGCAGTGCTGGCGAACCGCTCAATCCCGAGGTGATCCGCTGGTTCGCCGACGAACTGGGCGTGACCATCCATGACCACTACGGGCAGACCGAGCTGGGCATGGTGTTGTGCAACCACCACGGTCTGGCCCACCCGGTCCACATGGGATCGGCCGGCTACGCCGTGCCGGGGCATCGCATCGTGGTGCTGGACGAGGCCTGCAACGAGTTGGCGGCGGGCCAACCCGGCGTGCTGGCGGTGGACCGCGAGCAATCGCCGCTGTGCTGGTTCGACGGCTATCACGGGGTGCCGACCAAAGCCTTCGTCGGCAAGTACTACTTGTCCGGCGACACCGTCGAGCTCAACCCCGACGGCAGCATCAGCTTCGTCGGGCGCAACGACGATGTGATCACCACCTCCGGCTATCGCGTCGGCCCGTTCGATGTGGAAAGCGCGCTGATCGAGCACCCGGCGGTGGTCGAGGCCGCCGTGATCGGTAAGCCCGATCCTGAGCGCACCGAGCTGATCAAGGCATTCGTGGTGTTGAGCGCGGGCCATGGCCCGAGCCCGGAACTCGAGGAAACCCTGCGTCAGCATGTGCGTCAGCGGCTTTACGCCCACGCCTACCCACGCGAAATCGAATTCGTCGCAGAGCTGCCCAAGACCCCCAGCGGCAAGCTGCAACGCTTCATCCTGCGCAACCAGGAAATCGCCAAGCAACAGGCTGCGCAGACCCCCGCTGCCAGCGCCTGAAGGAAGCTATCCATGAACCTCAAGAACTCCCATTTCATCGTCACCGGCGCCGCTTCGGGCCTGGGTGCGGCCACCGCGCAATCGCTGGTGGAGGCAGGCGCCCGCGTGATGCTGGTCGATCTCAATGCCCAGGCGGTCGAGGCCAAGGCGCGCGAACTGGGTGACAATGCCCGTTTCGCGGTGGCCGACATCAGTGACGAGCAGGCGGCGCAGGCCGCCGTAGCGGCAGCAGTGAACGCGTTCGGTAGCCTGCAAGGGCTGGTCAACTGCGCCGGTATCGTCGGCGCCGAGAAGGTCTTGGGCAAGGAGGGGCCGCATGCCCTGGCCAGCTTCGCCAAGGTGGTCAGCGTCAACCTCATCGGCAGCTTCAACATGCTGCGCCTGGCCGCTGCGGCCATCAGTGAAAGCCCTGCCGATGACGGCGGCGAGCGTGGCGTCATCATCAACACGGCGTCCGTGGCCGCCTATGATGGCCAGATCGGCCAGGCAGCCTATGCCGCCTCGAAGGGGGCGGTGGCCAGCCTGACCTTGCCCGCAGCGCGCGAGCTGGCGCGCTTCGGCATCCGCGTGATGACCATTGCCCCGGGCATCTTCGAAACACCGATGATGGCCGGCATGACCCAGCCGGTCCGCGACTCGCTGGCCGCTGGCGTGCCATTCCCGCCACGCCTGGGGCGGCCAGATGAGTACGCTGCGCTGGTCCGACACATCATTGAGAACAGCATGCTCAACGGCGAGGTGATTCGCCTCGACGGCGCGCTGCGCATGGCTGCCAGATAAGGAGAACGCTACATGGCCCTCGCCAACGATCCCATCGTCATCGTCAGTGCCGTGCGTACGCCCATGGGCGGGCTGCAGGGCGATCTGAAGAGCCTCACGGCGCCGCAATTGGGCAGTGCCGCGATCCGCGCCGCCGTGGAGCGCGCCGGCCTGCAACCCGACAGTGTCGAGCAGGTGCTGTTCGGCTGCGTGCTGCCCGCCGGGCTCGGCCAGGCACCGGCGCGACAGGCTGCCCTGGGCGCCGGTCTGGACAAGCACACCACCTGCACCACCTTGAACAAGATGTGTGGCTCTGGCATGCAGGCGGCCATTTTGGCCCATGACCTGTTGTCGGCCGGCAGTGCCGAGGTGGTGGTGGCCGGTGGCATGGAAAGCATGAGCAATGCGCCGTATCTGCTGGACAAGGCGCGGGCCGGTTACCGCATGGGGCATGGCCGGATCCTCGACCACATGTTTCTCGATGGTCTGGAGGACGCCTACGACAAGGGCCGTTTGATGGGCACCTTCGCCGAGGACTGCGCCCAGGCCAACGGCTTCGATCGCCAGGCGCAGGATGCCTTCGCCATCGACTCGCTGACCCGTGCACAAGCGGCGATCGACCACGGCCGTTTCGCTGATGAGATCGTTGCGGTGGAGGTGACCGACGGCAAACAGAAACGTCTGGTGGAGCACGACGAGCAGCCGCCCAAGGCACGTCTGGACAAGATCGCTCAGCTCAAGCCAGCCTTTCGCGACGGCGGTACGGTCACGGCGGCGAACTCCAGTTCCATTTCCGACGGCGCAGCGGCGCTGGTGATGATGCGTCGCAGCGAGGCCGAGAAACGGGGCCTGCAACCGCTGGCAGTGGTCCACGGGCATGCGGCGTTTGCCGACAGTCCGGCGCTGTTTCCCACCGCGCCGATCGGGGCCATCGAGCGGCTGGTCGAACGCACCGGCTGGCGCCTGGCCGAAGTGGACCTGTTCGAGATCAACGAAGCCTTTGCCGTGGTGACGCTCGCGGCCATGAAGCATCTGGACCTGCCCCGCGACAAGGTCAATATCCATGGCGGCGCCTGTGCCCTGGGTCACCCCATCGGCGCGTCGGGCGCGCGCATTCTGGTGACCTTGCTCTGGGCGTTGCGCCAGAACAACCTGCGCCGCGGCATCGCGGCCATCTGCATCGGCGGCGGCGAAGCCACGGCGATGGCGGTCGAATGCCTGTACTGAGGTGAACCATGCTGGTAACTGACGAGCAACAACAGATCGCCGACGCGGTGAAGGACTTCGCTCAGGAGCGGCTCAAGCCGTTCGCTGAACAATGGGACAAGGCGCATCGCTTCCCGCGCGAGGCCATCGAGGAAATGGCCGGGCTGGGCCTGTTCGGCATGCTGGTGCCGGAGCAGTGGGGGGGAAGCGACACCGGTTATGTCGCTTATGCCCTGGCGCTGGAGGAGATCGCCGCCGGCGACGGCGCCTGTTCGACCATCATGAGCGTGCACAACTCGGTGGGATGCGTACCAATCCTGCGCTTCGGCACCGATGAGCAGAGAGCGCAATTCCTTGTCCCGCTGGCCAGCGGCAGCATGCTTGGGGCTTTCGCCCTGACCGAGCCGCAGGCGGGCTCCGACGCCAGCAGCCTGAAAACCCGTGCCCGCCGCGACGGCGATCATTATGTATTGAGCGGCAGCAAGCAGTTCATCACCTCGGGCCAGAACGCCGGGGTGGTGATCGTGTTCGCCGTCACCGACCCCGAGGCCGGCAAGCGCGGTATCAGCGCCTTCATCGTGCCCACTGACGCGCCGGGTTATCAGGTGGCGCGGGTCGAGGACAAGCTCGGCCAGCACGCCTCGGACACCTGTCAGATCGTTTTCGATAATGTGAAGGTGCCAGTGGCCAATCGCCTGGGCGAGGAGGGTGAGGGCTATCGCATCGCGTTGGCCAACCTGGAGGGCGGACGCATCGGCATCGCCGCACAGGCCGTAGGCATGGCCCGCGCCGCGTTCGAGGTGGCCCGTGACTATGCACGCGAACGGCACAGTTTCGGTAAGCCGCTGCTCGAACACCAGGCCGTGGCTTTCCGCCTGGCCGACATGGCCACGCGCATCGCCGTGGCCCGGCAGATGGTGCTGCATGCCGCCGCCATGCGCGATGCCGGGCGCCCCGCATTGGTCGAGGCGTCGATGGCCAAGCTGTTCGCTTCGGAAATGGCTGAGAAGGTCTGCTCCGACGCCTTGCAGACGCTCGGTGGATATGGCTATCTGAAAGACTTCCCGCTGGAGCGTATCTACCGCGACGTGCGGGTGTGCCAGATCTACGAAGGCACCAGTGACATTCAGCGCATGGTCATTGCGCGCAACCTTTGAAGGAGCAGCTTGCATGGCATTCGAAACAATCCTGCTGGACATCCACGGCAAAGTCGGGCTGATCACGCTCAATCGTCCCCAGGCGCTCAATGCCCTGAACGCGCAGATCGTCGCCGAGGTCAACCAGGCCTTGGACCAGCTCGAGCACGATCCGAACATCGGCTGTGTGGTGATTACCGGCTCGGCCAAGGCGTTCGCTGCCGGCGCCGACATCAAGGAGATGGCCGAGCTGAGCTACCCGCAGATCTACGTCGACGACCTGTTCAGCGATGCCGACCGCATTGCCAACCGACGCAAGCCGATCATCGCGGCAGTCTCTGGCTTCGCCCTGGGCGGCGGTTGCGAGTTGGCCATGATGTGCGACTTCATCCTGGCAGCGGACACTGCCAAGTTCGGTCAGCCGGAAGTCAACCTGGGTGTGCTGCCCGGCATGGGCGGTACCCAGCGTCTGACCCGCGCGGTGGGCAAGGCCAAGGCCATGGAGCTGTGCCTGACCGGTCGCCTGATGGGCGCCGAGGAGGCCGAACGGGCAGGGCTGGTGGCACGTGTGGTGCCCCAGGCCGAGCTGTTGGAAGAAGCGCTCAAGGTCGCGGCAAGCATCGCCAGCAAGTCGATTCCGATGAGCATGATGGTCAAGGAAAGCGTCAACCGCGCCTTCGAGGTCACCTTGAGCGAGGGCGTGCGCTTCGAGCGTCGGGTGTTCCACGCGGCCTTTGCCACCGAAGACCAGAAGGAGGGCATGGCCGCGTTCATTGCCAAGCGCGAGGCGCAGTTCAAGGACCGCTGAACACATTGGGCGCGTGGCGGGCGACGGCGGTGCGCCCGCCCGCGTCGCATGGCCGACTGGTCGGGGCTGTCGAGTTGCTGCATAGTACGCCCGTGGCCAGCGCGCCTTGCCCTGTCCGGCAGTGGCCGATCGACAGCCCGGCCGGCGGATTCCTTGCCGTTTCAGGCAAATTCCCCACGCTGGCTGTTGCCCCCCGGGGCTTGGCACCTTAGACTGCCGCCCCCTGCAAAAGAGTGCCGGTTGGCGCTTGAAGAATTCCGTCATCGGCGTGCCATCGCCGGTGGTACCCGAATCGCCCAAATGCACATTTTTTCATAGAGAATTCGATGACCAAGGAACAGTTGCTGGCCATGTCGGCCGATGACTACATGAATGCCGATCAGCTCGCGTACTTCACCGCGATGTTGCAAGCGATGAAAGTCGAGACCCACGAGCGTATCGAGCTGAGCCGCGCGACCATCGAAAGCCTGGATACGCCATCCGATCCCGCCGACGTCGCCTCGGTCGAGGAAGAGCGTCACTGGTTGGTCAATGCCATCGAGCGCGATCAGCGCCTGCTGCCGCAGTTGGAGATGGCCCTGGGTCGCATCGCCGACGAAAGCTTCGGTTGGTGCGATGACAGTGGCGAGCCGATTGGTCTGCAGCGCCTGTTGATCAGTCCAACCACCAAGTACTGCATCGAAGCCCAGGAACGCCACGAGCAGTTGGATCGCCACCAGCGGCAGATCTGATCGAGGCGTTCAGCAACAAGGCCCTGCAGCTTACGCGCAGGGCCTTTTGCATTTTCAGCCGTTTGCCGCCGCGCGCAGTGCAGGCTTCACGCTGCACAGCCGTCCAACAGACGGGCCAGTGCACAGGCTTCCAGGTGGCTGCGGCGGAAACCTTTGACCCTGCCGGTAGTACGGTCTGTGACGTGAAAGAACTGTATTCCGGCCGGGACAACGACGAACCGCAGGGTATTCGTCAGTTGCTGCATGTAAGAAATACTCGAGACCTCTCGACGGATTTCGGTGTTTTCGTGCATATTCCTTCCCCTGTAAATGCGCGGATACGTTGCAGGGCCCGATCTGCCGAGGGCCTGACGCTATCTATTGCATCTTTTCCAGCGGCGTTGTTGTCAGACGGTGCTGGTTCCCCTGTGGGACCGGCATGAAGCGTTTTCTGGGGAGTCTGCTGGCGATTCAGGGTAAAGAATCCTGCTCTTCGTATCGCCTAGCTTCACAGACGTCGGGCACATCATGTCACTAACCTTTCAGACTTCACGTTGAAATGGCCGCCGCGTCATGCCTGCACGGCCGTGCATGGCGGCGGGTAACATTAGGTTCGAGGATCACTTCATTGGCAGTCAGTACACTGGATACCCACGCCCTGTTCGCCTTGGGCGACTTGCGCGGCAAGCTGGTCAAACTCTTTCAGAACCGCTTCGTCTATGTCACCGAGCAGAATCCCGACGGTCTGTACATGGCTGAGATCGATACCGACAGCGCATTGGTGGTGGACGACAAGCAACACTTGGAACTCAAGGTGGGCGACCACTTCAGGGCTGCGGTATTGCCCAGTCGCGAAGGCGGTAAGCTCGAACTGCGCTTTCGCGAAATCAAGTTCAACGTCTATGGCGTAGGCGACTATGCCTTCGTCTCGGTTGCCGAAGGCGAAGGGATCGTCTTTCGCGACGGCCACAGCGTGATGCTGGTCTTCGCCGCGCATCAGCCAATCACCGAGGGCCTGGGCAAGTTGCTCAAGGCCGTGACCGGCAAGGTCGCCAAGTGGCGCAAGGGTGAGCTGACCACGTTCAAGGCCAGCGAATGAGCGAAGCGCGATCTCGCCCCTTGGATCGTGCTGCGTTTCATCAGCGGCATCAGGCCGAAGCCGTGCGACAGGCGCAGCGGCTACTGGACTGTCGTTCGGCGATGCAGGGTGCGTGGTTCGACTGGGTGGCGGCTCAGCTCTATCAGATGGACTCGCCGCCTTTCGTGGCCATGGTTCGGCGTGAGTTGCAGCGTCTGGTCCAGTCTGCACACGATCAGACGGTTACCACAGTGCGCTCGCTCCAGCCATGATGACGCGGCGGAACACCTCGATCGCTTTGTCCACGTCCGTCTCGCTGCTGTAACGCCCGAGGCTGATGCGTACGCTGCTGCGCGCCTGCTGCTCGCCCATGCCCAGCGCCAGCAGCACATGCGAAGCTGCATTGCTGGCCGAGTTGCAGGCCGAAGTCGATGAGATCGCCAGTTCCGAGGCCAGTGCCTCGACGTTGAAACCCTTGGCCTGAATACACAGGTTCAGCGTGTGTGCAATGCGCTGCTCGGCGCAGCCGTTGAGACCCACGCCCGGCAGGCCCAGCAGCCCATTGCGCAAGCGCTGTGACAATGCCTGGATGCGACGTTGTTCGTCCTCGGCCAGCAGCCCCGCCAGGGCGAATGCGCTGCCCATGCCAACGATCTGGTGGGTGGCCAGGGTGCCAGAGCGCATTCCACCTTCGTGACCGCCGCCGTGCATCTGCGCGTGCAGCAGCGGGCGCGCACGCTCGCCGACGTAGAGAGCGCCAATGCCTTTGGGGCCGTAGACCTTGTGCGCAGACACCGACATCAGATCAACGGCCTGGCGCTCGACGTCGAGCACGACCTTGCCCACCGCCTGCGCGGCGTCGACATGCAGCAGCGCCCCGTGCGCTCTTACGTAGTGGCCGATGCGGGCGAAATCGGTGACAGTGCCCAGTTCGTTGTTCACCGCCATCAGTGACACGAGCCGAGTGTCGGGGCGCAGCGCCGCGCGTACGGCCTCAGGTTGAATCAGCCCACGGTCATCCGGTGCCAGGCGTGTGACGGTCCAACCTTGGCGCTCAAGGTAGGCGGCCGTGTCGAGTACCGCCTTGTGCTCCAACTGACTGGTGACGAGGTGTCCTGGCTTATCCACACCATGACAGATGCCTTTGAGTGCAAGGTTGTTGGACTCGGTTGCCCCGGAGGTCCATACGATCGACTCGGGTGCCGCGCCGAGTTGCCTGGCGACTTGTCCTCGCGCCTGCTCGACCAGTTCGCGGGCGGCTTGTCCATAGGCGTGGCCGCGTGAAGCAGGGTTGCCGAAGTGCGTATGGCGGCTCATGCAGGCCAGCATACTTTCCAGGACCTGATCATCGATCGGGGTAGTGGCGGCATAGTCGAAATAGAGTGGGCTGACAGGCATAGTGAATCCGACACGGTTACTGGGATACCCGTCATATTAGGCCCTGACCTAGAAACGATCTTTCATGTTTTCTATGTTTTCCGCCTTACAATAGAAATATTTCCTAAATATATAGATGTACATAGAATAAATTTAATCGTTATCTCCGGGCTGGCCTGCTGAAAGCGCTCGTTCATCCTGCGCCACCACGTGCTGACACAACTCGATGATTTGTTCGCGCATCCAGCGGTTGGCGGGATCCTGATCTGTGCTCTCGTGCCAGTACAGGTGCGTTTCCAGCGGCGGAATCTCGACGGGCAAAGACAGGTAGCGTAATTGGTGCCGTCGGGCGAAACGTTCCGGTACGGTCATGACCATATCGGTTTGCTGCAGTACTTGGGACGCCATCAGGTAGTGCTGCGAGCGCAGGGCCACCTTGCGTTGCACCCCCATCTTGCCCAATGCCAGGTCGACGTAACCCAAGCCATTGCGGCGGCTGGAAATGTGGATGTGGGTCATGCCTAGATAGTGCTCAAGGATCAACGTGCTACCCGACTGGGGATGGCCCTGGCGCATGGCGCAGACGTAGCGGTCCTCCATCAACTTGACGTGACGCACCTGTGGGTCGGTATTCAGCGGTGCATCCACGGCGAAATCCAGACGTCCTGCTGCCAGTTCCTTGGTGGTTTCTCGGCGTTTACCCAGGAAGCTTTCGATCACCACGGCGGGGGCCAGGCGGCGCAAGCGCTGAAAGAGCAGAGGCAGGATCACGGCCTCGGTCAGGTCGGTCATGCTGATGCGAAAGGTCTTGTTCGCTTGCTGCGGGTTGAAGATCCGGCTCTCCTGCACCGACGTGCGCAGCAGCGCCAGGGCATTGCGCACCGGGCCGATGATGTTCTGCGCCATGGGGGTGGGCACCATGCCTTGGGCGGTGCGCACGAACAATGGGTCGTTGAAGGTTTCACGCAAGCGTGACAGGGCGTTGGACACGGCTGGCTGGGTAATGCCGACGATCTGCCCGGCGCGCGTCAGGTTGGCCTCGGTGTAGATGGCGTCGAAGACGATGAACAGGTTGAGATCGACCTTGCTGAGGTTCATGGTGCGCCGCTCTTGATTGATGTTATGGCGGGATCATATATCGGTTATGAATGTTAATACACAGTGAAAATAGACTGGATGGATTGGATCTCGCTGCTCTAGTCTGCAACCCAGTCATTCCATTGCGTACAGGAACCTCTCTATGGATTTCGCCTACACGCCCAAGGTCCAGGCGCTGCGCGAGCGCGTTATCGCGTTCATGGACACCCACGTGTACCCCGCCGAGGCGGAGTTCGAGCGTCAGGTGGCCGAGGGCGACCGCTGGCAACCCACTGCGATTATGGAGACGCTGAAGGCCGAGGCCAAAGCGCAAGGGTTGTGGAACCTGTTCCTGCCGGAATCGCATTACGGCGCAGGCCTGACCAATCTGGAATACGCCCCCCTGGCCGAGATCATGGGGCGCTCGCTGTTGGGGCCGGAGCCGTTCAACTGTTCGGCGCCCGATACCGGCAACATGGAAGTCCTGGTGCGCTATGGCACTGCGGCCCAGCAGCAGCGCTGGCTGGAGCCGTTGCTGCGTGGCGAGATCCGTTCGGCTTTCGCCATGACCGAGCCTGACGTGGCCTCCTCGGACGCCACCAACATGGCGGCCACCGCTGTGCGCGAGGGTGATCAGTGGTTGATCAATGGGCGCAAGTGGTGGACGTCCGGCGCGTGTGATCCGCGCTGCAAGGTGATGATCTTCATGGGGCTGTCCAACCCGGACGGCCCGCGGCATCAGCAACACTCTATGGTTCTGGTGCCTACCGATGCGCCAGGCGTGAAGATCGTCAGGCCGCTGCCGGTGTTCGGCTATGACGATGCACCGCACGGCCACGCCGAGGTGTTGTTCGACAACGTGCGCGTGCCTTATGAAAACGTCATCCTCGGTGAGGGCCGAGGCTTCGAGATTGCTCAGGGGCGTCTGGGGCCGGGGCGCATACACCACTGCATGCGCTCGCTGGGCATGGCCGAGCGAGCGTTGGAGCTGATGTGCAAACGTGCGGTGGCGCGTACGGCGTTCGGTAAGCCGCTGGCACGCCTGGGCGGCAATATCGACAAGATCGCCGATTCGCGCATGGAGATCGACATGGCGCGGCTGCTGACCCTCAAGGCCGCCTACATGATGGACACAGTGGGTAACAAGGTCGCGCGCAGCGAGATCGCCCAGATCAAGGTGGTGGCGCCGAATGTGGCGTTGCGCGTGATCGATCGCGCCATACAGATCCATGGCGGCGCTGGGGTCAGTGGTGACTTCCCGCTGGCCTACATGTACGCCATGCAGCGTACCCTGCGCCTGGCCGATGGGCCGGATGAAGTGCATCGGGCTGCCATCGGCAAGTACGAGGTTGGCAAATACGTGCCCAGAGAGATGCTGCGCAGCAGCCAGTGAACAGGTCTCCAGTGCGCATCGAGGCCCATCCGGATTCACGAGGGCTTGCCGTTGTCGGCGGCTCCGTCGCCTCGATCATGCCGGGTCTTGAACAGTGACAGGAGTACCCCGCCCAGCAGCAGCCCGAGCGTGACCCCCAGCGAGAGCAGCGCGGGCACTTCACCGATCAGGCCATGGTAGAAAATCTTGCAGCCGATGAAGATCAGCACCAATGCCAAGGCATATTTGAGGTAGATGAAGCGGTGCATTAGCGCTGACAGGGCGAAATACAACGAGCGCAGGCCGAGGATGGCGAAGATGTTCGAGGTGTAGACGATGAATGGGTCCTGGGTGATGGCGAAAATCGCCGGTACGCTGTCTACCGCGAACACCAGGTCGGCCAGTTCGATCAGGACCAAGGCCAGGAACAGCGGTGTCGCATAGCGCAGCGCTTTGCTCTGGCCCGGGGGCGTCAGGCGGACGAAGAAACGCTTGCCGTGTAACTGGTCGGTCACCCGCAGATGCTTGCGTACGAAGCGCAGGATGGGATTGTTAGCCAGGTCAGGCTCGCTGTCTTCCTTGGACAAGGCCATCTTGATCCCTGTGAACAGCAGAAATGCGCCGAACAGATAGAGCACCCAGGCAAAGTTCTGCACCAGCGCTGCGCCCACCCCGATCATGATCGCCCTGAGCACGACCACGCCGATGATGCCCCAGAACAGCACTCGGTGCTGGTAGCGCCGGGGAATGGCGAAAAAGCTGAAGATCATCGCCATGACGAACACATTGTCCATCGACAGCGATTGCTCGACGAGAAAGCCGGTATAGAACTCCAGCGCCGACTGTGCGCCCAACTGGAACCAGACCCACACACCGAACAGCACGCCCACGCTGAAGTAGCCTGAGTACAGCAGCAGGCTTTCGCGCATCTCGATTTCACGTTCCTGCCGATGCAGTACGCCCAGGTCCAGCACCAGCAAGGCAATGACGATGGTGACGAACACCAGCCACAACCAGGTGCTGGTGCCGAGCAGGGGAGAAGTGAGGAATGTCTGCAGAGCTGTCATGAGCCCCTCCTTGATTGTCGACGTTGCATGGCAACAGTGATTCCGACATGGCGGTTTGCACCGTCAGAGGGGCCCGGCATCACATGGGCTCAAGCGTAGCTCAGGCGCTGCCGGCTCCAAGGAGGAGGGTGTTACATTTCTTTGCCTGCCTACACGGCGCTACAGGGCTGCCGCGACCTTGTCCGCGACTGGCGATGGCATCCAGGCGCGCCATATTGCGGGGTGCTGGCTCAAAAACGCTTCAGCCGCCTTGCGCGGGTCCTGGCGCTTCTCGCTCATTTTGGCCAACGCCTGGTTGAGGATGTCGATGGGCAAGTCTACCTGCTCGAACAGCGCGACCAAATCCGGGTACTGGTTCTTGAAGGCTTTCGATACGCCTATCGACAGTTTGGTGGGGAGCGAAGCACTGCCTTGAGGATTAGGGTTGCTCGGATCGGTCAATGTGGCCCACGCCTTGGGATCAAAGGGAGGCTCTTCGAGGCGCACCAGATCGTAGCGGCCCATCAGCGGGGTGGGGCTCCAGTAGTAGAACAGCACGGGGCGCCCGCGACGAATGGCCGAGTTGATTTCTGCGTCCAGCGCCGCGCCCGAGCCTGTGCGGAAGTTGACGTAGAGGTCGTCGAGCTTGTACGCCTTGAGTTTTTGACTGTTGACGATTTCCGAAGTCCAGCCGCTGGGGCTGTTGAGAAAGCGGCCTTGCTTGGGCGCTTCCGGGTCCTTGAACACCTGTGCGTAGCGCTGTAGGTCGGCTACGGTTTTCAAATCCGGCGCCGCCGCTTCGATGGAACGGGCCGGATCGCCCTTGATCACGTAAGCCGGGACATACCAGCCTTCGACGGCATTCTTGACCGTATCACCCAGCGCGAACACTTCGCCTTTTTTCTCGGCCTCGACCCAGGCCGGACTGCGCCCAGCCCACTCTTCGGCAATCACCTGAAGGTCGTTGCGCGCCAGCGCCACTTCCATGCTCACGGTGCTGCCGGGCAGCGTGTCGGTTGGGTAGCCGTAGCCCTTCTCGACGATCAGGCGCAGGATCTCGGTAGTCAATGCGCCACTTTCCCAGCCAATGGCGCCAAACTGGATGGGTGCGTTTGGCTCGCCAGCGGCCACGGCATCGGTGCTGACCAGGCCCAACGCGAGCAGCAGCCCGGTGAGCAGGGCGTGGAGTCGTTTCATGAGCGTCTCTTGGGTTGCGGTGGATGACAGGGCTGAGTGTAGACGAGCCTCCAGGCAGCCCGGCGACGTGCGCTTGCTCAGTGATGGCAGGTAGGGCTCAACCCTTGAACAGTGCGCTCAAGACCATCCATTCGATAACGGCGACCATCAGGCAGGTGGCGACGAATCCGCGGGTGAAGACGCGGCGGGGACGTTCCAGTGTCGGCCAATCCGTCTGCACGAGTAGCACCTGGATCAGCACGGCAAGCAGTTTCATGGTCATCGACTCAGTATCATGGGCGGGCGAGGGTCGATCGTAGCGAACGTGCTGAGTAAATGCACCGCAACTGATGGCTGAGGGCTATGAATGGAGACGGGGCGTGAGGGCTGTCGAGCCCCAAAAGAAAACCCGCCATGTGGGCGGGTCAGAAGAACGTATCGAAGCCAGGTGACTATGCCTCTGGGAATGTCGGCATTTTGTGAAAGCCGCGTCCACAGACTGTTTCAGCACGTGTTTGAATTAACGAACGCAGACAGCAAAAAAGCCCGCCGTGGCGGCGGGCAAGACGTTCTGAAGGGAGCCGCACCACCATAAGCCCGTGGCGGTTAAGGCAACGTTAACCCTGGCTACGGTTGACCTGCGGGGTCAACACGCCTATACAAGCGTCCTCGAACCTGGAGCCAGCGATGCACGACGAAGACGATCTCCCCGAGCCCGAGCACGATCACTTGCTCGATCACGAATTCCTCTACGAGGCTCAGCCATTGGAGGCCGACGCCCAAGGGATGGAAGACGATATTGAGGACGACGACTCGGACGACGACCTGGACGACGAAGAGAACCATCCTGCCTGGCACGATGACCCGGATGACTGAGCGCAAGCGCTGACACGAAAAAGGCGCCTGATCAGGCGCCTTGGACGAGGGAGATGGTGCGAGTGGTGGGACTCGAACCCACAAGGCTTGCGCCGACAGATTTTAAGTCTGCTGTGTATACCAATTCCACCACACTCGCACAGGTGATCGGGTCATTCGACCGGCACGCTTCAATGCTGAAGGGCCAAGCAATCAGGCGCGCTTTATAACCCATCGTTATAGGTCAGTCAACCGCAGGCCGTTTCACGGATGGATGGTGTGAGCGATGCCGCGCATGTCTTGCGCGCTGTCGCGCAGTTCCTGAACCTGTTCACCCATGGTATTGGCGTCTTCGGGATGCACCGAGTGACGCAGAAAGCGCGCATGGCCTTCCAAGCCTCGACACAGCTGGTCGATCTGCTGTGCGGTGTTCATCAGATCGCGCTGAAGACTCAGTAGCCGATAATTGGTGGTCATTCAGGCTCCACAAGCGCATGAGGGCATGGGCACTATAGGGTAAATCCCGACTTGCTGTCATTGCTGTATGTATTGGACACTGGATCAATCAACCAGGCTCAATTCCACTGCTGCTGGTCGTGCTCATGGAGCTCGCATGGTTTTCAATGACAGGGTTTCGAATGATCGTCCCACTTCGCCAACCATGCCCGCCGAGCACTACGAGCGTCTGGTTCATGCAGTGGTCGATTACGCCATCTACATGCTCGATCCCGAAGGCTACGTGGTGTCCTGGAATCCGGGGGCGCAGCGCATAAAGGGCTACCGCGCCGATGAGGTGATCGGGCAGCATTTCTCGCTGTTCTTCACAGCCCAGGACTGCGCCGAAGGTCGGCCGGCCATGCTGCTGAACCAGGCTCTTGAGCATGGGGTGGCCCAAGACGAGGGCTGGCGGCTGCGCAAGGACGGCACGCCGTTCTGGGCGCTGACGGCGCTGGACGTTGTGCGCGACGATCAGGGTCAGGTCATCGGCCTGGCAAAGGTCACGCGTGACATTTCCGACCGGCGCGAATCCTCACTGCAACTCGACGCCATGCGCGCCCAGCTGTTCCATGCGCAGAAACTCGAAGCGCTGGGCCAGCTCACTGGAGGCCTGGCCCACGACTTCAATAACCTGCTGACCATCATCCTGGGCTCGGCCCGGTTGGCACGCGCCAGCGCAGATCCCGCGCGCGTGGACAGCTTGCTGGGGCATATCGTCGAGGCAGGCCAGCGCGGCGCGCAGTTGACCCAGGTGCTGCTTGGTTTCGCCCGCCATCGCCAGTTGAACACTACCTTGATCGCACCTGCCGAGCTGATCGCCTCCACCTGCAACCTGATCGAGCACGCGTTGCCCGAGAGCATCGCGCTGCGTGCGTGCGTGGCCGAGGCCCTGCCGCAGATGGACGTGGATGTTGGGCAGTTGCAAATGGTATTGCTCAATCTGGTGTTCAACGCCCGCGATGCGATTGCCGAGCGGGGGTGCGTCCGGCTCGGCGTGTCGCAGGTCGTGCTGGGCGGGGAGGTGGAAGGTCTGCATGGCTCGTTTCTGCGCTTCGACGTAGAAGACGACGGGCAGGGCATCGATCCTGAGGTGTTGCCGCGAATCTTCGAACCTTTTTTCACCACCAAGGCCTTCGGCAAGGGCACCGGACTTGGCTTGAGTCAGGTCTATGGCTTCGCCAAGCAGAGCGGTGGTGCAGTGAGCGTGACCAGCACGGTCGGTCAGGGTACGTGCATGAGTCTGTACCTGCCGATTTCATCGAGCCCGATCCCCTCCTCAGAGCAGAGGTGCTAGCGAGTCATGGTAGAAACACTCAAACGGCTGGCCACAGGTATCGACGGGTTGGATGCCTTGCTCATGGGCGGCCTGGTAGCCGGTGCCTCCTACATCGTTCAGGGCCCGCCGGGCGCGGGCAAGACCATCCTCGCCAACCAGGTCGCCACCGGTCATGTGGCGCAGGGCGGCCGCGTCCTGGTGGCAACGTTGCTGAGCGAATCCCACGAGCGCCTGTTCCAGTACCTGTCGACGCTGGAGTTCTTCGACGCGTCGTTGGTGGGCGATCAGATCCTGTTCCTCAGCGCTTTCGACACGCTGCAGGAAGAGGGGCTGGAGGCCGTGGTGCGACTGCTGCGTCAGGAGATCGTACGTCAACGCGCCAGCCTGCTGATCGTCGACGGCCTGCTCAATGCGCGCTCGCGCGCCGAGACCAGCCTGGATACCAAGAAATTCGTCGCGCAGTTGCAGGGGCATGCAGCGTTCGCCGGCTGCACGGTGCTGCTGCTGACCAGTGCTCGATTGGAGGAAGGCAGCCCAGAACACACCATGGTCGATGGCGTCATCGAACTGGGCGAACAACTCGACGGCAGCCGTGCGGTGCGCCATGTGCAACTGCGCAAGACCCGCGGCAGCGGCGCATTGTCCGGCCGCCATGAATGCCGCATCAGCCAGGCCGGCCTGCAGGTCTATCCGCGACTGGAGGCGCTGTACAGCCATCCGAGCGACTTGGGCTCGGCCACGCTCAAGCGGGTGACCACGGGCGTGAGCACGCTGGACGAGATGCTCGGCGGCGGCTTGGCCGAAGGGTCGGTGAGCCTGGTCATGGGCCCGTCCGGGGTGGGCAAGTCGTCCTTGGGGCTAGCGTTTCTCGCCGCCGCCACGCCAGAGGCGCCTGCGTTGCACTTTGGCTTCTATGAAACGCCTGCTCGCTTGCGCTTGAAAGCGGGCTCGCTGGGCTACGACTTCGTCGAGATGGAGCGTCGTGGGGCCCTGCTATTGAGCTGGCAGCCGACTACCGAAGGCTTGCTGGACGAGGTCGGCGCACGCCTGCTGACTCAGGTGCGCGCATGCGGCGCCCGGCGCGTGGTGATCGACAGCCTCGGCGCCTTCGGTCGTTTGGCCTCGGACCCCAATCGTCTCAATGGTTTTTTCCGCGCATTGACCGCAGAGCTGCGTGCGCAGGGCGTCAGTGTGCTGCTGACCTGGGAAATGCGCGACCTGTTCGGTTCGGAAATCACCGCGCCGGCACCGGATCTGTCGAGTATCGTCGACAATTTGCTGCTCATGCGCTTCGTCGAACTGGATTCGCAACTGCGCCGCGTGCTTTCGATTCTCAAGGTGCGTGACAGTCACTATGACCCGTCACTGCACGAGCTGACCATCGGGCCCACAGGTATAACCTTGCGCAATGCCTTCGTTGGCACTCAGGGCGTGCTGTCGGGTACCGCAACAGCCTCGGGGGACCGCTGAGGCGGGCGATGAACACCATCCTGATCGTCGATGACGAATACCTGATCGCTGAAATCCTGGGCTTTGCCCTGGAGGAGGAAGGGTTCGTGGTGGAAAAGGCCAGCAACGGACGCAAGGCACTCGATGCGCTGAGAGCCTGTCCCGTGGACTTGGTGATTACCGACTACATGATGCCGGTACTCAATGGCGAGGAGCTGGCCCAAGCGATTCGCGACGAGCTGCACCTCACCGGGCTACCGGTGATTCTGATGAGTGGTGCTCAGGCCAGCCAGGGACGCGTACGGCCAGAGCTGTTCGAGGCTGTGTTCGACAAACCCTTCGACATGGACAAGATGATCGCCAAGGTTCGCGCGCTGTTGCAGGCTTGATCCCTCTGCCTGAGCCGCAGGTCGAGTCCTGCGGTCATGGGCAGCGGCAAGCGCGTCCGTGCGACTTGGGTGAGCGATCAGTGTGAGTCGTCGTTTTTTTCTGGCGCAGGGCTGCCGGCTTGAATGCGTTTGAAGATCTCTTCACGGTGCACCTGGACATCTTTCGGTGCATCGATGCCGATTCTCACTTGCATGCCCTTGACGCCCAAAATCGTGACCTTGATGTCATCGTTGATGACGATGCTCTCGCCAACCTTGCGGGTGAGTATCAGCATGTACTTCTCCTTGGTGATGTAGAAATCCGCCAGGCATTTGCCAGGGCGGTGGGAGCGAGTCCCTCTTCCTTCTCAGTAAAGACGCTTTGGTACGCTATAAATTCCTGCTCAGGCGAAATCTCCAGGCGTTCTTCGGTGCAGGTGCCGTTTTGACCTGATGGGATCAGTCCGGCGAAGGTGCTCGATGGCAAGAATAGGGTGCCAGCGCGTCTATGGGAAATTTCTCTGATTTATGTTGGATATAGTCGCAATCAATGGCACTTCATAGTGCCTCCAGTGCCCGAAGAAAACCGAGCAAGGCGACCTCCTCGCGCTCCATGTCCTTGCGTGCCCGCACGCGCGGCAGGTCGGCCAGGCGACCCAAATGAAAATGCTCCAGCACCGCAGGATGGATATAGCAGCGGCGGCAGACCGCTGGCGTATTGCCCAATCGGCTGGCGACTTCCCGCACGATCGTCGTCACCTGGCGCTTGGCCTCGGTCTCCGGCTGCCACGCCAGAGGCTGCAACAAGTTCAGCGCCAGGGTGCTGCCGCCCCAGGTGCGATAGTCCTTGGCCGTGAAGTCGGCGCCGGTCAGTTGCTGGAGGAACAGGTTGATATCGGCTGAGCCGATGCGGTGGCGTTCGCCGCTGTCGTCCACGTACTGGAACAGCTCCTGGCCCGGCAGCTCCATGCAGCGCTTGACCAGTTGTGCCAAGCGACGGTCGCGCAACGTGATGCTGTGTTCGACCCCGCGTTTGCCGCGGAACTGGAAGCGAATGGTGCTGCCCTTGACCTCGACATGGCGGTTGCGCAGGGTAGTCAGTCCGTAGGATTTGTTGTCACGCAGATACTGGCGATTGCCGATACGGATCAGTGTGTTGTCGAGCAGACTGACCACCAGCGCCATGACTTTTTCCCGATCCATGCCAGGGCGTGACAGATGCACGTCCAGTTGCCTGCGCAATTTCGGCAAGGCCTGGGCGAAAGCCAGCATGCGTGAGTACTTGTGTTCGTCGCGCAAGGTTCGCCATTGCACGTGGTAGCGGTACTGCTTGCGTCCACGGGCATCGCGGCCGGTGGCCTGTAGGTGGCCCTGTGGGTCCAGGCAGATCCACACATCAGTGTAAGCCGGGGGAATCACCAGGGCTGCGATGCGCGCCAGCACCTCCTTGTCGCGGACTCGGTTACCGTTCGGGTCCAGGTAGATGAAGCGATCGCGCCAACGCTTGCGGCTCAAGCCGGGCTGGGTGTCGTCGACGTAGTGCAGGGTGCGGGGCAGGGTGATCTCGGGCATGGCGTCGTCCATCGACCAATCGTCTGATCGGTGGACAACGGGCGTGACCTAGTTGCTCAGGTCAATAGCGCCACCGACTTGATCTGCGCCCACAGCCTCTGTCCGGGCTGCACGTGAAGTTGGTCGGCGGAGTACCGGGTGATGCGCGCCAGCAGCGGATTGCCGGCGGCATCGAGGCTGACCAGGACATGCGCAGGGTTGTCAGCGGCGCGGCACTCACCTACGGTCACCGACAAGCGGTTGAGAATGCTAGAGGTCGTGTCCTGGGCAAGGGTGAGGCTCACATCGCGCGCCTGGACTTTCAGTCGCAACGTGCTGCCGACTTGCAGGTGCTGGTGGGCAATGCGCAAGGTAGGGCCCACCGCGCCGGGCAAGCGCAGGTCGAACAGGCCGTAATCCGGTTGATGACCGACCACGACCCCCTCGAGCACGACGCCGGCGTCTTCACTCTGAGCCAGCGACAGATCCAAGCGCGCCAGCGTCGGCCCAATCGGGCCGCTGGCCATGACCTTGCCCTGCTCCAGCAACACCAAGTGGTCGGCCAGGCGCGCCACTTCGTCCTGGGCATGGCTGACATACACCACAGGGATGTCCAGCTCGTCGTGCAGGCGCTCCAGATAGGGCAGAATTTCCCGCTTGCGTGGCCCGTCGAGTGCGGCCAGTGGTTCATCCATCAATAGCAGGCGTGGGCTGCTGAGCAGTGCGCGGGCGATACCGACCCGCTGCGCCTCGCCGCCTGACAGCGTGCTCGGTTTTCGCTCCAGCAGGTGACCGATACCCAGTAATTGGCAGGCCTGGTCCAACTCCACCTTGCGTTCACTCGCCGCCACTCGGCGCCAGCCGAAGGCCAGGTTGCCGCGCACCGACAGGTGCGGGAACAGGCTGGGCTCCTGGAACACATAGCCCAGCGGGCGGCGGTGGGGTGGGACGAACAGGTTACGCTCGGTGTCGTGCCAGACCTCGCCATTGACTTGGATGAAAGCCTCATCGGCTTGCTCCAGACCGGCCAGGCAGCGAAGGCAGGACGTTTTCCCCGATCCGGAGTGGCCGAACAAGGCGCTGATGCCGCGGCTGGGCAGATCGAGGTCGACGTCCAACGTGAATGTGTCGCGCGCGAGCTTCAGGCGCGCCTTCAAGCGTGAGCTCATCTCAACTCCAAGTCGCTTTGCCACGGCGGCCGGCGTAGAGCATCAGCAACACCAGGAAGGAAAACACCAGCATGGCGCCGGCCAGCCAGTGCGCTTGCGAATAAGCCATGGCCTCGACGTGGTCGAAGATCTGCACCGAGACCACGCGGGTTTTGTCGGGAATGTTGCCGCCAATCATCAGCACCACGCCGAACTCGCCCACAGTGTGGGCAAAGCCCAGGATGCTGGCGGTCACGAACCCTGGTCTCGCCAGCGGCAGCACCACATGCACGAAGCTGTCCCAGGGGCCCGCGCGCAGGGTTGCCGCCGCTTCCAGTGGGCGCTGGCCGATGGCGCTGAACGCGTTCTGCAAGGGCTGCACGACGAAGGGCATGGAGTACACCACCGAGCCGATCACCAGCCCGGTAAAGCTGAACACCACGGTGCCCAGCCCCAGCGCCTGGGTAGCCTGGCCCAGCCAGCCATGTGGGCCGAGAGCGATCAGCAGGTAGAAGCCGATCACCGTCGGCGGCAGCACCAGTGGCAGAGCCACCACCGCGCCAATCGGCCCGCGTAACCAGGATCGAGTCCGCGCCAGCCACCAGGCGATGGGCGTACCCAGCAGCAGCAGGATCAGCGTGGTGAGGCTGGCCAGCTTGAGCGTCAACCAGATCGCGCCGAGGTCGCTGGCGTCCAGTGGCATCAGATTTCGTAACCGTAAGACGTGATCACCGCAGCGGCCTTAGGTCCTTTCAGGTACTCGACCAGCGCTTTGGCTGCCGGATTGTCTTTGCCTTTTTCCAGAATGACGGCGTCCTGGCGAATCGGGTCGTGCAGAGTGGCCGGCACGATCCAGGCCGAGCCGCTGTCGACCTTGCCATCCTTGTAGATCTGCGACAACGCGACGAAGCCCAGTTCGGCGTTGCCGGTGGAGACGAACTGGAAGGCCTGGGTGATGTTCTGCCCCTCGACCAGCTTGTCTTTGGTGGCCGCGGTGAGACCGAGCTTATCCAGCACCTGAGTCGCCGCCAGACCGTAGGGAGCGGTTTTCGGGTTGGCGATGGACAGATGCTTGAACGCATTCTGCTTCAGCACTTCGCCCTTGCCGTCCACATAGCCGGGCTTGGCAGACCACAGCGCCAGTGTGCCGATGGCATAGGTGAAGCGCGAGCCTTCGACGATCGCTTTTTCCTGCTCGAGCTTGGCTGGAGTGCTGTCATCGGCGGCCAGGAACACCTCGAACGGTGCGCCGTTCTTGATCTGCGCGTAGAACTGTCCGGTGGCGCCAAAGGCTGCAACGAGCGTGTGCCCGGTATCCTTCTCGAAGTCCTTGGCGATCGCCTGGATCGGCGCGGTGAAGTTGGCGGCCACCGCGACCTGGACCTCGTCGGCCCAGGCACTGTTGACGCACAACAGGCTGGCCAGTGCGCTGGCAGTCAGAGGGAAAAAAGGTCTACGCATGGGTGAAGCTCCTTGGGTTATCGTTATATAGCGGAATATATAGCGAACTGGCCTCGGGCGGATAGAGGGCCCCGTTGGGCCCTTTACGCAGTGTCGATGGGAAGCGGCGATGCGCTCAGCGCAAGCGAGCGAGTGCGCCTTGGGCAATCGTACGGGTGAGGTCGCCTGCATCCATGGGGTTACCCAGACGCAACGCCTGGCCAGCCCACAAGTTGCTGAAGTCGCTGCGGCCTTGGGCCTCGGTGATGGCGCGCAGCGGCATCAAGGCACCGCCGGCAAGGGGGAAGCGCGGCGCCAGATCGCTCATCGGCCCCAGTTCGCGCATCAGGCGCGTGCCGATACCACGGGCTGGGCGTCCGGTGAACAGGTTGGTCAGCGCGGTTTCACTGGCCTGGGCACTGCTCAACGCCTGGCGGTGGGCGGGCGAGACCTTGGCTTGTGGCGTGAAGAGATAGGCCGTGCCGATCTGCACGGCCGAAGCCCCCAAGGCCAGTGCGGCGACCAGACCCCGCGCATCGGCGATGCCGCCGGCTGCGATCACCGGCACCTGCACCGCGTCGGCCACCTGCGGTACCAGGGCGAGTGTGCCAATCTGACTGCTGATGTCCTCGCTCAGGAACATCGCGCGATGACCGCCGGCTTCATAGCCCATTGCAATGATCGCATCGCAGCCGCGCTGCTCTAGCCAGATCGCTTCCTCGACCGTGGTCGCGCTGGACAGCACGCGCGCGCCGCTGGCCTTTATCCGCTGCAGCAAGGCAGGCTCGGGCAGACCGAAATGAAAGCTCACCACCTGCGGACGCAATTGCTCGATGAGTTGGCATCCCTGCTCGTCGAAGGGCGCGCGGCTGGACACCGGCGTGGGTGCCTCGAAGTCGGCGCCGACTTCATCGTAGTAGGGCCTGAGGGCTTGCTTCCAGCGCGCTTGGCGAGCGGCATCCGGCTCAGGCGGCCGATGGCAGAAGAAGTTGAGGTTCAGCGGTCCATGGCAGGACGCTCGAAAAGCCGCCACCTCGTCACGGATCTGTTCGACGCCGAGCATGGCGCAGGGCAGGGCGCCCAGGCCGCCGGCATTCCCCACTGCAATGGCCAGCGCCGATCCGCCTGCCCCCGCCATGGGTGCCTGAAGGATGGGCTGCTCGATGTTCAGCAGGTCGAGGATGCGGCGGTCTGACCAAGTGCTCATGCGGCGGCGCTCCTTGCGAGGGTTCTACAGGGCTTTGCTGACCTGGATATCGCTGATTTTCTGCGTATCGTCGCCGTGAATCTTGCGCAGCGCTTGCAACGCCTGTTCTTCGGAGGCATCGGGCATCACCGCGAAGTCCCAGCGCCGCTCACCGTCGAGCTTGTATTTGATGACGTACTTGATGTTCTGGGTCATGAGGGCTTATCCAAGTTTCGACGAGGAACGACGGATGATCTTGATCTTGTGGGTAAAGGCCGGCTTGCGCGTCACCGAGATCGGCCGGGTAGTCACCGCATCGAGCGTGATGTTCCAGAATCCGGTGCTGGGCACCGAGATCTTCGCCGGGAAACGATCGAACAGCCCGCCATGATAGGTGTGACGACCGCCGTTCTTGAAGCTGCGGAAGTTGGCGTCGTTCATCAGGCGAATGTTGCAACGCTGGGAGCATTCGATGACGACGATATCGTCTTCATTCAGGTGCTCGCGCTGGTGTATGAATTTCATGGAGGGCCCCGCAAGGTCGTTTCTGCAAAACCGCCAAGATACCACGATGTCCCACCCGGCTGCCGGGCTCGACATGCGCCTGCAGGATAAAAGTGACAGGTCGGGGAGCAAAACCGCCGCAATACGGTCGAAGCTGTTCTTTGAATGGCACAGAGGTGGTCGATGAAGTGGACGATGCTGGCTGCGGCACTGGTGCTGGGCGGTTGCGTGAGCGTGTCGGAACTGGAGGAGTCGCGCGAGACGATGGACGTGATCTCTGGGAAGACACCGCGCGAGTACGCTGACTGCATCAAGGACAAGTTGAGCGAGACGCGTGATCCACTGGTCGAGGAAGTGCGCGGCGATGGCTTGCGTCTGATCGTGCCGCAGAAACTCACGGCCGGTGTCGGTCCGGCGGCACTGTTCGATATCGACAAACGAGGCAGTGGCAGCTCGATCAAGGTGCATGAACGGTTGAACAATTTCCCGCTGCGCCTGGGCGATGTGCGCACTGCAGCGACGGCTTGCATCTCGGGTTCTTGATCCAGCTCAACAATTTCGCGCATAACCTGCAGCGAAAAGCCGCAGATTGAGTAAGGACATTGTTCGGTTTGGCGGGAGCTGACTACTATCCATTTCCTTATGTCTTTTAAGACTAAGCTTATAACAAGGAAATGGAGTGTCCCTGATGAACCCGATGAGTCGTCTCATGATCGGCAGTGTGCTGGTCTTGACCTGGCCCGCGGCTTACGCCGCCGATGGCCAGAAAATCTTCTCCCAAGGCGGGCAGAACCCCGCCGCCATGGCCTGTCTCGGTTGCCATGGCGCCGATGCCAAGGGCATCGCTGCCGCCGGTTTTCCGCGCCTGGCAGGATTGCCAGCCGCCTATCTGCGCAAGCAGCTTGACGACTTCGCAAGCGGTAGCCGCCAACAGCCTGTGATGACGCCGCTGGCCAGCGCATTGAGCGCTGAAGAGCGCACGGCAGTCAGCACGTGGTTGGCCGCACAGCCCGATGACGTCGCGCCTGGCAAACGCCGTCAGCAGATCGCGGCCGATGCCACCGAACGTCTGGCGCTGTACGGCGATTGGAGTCGCCAGATCCCTGGCTGCGTGCAATGCCACGGCCCCGGTGGTGTGGGGGTGGGCGAGCATTTTCCGCCGCTGGCAGGTCAGCCGGCGATTTACTTGATTGCCCAGCTCAACGCTTGGCGTGACGGCGCGCGCCGCAATGATCCCAATGAGTTGATGGTCGGTGTTGCGAAGGCTATGACCGACGCCGAGGTCACGGCAGTGGCCGATTACTTCGCCCAGGCGCCACGCCAGGAGGTCACGCCATGAGAACGCTGATGACCGCCTTGCTGCTCAGTGCTGGCAGCCTTCAGGCCGCGCCCATTGCCATGGAAGATCAAAGCCAGCTCACGGTGCCCGACGGCCAGGCCGCTGCGCACTTTGCGCCACCTGCAGAAAGCGACCTCCCGGATAACGCTTTCGGGAAAATGGTTCGGCAGGGTCATGCCTTGTTCGTCGATACCCGTCGGCTGATGCCCGAGGCGGTCGGCAATGGCATGAACTGCAGTAGCTGTCACCTCGATCAGGGGCGCATGGCTCACTCTGCGCCGCTGTGGGGGGCGTACCCGATGTATCCGGCCTATCGCAAGAAAAATGACAAGGTCAATACGTATGCCGAGCGCATCCAGGGATGCTTCCAGTTCAGCATGAATGGTCGCCCGCCGGCGGCGGACAGCCCGCAGATGACCGCCCTCAGCGTGTACTCCTATTGGTTGGCGACCGGCACCCGCACCGCCATCGAAACCCCAGGGCGCGGCTACCCCGAGGTGCCGCAACCGGCCGGCGGCTATGACTTCGCTCGTGGCCAGCAGGTCTACCGCGAGCAATGTGCGATCTGCCACGGCGACCAGGGCGAAGGGCAGAAGGTGGCCGACGATTATGTGATGCCGCCGTTGTGGGGAGCCGACTCATACAACTGGGGCGCGGGCATGCACCGGATCAACACCGCCGCCTCGTTCATCAAGTACAACATGCCGTTGGGTAAGCCCGGTAGCCTCAGCGATCAGCAGGCCTGGGACGTGGCTGCGTGGATCAACCGTCATGAGCGTCCGCAGGATCCGCGTCTGGTGGAAGGCTCCATTGAAAAGACGCGTCTGAAGTTTCACGCCAACGACGGCGTCAACCTCTATGGCCAAAAGGTGGAGGGTGTCGTGCTCGGGCAGGGAATCGGGCGCTGACGTTGTCGTTTGAGCGCTGTCACTGGTCTGTCGCGCTGGTGTCACCGCCCTGCAACGGTTCACAGGTTGCAATGACCGCCTCTGCTATGAAGGGGCGCGGCCATGGAACTGTGTGTGATCGGGGCGGGATATGTCGGATTGGTCACCGCTGCGTGCTTTGCCCAGATGGGCAATCGCGTGGTTTGCCTGGAGCGCGACCTTGCACGCCTGGCGCGGCTGCGCCAGGGTCAGTGCCCGATCTACGAGCCAGGCTTGGCCGCGCTGCTGCAGGAGGGCCGACACAGTGGGCTGCTGAGTTTCACTGAAGATTGGGAGCAGGCGCTGGCGCGCGCCGAGGTGGTGTTCATCGCCGTCGGTACGCCGAGTCAGGAGGACGGCTCGGCCGATCTGCAGCATGTGCTGGCCGTGGCTGAAAGCCTGGGTCGGCAATTGCCGCGCCCGTGTCTGGTGGTGAACAAGTCGACATCGCCAGTGGGTACGGTAGAGCGCATCGCCGCGCAGATCGGCAGCGGTTTGCGCGAGCGCGCAGTGGCGTTTGCAGTGGAGGTGGCCAGCAATCCTGAATTTCTCAAGGAGGGCAGCGCCGTCGAGGACTTCATGCGCCCTGATCGGATCATCCTGGGCAGCGACAGCCCGGTGGCTCGCGAACGGCTGCAACGTCTCTACGCGCCTTTTGTGCGTAACCGCGAGCGCGTGCTGTGCATGAGCCCGCGTGCGGCAGAGTTCAGCAAATACGCGGCCAATGCCTTTCTCGCCAGCAAGATTTCCTTCATCAACGAATTGGCTGGATTGTGCGCGCAGTTGGAGGTGGATATCGAGCAGGTGCGTCGCGGTATAGGCAGTGATCCGCGCATCGGCAGCGATTTCATTTATGCCGGCTGCGGTTATGGCGGCTCGTGCTTTCCCAAGGATGTGCGCGCGCTGATTCACACAGCCGAGCAGCAGGGTTATCAGCCGACCATCCTGCGTGCCGTGCAGGCGCGCAACGCCCAGCAGAAGACCTTGTTGTTCAAGGCGCTGGAACAGCACTTCGGCGGCTTCTTGCGCGGGCGCCGTGTCGCTGTCTGGGGATTGGCCTTCAAGCCGGGAACAGATGATGTGCGCGAGGCACCGAGTCTTGTGCTGCTGGAGGCTTTGCTGGACGCCGGTGTGCGGGTCCAGGCATGCGATCCTGCGGCGTTGGCCAGTGTGGCAGCGCTCTACGCGCAGGCTGTTTCCAGCGGACAACTGACGCTGGTCGAAGACCCTTATACGTGCGCCGAGGGGGCCGACGCGTTGGTCTTGGTCACCGAGTGGAAGCAGTTCCGCCAGCCGGACTTTCGCCGTATCCGTGGCCTGATGCGCATGCCGGTGCTGTTCGATGGGCGCAATATTTATGATCCATCGGAACTATCCTCCCTGGGTTATCTCTATCATGGCATCGGTCGGCCAGTGGTCGGGCATTGTAAGGTGACTGCCGCCTGATTAGACTGCGCCGAATACCACAGGCCTAGCCTTCATCTAAGGATGTTTATGATCAAAAAATGCTTGTTCCCGGCAGCCGGTTACGGCACTCGCTTCCTGCCTGCTACCAAAGCCATGCCCAAGGAAATGCTGCCGGTGGTCAACAAGCCACTGATCCAGTACGGCGTGGAGGAGGCGCTGGACGCCGGCCTGAACGAGATTTCGATCGTCACCGGCCGCGGCAAGCGTGCCTTGGAAGACCACTTCGACATCAGCTATGAGCTGGAAAACCAGATCAAGGGTACCGACAAGGAGAAGTACCTGGTCGGCATCCGTCGTCTGCTGGACGAGTGCTCGTTCTCCTACACCCGCCAGACCGAAATGAAAGGCCTGGGCCATGCCATTCTCACCGGTCGCCCGCTGATCGGCGACGAACCTTTCGCCGTTGTGCTGGCCGATGACCTGTGCGTCAACCCCACAGGCGATGGCGTGCTGACCCAGATGGTCAAGTTGTACAACCAGTTCCGCTGCTCGATCGTGGCCATCCAGGAAGTCGATCCGCAGGAAACCAACAAGTATGGCGTGATCGCGGGTGACATGATCCGCGACGACATCTTCCGCGTGACCAACATGGTCGAGAAGCCCAAGCCCGAAGACGCGCCATCCAACCTGGCGATTATCGGTCGATACATTCTCACGCCGGACATCTTCGACATCATCGCCAACACTGAGCCTGGCAAAGGCGGTGAGATCCAGATCACCGACGCGCTGATGGAGCAGGCACGCTCCGGTTGCGTCATCGCCTACAAGTTCAAGGGTCAGCGCTTCGACTGCGGCGGCGCCGAAGGCTACATCGACGCCACCAATTACTGCTTCGAGCACTACTACAAGACCGGCAAGGCTTACTGAGCAATAAGCTATAAGCTGTAAGTCACGAGCTGCAAGTTGCAAGCCGAGCTGCCTTTTCTTGCAGCTTGCCGCTTGAAACTTGCAGCTTTTTTCATGGAGTACGGAAAGTGGCCTACGATTTTGATCTGTTCGTGATTGGTGCCGGTTCCGGTGGCGTGCGCGCTGCGCGTTTCGCCGCAGGCTTCGGCGCCAAGGTGGCGGTGGCCGAGAGCCGATACCTGGGCGGCACCTGCGTCAACGTCGGTTGTGTGCCGAAGAAACTACTGGTGTACGGTGCCCATGTCGCCGATGAAATGGAGCAGGCGTCCGGCTATGGCTGGACCCTCGAAGAAGGGCATTTCGACTGGGGCACGTTGATCGCCAACAAGAACCGTGAAATCGAGCGGCTCAACGGCATCTACCGCAATCTGCTGGTCAATAGCGGCGTCACGTTGCTGCAGGGGCATGCGCGCATTACCGGTGCCCATGAGGTGGAGGTCGATGGCCAACGCTACAGTGCCGCGAACATCCTCATCGCCACCGGTGGTTGGCCGCACGTGCCGGATATTCCTGGCAAGGAACTGGCGATTACCTCCAACGAGGCGTTTTACCTCAAGGAGCTGCCGCGTCGGGTGCTGGTGGTCGGTGGGGGCTATATCGCGGTGGAGTTCGCCGGCATCTTCCAGGGTCTGGGCGCCGACACTTCCTTGTTGTATCGGGGCGACCTGTTCCTGCGCGGCTTCGATGGGTCGGTTCGCACCCATCTGAAGGAGGAACTGGAGAAGCGCGGCATGGACCTGCAATTCAATACGGACATCCAACGCATCGACCAGCAGGCCGACGGCAGCCTCAAGGCGACGCTCAAGGATGGCAGTGAACGGATCGCCGACTGCATCTTCTACGCCACCGGGAGGCGTCCGATGCTCGATGACCTCGGACTGGAAACGACCGGCGTGGAGCTGGACGAGCGCGGTTACATACGCGTCGACGATCACTACCGTACCACCGAGGCTTCGATTTTCGCGCTGGGCGATGTGATCGGTCGCGTGCAGCTCACGCCGGTCGCCCTGGCAGAAGGCATGGCCGTGGCGCGTCATCTGTTCAAGCCTGAGCAATACCGTGCGGTGGATTACCAGAACATTCCAACGGCCGTGTTCAGCCAACCACCGATCGGTACCGTGGGGCTGACCGAAGAACAAGCGCTGCAAGCGGGGCACAAGGTGCAGATATTCGAAAGCCGCTTCCGCGCCATGAAGCTGACGCTCACCGATGTGCAGGAAAAGACCCTGATGAAGTTGGTGGTGGATGCCGATACCGACAAGGTCCTGGGTTGCCACATGGTCGGTCCTGATGCGGGCGAGATCATCCAGGGGCTGGGTGTCGCGCTCAAGGCAGGGGCCACCAAGCAGCAGTTCGACGAAACCATTGGTGTGCACCCCACGGCCGCCGAAGAGTTCGTGACCATGCGCACTGCAATTCGGTAAGCACATCTGTCAGCCGGAGGCATTGAATCCTACGGCTGGCATGGTGGTCTCCAGAGGATTTCCTTCCTATCACTGACAGAGCCTCTATCTGTTCTTGCCGATACTGTGGCGGCGTCGCATCAGGCGCCGGCTCGGCATAAGCCTCGCCGTTCTTTTCAGGAAGAACACATGAATAGGTTGACTCAAAGTGTGATGGGGCTCTGCGGTTCGCTGCTGGTAATGGGGAGCGCCCACGCCGACCATGGCGAAATCAGCTTTCAGGGACGGGTGTTGGCGCCAACCTGCACCGTCAACGGCGGCAATGGCAACCTGCCGGTTACCCTGCCAGACGTCAACGCTGCCAAGCTGGTCCGCCCAGGGGATGTCGAGGGGCAGACGGCGTTCGCACTGCAACTGAGCGGCTGCAGCCACCTGGGCAGGGTGTCGACCTATTTCGAGCCTGGTCCAAGCATCAGTGATCAAGGGCGGTTGATCGTTGATGCTGGCGGTAGCAGCAACGTCGAACTGCAGTTGCTCAACAGCAGCAAGGGTGTGATGGACCTGGCGGCGGTCAAGGGCAATCAGAATTCCCAGGTCGTCGACATCGTGGACGGAAACGCGACCTTGAGCTACTTCGTCCAGTATTACTCGACTGGCAATACGACGCCGGGGGCTGTCAGCTCCCGCGTTCGCTACTCGCTGGACTACCTCTAAGACCCTCCTGCGGGACCGTCCACTTGTGGGGCGTCCCGTTTTCCGACATCGAGTTTTAAGTCATGACGTTTTCACGCAGCGTTCTCGTGCGGGTGGCGCTTCTGGTTGCGTGTCTCGCCAGTGTGCAGGCTAGCGCCAGCGTAGTGATCGCTACCACCCGCGTCATCTTTACGGCCGGGGCGCCTGAGGTCACCGTCAGGGTGAGTAATGAAGGGCGCCAGCCGTCACTGGTACAAGCGTGGGTCGACGAAGGTGGGTCGGAGGATGCGCAGGGTGAGTTGCAGGGCCCGTTCAGCCTGGCGCCGGCGCTGTTTCGTCTGGATCCGGCCAAGCAGCAGAGTCTCAGGATTTTCCACGATGGCCGAGAGATGCCGCACGACCGCGAGAGCCTGTACTGGCTCAATGTGCTCGACGTCCCGCCCAAAGGCGGCGGCACCAATAGCCTGCAGATCTCCCTGCGCAGCCGTATCAAGTTGTTTTATCGGCCGCAGGGCTTGTCTGGCAAGCCTGCAGAGGCCCATGAACAGGTGACCTGGAACGTGGTCCGCAGCACTGAGGGTTGGGCGCTGCAGGCGAACAATCCTACGCCCTACCATGTCAATCTCGGCAAACTGGAAGCTGCCGACGCGAACGCTGTTCAGGCGGCTCTAGCAGGGCACGTCCCGCCCTATGGCAAGGCGCGCTTCGTTCTGTCTCAACAAACGCAGCGTCCGGCCTCGATCACTGAGGTCCGCTACGAATACCTGGACGACTTCGGTGCTGCGCGACCTGCCTCTGCAGCGCTGCAGCGCGGCCATGAAGGTTAGACGCGCCTGGACAGCAGGCAGATGGCGCTGGCTTCTGAGTGTCACAGGCATGGTGGCCGAACTCGGTGCTGCGGTGGAATTCGACGCGGGGCTTCTGCGCGGTGGCAGCACCCTGGATGTGAGCCGCTATCAGATCAGCGCTGGGGTGCCCGAAGGCGACTACACCCTGGACGTCTTGCTCAATCAACAATGGGTCGGGCGTCGCGCCATTTCCCTGAGGGTCTTCGATCCGTCAGGCCAGGCCGTGCCGTGTTACGACCAGGCGCTACTCGACAGCCTGGGGCTGGACATGACCCAGCTGGCGCCTCGCCCGCTCGAGGCGTTGGCGCAGGCGGGCAGTTGCGTGGCGCTGTCTTCGCTCATGCTGCTCGCCAGTGAAGACCTGGATTTTGGCGCCCTGCGGTTGAGCCTGGATATCGCTCAGTCGGCTTTGCGACGCCAGCCCCAGGATCACCTGCCGGTGGAAACCTGGGACCCGGGTGTGACCGCGGGCTTTGTCGACTATCGATTCAATGTCCACGAACAGCACGACCTTCGCCATGGCCAGCGCAGCCGACAAGGCTACCTTGGCCTGCACCTCGGTTTGAATACGGGATCCTGGTACTGGCGTCACGAGGGCAGTGCCCGTGCGAGCGCGGGTGGCGCGGCGCACTACCGCGCGGGGGCGACGTCGGTGCGGCACGACATACCGATGTGGCGGGCTCAGGTTACGCTGGGCGACAGTTATGCGGCAGGGGAGGTCTTCGACAGTAGCCCCCTGCGTGGCGTGAGTCTTTCCAGCGATGAGCGCATGCTGCCCAGGTCGAAGCGCGGCTTCGCTCCGGTGGTGCGAGGTGCGGCCAACGGTACGGCGCTGCTGAGCATCCGTCAGCGGGGCGCACTGCTGCACGAAACGACGGTCCCCCCAGGGCCGTTCGAGGTGGACGACCTACCTGCCAGTGGCCTGAACGACGACCTCGAGGTAACCCTGCGCGAATCTGACGGCAGCGTGCGACGATTCACCGTGCCCTATCAAGCCGCGCCACTGGCGTTGCGTGAAGGCGCCAGCCGTCTGGATTTCAGTGCAGGTGTATGGCGCGACGATGTGGGGCGTACTGGCCCGGGTCATGTTCAAGGCAGTTGGCAGCAGGGCCTGAACAACGTTTTCAGCGTGCATGGCGGTGCCTGGATAGCTGAAGGCTATCAGGCCGGCGCGTTGGGTGCCGCGATCAACAGCCCTGTCGGTGCCTTTGGTTTGACCGGCTATCATGCGCGCAGTGCTGCAGCGCGTCGCCGCCCAGTCCAGGGGCAAGCGCTACGCCTGAACTGGCGCCAGCGCATCGCGCCGACTGCCACGGACCTGAGTGCCAGCCTTACCCAGCGCCATAACGCGCATTACTCCACTTTCAACGAATTCGCGCGGGCTGCTGGCTCCGGCCGTCCAGGCATGAGCCAGCGATGGCGTGCAGCGCTGGGCATTCATCAGCGCCTGCCCGGTGTGGGGCGTCTGAGCCTGAGCGCCAGCGGCGGTGAGCGCTGGGCGGATACTGCGAGCAACAGCGAGTACAGCGTGGGTTATCACCATCATCTGGGATCGCTCTCCTACGGTCTGACGCTCGCGCGCGAGTACCGGGGTATCGGCGGCCAATCGAATGCGCTGAGGCTGACGATGAGCCTGCCGCTTGGCGAGCAGCGGCGAGGTTCGCTGAGCAGCAGCTTGAATCGGGACTCCGAGGGTCGAGGAACCAGCAACCTGCGCTGGAGTGCCACTGCCGGGGAGGCGGGGCAGTGGGGCTATGGACTGTCCGCTACGCAACAGGCAGGTGCTGGAGGTGGGGCGGGCCTGGATGCCAACCTGCTGCACCGCAGTTCGGCTGGAGAGTGGACGGCGGCATTGGCGCAACACCCGGGGTCGCGGCAGCTAGCGCTCGGTGCACGTGGCGCCGTGGTGGGCCATGCGGGTGGTGTGATGCTGTCGCAGTCGTTGGGTGAAAGCTTCGCGATCGTTCATGCCCCCCATGCCCATGCTGCGGCTATTCAGCAGCATCCCAGTGTACGGCTCGACGCCCGAGGCTTTGCGGTGGTGCCGTCATTGAGTCCCTATAGCGTCAACACCGTCGAGCTCGACCCCCAAGGCATGTCTCGGGACGTCGAGTTGCAGGTCAGCGGCCAGTCGGTCATTCCCCGCTCGGGCGCCGCGACCTTGCTGAGCTACCCGACGCGCAGTGGCCGTTTGCGTGTGCTGGAGGCTCGCGACGGGCATGGCAACGTGTTGCCATTCGGGGCTCAGGTATTCGATGCAGAGGGTGTGGAAGTGGGCCTGGTTGGGCAGGGCAGCCGACTGCATATTCGCTTGCCGGACGAGCAGGGGCGGGTCCGGGTTTCTTGGGGCACTGGCGCCGAAGCCTCTTGCTGGCTGGAAGTGAGCGATGGAAGTGATGCCCGCTGTGTCGCCGCTCATGCCGATTCATAGTCAGGATCACGCTATCGAATCGACAGCTTATAGCCAAAACCAATCATCAATATGAGCTTTGCCAATGAGCTATCGCTCAGACCATTGGATAGGATTAACCCCATCGAACGTTACACACCCCAGTTAATCAACCCTCGAAGGAGCGTTTCCATGCCAATCATCAACAGCCAGGTCAAGCCGTTCAACGCCACTGCCTACCACAAGGGCGAGTTTGTGCAGGTCAGCGAAGCCGACCTCAAGGGCAAATGGTCCGTTGTATTCTTCTACCCAGCCGACTTCACCTTTGTCTGCCCGACCGAGCTGGGTGACCTCGCCGACAACTACGCCGAGTTCCAGAAGCTGGGCGTGGAAATCTACGGCGTATCGACTGACACCCACTTCACCCACAAGGCCTGGCACGACACTTCGGACACCATCGGCAAGATCCAGTATCCGCTGATCGGTGACCCGACCCACCTTATCTCGCGCAACTTCGATGTGCTGATCGAAGAAGCCGGTCTGGCCGATCGCGGTACTTTCGTCATCAACCCGGAAGGCCAGATCAAAATCGTCGAGCTGAACGATGGCGGTGTTGGCCGCGATGCGACCGAGCTGCTGCGCAAGGTCAAGGCTGCCCAGTACGTAGCCGCTCACCCAGGCGAAGTCTGCCCGGCCAAGTGGAAAGAAGGCGAGGCCACCCTGGCACCTTCGCTGGACCTGGTCGGCAAGATCTAAGGTCATGCGCCGACTGCGGGCGGTGAGCAGCCGCCAACGCTGAACGCTTCACTGCCCCGTCAAACGCCCGGGCGAGTTCGCCTGGGCGTTTTTGTATCCGAGTTTTGAAAAAAGGAATCGCCCGTATGTTGGACGCCACGCTTAAATCGCAACTGAAAACCTACCTGGAGCGGGTCACCCAGCCGATCGAGATCGTTGCCTCCCTCGACGACGGGGCGAAATCCCGAGAAATGCACGACCTGCTGGTTGAAATCGCCAGCCTGTCGAACCTCATCACTCTGCGCGAGGACGGCAGCGATGCTCGTCGCCCTTCGTTCTCGCTCAACCGCCCAGGGGGCGATATCAGCCTGCGCTTCGCCGGCATCCCGATGGGTCACGAATTCACCTCCCTGGTGCTGGCGCTGCTGCAAGTTGGCGGCCACCCCTCCAAGGCCAGTGCCGAAGTCATCGAACAGATCAAGGCGCTGGAGGGGGATTTCACCTTTGAAACCTACTTCTCGTTGTCGTGCCAGAACTGCCCGGATGTGGTCCAGGCGCTGAACTTGCTGGCGGTGCTCAATCCCAACATCCGCCACGTCGCCATCGACGGTGCGCTGTTCCAGGGCGAAGTCGAGTCGCGCAAGATCATGGCAGTGCCCAGCGTCTACCTCAACGGTGAGGTGTTCGGCCAGGGTCGTATGGGCCTGGAGGAAATCCTTGGCAAGATCGACACCAATGCCGGGAGTCGTCAGGCCGAGAAAATCAACGCCAAAGATGCTTTCGATGTATTGGTGGTCGGTGGTGGACCTGCCGGCGCGAGCGCAGCCATCTACGCCGCGCGTAAAGGTATTCGCACCGGCGTAGCTGCAGAGCGCTTCGGCGGTCAGGTGCTCGACACCTTGGCGATCGAGAACTTCATTTCCGTTCAGGAAACCGAAGGGCCAAAACTGGCCACTGCACTGGAAGAACACGTCAAGCAATACGACGTCGACATCATGAACCTGCAGCGTGGCGACGCGCTGATTCCTGCCAGTGAGGGTGGGCTGCACGAGGTGCGTCTGGCCAGCGGTGCCTCGCTCAAGGCCAAGACGGTGATTCTGGCTACTGGCGCGCGCTGGCGTGAGATGAATGTGCCGGGCGAGCAGGAGTACCGAGCCCGTGGTGTGGCTTACTGCCCGCACTGCGACGGCCCGTTGTTCAAGGGCAAGCGCGTGGCGGTCATTGGTGGTGGCAACTCGGGTGTGGAGGCGGCCATCGACCTGGCCGGTATCGTCGCCCAGGTGACGCTGATCGAATTCGACAGCCAATTGCGCGCCGACGCTGTGTTGCAGCGCAAGTTGCACAGTCTGCCAAACGTCAAGGTCATCACCAGCGCGCTGACCACCGAGGTGCTGGGCAACGGTGAGAAAGTCACGGGGTTGCGCTACAAGGACCGCACCACCGAGCTGGTCCACGAGCTGGCGCTGGAAGGCATCTTTGTACAGATCGGTCTGCTGCCGAACACCGATTGGCTCAGAGGGACCGTCGAGCTGTCGCCGCGTGGCGAGATCATTGTCGATGCGAAAGGGCAGACCAGCATCCCTGGCGTATTTGCAGCCGGTGATGTGACCACCGTGCCGTACAAGCAGATCGTCATTGCCGTAGGCGAGGGCGCCAAGGCTTCGCTGGCCGCTTTCGATCACCTGATTCGCACGTCCGCACCGGCGTAAGGCCGCCGCCGCCTCCTGCCGGACCGACCCGCCCTCGCGACCGCTGAGGGCGGGTCAGTCGTTTCAGCCCTCAAGCAGCGCCAGGCGCGCTTCCAGTTCGGCGATTCGGGCTTCCAGTGCGTCTATACGTTCTTCGGTTGCGGTCGCAGGAGTGCCGCGCACTCCACTGTCCTGCTGGCGTGCTGCGAGAATCGCGTCCACTTCCGCAGGATCGCCCAAGGCATGGGTGTAACGGTCCTCGCGTTGTCCTGCCTGGCGTGGTAGGTGCAATGCCAGACCGCGTGACACCAAGCGCTCCAGTTGATGCTGAACCTGTTCAAGCTCTTCGAAGTCATGAAGCCGACTGCTGCGGGTCAGCAGCTCGTTGACGGTTTGCGGTCCGCGCAGAAACATCAGCCCCATCAGCACCTGCTGGGCCGGAACCAGTTCCAGCGCCTTGTCCACCCGGTGCTCCCAGCGGTCTGCCCGACTGCCCATCTGCAGGCGAGTCATGCCTTGCCCTTCGAGTGCCCGCAGGGCCTGGCCCACTTGGCCGGTAGACAGGCTCATCACCGGCTCGCGGCTGGTCTTCTGGTTGCAGGCCAGGACCAACGCGTTGAGCGTCAGCGGGTAGCTCTCAGGGCTGGTGGCCTGCTTCTCGATCAACGAGCCGAGGATACGGATCTCGATGCCGTTGAAGCGGCCTTCGCCTGTGCTTTCATGTTCTGACATGGCTCTGCCTCGTCGCTAGGAAAGGCCACTAGCCTAGGGCCTGTCCCTCACGCAGGCAATTGCTGGATACGCTCAGGCTGCCCGTCGCTCCATGGCTTCGCAGGCGGCGGCGGTGAAGAGTACGTCAGTGGACGAGTTGAGCGCGGTCTCCGCCGAGTCCTGCAGGACGCCAATGATGAAACCGACGGCTACAACCTGCATGGCAATTTCGCTGGGGATGCCGAACAAGCTGCAGGCCAGCGGAATCAATAGCAGCGAACCGCCAGCCACCCCCGATGCCCCACAAGCGCAGATGGCGGCCACTACGCTGAGTAGCACGGCGGTGGGCAGATCCACGCCGATACCAAGCGTATGGACTGCCGCAAGCGTCAATACGGTGATAGTGATGGCTGCGCCCGCCATGTTGATGGTTGCGCCCAGGGGAATCGACACGGAGTAGGTGTCTTCATGCAGGCCCAGGCGCTGCGACAATGCCAGGTTGACCGGAATGTTCGCCGCCGAACTGCGGGTGAAGAACGCCGTGATACCGCTTTCGCGCAGGCACAGCAGGGTCAGTGGGTAAGGGTTGCGGCGGATCTGCCACCAGACGATCAACGGGTTCATCACCAGCGCCACGAACAGCATGCAACCGATGAGCACGCCCAGCAGGTGCAGGTAACCGAGCAGCGCACCCAGCCCAGCCTCGGCCAAGGTCGCGGTGACCAAACCGAAAATACCCAGCGGCGCGAAGCGGATCACCAGGCGCACCAACTCGGTAACGCCGTTGGACACATCGTCGATCACGCCCCGTGTGGCCTTGCCCGCTTTGCGCAACACCACGCCCAAGCCGATGGCCCAGGTCAGGATGCCGATGAAGTTGGCATTCATCAAGGCGTTCACCGGATTGTCGACAGCGCTCAACAGCAGTCCTTGTAGCACTTCTGTTATGCCCCCGGGCGCCGCCAGTGTGGCCTCGTGGGTGCTCAGCAGTAACGACGAGGGAAATGCCATGCTCGCCACCACGGCAACGACTGCAGCCCCGAAAGTGCTGAGCAGGTACAGCCAGAGGATGGGTCGGATATGGGTCTGTTGTCCTTGCTGATGATTGGCGATGGAGGCAATGACCAGGACAAACACGAGAATCGGCGCAACCGCCTTGAGCGCCGTCACGAACACCTTGCCCAGGAACGCCAGATCGCGAGCCAGACTGGGCGCTATCAAGGCCAGGGCGATACCGGCTACCAAGCCGACAAGGATCTGCATCACCAGGCTGGTGCGGTTCAGGAGACGAAAAATGGGGATCATGTGCCGCGCGGTTCCAGATTCGGACAAACCGTGGACTGTAGCACAGCCGCAGTAGGGCGAGACTGACGGAACGCGTTGCTTGATCCGCTCAGCCGTTGAACAGGTCTCGCCGCGCGCCCTCGGTAATGGCGACGATGCCTGGATGCTTGACCTTGCGCTCTACCGAGATCGCATAGAACGATTCCTGCACGGCGTCAGTCTGGCCGATCAGTTGCACGGCGTACTGACGACAGACCTCGTCGGCAATCACGCTGGGCGCCACGAAGATGCCGCTGCCAGACTGACCGAAGGCTTGCATCAAGGCGCTGTCGTCGAACTCTCCGACGATACGCGGTTGTACCTGCTGTTCGGCGAGCCAGCGCAACAAGCGGCTGCGTACGACTGTCTCCTGGCCCGGAATGAGCAACGGGGAATCGTGAAGGCAGTCTGGAAACGATGGTGTCAGGCGTGCGGCGAGCGCGTGCGTGGCAAAGAAGCTCAGGCCGCACTCTCCGAGTTTCTGGCTGTAGCCCTTGATATCCAGGTGACCCGGCATGGGGCTGTCGGAGATCACCAGGTCCAGGCGCTGGATGGCAAGGTCGGCCAGCAGCCGCTCGAGTTTGTCTTCGCGACAATTGATGCGCAGTGTTTCATCTGCCGCCATGGTCGGTGCCAAGAGCCGATAGACGATCGACTTGGGTACCACGTCCGCCACGCCGACACGAAACAGGATCTGCTCCTCGGGGCCGGCGCGCAGTAAGGTTTCCAGTTCGCTGCCAATCTGGAACATCTGCTCGGCGTAGGCCAGTGTCTGGCGGCCGGTTTCAGTCAGTTCCAATTGACGACCGACACGCTGGAACAACTGCAGATCATAGGTTTGCTCAAACAGACTGATCTGACCGCTGATGGTTTGCGGGGTCAGATTCAATTGCTCGCTGGCACGGGTAATGCTGCCAGTCCTGGCCACGACCCAGAAGTAGTGGAGCTGTCGATAATTAAGCATGGGATGTCTGAGCTTTCGTAAAAACCGAAGTATACCCGGTAAAAATACGAATTTTCCTGAAGTGTTGCCCTGCATAGAATGCCTGCCTATAGGCGCGGCTGCGTCGCGGGACATCGACAAGTGAGGACACCATGCTACAACTGAAATCCATTGGTACGCCTTTGGTACTGGCCTTGGTGCTGCTGACTACGGCAGGCTGCGATCAGGCCGAACAGTCTGCGCAACGCGTGCTCGATCAGGCCGCAGAGTCGGCCAGACAGGCGATCGACAAAACGCACGAAACGGCTCAGCAAGCGCTGAACGACACCTTGGGTGGAAAACCGCCCAAGCCGGAAAACCATCAAGACAAGCACGATACCCAAGACATCTGAGCGAAGAGGCACTAAATGGAATACTTGTTGGAACTTGCCGCGAGCCCGACGGCTTGGGTGGCCTTGGCTACGCTGGTGGCAATGGAAATCGTGCTCGGCATCGATAACCTGATTTTCATTTCCATCCTCACCAATAAGCTGCCTGAGGCCTATCGCTCAAAAGCGCGGCGCATCGGTATCAGCATGGCGTTGATCATGCGCTTGGCGCTGTTGTCGACGGTGGCCTGGATCGTCCAGCTTACCGAGCCGGTTATCGAAGTGTTGGGTCACGCATTCTCCTGGAAAGACATGATCCTGATCGCAGGTGGCTTGTTCCTGCTATGGAAGGCGACTAAAGAGATTCATGAAAGCGTAGATCCACGCGGTGCGAAAGAAACCTCGAAGGGTGGCAATACCGTGACACTGGGCTTCGCTGCCGCAATCGGTCAGATCCTGTTGCTCGACATCGTTTTCTCGGTCGATAGCATCATTACAGCCGTCGGCATGACCGAGCACCTGCCGATTATGATCATCGCCGTAATCAGCGCGGTGATCGTGATGTTGGTCGCTGCCGATCCTCTGGCCAAGTTCATCAACGACAACCCCACGGTCGTGATGCTGGCCCTGGGTTTCCTGATCATGATCGGTATGACCCTGATTGCCGAAGGTTTCGGTGCCCACGTACCCAAGGGCTACGTGTACGCGGCGATGGCGTTCTCGACCGCCATCGAGGTGCTCAATATCATGGTGAGACGCGCGCGCATTCGGCGTGAGCAGATGGACGCCTGAGTAGGAAACAGGGGGCTGGCGACAGCCCCTTTTGCTGTCAGGTCAATGTGCCCCCGCATGCCGTCGTGCGCGGCCAGGCGATTGTGGCTTGGGCGAATTGGCGGTTGGGTTGTGGTATGGACGGGCATGGCGACGTGCGATGCGCAGTACCCCCCATAGCATGGCCGCTGCCACGCTTAGCCACATTGCGATCAACGTGATAATTGCCATTGTCAGGCTCATGGACGTGCCTCCTTCTCTCGGGCGAGCTTTCGGCTCGACCCTCCAGACACTTCTTTAGTGTAGCGCTGCGCCCATGACGTTCCATTGACCTTAGGTCTAGCCGTCAGGAGGATCTGGCTTCACGCCCGCCGCGGGCTGTACCCGAACCCCCCAGGCGCCTATGATCAGCCCCCAGTGCCTGGCACTGTCAGCCAGGCGTCGATACAAGCGAGTGTTCATGTCGCACGATTTTCTCAAGTCCTTGAGCGGTGGTCGGTATAGGTGGCTGGTGGCCTTGCTGTTGACCGCGAATCTCACCGGTTGTGCTTCGACTGCGCCGGCCGCGCTCGATCGACTGCCCCAGCGCGTAGAGATCAGCAGCGTGCCGTTCTATCGCGGTAACGCCAATTACAGCAGCGCCATGGCCTTGGCCGCCTTGCTGTCACAACAAGGCGCGCCCATCACCCCGGGTCTGCTGGACAATGCGCTGGGCATGCCAGAGCGTGCGGCGTCATTGGAAGCCGCGATTGCGCGAGTAGCGCGCGAATATGGAAGGGTGGTGTATCCGCTGGACAAGCGTCTGGATGCCTTGTTGACTCAGGTGGCTGCGGGCAATCCCGTGCTGCTGCGCTACCACGATGGATCCGCGCTGTTTGGGGAGCCGCGCTATGCCGTGCTGATCGGCTACGACCGTTACAAGCAACGTGTGCTGTTGCGTTCAGGCATGAGCCGGCGCCATCTGCTGGATTTCGATACTTTCGAGAGTGCCTGGGTCAAGGAGGGCGCTTGGGCAGTGTTGGTTCAGTCACCCAGCCGCTTGCCCGCTGGAGTTGACCGCCAGCGTTGGGTGAAGGCTGCCGATGAGCTGGCCCGAGAAGGCCAGGAGATTGCCGCTAAACAGGCGCTGCGTAGTATGGGACAGTAGCGCTGGGTGATGTTCAAGCCTGGAGGAAGGGCCGAGCTCCGGCCCTTACTTTCTAGAATCGCGCCGCTCAGAACCCCAGGCGGTCGCGCAGGCTGTAATACCAGGCACCCAGGGCACTGAACGGGACGCGCAGTAGTTGGCCGCCAGGGAACGGATAGTGCGGCAGATCGGCAAAGGCGTCGAAGCGTTCTGCCTGGCCGCGAAGCGCCTCGGCCAGCACCTTGCCGGCCAGATGGGTGTAGGTTACGCCGTGACCTGAACAACCTTGGGAGTAGTAGATGTTGTCGCCAATACGGCCCACCTGCGGCAGGCGCGACAGCGTCAGCAGGAAGTTGCCGGTCCAGGCGTAATCGATTTTTACGTCCTTGAGTTGTGGGAACGCCTTGAGCATCTTTGGACGGATAATCGCTTCGATGTTTGCAGGATCCCGCGCGCCATACACCACGCCACCGCCGAAGATCAGCCGCTTGTCGCCGGTCAGGCGGTAGTAGTCGAGCAGGTAGTTGCAGTCTTCGACGCAGTAATCCTGCGGCAGCAAGGTGCGGGCCAGTTCTTCGCTCAAAGGCTCGGTGGTGATTACCTGGGTGCCGCAGGGCATGGACTTGGCTGCCAGCTCCGGTACCAAGTTACCCAGGTACGCATTGCCTGCGACGATAATGAACTTGGCGCGTACCTTGCCTTGTGGCGTGTGTACCTGGGGATTGCTGCCGCGCTCGATGCGTACTGCCGGGCTCTGTTCATAGATGACGCCGCCCAGTGATTCGACTGCAGCCGCCTCGCCCAAGGCCAAGTTCAGCGGATGGATGTGGCCGCCGCTCATGTCCAGCATGCCGCCGACATAGTTGTCGCAGGCCACCACTTCGCGGATGCGTCGTTGATCCATCAACTCCAGTTGATTGTGACCGAAGCGCTCCCACAAGCGTTTCTGCGATTCGAGATGGCCCATCTGTTTGCTGGTCAGCGCGGCAAATACACCGCCATCTTTCAGGTCGCACTGGATGTTGTACTTGGCGACTCGCTCACGGATGATGCGACCCCCCTCGAAAGCCATCTGGCCAAGCAACTGCGCCTGCTGTGGGCCAACGGTGCGCTCAATGACATCGATGTCGCGGCTGTAGCTGTTGACGATCTGGCCACCGTTGCGACCCGACGCGCCGAAACCGACTTTAGCGGCTTCGAGCACCGTGACCTTGAAGCCGCTTTCCAGCAGGAACAGGGCGCTGGAGAGACCGGTGTAGCCGGCGCCGATGATGCACACATCGGTTTCCACCTCACCCTGCAGCGCCGGACGTGGCGGCACCGGGTTGGCCGAGGCGGCGTAGTAAGACTGTGGGTAGGGGGTGTGAGCCATGATGGAAACCTCGTGTTTTATATTTTTAACGCATGGAGCGATACTATCAATAATAATAAACACCCGCTAGTCACCTGTTGAAAATCCTTCACACCCTGGAATGCCGTCTACGTGGGGCAAATATTTTAATAATCAGTAGGTTAGCGCGAAAAAAACAGTTGACAGCAATTTTGTGATGCGTAGAATGCGCCCTCATCGACAGGCACATAGCTCAGTTGGTTAGAGCACCACCTTGACATGGTGGGGGTCGTTGGTTCGAGTCCAATTGTGCCTACCAAATCGACGAAAGGGGCGATCCGCAAGGGTCGCCCCTTTTGCATGTTGCTGATTCTCGAAGTCGCAAAGTTTTTGATTTTTTTGAAGAAAACGCTTTACAGGTGCGTAGGCGAGCTCTAATATGCGCACCACACGACAGGCACATAGCTCAGTTGGTTAGAGCACCACCTTGACATGGTGGGGGTCGTTGGTTCGAGTCCAATTGTGCCTACCAAATCGACGAAAAGGGCGATCCGAAGGGATCGCCCTTTTCGTTTTCCGTGTTTTCCCGCGTCTCCCTCCCAAGATCAAGGTTGTGGGGTGCGACAGCGCGAGCGTCGGTCTCTCACTGCCAGCATGATAGAATCCTGCCCCTTCGACTCAGGAGATAGATGCGTGCGCAAGCTGACGGTGGTGATGGCGATAATAGCCCTGGCGGGCTGCGAGAACGAGGTCGAAGGTGTGCACAAGCAGGTCGCAGAGCATCTGCACAACCCCAAGAGCGCCAAGTTCGCCAACGTGCGGATCGACACTCAAGGCTCGATCTGTGGTCAGGTGCGCGGCAAGGACGACGCGGGTCAGTATGAGCCCTATCGCAGTTACGTCGCGATCAAGCATGACGGTCAATACGAGATACTGGTGGATGATAGCGGCAACAACCTGCGCATTCGCGAGGTCTGCGGCGGTGCCGACTTGCAGCGCCGCGCGGATGCATTAGCGGGTGAGCCGGCGCCGGAAGGCTGGGACGTTGAGGTTGTGCAAGGACCTAACATGGGAGCGCTCACCGACATGACCGCACGACTTTTGGAAAAGGGTATTCCCTCGCGCGTCGACTATCGAGAGGGCAAGCCGGTGGTGTTGATGGGGCCGTTCCCCTCCAGGGATGAGGCCGATGCGCGCAAGGCCGATGTCATGGCTCGGCTTGGTACGGACTCGATCGTAATTCAGCATGGTGCTCAACGCTGATTCGTCCGCCGGCCTGTGGTTGCTGGCTGGCGGGTAATCTGGGTTGGGCAATCTTTCCTTTGTGCAAAACTAATCGAGCCCGTTGCCGGTCCAACGTGACAATGAACCGGCACCGCAGCGCTGGCGCGGCCAGGGTGTTGATGTCCAAGGACATTTGCCGGGCTATGCTGAGCAGACACGGCGCCAGACGAAGCGTTGGCGTCATGCGGTTCGGCTATGTGAGCGTTGAAGGAGGGGGCATGTCTAGCCTGGAGCGAGCAATTTTACTGGCGACCCGAGCTCATGCTGGGCAGTTGGACAAGGGTGGTGCGGACTATATCCTGCATCCGCTCAGGGTCATGGCGCGGGTGTCGACCCCTGAGCAGCGAATTGTCGCCGTGCTTCACGATGTGCTCGAAGATACCTCGGTGACTTTGTCCGATTTGGCGCGTGAAGGCTTTTCTCTCAAGATACTTGCCGCGCTTCTCGCGCTGAGCCGGCGCGAGAATGAGCGCTATGAGGACTTCGTGGTGCGGCTGGGAAGCGACCCATTGGCCCGTGAAGTCAAGCTGGCAGACCTTGCAGACAACAGTGACCTTTCTCGCCTGGTTTGTCCGGGGCCGGTCGATATGGCGCGTCTTAGTCGCTACCGCGAGGCCAGTGCCTATTTGCAGGCGCTGGCCTGATTGAGCGCCAGCCTGGCCAGTATCGGCCAGGCTGGCGCTCAAGCGATTTCGCTTGAGTCGCGCACCATATCCACATGCGGAATGCCCGCCTCCAGAAACTCCTCGCTGATCACTTTGAAGCCCAGGCGCTCATAGAACGCGGTCGCATGAACTTGCGCACTGAGCATCTGTTGCTTCAGGTTGCGTTTTTGCGCTTCATTGATCACCGCCTTCATGAGGGCGTCGCCGACCTTCAGTCCTCGCCAATCCTTGAGTACCGATACCCTGCCGATGGTGCCGTCTGGCAGCAGGCGCGCAGTGCCTATCGAGTAGTCGCCCTCCATGGCCAGAAAATGCACGGCACCTGGGTCTTCGGCGTCAAACTCCAACTCAGGCGGCACGTGCTGTTCGGCCACGAACACCGCGTTGCGGATGCGTTGGATGTCGGCATTGTCCTTATGCCAGTCGGCGAGACGAACGCGGATTTTATTCATCGGCAAATCCCAGGCTTCCTTGTTGAATCAGCTGGCATACCAGCGTGATGCCTTCTTCCTCTTCCAGCCACTCTGCAAGGTTTTCACTGTGCAGGGCGTCGGCGGAGCAGATCAGTTGCAAGAGTGCGCGCAGGTGGCCTGAGAGCAGGCGGCTCTGGCCGCTGGCAAACAGCAGCAGATTGTCATCGACTTCCGACCACGCCAGGCGAGCGCTAGGGTTGCGAATCAGTATGGCGCCACGTTCAAGACTGTCGAGCAGATCCTGTTCGGTGAGCGTTTCGCCTGCGACTTGCTCGGGATAGCGGGGTTCAGTCATGAACTGGCCGAACCACGTCAGCAGCAGGCGCTCGTCGCCCATGTGCTCGGCCAGCAGGGCTTTCAGGCGATCCAGCGCGTCGTGCTGAATCTGATGGGGATCGCTGACAGGCTGAGCGTCGGCGTCGCTGTAGCGTTCCTCGTCAGGCAGGAACTGGCTGAGGAAGTCGGTGAAGTGGGTGAGCACCTCGGCGGCACTGGGCGCACGGAAGCCGACCGAGTAGGTCAGGCAGTCGTCGACAGCTACACCGTAGTGGGCCAGGCGTGGCGGCAGATAGAGCATGTCGCCCGGCGCTAGCGTCCACTCGTCGCTCTGCTCGAAGTCGGCCAGGATGCGCAGGTCGGCGTGTTCGATCAGTGCGCTGTCGCTGTCGCACATCTGGCCGATCTTCCAGTTGCGTTTGCCGTGACCTTGCAGCAGGAACACGTCGTAGTTGTCAAAGTGTGGGCCGACGCTGCCGCCGGGAGCGGCAAAGCTGATCATCACGTCGTCGATGCGCCAGCTTGGCAGGAAGCGGAAATGCTCCAGCAACTCGGCGACTTCTGGGACGAACTGGTCCACTGCCTGGACCAGCAGCGTCCAGTCACGCTCGGGCAGGGTAGCGAAGGTATCTTCCTCGAACGGGCCGCGACGCATTTCCCAGGGGCGCTCGCCGTGCTCCAACACCAGGCGCGATTCCACCTCCTCTTCCAGTGCCAGGCCGGCCAATTCGTCGGGATCGATAGGGCTTTCGAAGTCGGTGAATGCCTGGCGTACCAGCAGGGGCTTTTTCTGCCAGTAATCGCGCAGGAATTCACGGGCTGTGAGGCCGCCAAGCAGCTGCAGTGGAGTATCAGGATTCATGCTCAACCTATTGAAAATAAGAAATTTTAATCCGGGAATAAAAACGCCCGGCTAGGCCGGGCGTGGTCCGCAGGGCGCCGTTCAGATGCGTTTGGCCTGCGCAGCTGCGTTGCCGATGTAGCTGGCTGGCGTCAGCAGTTTGAGCTCGGCCTTGGCCTCGGCAGGCATATCCAGACCTTCGATGAAAGTCTGCAGCGCTTCTGGCGTGATGCCTTTGCCGCGGGTCAGTTCCTTGAGCTTCTCGTACGGGTTTTCGATGTTGAAGCGGCGCATCACGGTCTGGATCGGCTCGGCCAGCACTTCCCAGCAGGCGTCGAGGTCTGCGGCGATGCGGGCGGTGTTGATTTCCAGCTTGCCGATGCCCTTGAGGCTGGCTTCATAGGCGATGACGCTGTGGGCGAAGCCGACGCCCAGATTGCGCAGCACGGTGGAATCGGTCAGGTCACGCTGCCAGCGGGAGATTGGCAGCTTGCTGGCCAGGTGCTGGAACAGCGCGTTGGCGATGCCCAGGTTGCCTTCGGAGTTTTCGAAGTCGATCGGGTTGACCTTGTGCGGCATGGTCGAGGAGCCGATCTCGCCGGCGACGGTCTTCTGCTTGAAGTAGCCCAGCGAGATGTAACCCCAGACGTCGCGGTCGAAGTCGATGAGGATGGTGTTGAAGCGGGCGATGGCGTCGAACAGTTCGGCAATGTAGTCGTGCGGTTCGATTTGCGTCGTGTAGGGATTGAACTGCAGGCCCAACTCGTCTTCGATGAAGGCGCGAGCGTTCTGCTCCCAGTCGATCTGTGGGTAGGCCGACAGGTGAGCGTTATAGTTGCCCACGGCGCCGTTGATCTTGCCCAGCAGCGGAACGGCGGCTACCTGGGCAATCTGGCGCTCCAGGCGATAGACCACGTTGGCCAGTTCCTTGCCCAGCGTGGTTGGCGAGGCGGGTTGGCCGTGGGTGCGCGAGAGCATGGGCACGTCGGCATGCTGATGGGCGAGGGCGCGGATGGCCTCGGCGATCTGGCGCATCAGCGGCAGCAGCACGTCGTCGCGACCGGCACGCAGCATCAGCGCGTGAGACAGGTTGTTGATGTCTTCACTGGTGCAGGCGAAGTGGATGAACTCGCTGACCTTTGCCAGTTCCGGCAATTGGGCTGCCTGCTCCTTGAGCAAGTACTCGATGGCCTTGACGTCGTGATTGGTGGTGCGCTCGATTTCCTTGACGCGCTCGGCATGCTCGAGCTTGAAATCGCTGGCCAGGCTGTCCAGGACGGCGTTGGCTTCAGCGGAAAACGCTGGCACTTCGCCAATTTGCGGGTGGGCGGCCAGACGCTGCAGCCAGCGCACTTCGACCAGGGCGCGGAAACGGATCAGGCCGAATTCGCTGAAGATAGGGCGCAGGGCCTGGGTTTTGCCGGCATAACGGCCGTCTACAGGGGAAACCGCAGTGAGCGAAGAAAGCTGCATGGGGTGCTCTCGGACAGTCGGGCTTTTGGAGGGCGCATATCATACATGAAAATCGCGCCGGGGTCGGGTGGCTGACCAAAGGTGTGGTCATGAAAAGCGTGTCTCGGTCCAACGCAGACAGCTCTAGTCGAAGATGCAGCGGCAGATGCTGCGTTGCCTACGAGACCAGACCTGTGTGCACAGCGGGTGTAAGCCTCAAGAAGGCGACCGCATCATGTCGTACAGCTCGTTGAGTAGCTTGCGGCGGCTAAAGACCAGTTGCCATCGGTGTCCACCCAGCTGCCGCCATAGGCGTGCGGCGCGGATGCCGGCCAACAGCAACGCACGAATTTTCGAGGCGTTGCTGGGCTGTTGCAGGAAACGCATGTCGCCGTGCACTTGGATGCGCTGACGCAGGGTGCTCAGCGTGTCTTGGTACAGCGCGCCGCTAGAGGCGATGACGTTCTCGTGGACGAGTCCGAAGTGGTCTGCTTGCACCTGGATCTGCGGTAGTCGATTGCCGATGGTCTCCAGCAAGTCATCACGCTTACCCAGCTGACGTTCCAGGCCCAGCATCGATAGCGCATAGCGCAGTGGTTCGCGTTGCAGGCTGCTGGGGTCGCGTTCGAGGGCGCCGACCAGAGCACGATAGCCCTCACGTAAGTTGAGGTCGTCGCCGCCGAACACCTCCAGGGTGTTTTGGGGGTCGCGCACCAGCAGGCTGCCCAGCAGACAGCCGATATCCGCTTCACTGGACTGCCCGGTTCGGGCGATTCGGTCGACCATGACGGCTGCCTGGAACACACCACCAAGGGCGATCAACTGCTCCTGCAGGTTGCTCATTCCCGCGGGCTCCAAGGCTCGGCAGTTTCGATCACGCCGCCGCCCAGGCAGATCTCGCCGTCGTAGAACACCACCGACTGTCCAGGCGTCACAGCGCGTTGCGGCTCATCGAATACGGCGCGGTAGCCCTCGGCGGTGCGCTCCAGGGTGCAGGCCTGGTCGCCCTGGCGATAACGGACCTTGGCGCCGAGGCGCCGCGGGCGGGTCAAATCCACCGGGTTGACCCAGTAGATTTCCGAAGCCAGCAGGGCTCGGGAGAACAGCCAGGGGTGCTCGTTGCCCTGGCCAACCGTCAGTACGTTGCGCGAGAGGTCTTTGTCGAGCACATACCACGGCTCGTCGCCTGCGTCTTTCAGGCCACCGATACCCAGCCCCTGACGCTGACCGATGGTGTGGTACATCAAGCCGTGGTGCTGGCCGATGACTTCACCGTCGGTGGTTTGAATCTCACCAGGCTGTGCCGGCAAGTACTGCTTGAGGAAGTCGCTGAAGCGGCGCTCGCCGATGAAGCAGATGCCCGTAGAGTCCTTCTTCTTCGCGGTGGCCAGGCCGTGTTTCTCGGCAATGGCACGTACCTCGGGCTTCTCCAGTTCGCCGACGGGAAACAGCGTGCGGGCAATCTCCTTGCCGCCGACGGCGTGCAGGAAATAGCTCTGGTCCTTGTTCGGATCCAGTCCCTTGAGCAGTTCGGTAAGGGCGCCGGTGTCACGCCGACGCACGTAATGGCCCGTAGCAATCAAGTCAGCGCCCAGGGACAGTGCATAGTCGAGGAACGCCTTGAACTTGATTTCGCGGTTGCACAGGATGTCTGGATTGGGTGTGCGACCGGCTTTGTATTCTTCCAGGAAGTGCTCGAACACGTTATCCCAGTACTCGGCGGCGAAATTGGCCGTGTGCAGCGTAATGCCGATGCGGTCACAGACCGCCTGGGCGTCTGCCAGGTCCTCGCGTGCAGTGCAATATTCGGTGCCGTCGTCCTCTTCCCAGTTCTTCATGAACAGACCTTCCACCTGATAGCCCTGCTCCATGAGCAGGAGGGCGGAGACGGATGAGTCGACGCCGCCGGACATGCCGACGATGACGCGGGTCCTGGAGGGGTCTTTGGGTGCTGGACTGGTCATGGCTACCGATGTGTATCAAGGGGAAAAACGCCGATTCTATCAGGCCAGGGCCTGCGCGTCAGTCGCGCAGCAGTGCGAGGCTGTGCAGCGGGCCTGCCAGGTAGTCGTCCAGGCAGCGCGGCACCAGCTCGCTGCGCCAGCGCTCGGAATCGGCTAGCAACTGGGCGCGGGTCAGCCACAGGGCGCGCGTGATATCGCTGTCCAATGCACGTTCGCGGTGATGATGCACGGGGCGGGCCGCGAAGCAGATGCGTTGATAGGTCACACCGTTGCTGGGGGCGGTATACAGATAGATGCCGACGACGCCAGTCAGCTCGACTTCCCAGGCCGTTTCTTCGAGGGTTTCGCGCAACGCGGCTTGGGCGAGCGTCTCATTGGCTTCGAGATGGCCAGCGGGTTGGTTGAGCACATGCTTGCCAGCCTTGAGCTCTTCGACGAAGAGGAATGTGCCTTCCTGCTCGACAATGGTGGCGACGGTGATATGAGGTTGCCAGGCCATGTTCCGGGCTCCTGTTGGGGGGGAATCGTTTGTCCAGAAAGCACAAACCCCGGTTCTGAGCCCGGGGTTTGTGGTGTTGCCTCAACCGTTTATTACAGCGCAGCGATGGCGTTGTTCAAGGTCTGGCTTGGGCGCATGACCTTGGCGGTCAGTTCGTCATCTGGCGCATAATAGCCGCCGATGTCGACCGGCTTGCCCTGGACGGCGTTGAGCTCAGCGACGATGGTCGCCTCGTTCTCTGCCAGTGTCTTGGCCAGCGGTGCGAAGCGCGCTTGCAGTGCGGCGTCGTCGGTTTGAGCTGCCAGCGCCTCGGCCCAGTAGAGGGTTAGGTAGAAGTGGCTGCCACGGTTATCGATACCGCCCACCTTGCGCGAAGGGGACTTGTTGGTGTCGAGGAACTTGCCGGTGGCCTGGTCAAGGGTTTTGGCCAGAACCTTGGCGCGCGGATTGTCGTAGGTGTTGCCCAGGTGCTCGAGCGAGGCTGCCAAGGCAAGGAATTCACCCAGCGAGTCCCAGCGCAGGAAGTTCTCTTCCACCAATTGCTGTACGTGCTTGGGTGCCGAGCCGCCGGCGCCGGTCTCGAACAGGCCGCCGCCGCTCATCAGCGGGACGATCGACAGCATCTTGGCGCTGGTGCCCAGTTCCATGATCGGGAACAGGTCGGTCAGGTAGTCGCGCAGCACGTTACCGGTGACCGAAATGGTGTCCTTGCCTTCGCGAATGCGTGCCAGGGAGAACTTGATGGCGTCGACCGGTGCCAGGATACGGATATCCAGGCCGCTGGTGTCGTGATCCTTCAGATACTTCTGCACCTTCTCGATCATCACGCCATCGTGAGCGCGTGCCGGGTCCAGCCAGAACACGGCCGGGGTATCGCTCAGGCGGGCGCGGTTGACGGCCAGCTTGACCCAGTCCTGGATCGGAGCGTCTTTGGTCTGGCACATGCGGAAGATGTCGCCGGCCTCGACGTTCTGCTCCAGCAGAACTTTGCCTTTTCCGTCAACCACACGCACGACGCCGTCGGCTTGGGCTTGGAAGGTCTTGTCGTGGGAGCCGTACTCTTCGGCCTTCTGCGCCATCAGGCCGACGTTTGGCACGCTGCCCATGGTGGTCGGATCGAAGGCGCCGTGCTGCTTGCAATCCTCGATGGTGGCCTGATAGATGCCAGCGTAGCAGCGGTCAGGAATGATAGCTTTGGCATCCTGCAACTCGCCGGCGGTATTCCACATCTTGCCCGAGTCACGAATCATCGCGGGCATCGAAGCGTCGACGATGACGTCGCTCGGTACGTGCAGGTTGGTGATGCCCTTGTCGGAGTTGACCATGGCCAGGGCCGGGCGAACGGCATACAGGGCCTGGATGTCGGCCTCGATCTCGGCTTGCTTCTCGGCAGGGAGGTCTTTGATACGGGCATACAGGTCGCCGATGCCGTTATTGGCGTTGAAGCCTACTTGGGCCAGGGCGTCGGCATGCTTGCTCAGCACATCGTTATAGAACTCTTCGACGATCACGCCGAACATGATCGGGTCGGAGACCTTCATCATGGTGGCCTTGAGGTGAACCGACAACAGCACGCCAGAGGCCTTGGCGTCGGCGATCTGCTCGGCGATGAAGGTCTTGAGCGCCTTGCGGCTCAGGGTAGCGCAGTCGATGACTTCGGCGGCTTTGACAGCGGTTTTTTCCTTGAGGACGGTGATCTTGCCGTCCTTGCCGACCAGTTCGATGCGCACGTTGTCATCGGCTTCGATCTGCGCCGCTTTCTCGCTGCCATAAAAGTCGCCCTGGCTCATGTGAGCGACGTGCGACTTGGAGTCGGCCGCCCAGGCGCCCATTTTGTGCGGATGCTTGCGCGCATAGTTCTTCACCGACAGCGGGGCGCGGCGGTCGGAGTTGCCTTCACGCAGCACCGGATTCACAGCGCTGCCCTTGATCCGGTCGTAACGCGCGCGCGACTGTTTCTCTTCGGCAGTGGTCGGCTCATCGGCGTAGTCAGGAATGTTGAAGCCTTTGGCCTGGAGCTCTTTGATCGCCGCCTTGAGCTGCGGAACCGATGCGGAGATGTTCGGCAGCTTGATGATGTTGGCTTCAGGGGTGGTGGCCAGCTGACCCAGTTCCGCCAGATGATCGCCTACCTGCTTCTCTGCGCCCAGTTGCTCGGGGAACGACGCGAGGATACGGCCAGCCAGGGAAATATCGCGGGTTTCGACGGCGATGTCGGCCGAAGCGGTGAAGGCTTCGATGATCGGCAGCAGCGAGTAGGTGGCGAGGGCGGGGGCTTCGTCGGTGAAGGTATAGATGATCTTGGAACGGGTGGGCATGCGGGTTAACTCTCTATGTGCTGAGCGTACTCGAGTCTCGAGGTGCGCAGGGTAGGCGCTTCGCCCTGGCGGTGCCTTGAGCGGATGGTCGAGAGGCTGCGAGCGGTGATGGTGGATGCATCAGTCGAGCGTCAAGTGCTGGGTGCGGTAACAGCCCAGGCTTACTGGCCTTACCTGGCCGAGGGCGAGCCGCCTATTCCAGGGGTTCGCCCCGATGACCCTGTGGTCAGGGACGGAGTATATCAAACCCTTCGGTCGATTCAGCAAGGCGAAGCGCTATCGACGCCTTTATAAGACCAAAGATGTACGGGCAATGTGACGAGATGCCGCAGGTGGCGATTCATCGTCGTGATACACAAGGTTATTTTGTGTAACAAAAAAAGCCGACCATGCCTCTTTTTTAGCGCAGGCAGCCGGCCTTCTTCGAGGTGCGGTGAACGCGGTCAGGCGCTGGCAGTCTCGCTCTGCCGGTTGGCATCGGTGACGGTGGTATCGGCTTTGGCGCCAGCGATGTTGACAGCATGGAGGCCTTTGGGGCCTTGCACGACGTCGAATGTCACTGCCTGGCCAGCCTTCAATGTCCGGTAGCCATCCATCTGAATCGCGGAGTAGTGGGCGAACAGGTCGTCCGTCTTGCCGTCTTCATTGATGAATCCATAGCCCTTGGCATTGTTGAACCACTTGACTTTACCGCTTGCCATCCCTATGTCCCTCTGCAAAGGACTCCATCACTGGAGTATCATCCACGTCATCCGCATACGAACCATGCGAAAAAATCTGGTTGACTGCGCGGATCTTTATACACCACGGTGGGCTCTTATTGGTTGTAACACCGTTTTGCCGATAGTCAAGGTCATGCGGCAGCCGCGCCGGCGGTGACTGTGCGGTCGACCCACAACCCTAACCTGTCGATATGATGAAATTCTTTCCATGCATGCACTCAGGCAGATTCGACTAACATTCAATCAGGAGCGCCCGAAGTCCGATGAGGACGATGGGGCAGGTCTGGCGGTCCAAGAAGCCAAGCCAATCCTTCAGGCTCCACCGATGTACAAGGTGGTTTTGTTCAACGATGACTACACACCGATGGATTTCGTCGTCGAAGTGCTCGAAACGTTCTTCAGTCTGAGCCGCGAGCTGGCGACCAAGATCATGCTGACTGTCCACACCGAAGGGCGGGCAGTGTGCGGATTGTTTACCCGCGACATTGCCGAAACCAAGGCCATGCAGGTCAATCAATACGCAAGAGAAAGCCAGCATCCGCTACTCTGTGAAATCGAGAAGGACGGTTAATCGCCGACCACTTGGGTATGAGGTGAAGCTATGTTAAACCGCGAGCTCGAAGTCACCCTCAATCTTGCCTTCAAGGAGGCACGTTCGAAGCGTCATGAATTCATGACCGTCGAACACCTGCTGTTGGCGCTCCTTGACAACGAGGCGGCTGCGACCGTTCTGCGCGCCTGTGGCGCCAATCTCGACAAGCTCAAGCATGATTTGCAGGAGTTCATCGATTCCACTACCCCTCTGATCCCGGTGCATGACGAAGACCGCGAGACACAGCCAACGCTGGGTTTCCAGCGAGTGCTGCAGCGCGCTGTTTTCCATGTGCAAAGCTCCGGCAAGCGTGAAGTGACTGGCGCCAACGTGTTGGTCGCGATCTTCAGTGAGCAGGAGAGCCAGGCGGTGTTCCTGCTCAAGCAGCAGAGCGTGGCCCGGATCGATGTGGTCAACTACATCGCGCACGGCATCTCCAAGGTGCCGGGCCATGGTCCGAATACTGAAGGCGATCAGGACATGCAGGACGAAGACGGCGCGGAAGCGTCCTCGTCGAGCAATCCGCTGGATGCCTATGCCAGCAATCTCAACGAACTGGCCCGTGCCGGTCGCATCGACCCCCTGGTCGGGCGCGAGCAGGAAGTCGAGCGGGTTGCGCAGATCCTCGCGCGTCGGCGCAAGAACAATCCACTGCTGGTGGGTGAAGCCGGTGTCGGCAAGACGGCCATCGCAGAAGGGTTGGCCAAGCGTATCGTCGATGGCCAGGTGCCTGACCTGCTGGCGCAAAGCGTAGTGTATTCGCTGGATCTCGGCGCGCTGTTGGCCGGCACCAAGTACCGGGGCGACTTCGAGAAGCGTTTCAAGGCATTGCTTGGTGAGCTGCGAAAGCGCCCTCAAGCCATCCTGTTCATTGACGAAATCCATACCATCATCGGTGCTGGTGCGGCATCCGGTGGGGTGATGGATGCCTCCAACCTGCTCAAGCCGCTGCTGTCTTCGGGTGATATCCGCTGCATTGGCTCCACGACTTTCCAAGAGTTCCGTGGCATTTTCGAGAAAGATCGAGCGCTGGCGCGGCGCTTCCAGAAGGTCGACGTCAGCGAGCCCTCCGTGGAGGACACCGTTGGCATTCTGCGTGGGTTGAAAGGGCGCTTCGAGAGTCATCATCACATCGAATACAGCGATGAAGCGCTTCGCGCGGCTGCCGAGTTGGCTGCGCGCTACATCAATGACCGGCACATGCCTGACAAGGCCATCGATGTGATCGACGAAGCCGGTGCCTACCAGCGCCTGCAGCCGGAGGCCAACCGGGTCAAGCGTATCGACGTGCCGCAGGTGGAGGACATCGTGGCCAAGATCGCGCGTATCCCGCCAAAGCATGTCACCAGTTCCGACAAGGAGCTGCTGCGCAACCTTGAGCGTGATCTGAAGCTCACCGTGTTCGGTCAGGATGCGGCAATCGATTCACTGTCGACTGCTATCAAGCTGTCGCGAGCAGGCCTGAAGGCACCCGACAAACCAGTCGGCTCCTTCCTGTTCGCAGGCCCTACGGGGGTCGGCAAGACCGAAGCTGCTCGGCAGTTGGCCAAGGCACTGGGTGTTGAGTTAGTGCGCTTCGACATGTCGGAGTACATGGAGCGGCACACCGTATCGCGCTTGATCGGCGCGCCTCCTGGTTACGTTGGATTCGACCAGGGTGGGCTGCTGACCGAAGCCATCACCAAACAACCGCACTGTGTGTTGCTGCTCGATGAAATCGAGAAAGCTCACCCGGAGGTCTTCAACCTGCTGCTGCAGGTCATGGACCATGGCACCCTGACCGACAACAATGGGCGCAAGGCGGACTTCCGTAACGTGATTCTGATCATGACGACAAACGCCGGGGCGGAAACTGCGTCGCGGGCCTCGATTGGCTTCACTCATCAAGACCACGCGTCGGACGCGATGGAGGTCATTCGCAAGAGCTTCACGCCGGAGTTCCGCAACCGTCTGGATACCATCATTCAGTTCGGTCGCTTGAGCCACGAAACGATCAAGAGCATCGTCGACAAGTTCCTTATCGAGCTTCAAGCTCAACTGGAAGACAAGCGCGTGCTGCTCGAGGTCAGTGACGAGGCGCGTGGTTGGCTGGCAAGCAAGGGGTATGACGTGCAGATGGGGGCTCGACCTATGGCGCGGCTCATTCAGGACAAGATCAAGCGGCCTCTGGCTGAAGAGATCCTGTTCGGCGAGTTGTCCGAGCATGGCGGCGTGGTGCATGTGGAACTGCGCGATGGCGAGCTGGTGTTCGACTTCGAGACCGCGGCCGAAGTGGCTTGAGCAAAGGGGCCGCTGTGCGGCCCTGGTGCTTTGGTGGGCTGCACAAAAAAAAGCCCGGCGCATTGGCCGGGCTTTTTTTGTGGCTGAAGCTTAGCGCGCGCGGTAGGTGATGCGGCCCTTGCTCAGGTCGTAAGGCGTCAGTTCGACGCGGACCTTGTCGCCAGTAAGGATGCGGATGTAGTTCTTGCGCATTTTTCCGGAAATGTGCGCGGTGACAACGTGGCCGTTTTCCAGCTCCACGCGAAACATAGTGTTTGGAAGGGTGTCGACGACACTGCCTTCCATCTCGAAGCTGTCTTCTTTCGACATGCAGTAAAACCCTCGGTGTCCAGAGATGGCCCGACGCGCAACTGCACCGGGCAAAAAAAGTGGCGTGGATTATGCCCGAAAAATGTATTTCAAGCCAATGCTTTCAGTTGAGGCTGACCCAGCGCTGGTTGATCAGCAGCTCAATGGGGCGGTATTGGGTCTTGTAGTTCATCTTCTGACAATTCTTGATCCAGTAGCCAAGATAGACCGCCTCCAGATCCTGGCGTAGCGTTTCAGCGATCTGCCAGAGGATGGCAAAGCGGCCCAAGCTACGGCGCTCTTCATCTGGATCGTAGAAGGTATACACCGCCGATAGGCCATTGGGCAGCAGGTCACATACCGCCACTGCAAGCAGGCGACCATGCAGGCGAAATTCGTAGAACCAACTGAAGGGCAGGTCGCGTACCAGAAACGTGGAGAACTGGTCGCGACTGGGCGGGTACATGTCGCCGTCAGCGTGGCGCGTTTCTATGTAGCGGCGATACAGATCGAAATATTCTTCTTTGAAAGCCGGTCGCGCGGGGCTGACCACAAGGTCCTCATTGCGCTTGAGAATGCGTCGCTGCTGGCGGTTGGGCACGAAGCGTGCTGCGGGGATGCGTGCCGGTACGCAGGCAGAGCAGCTCTGGCAGTGAGGTCGGTAGAGATGATCGCCGCTGCGGCGAAAACCCATTTCCGACAGGTCGGCATACACATGTACGTCCATCGGCTGGCTGGGGTCCAGGAACAGGGTCGTCGCCTGCTCATCGGGCAGGTAGCTGCAGGAGTGGGGTTGAGTGGCATAGAACTTCAATCGCGCCAGCTCTGTCATGATCGCCCCCTGGGCAAGACGTTGCTCTAAGTGTATGCCAGCTCTGGGCGGTCGCCTAGCGCGCCCAGGCTGCGTCGCAGGAGTGGTCGAGATGGCATGACAGATAGTCGGCGAACGCCCTCCGGCTGATAGCGCGCGCGCCGAGGCTATGCAGGTGATCGGTGGGCATCTGGCAGTCGATCAACACAAAGCCAGCTTCGCGCAGACGTTCAACCAGCGTCACGAAACCGACCTTGGAGGCATTGTCGGCGCGGCTGAACATGGATTCGCCGAAGAATAGACGGCCCATGGCCAGGCCGTATAGGCCACCAACCAGTTCGCCGGCCTGGCGTACCTCGACCGAATGAGCGATACCGCGGTGGTGCAACTCGCGGTATGCCGCCTGCATGCTGTCGGTGATCCAGGTGCCGTCGGCGTAATCGCGGGGTGCGGCGCACGCGGCGATTACACTGGCGAAATCGGTGTCGAAGCTGACGTGGTAGCGGCCCTGACGCATCAGCTTGGCCAGCGACCGGGATACGTGAAGTTCGTCCGGTAACAGCACGGTGCGAGGATCGGGCGACCACCATAGAATCGGCTGTCCGTCCTGATACCAAGGGAAGCAGCCGTGGCGGTAGGCTTGAATCAGGCGCTCGGGTGTGAGATCGCCTCCCGCGGCGAGTAGGCCGTTGGGCTCGTTGAGGGCTTTATTGAGGGGTGGGAAGTTCAGCGAGTCGCGGGTCAGCCAGGTGAGCATGGTGATTCGGCGGTAGGGGAGGGGAGTGGCGAGCATGGCGGCAGGCGTCGTCGAGGTCAATGTCTGGGCTGTTGCAGCATGCTGGGCTGCAGGAGTGGCGCGGCTCGTCGAGCTGTTTCACCGCTAGCCGATGGGCATCTGGCACCATCGCCGACATTTGCTGTCATACCTGTGCAAAAATACAGCATAAGCCTTTGTCACAGAACAAAATGCATGCTCAAATTGCACCCATGGAAATCGGCCCCCCGTCCATGCGCCACGCGGCGTGCCGCCATGGCGGCAGGCGGGCAGTAATGTTAAAAGTAGTGGTTCGTCGGCCATTCACCGGCCCGATCACTATTTAACGCGCATCAAGCGCAGGAATAGACGCGTTTTGAAGAAATCCACTGCATCCCCGACTCCGTTGCCAGTGCCGCTATGGCGCCAGCAGTTGCATTATCGCCTCAAGGAAGGCGCGCTGATTGCCGTCGGTGCGCTGTGCCTGTACCTGTGGATGGCACTGCTGACCTACGACACATCCGACCCAAGCTTTACCCACACCAGCAATGTCGATCAGGTTCAGAACGCTGCTGGCCGCGCCGGCGCGTTCTTCGCCGACATCCTGTTCATGGTGCTTGGCTACTTTGCCTATATCTTTCCTTTGCTGCTGGCGATCAAGACCTGGCAGATCTTCCGTGAACGTCACCAGCCCTGGCAATGGAGTGGGTGGCTGTTCTCCTGGCGCCTGATCGGCTTGGTATTTCTCGTGCTGTCGGGCGCAGCGCTGGCGCACATTCATTTCCATCCGCCCGCCAGTATTCCATTTTCGGCTGGCGGTGCGCTGGGCGAGAGCCTTGGGGAACTGGCGCGCAACCTGCTGAACGTGCAGGGCAGCACCTTGATGTTCATCGCGTTGTTCCTGTTCGGCCTGACGGTGTTCACCGACTTGTCCTGGTTCAAGGTCATGGACCTGACCGGCAAGATCACCCTTGATCTGTTCGAGCTGGTCCAAGGCGCCGCGTCACGCTGGTGGGCCGCGCGCAACGAACGCAAGCGGCTGGTGGCGCAGTTGCGCGAGGTCGATGAGCAGGTCGAGGACGTTGTCGCGCCCGTGGTTGTCGACAAGCGCGAGCAGATCAAGGCGCGCGAACGCATCATCGAACGTGACGAATCCTTGAGCAAGCATGTGGCACAGCGCGAGCAGCAGCCCGCACCGGTGATCAACCTGCCGGCACCGGTCAAGGCAGCCGAACCCAGCAAGCGGGTCATGAAAGAAAAGCAGGCGCCGCTGTTCGTCGATAGCGCCGTGGAAGGAACGCTCCCATCGATCTCGATTCTCGATCCTGCCGAACAGAAAAAGATCGAGTATTCGCCCGAGTCCCTGGCTGGAGTGGGGCATCTGCTGGAGATCAAGCTCAAGGAGTTCGGGGTCGACGTTTCCGTAGACTCGATCCACCCGGGGCCGGTGATCACCCGCTACGAAATCCAGCCAGCTGCCGGGGTCAAGGTCAGCCGCATCGCCAACCTTGCGAAGGACCTCGCGCGCTCGCTGGCAGTGACCAGCGTGCGGGTGGTGGAGGTCATTCCCGGAAAGACTACCGTCGGTATCGAAATTCCCAACGAAAATCGTCAGATGGTGCGTTTCTCCGAGGTGTTGTCCACGCCTCAGTATGACGAGCAGAAGTCGCCCGTCACGCTGGCGCTGGGCCATGATATCGGCGGCAAGCCGGTCATCACGGACTTGGCCAAGATGCCGCATTTGCTGGTGGCCGGTACCACCGGTTCGGGTAAGTCGGTGGGTGTCAACGCGATGATCCTGTCGATCCTGTTCAAGTCGAGCCCGGAAGATGCGCGGCTGATCATGATCGACCCGAAAATGCTCGAGCTGTCGATTTACGAAGGCATTCCGCACTTGTTGTGCCCGGTCGTCACCGACATGAAGGACGCCGCCAACGCTCTGCGCTGGAGCGTCGCCGAGATGGAGCGCCGCTACAAGCTGATGGCTGCGATGGGCGTACGTAACCTGGCCGGCTTCAACCGCAAGGTCAAAGACGCCCAGGACGCCGGTGAGGTCATCCACGATCCTCTGTACCGCCGTGAAAGCATGGAGGACGAACCTCCGGCGCTGAAAACCCTGCCGACTATCGTGGTGGTGGTCGACGAATTTGCCGACATGATGATGATCGTCGGCAAAAAGGTCGAAGAGCTGATTGCCCGTATCGCCCAGAAGGCGCGTGCAGCCGGCATTCATTTGATTCTCGCTACACAGCGTCCGTCGGTCGATGTGATCACTGGTCTGATCAAGGCCAACATTCCTACGCGTATGGCCTTCCAGGTGTCGAGCAAGATCGACTCGCGGACTATCATCGACCAGGGCGGCGCCGAACAACTGCTCGGCCATGGCGACATGCTCTACATGCCGCCGGGTACCAGTCTGCCCATCCGCGTTCACGGTGCATTCGTTTCCGACGACGAGGTTCACCGCGTTGTAGAGGCCTGGAAGTTGCGCGGTGCCCCTGATTACAACGACGATATCCTCAACGGCGTCGAGGAAGCCGGTAGCGGTTTCGAGGGCGGCGGTGGAGGTGGCGATGGCGACGACTCGGAAACCGACGCGCTCTATGACGAAGCTGTGCAGTTCGTGCTGGAAAGTCGCCGGGCGTCCATTTCGGCAGTACAGCGCAAGCTCAAGATCGGCTACAACCGTGCCGCGCGGATGATCGAGGCGATGGAGATGGCCGGCGTGGTCACTCCAATGAACAGCAACGGCTCGCGGGAAGTGATAGCTCCGGGCGGCCCGCGCGATTGATGATTGTCTTGCCGGGTGCGAAACATCGTGTCCGGCCTATTCACTGCTCAATGAGGACTCCCATGCGCGCAATTCGCATGTTGTTGGTTTCTGCCCTGACCCTGGGCCCGCTCACCGCGTACGCCGGTGAGCAAGACGTACAGCGCCTGACCCAGTTGCTGGAAAAATCCCAGACCATCGAGGCCAATTTTTCCCAACTGACCCTGGATGCCAGCGGCACGAGTCTGCAGGAGACTAAAGGGAAGATGACGGTCAAACGTCCTGGCCTGTTCTACTGGCATACGGATGCTCCACAAGAGCAAGTCGTGGTTTCCGATGGCCAGAAAGTTACCCTGTGGGACCCGGATCTGGAGCAGGCCACGGTGAAGAAGCTTGATGTGCGCCTGAGCCAGACGCCGGCGTTACTGTTGTCCGGTGATGTATCCAAGATCAGCCAGAGTTTCGATATCGTTTCCAAGGAACAGGGCGAGGTCATGGATTTCACCCTCAAGCCCAAGACCAAGGACACGCTGTTCGACTCCTTGCGTATCTCTTTCCGCAAGGGACTGATCAATGACATGCAACTGATCGACAGCGTCGGCCAGCGCACCAATATTCTGTTCAATGGGGTCAGGGCCAACCAGGCGATCCCGGCGAGCACGTTCCAGTTCAAGATTCCGGAAGGCGCTGACGTCATCCAGGAGTAACGCGAGGCACCATGGACCTGTTTCGAAGCGAGCCTGTCGCCCAGCCGCTGGCAGCCCGATTGCGTCCGTCCAACCTGGACGAGTACGTGGGCCAGGAGCACCTGCTGGCGCGCGGCAAGCCGCTGCGCGAGGCACTGGAGCAGGGTGCTCTGCACTCGATGATCTTCTGGGGGCCGCCCGGTGTCGGCAAGACCACCTTGGCGCGGCTGCTGGCGCAGTTTTGCGACGCGCATTTCGAAACCGTGTCGGCTGTGCTGGCCGGGGTCAAGGAGATTCGTCAGGCCGTGGAAGTGGCCAAGCAGCAAGCCGGTCAGTACGGTCGACGCACGATTCTATTCGTCGATGAAGTGCACCGCTTCAACAAGTCCCAGCAGGATGCTTTCTTGCCCTATGTGGAAGACGGCACCCTGCTGTTCATCGGCGCTACCACCGAGAACCCCTCCTTCGAGCTGAACAACGCCTTGCTGTCGCGGGCGCGTGTCTATGTACTCAAGAGTCTGGACGAAGCCGCTCTGCGCAAACTGGTTGATCGTGCCCTGAGTGAAGAGCGTGGATTGGGCAAGCGCAATCTACGAGTCGGAGATGAAGCCTTCGCCATGCTCATGGCCGCTGCCGACGGTGACGGTCGGCGCATGCTCAACTTCCTGGAAAATGCCTCGGACCTTGCCGAAGACGGCAGCGAGATCGATGTGCAGATGCTGCAGAGTCTGCTCGGTGATAGTCGACGGCGCTTCGACAAGGGTGGCGAGGCGTTCTATGACCAGATATCGGCTCTGCACAAGTCGGTTCGCGGTTCCAATCCTGACGGCGCGCTGTATTGGTTCGCGCGGATGCTCGATGGCGGTTGCGATCCGCTGTACATCGCCCGTCGTGTGGTGCGCATGGCCAGCGAGGACATCGGTAATGCCGATCCGCGTGCACTGAGCCTGTGTCTGGCGGCCTGGGACGTACAGGAGCGGCTAGGCAGCCCCGAGGGTGAGTTGGCGGTGGCCCAGGCCATTACCTACCTGGCGTGTGCGCCCAAGAGCAATGCCGTGTACATGGGTTTCAAGACGGCGCTGCGGGAGGCCTCCGAGCACGGTTCGCTGGAGGTTCCGTTACATTTACGTAACGCACCGACCAAGCTGATGAAGCAGTTGGGCTATGGCGATGAATACCGCTATGCCCACGATGAGCCGGATGCCTATGCGGCAGGTGAGGACTACTTCCCCGATGCCTTGGCGCCGCGGCCCTATTACCAACCGGTGCCGCGCGGCCTGGAACTGAAGATCGGCGAAAAGCTGCGCCACTTGGCCGAACTGGATCGCAACAGTCCACGGCAACGGAGAAAAACGTGATTGCACTCGTCGCATCGGTCAGCGCTGCGGGCATCGTCGGCACTTTGCTGCGCTTCGCTGCAGGTAACTGGGTCAATGCCCACTGGCCACGGCACTTCTATCTCGCTACGCTTGCGGTCAATCTGGTGGGCTGCCTGATCATCGGCGTGCTCTACGGCATGTTCCTCAACAAGCCGGGCGTGCCTATCGAGGTACGGGCCGGACTGATCGTCGGCTTCGTCGGTGGCCTGACCACCTTTTCGTCCTTTTCACTGGACACCGTGCGCCTGCTCGAAAGCGGACAGGCGCCGCTGGCATTCGGCTACGCCGCCGCCAGTGTACTGGGCGGCCTGCTCGCGACCTGGGCTGGCCTCGCTCTGACCCGAATCTGAACCAACACCTTCATATAACGAGAGAACGATATGCTCGATGCCAAACTGTTACGCGGCCAACTTCAGGAAGTGGCGGATCGCCTGGCCTCCCGTGGCTTCAGCCTGGATGTCGCGCGCATCGAATCACTGGAAGAGCGTCGCAAATCGGTGCAGACCCGCACCGAGCAGCTGCAGGCCGAGCGTAATGCCCGCTCCAAGTCCATCGGCCAGGCCAAGGCCAAGGGCGAAGACATTGCGCCGCTGATGGCGGATGTCGAGCGCATGGCCAACGAGCTGGCCGCCGGCAAGACCGAACTGGACGAGATCCAGGCCGAGCTGGACGGCATCGTGCTGACCATCCCCAACTTGCCTGATGCCAGCGTACCCGTCGGCCCGGACGAAGAGGCCAACGTCGAGGTGCGTCGCTGGGGTACAGCGCCTGAATTCGATTTCGATATCAAGGATCACGTCGCCCTTGGCGAGATCAGTGGCGGCCTGGACTTCGAAACCGCCGCCAAGCTGTCCGGCGCTCGTTTCGCCTTGCTGCGCGGTCCGATCGCTCGCCTGCATCGAGCCTTGGCGCAGTTCATGATCAATCTGCACACCAGCGAGCATGGCTACGAAGAGGCCTACACCCCGTACCTGGTTCAGGCTCCGGCATTGCAAGGTACCGGTCAGCTGCCGAAGTTCGAGGAAGACCTGTTCAAGATCAGCCGTGAAGGTGAAGCTGACTTCTACCTGATCCCTACCGCCGAAGTGTCGCTGACCAACATCGTTTCCGGCGAAATCCTCGACGCCAAGCAACTGCCGATCAAGTTCGTTGCGCACACTCCCTGTTTCCGCAGCGAGGCGGGTGCGTCGGGTCGTGATACGCGCGGCATGATTCGTCAGCATCAGTTCGACAAGGTCGAGATGGTACAGATCGTCGAACCGGGTAAGTCCATGGAGGCGCTGGAAGGCCTGACCGCCAACGCCGAACGCGTTTTGCAATTACTCGAACTGCCTTACCGAGTATTGGCGCTGTGCACCGGGGACATGGGCTTCAGTGCAGTGAAAACCTATGACCTCGAAGTCTGGGTGCCTAGTCAGGGCAAGTATCGCGAGATCAGTTCCTGCTCCAACTGCGGCGATTTCCAGGCTCGACGCATGCAAGCGCGCTGGCGCAACCCGGAGACTGGCAAGCCGGAGCTCGTGCACACCCTCAATGGCTCGGGCCTGGCCGTGGGCCGTACGCTGGTTGCGGTGCTGGAAAATTACCAGCAGGCTGACGGGTCGATTCGCGTGCCAGAGGTACTCAAGCCCTACATGGGCGGCGTCGAGGTCATTCGCTAAATGAAATACCTGCCACTGTTCCACCGGTTGCAGGGCGGGTGGGTGCTGGTTGTCGGCGGCGGCGAGATCGCCTTGCGCAAGGCGCGTCTGTTGGCAGAGGCCGGCGGCCTGCTACGCGTAGTGGCGCCTGAGGTCGATGGTCAGCTCGCTACGCTGGCCAGGGAAGGCGGCGGAGAGGTGCGGGTGCGCGGATACCAGGTTGGCGACCTGGAAGGTTGTCGGCTGGTGATCGCGGCCACCGACGATGCAGCTCTTAACGCTCAGGTGTCGGCCGATGCGCAGGCCATGAACCTGCCGGTCAATGTGGTGGATGCTCCGGCGCTGTGCACTGTGATCTTCCCGGCAATCGTCGATCGTTCGCCGCTGGTGATCGCGGTGTCCAGTGGCGGCGACGCACCCGTACTGGCACGTCTGATTCGCGCCAAGTTCGAGGCCTGGATTCCGTCGGCTTACGGTGAGCTGGCGGGTTTGGCCGCGCGTTTTCGTGACAAGGTCAAAGGTCTCTATCCGGACGTCAACCAGCGGCGGGGCTTCTGGGAAACCGTGTTCCAAGGTCCGATCGCCGAACGTCAATTGGCCGGGCAGGGGGCGGAGGCTGAGCGTCTGTTGCAGGCGATGGTCGACGGTGCGCCTGTTCAGCAAGGGGGTGAGGTGTACTTGGTCGGCGCCGGTCCTGGCGACCCCGATCTGTTGACCTTCCGTGCCTTGCGGCTGATGCAGCAGGCTGATGTCGTGCTGTATGACCGCCTGGTGGCTCCGGCCATCATCGACATGTGCAGGCGCGACGCAGAACGTATCTATGTCGGCAAGCGCCGGGCAGAACACGCGGTGCCCCAGGAGCAGATCAATCGCCTGCTAGTCGATCTGGCCCGTCAAGGCAAGCGTGTATTACGCCTGAAAGGCGGCGACCCATTCATTTTCGGGCGCGGTGGCGAGGAAATTGAAGAGCTCGCAGCAGAGGGTATTCCGTTTCAGGTTGTGCCTGGGATTACCGCAGCCAGCGGCTGTTCGGCGTATGCCGGCATTCCACTGACCCATCGCGATCACGCCCAATCGGTGCGTTTCGTCACTGGCCATCTCAAAGATGGCACCAGCAACCTGCCGTGGACTGACTTGGTCGCGCCTGCACAGACGGTAGTGTTCTATATGGGACTGGTCGGGTTACCGGCTATCTGCGCCGAACTGATCCGCCATGGGCGAGCCCCCAGCACACCAGCGGCGCTGGTACAGCAAGGCACGACGCGCAACCAGCGGGTGTTCACCGGTACCTTGGCCGACCTGCCTGAGTTGGTGGCCCGTCACGACGTTCACGCTCCAACGCTGGTGATTGTGGGCGAAGTGGTGCAACTGCGCGAAAAACTGGCATGGTTCGAAGGCGCGCAAAACAGCTGAATTCTAGCGGGGCCGCTGAGCGGCCCCGTTAGGTTCTACCCTTCAAAAATGCCGTTACCCGGCAGGCGCGTCCGGTCATGTGGCAAGCCGAAGTCTTGCTGCGGTCCCTTGGGTACGATGCCGTTCGGATTGATGGTCTTGTGGCTGAGGTAATAGTGATTCTGGATATGCTGCATATCCACGGTATCTGCGATTCCTGGCCACTGATACAGCTCCCGTAGCCAGTTCGAGAGGTTGTGGTAATCGGCCACGCGATGCAGGTTGCATTTGAAGTGGCCGTGGTAGACGGCGTCGAAACGCACCAGCGTAGTGAACAATCGTACATCGGCTTCGGTCAGGTACTCACCGGCCAGGTACCGGCGCGTGTCCAGCAATGTTTCCAGGCGATCCAGCTCGTCGAACACCTCGTCGAACGCTTCCTCGTAGGCGTGCTGGGTAGTGGCAAAGCCTGCCCGGTAAACGCCGTTGTTCACGGCCGGGTAAATGCGTTCGTTCAGCGCGTCGATGGTGCTGCGCAGCATCTCGGGATAGAGATCCAGTCGGTTGCCGGTCAGTGCGTCGAAGGCGGTGTTGAAGAGGCGGATGATTTCCGCCGACTCGTTGTTGACGATGCGCTGCTCTTGCTTGTCCCACAGTACCGGCACCGTAACGCGGCCGCTGTAGTGCGGATCGTCCGATGTGTAGCGCTGGTAGAGGTACTGCAATCCATCGAGCGCATCGCCGGTCGAGCCCTGCGCGGTGTCGAAGGTCCAGCCATGCTCGCCCATCAACCAACTGACCACCGAAACGTCGATCAAGGGTTGCAAGCCCTTGAGGGTGCGCATTATCAGGGTGCGATGGGCCCAGGGGCACGCCAGCGAAACGTACAGGTGATAGCGTCCCGCTTCGGCAACTGGCAACGCGCCGCGGCGTTGCGAGTCTTCGCGGCGAAAAGCGCCGTCCTTGCTGTTTTCGTACCACTGGTCATGCCAGCGGCCATCGATCAAAAGGCCCATGTGAGCGCTCCAATAGCCAGTCATTGGTGATTGGAGACCAGTCTATGGAATATCGTTCGAGCGATCAGTGCAAAGATCGCCTGCTTTTGATCGATTAATCAGATGTATTGCGCGCCTGCCAAGCCTCTCGGGCGTTACTGAAGGCCTGCTCACGGTCTTGTCCGAGCCCACGTAACGCGAGGGCGATGGTCGCTATGACTGCCAACTCGCCGTAGCTGTCATGCGCCTCTGCGCGCCAGACCGCCAGCAAGTGGTGTGGGTCCAGGCTTGCCGGTTTGACGTGACGCTGGGCGCTTAATGCTGGCCATTCCTCATCCCAGGCCAGGCTGTCATCGGTGCCATAAAGATGGCTGACAACGTCTGGATTGACCTCGATCTCACCGCCATCGCCCTTGATTACCAGCGCGGAGTCACCGAGCAGTCGACTGGCTTCGCGGTGAACGGCCTGGTAACCCGGATGGAAAATACTCTGTAGGCTGCGGCTAGCGCCGAGCGGATTGAGTACACGGGCCAGCGAGTGGATGGGTGAACGCAGGCCCAAGGTATTGCGCAGGTCGATCATGCGCTGCAGTTGCGGTGCCCAGTCTTGCAAGGGGGCGAATGCCAGGCCGCGCTGGTCAAGGCTGTTGGCTACCGCTTGCCAGTCGCGGCACAGAGGGATATCGAGCAGCCCGAGCAACTGCTCGGTATACAAGCGCCCGGCGGTATGAGCGCCGCCGCCGTGCATGAAGATGCGCACACCGGTGTTGGCCAGGCACTTGGCCGCGAGCAGATACCACGGCAGGTGACGCTTCTTGCCGGCGTAGCTTGGCCAGTCCAGGTCGACTGCCAGGGGTGGTGCTTGCACCTGGCTGCGCAGCGCTTGGGTGAAGCCTGCCAGCTCCTCCGGACTTTCTTCCTTATGTCGCAGCAGCATGAGGAACGCGCCGAGCTGGGTGTCCTCGACCTTGCCTTCGAGCAGCATCGTCATCGCCGCGCGGGCTTCTTCGCGGGTCAGGCCGCGCGCGCCGCGCTTGCCCTTGCCAAGAATGCGCACGAACTCGGCGAAGGGGTGTTCGGGCGGCGTGTGCACGTTAAGCGGGGTCGGGTTCATCGGCTCGCTCATATGCAGTTGGTCGGCTTGGGCAGGCCGGCTAGCTTGGCGGCCAATTTCGCAGGGGTGCCCTTGAACAGACGGTTCAGGTGGGGGCTATTGCCCTTGTCCGGGCCGAGTTTCAGCGCTGCGTACTTGATCAACGGACGGGTAGCGGGAGAGAGTTGGTACTCCTCATAGAACTGACGCAGCAGTTCGAGGACTTCCCAGTGTTCCGCACTGAGGACGATACCTTCTCGTGCGGCCAGCACTTCGGCGACGTCGGCGGACCACGCTTGCAGATCGAGCAGGAACCCATCCTTGTCCAACCCAATGGTGCGATCGCCAGCAGTCAGAATGCTCATAACCAGGTGTTGACCTTATCGTAGTGCAGCGAGAGTTCGACGAAGGCTGGGTAGTCCACAGCCTGTGCGGGCTCGCCACAAATGGCACGGGCTTGCAGGTCTTCATCGAGCGCGAACAGGCGGCCCTCCAGATCTGCGGACCGCAGCGCGCGGAAGGGTTCGCTATCGGCCTTGAGAGCGTAAGTTGCATCACCGCACAGCAGCAATGCGTCCTGGGTGCCCAGTAGTCGCAGGCAACTGGTCAGGCGGCTATCACCGAAGGGGGAATGGCTAATGACGTGTAATGTTTTCATCAGAGCGTTATCACTTGATCGAATCGGGCGATGAGGACTGACAGGGCTGCATCGTCGAGTGCCTGCACTGGCAATTCCAACGAGTGGGTATCCAATCCGCGCGCTTGCAGGCTACGCGCGCAGGCGAACAACTCGTCGACGCCAAACATCGGCAGCGCTTGCAGGTTGGCCGCGAGATTTTTCTGCTGCAGCGCTGCTGGTTGCTGGCCGCTGGCGAGCTGAAACACGCCATCATCGAGAAACAGCATGCCGATTGGCAAATCGAAGGCGCCCCCGGCTAGGGCGATGTCCAGTGCTTCGCGTGCGGACATACCTGCCCAAGGAGCCTGGCGGGTGATGATCAATAGGGACTTGGCCATTTCAATCGCCTCCGAAACAGACCAGGCGGTCCGCCACTTGCGCAGCTTCATGCAACTGCCCAAGACCGGACAGCTCCCAAGGCTCAGACAGGTTCACGGCAGGGCGTTGGTAGCGGTTGGCCTCTGCTTCGTCGAGCACACCCCGGCGCAGCGCAGCCGCGATGCAGACCACAGCGTCGAGCTGGTTATCACTGACGAACGTGCGCCACTGTGCGGCCACATCCCGCTCATCCTGAGGGAACACGATGGTATTCGAGGCGCTGTGGACGCCATCTTGATAGAAGAACAATCGGGTAATCTGGTGCCCGCCGTCCAGCACCGCTTCAGCGAAGCGTAGCGCACGGCGCGAGGAGGGCGCATGGGCTGGAGAAAACACCGCGATGGCGAAGTTCATGGAAAGCTCGGGCAAGGAAATGCGCTCATGATAAAGCAAAAAGCCCGCACCTGTGGGCGCGGGCCTTGTCTGGAGTACGCATAGATCAAGTGCGTGCGTGGGTGTCCGGCAGGAACCAGTTCAACACCAGGGCACAAATACCGCCGGTGGCCACGCCCGATTCCAGTACGTTACGCAGGGCCGCGGGCATATGGGCCAGGAATTCCGGCACTTGCGCAACGCCCAACCCGAGCGCCAGTGACACGGCGATGATCAACAGCGCCCGACGGTCCAGATGTGTACTGGCCAGGATATTGATACCGGAGGCTGCGACCGCACCGAACATTACCATTGCCGCCCCGCCCAGCACCGGTTCAGGCACCGCCTGGATGATTCCCGCCACGGCTGGGAACAGTCCCAGCAGCACCAGCATAAACGCGATCCAGACGCCAATGTGGCGGCTGGCAATGCCGGTGAGCTGAATCACCCCGTTGTTTTGCGCAAAGATCGAACTGGGGAAGGTGTTGAACAGCCCGGCCAGCAGAGAGTTAGCGCCGTTGACCAGTACCCCGCCCTTGATCCGCTGCATCCAGAGAGGTCCCTGGACCGGCTGGCGTGAAACCTTGCTGGTGGCCGTCACATCGCCGATAGCTTCAAGCGAGGTCACCAGGTAGATGACCAGCATCGGAATGAACAGCGCCCAGGAGAAACCCAGGCCGAAGTGCAGAGGTACTGGAACCTGGAACACCGCGGCCTGATGCATGCCGGTGAAGTCCAGGCGGCCCAGATAGCCCGCCAGGGCATAGCCAACCGCCAAGGCAATGACGATGGCGCAGCTGCGCATCCACACCATTGGCACACGGTTGAGCACCACGATGATTGCCAGCACTACGCCTGACAGCAGCAGGTTCTCGCCATTGGCGAAGGTGCCATTACCCATCGCTGCAAAGCCGCCACCCATGCTGATCAGACCGACCTTGATCAGCGTCAGGCCGATCATCAGCACCACGATACCCGTCACCAGCGGCGTGATAAGACGCTTGATGAACGGCAGGATGCGCGACACGCCCATCTCTACGAACGAGCCGGCGATCACTACGCCAAAGATCGATGCCATTACGCCCTCGACGGGGGTGCCCTGCTTGACCATCAGCGCGCCACCGGCGATCAGTGGTCCGACGAAGTTGAAGCTGGTGCCCTGCACGATCAGCAGTCCAGCACCGAAGGGGCCGAAGCGTTTGCACTGAACGAAGGTGGCGATGCCGGAGATGACCAGGGACATGGATACGATGAGGTTGGTCTCCCGCGCCGACACGCCCAGTGCTTGGCAGATCAGCAGACCCGGCGTCACGATCGGCACGATGATCGCCAGCAGATGCTGCAACGCAGCCAGCAGGCCTATCATCAGTTTCGGCTTGTCCTCGAGGCCGAGAACCAGTTCGTTGGCAGGCGCTGCTGCACCTGGCTCGTGTTCGTTTGAGCTCATGGGAAACGCCCGGAAGCAAAAAAGGAACGCATTCTACGGGGCAGGGGGGAGAAGGGATAGAGGAGAGTGGGCATGAAAAAGCCCGCCGAAGCGGGCTCTCCTAGCCATTAGCTAATGTCGATCAGTCGTCACGACCCATGATGCCAAACAGCTGCAGCAGGCTGATGAACAAATTATAGATCGAAACATACAGGCTAATGGTCGCCATGATGTAGTTACGCTCACCACCATGGATGATGGCGCTGGTCTGGAACAGAATGCAGACCGAGGAGAACAGCACGAAGCCCGCGCTGATCGCCAGTTGCAGACCGCTGATCTGGAAGAAGAAGCTCGCCACAACGGCGCCCAGCAGTACGAAGAAGCCCGCAGTGATGAAGCCACTGAGGAAGCTCATGTCACGACGCGTGATCAGTACGTAGGCGGAAAGACCACCGAACACCAGCGCGGTCATGGCAAACGCCGAGCTGACGACTTCGGCGCCGCCGGCCATGCCGAGATAGCGGTTGAGGATCGGCCCGAGAATGAAGCCCATGAAGCCGGTGAGGGCGAAGGTGGAGACCAGGCCCCAGACCGAATCGCGCAGCTTGGCGGTTAGGAAGAATAAACCGTAGAAGCCGATCAGCACCACGAACACGTTCGGGTAGCCGACGCGCATCTGCTGGGCGACGAAGGCCATGACACCGCTGAATGCAAGCGTGAGAGCCAGCAGACTGTACGTGTTGCGCAGGACCTTGCTGACCTCCTGCTGCTCGACCTGCTGGCCGTGATGTACGGCGTAATCCTGCTCGCGCATGGCGATACTCCTGTGGATCCTGTGGGTTTGAAACGTTCAGATGCAAAGATCATAACAGAGCCTTCGCAACCGGCGACATAGAGAGTTTGACAGCTTGTTTCATTACGGTATGATTGCCGCCGCTGAACGCGCTGGAAGCGTGGCCGAGTGGTTTAAGGCAACGGTCTTGAAAACCGTCGATGGGCAACTATCCTAGAGTTCGAATCTCTACGCTTCCGCCATATTCAAACCCCCGAGAAATCGGGGGTTTTTGCGTTTACGGACAGGAGTAATGCTTTGTTGCCATTCGATGGATTTATGTACTCAAGAGGCCAGCCCTAGCTCGGCCGTTGGGTTGAGTGTCCCTGTCAGGCAATCAATGGATCCGTAATGTCCGCAGGCTCAACCCTGATACGACGTTGACCAAGGCAAGCACGGATTGAATACTGGTTGCATGTACAGTTTTACTCTGAGACAATCCTGTCTCTTACCCATGTACACGAGCAGTGATTCTGGGCGAAGGCCTTGAGCCTCGAGTGATCGCCAGCGAGCGAATTGAATGCGGCATTGACCGTACAACAGCATCAATTCTCTTACCGACACCGAGGCAAATTTATGAAAATTGCAAAAAGTATCGTTCTTTCCGCTGTGCTGTTTTGCGGTGTTAACGCGCCCCCTCTATGGGCAGCAACTGCACAGTCCTGGAACTTGGCTCGCGACATGTACATTGCAACGGAGCGCGCGGCCCCCGGCTCGCCATGGTCGTTCATGCAGAATAAAACGGCACAGAGTCTGTCAGCCAACTACACGCCCCTCCCGACATTCGTCGCGGATACATGTAACGGTGCCAATGTAACGTGCTGGAGAGACGCAAGCACCGGTGCCTACATCAACATCATCAAAAAAAGCTTCACCTTTACGGGTAGTGGCGGAAGCTTCGTCTTCAAGCAGGGCGACGTGGTCACCCATCCAGGTTCCAACAGCGAGACCATTGTCCGCTGGACCAGTCCCATTCATGGCAGCATCAACGTGCTGGGTCGGATCAACGACCTCCATGATGCCTGCGGCGATGGAATCTCCTGGACCTTGAATTTGGGCGATGTACCGATTCAAAGCGGGAACCTTCCGAATGGCGGTAGTTCGGTGATTAAAGCCGCTAATGTCGGTGTGGATCAGGGCTCAGCCATCTATCTAGCAATCAACAAGAAAGCAGATCACTCCTGTGATGCCACCAGCTTGGATTTGATGATCACTAACTAATCAGCTCCCCCCAACTGATCCAAAAAACCACTCGGCTTCACGACCCGAGTGGTTTTTTAGACCATCTGTATTCCTTAAAATGGATGTCCGCGCTCTTTTCTACCCCTTTGCAGTAAGATGCTCAGGGTCACGATGTCCTACTCAGCCAAAACTTAGACGGCATGATTTTGCATTTTTCGTCCGACCTTCTAAAATGCAGCCCCCTTCAAAGGGGTCGTAGTCATCAAGCAAGGAAGTCGATATGCAATTTCTAAAAGCCCTGGGTCTGGCGATGGTCGTCACGCTGGGTGGATGTGCCAGTTTCACCAAGGATGAAGTACCCCACGTAGACCTGCCTTCGATGGCCAGCTACTCGAACAAGCCGAACGTCTATGTAGACTTCGACTTCTTCCAGGGAGACCCTGGTAGTGTCAAGGCAAACGAAGTGCCTCAAGCTCGAGATATGCTCAAGCCCGAGCTCAAACGTATCCTCACTGAATCTGGCCTGTTCGGTCGGGTGACACTCGATGAGTTCGAGCGTCAACCGGGTGATGACCGTTTACGGTTGAAGGTCTACAACCACACACCGAGTGGTGGGCAAGCGGTATTTGCGTTCATCAGCGGCTTGACCCTGACGATCATTCCCGCGCTGGCCACCGACCAGTACACCATGACGCTCGAAACGCTGGATGATCGCGGTCAGGCGCTGGCCAAGTCTTCCAACCACGATGCTATCAACACTTGGATGGGTATCTGGTTCCTGCCTTTGGCGGGAAATACACCAAAGGCGGCTGTGAGTGACACATTCGCCCGTCAGGTCAACGCACTGCTGAAAAGCTGGGTTGAAAAGAATCGGACCAAGTACTCGTCGATCGAAGGCCGCACACCGCGCGCCTGATACAAGAAGAGCCGCTTTTGCGGCTCTTTTTCTTGAGGACGTAGGCCTATTTCATCGCCCGGATGAATTGCGGGTCGCTGTACAAACTCTTGAGTAGTGCCTGCAACATTGGGTTGTAGTTGTTGGCAGCGGCCGGGATGGCAATTGGACCGAAGAAGCTGCTATCCCATTCGCGGGTCACGTCTTTGGTCGCCTCATAAACGACCTGTCCGCCTCGGCGAAGGGTAAATCGGGCAGCCAGTTCACCTTCGCCATTGGCAAGGCCGGCAGTCAGTTGGCTCTTGATCAACTGGACGTGCAACTCGCGGTCCGCCTTGGGATCGAGCAGGCCTGCGCGGCGCAACTCGTCGTTGATAGCCGTTTGAACATGCGCAGGGATACTGCCAATGGGTGACGAGATCGGATTCAGGCGAACCCTCAGCGAATCCTGTCCGGCATCGGCGTTGACTTGAGCGTCGCGCACAGGTTGCAAGGGGGCATGCTGCTTCAGTTGCTGAACGTTCTGGAAGTCAGGTTCGTAGCGGGCCATGGTGACACCGCAGCCTTGTAGCAGAAGGGCACAGAACGGCAGGGTCAGGTAGAGTTTTCTCACAGCGGATCCTTGCTAGCAGGTTAAGGCGCGAGATTATCGATACATAGCACTGAGCTATCAACTACTAATGGCGATGCGTGACGGCGCCGCTGCGGTTAGGATGTCGACCTCCGAAATTCGCACCAGGGAAAACGTCATGACCGCCATTCGTTTGCGTTGCGCCACGCCTGCCGACACGGATCGCTGCTACCAGATAGAAACCAGCGCATACGAAGGCGATGAAGCCGCCACCCGTGAAAAGATCGCCACCCGTATCGCCCAGTACCCTGAAGGGTTTTTGCTGTTGGAGTTGGACGGCCAGATCGCCGGCTTCATCAACAGTGGTTGCGCCCATGAAGTCGTGATGTCCGACGAGGCGTTCAAAGAGCTGATCGGGCATGATGCGCAGGCTACCAATGTGGTGATCATGTCGGTAGTGGTCGATCCGGCGTTCCAGGGGCGTGGACTGGCCGCGCAGTTGATGGCGCGCTTCGTCGAGCAGATGCGCGAGCGCGGCAAGTCGACCATTCATTTGATGTGTAAGGATCGACATGTTGGTCTTTACGAAAAGATGGGCTATCGCTATGTGCAGCCGTCCAGCTCCGAGCATGGCGGGATGGCCTGGCACGAAATGGTCATGGCACTGTAAACCGACGTTGGGCATCTTCTCATTCAGCCAAGGAGTGGCGTGTGAACTACGTGGTCATCGAAAGGCATCGCAGCGAGTATCCGAAACCCATCAGCTTCGCACAGGGCGTGCGCTTGCAGATCGGTCAGCGCTATGAGGGAGACAGAGGCTGGGAGGATTGGTACCTGTGCCACTGTGCAGGTCAGGAGGCGGGATGGGTACCGGCGCAGGTGATAGAGCGCCTGGGAGTCGGCGAGGGCAGGGCGTTGGAGCCGTATTCGGCGCATGAGTTGGACGTCGATCCCGGTCAGGTCATGGTCGGGTTGCGGCCGCTCAATGGCTGGTTGTGGTGCCGCAGGCAGCGCAATGGCGAGCTGGGCTGGCTGCCGATGCACAAGTTGCGTCGACTGGACTGAAAGGCGTGTGCCGCACTGCATCTGATATGCTTTTTTTCCGCAAAGCTGAATCTGTAACCGTATCAGTGCAGGCCTGACAATAGCCTCCAAGCCCTGCAGTGCCAAGCATCATGCGCAGGGCAAGCGGGGCTGCACCGCAACCGTAGTGGGCAGCTCCGCCAATCAGTCCCTACTGTCTCGAGGTTCCAATGGGCAAGCTTGCGTTTTTCCTGGGTGGTTTCCTGCTGCTGACAATTGCGATTGGCCTGCTGGGCACCATTCCTCCGAGTTGAAAGTCTCTTTACTACAGCCTTTCGAGCCTGTCTCTGGTTGAGACGGGCTCGCGGCGTTTGTGCGTGAAGCCGTCTCACTGAAAAAGCATCAGCGACGGACGCTGTGCGATAAGTCGTTCTCCTGCCTGGGAATTCTGTCCACAGAAAACGTGGGCAGGTCTGTGGATAAAGCGCTGGAGACCAGAGGGGGAGCGGGCTTCGTTAGATTGAGCAGAATTTGTACAGCGTGTGAGGGCTAGCTCAGCGGCGTGACGGCTCCTGATACGGCTCAGGCGGCCGGCGATTCAAATCACCTGGCGCTGGGCCTGCTCCACCCGATTGCGACCTTGCGCCTTGGCCCGATACAGCGCCTGATCGGCGTCGGCCAGCAGGTTGTCCAGGCTGGAGGCCGGGCGCTGATCGCTGCAACCGCTGATGCCGATGCTCACGGTGACGCGCAGTTGCTCTTCGCCCTCACGCACCTGCAACTCCTGAACGGCGCGGCGCAAGCGTTCGGCGGTGAAGCTGGCCTGTTCCGGGAGCAGCCCCGGCACGACGATTGCGAACTCCTCGCCGCCCAGGCGGGCAAGCAGTTCGCCGTCATGCAGCTGCCCCTGCAGTACCTGGGCGCATTCACGCAGAACCTGATCTCCAACCGCATGGCCATGCCGGTCGTTGATCGCCTTGAAATGGTCGATGTCGAGCATCATCAGGGTCAAAGGCAGCCTCTGACTGTGCTGTCGACGGCCTTCCAGCAAGGCGTTCGCTTGTCGGGTGAAAGCACTGCGGGTGAGGGCACCGGTGAGGTGATCGACGTTCGCCTGGTGAGCCAGGCGCGCCAGCAGCGCGCGGTTGGCGTGGCTGATACACGCCACGATCAACGGGCCGAGCACCAGCATGGCGATGCCCAACCGTGCGGACATCAAGGCGGTCACTCCGGCCTGGCTCTGCGGCATGCTGAAGTGCATGAGGTTCTGCGCAACCGCCACGATCAACGTGCTTCCTGCGGTCAGGGTCAACAGCGAAAGCAGGAACGGTGAATAGCTCAGGGCGCACCACAGCAAGGCCGAGATCGGGAAGGCGATCGCACCCGGACCGCCGAAACCGATGCTCAGGGCCAACGAGGCCAGCAGCATGAGCAGGGGAGACAGGCTGATCCGCTGGCCACTGCTGCGCAGCAGGGCAGGCAGGGAAGGCGCGGTGAGCATGATCGGCAAGACCAGCACGCTGGTGGAGAACTGCTCGCTAAACCAGGCCATCCAGGTCGAGCGCAGCGATTGGTCGAACCAGGGTGTTGCCATAAGGCAGGCGAGCGTGGCGGCGACCATCGCGCCGGCCGCACAGGCGGCGAACGTGCGCAGTACGCCATGAGGGGTGCGTAGACGCCGATGCTGGCGCGGCAAGTTGACCAACAGACGCCAGAAGGTGATGACTGCGCCAACATTGCACAGATTGAACCACAGTGCCGGATACCATTGACTGCCGCACAACAGATCGGCACCCACCATCGCCAGGTACATCAGCGCAATGCCGACGAAACTGCCGTGGCGAGGATGGCGGAGCAGTACTCCGGCCAGCACCGCGTTCACAGGCCAGAACAGCGACAGCGATTCGATCGGCCGGGCCAGGATACCCCCGAGGGTCAAGGCGAAGGTCAGACCGAACAGCAGCAACGCAGGCAACAGGCGCGAATGGGCTGGAAAAACCATGAGCTCGACCACAAGCGAAAAGGTAGACCAGGACGACTGCGGCAACACCTGGGGCACGGCGTGAAGTGTGGTTCAAGCGATGAATTGATGTCAATTGGATATTATTTGGCACCTATCCTCGGTGATATCCGTTCATCGCAGCTCGAGTTTGAGCGTTGTGCGCTACAGACCATAAAACCAGGGCACCATGACCACGCTGACGACCATGACCAGCAGTGTGAACGGCACGCCCACTTTGACGAAATCGGCGAAGCGATATTGCCCGGGGCCCAGCACCAAGGTGTTGACCGGTGAGGAGACGGGCGTCATGAAGGCTGCCGAGGCAGCCAACGCCACGATCATGGCGAAGGGATAGGGCGACAGGCCCAGTTGTTGTGCCGTGCTGACTGCCACCGGCGCCATCAACACTGCGGTGGCGGTATTGGAGATGAACAAGCCGATCAGCGCCGTAAGGGCGAACAGGCAGGCAAGTATGGCCTGCGGCCCGGCGCCACCGAGCAGACTCACCAGCGCCGTTACCGCCAGGTCTATACCGCCGGTCTTCTGCAGGGCCAGGGCGAACGGCAGCATGCCGACGATCAGCACCAGGCTCTGCCAGTGGATGGCACGATAGGCGCTGTTCATGTCGATACAGCGCCCGGCGCCCATTAGCAGACAGCCGATCAGTGCCGCGATGACATTGGGCACCAGGCCACTCACCATCAAGGCGATCATCACCGCCAGGCTGGCCAGCGCCTGCGGCGCCCTGGCGCGAGCTGGCGCCACCTGGTCGATTTCCGCGGGCAGGCTCAGGACGATGAAGTCCCGAGGCTCGGCTTGCAACTGGCGTACTGATTTCCACGGGCCGATGACCAGCAGGGTATCGCCCAGGCGCAGCTTCTCTTCTACCAGGGGCGTCTGCACTGCGTTCTGCTCGCGGCGCAGGCCGACCACATTGAGGCCGTAACGGCTACGGAAGCTCAGTTCGAGGAGGTTTTTGCCGATCAGTTGCGAACCCGGCGGCAGCGATACCTCAGCCATGCCCACTTCCTGCGATTGATCGATGAAGTAGGCGGCCTTGAAATGCAGGGGTTCGAGCTGCATGGCCTGGCACAGGCTGCGCAGGTTGTCGTGATTGGCGAACAGATCGAGCAGCAGCACATCGCCTTGGTGCAGCACAGTGCCGGAATCAGCAGCGATCACCCGGGTGGTGAACTTGTGCTGGCGTTCTATACCGACCACATTGGCGCCGTGTCGAGTGCGCAGTTCGAGTTCGCCGAGGGTATGCCCGACCAGGGGCGAGTCCGGGCGAATGCGCAGGCGGCGTTCGCGACCACTGAGTTTGTAGTCCAGCACCAGGTCGAGCAGGGTCCGGCGAGTCTCGCTGCGTCCGTCCTTGCGTACCTCACCGTTGAGCCAATGGCGAGTCAGCAGCATGTAGCCAATGCCGAGCACCAGCACCACCAGCCCGAACGGGGTGAAACTGAAGAAGCTGAAACCGGCCAGGCCATGGCGCACCAGTTCGCTGTGCACCACCACGTTGGGCGGCGTCGCCACCAGGCTGAGCATGCCGCTGATCAGACCGGCGAAGCTCAACGGCATCATCAGCCGGCTGGGCGACAGCTTCAGGCGCGCGGCAATGCTCAGCACCACCGGGATGAAGATCGCCACCACGCCGGTGGAACTCATCACTGCACCAAGCCCGGCCACCGCCACCATCAGCAGCACCAGCAGGCGCGCCTCGCTGCGGCCGGCGCGCTCACTCATCCACTCGCCGATACGGTAGGCGATGCCGGTACGCACCAGACCTTCGCCGATCACGAACAAGGCCGCGATCAGCACCACGTTCGGATCGCTGAAGCCTGCCAGGGCCTGTTCGACCGTGAGAATGCCGGAGAGTGGCAGGAACAGAATCACCAGCAGCGCCACCACGTCCATGCGCGGACGGTTGACGATGAACAGGGTGACGACGACAGCGAGCAGGCCGAGGACCAGTAGCAGGTCAGAGGACATGGGGCAGGGTGATCCTTCACAGTTGAAGAGGGAATGAAGCGCCACAGTGTGCCATGTGCACCGACAGGCGTCGTTGACGTGCTGCAGGATTTGTCTGGCTGGGCAGCCCGCGCCTCGACCGATGGCGCAAAGCGGCCGTTGCCGTGGTCACACGCAGAACGAACCGAAGCGCTTTCCCAAGGAGTCCCAATGCCCGCGCACATCGAAGACTATGCTTTGCTCGGCAATTGCCGCAGCGCCGCTCTGGTCAGCCGCGATGGCTCGATCGACTGGTTGTGCCTGCCGCGTTTCGACGCACCTGCGGTATTTGCTGCCCTGTTGGGTAATCAGGAGAACGGACGCTGGCGCCTGGCGCCCAGCGATCCTGTGCAGCAGTGCACGCGGCGCTACCTGGATGACACGCTGGTGCTGGAAACCGTATGGACCACCGCCGCAGGTCAGGCGCGTGTGCTGGATTGCATGCCCATGGGCGAACAGAACGCCGTAGTGCGTATCGTCGAGGGCATTTCCGGGCAGACCCACTTCGAACTCGATCTGGTGATGCGCTTCGATTATGGCCGCAGCGTGCCGTGGGTGGAGCGGCTCGATCCGCTGAGTCTCAGCGCGGTCGCCGGGCCCGACCGGCTGATCCTGCGCAGCACGGTGGGTTTGCATGCCATGGACCACCACAGCGTCTGCCGATTCCGTGTCGGCGCGGGCGAACGCCAGGTGTTCGCCTTGCGTCATCAGCCTTCGCACCTGCCGGACGAGGCGGACTTCGACGCCGACGAGGCGCTGGCCCACACCATCAGCCATTGGCGGTCATTCGCTGCTCGCTGCCCCGACATCGGCCCGAACAGCGCGCTGGTGCGTCGTTCGCTGTTGACCCTCAAGGCGCTGACCTACGCCCCGACCGGTGGCATCGTCGCTGCGGCCACCACCTCGTTACCCGAGCGTATCGGCGGCGAACGTAATTGGGACTACCGGTTCTGCTGGCTGCGCGATGCGACCATGACCCTGCTGGCGTTCATGAACCTCGGTTACTTCGACGAAGCCCAGGCGTGGCGCGAATGGCTGCTGCGCTCGGTGGCCGGCAATCCGGAACAGATGCAGATCATGTATGGCCTGGCGGGCGAGCGCGACCTGGCCGAGTTCACCTTGCCCTGGCTGGCCGGGTATGAGCATTCCAGTCCCGTGCGGGTCGGCAATGCCGCCTCCGGGCAGCGGCAACTGGACATTTATGGCGAAGTGGCCGATGCCATGAGTCAGGCGCTCAAAGGGGGGCTACCACGACACCCGCGCAGCGCCGCCATCGCGCGGTTGATCATGCCCTACCTCGAGAGCATCTGGCGTGAACCGGACGAGGGCATCTGGGAGGTGCGCGGCGGGCGCCAGCACTTTGTGCATTCGAAGGTCATGGCCTGGGTCGCCTTCGACCGCGCGGCGAGTCTGGCTGAAACCACCGAAGAGGGCCGCGAGCAGGGACAGCATTACCGGCGGGTGGCCGAGCAGATTCATCGCGAGGTCTGTGAACAGGGACTCGATGCCAGTGGTCAGCATTTCGTCCAGGCCTACGGCTCCAAGGATCTGGATGCCAGCCTGTTGCAGATTGCGCTCACCGGTTTTTTGCCTGCCGAGGATCCGCGCTTTTTGCGCACGCTCGAGCAGATCGAGCAGCGGCTGATGAACAAAGGTCTGTTGCTGCGCTACGACACCGACAGTGGCGGCGATGGCCTGACGCCTGGGGAAGGTACGTTCCTGGTCTGTTCGTTCTGGCTGGCGGACGTTTATGTGTTACTGGGGCGCCAGGAGCAGGCCCAGACGTTGTATGACCATTTGACCGGACTGTGCAACGACGTCGGTCTGTTGGCCGAGCAGTACGATCCGATCGGGCAGCGCATGCTGGGTAACTTCCCCCAGGCCTTCAGTCACATCGGTATCATCAACACCGCGCTCAATCTGCACAGGGCGCAGTGTCCGGCAAGGGATCGCGCGAGCAGCGGTTGACCTCAGCTGATCGATGCCTGGCGCAGCGCCTGCTCCTGAAACAAGACACCCCGCCGAAGCGGGGTGTCTTGTCTTGCGGTCAGTGTATCAACCGACCAGGTGCAGTCCAGCCTGCTGGACCAGGTCCAGCAGCGGTTGCGGGTATACGCCCAGCACGAAGGCGAGGATCGCCACGGCCAGCAGCATCACGCCACCGGCACGTTGTTCCCAACGCAGCGGCGCATCGTGGCTGCGCAGGTTCGGCTCGGCCAGGTACAGGGTGACCATGACCCGCAGGTAGTAGTAGACGCCGATGGCGCTGCCGATCACCAAAGCCCCGACCAGCCACCACAGTTGCGATTGCACACCGGTGGCGATGATGTAGAACTTGCCGATGAAGCCTGCCGTGAGCGGAATACCCGCCAGCGACAGCATCATCACGGTCAACACCGCCGTCAGGTACGGACGACGCCAGAACAGGCCGCGGTACTCGTACAGCGCGTCGGCGTCACGGCCGGCGTAGGGCGAGGACATCAGGGTGATCACGCCGAAGGCGCCGAGGCTGGTGATCACGTAGGTGACCAGATACACGCCCATGGCTTCCATGGCCAGGCCTTTGCTCGCCACCAGGGCGATGAGCAGATAGCCGAAGTGGGCGATGGATGAGTAACCAAGCAGCCGCTTGAGGTTGCTCTGGGTCAGTGCCAGCAAGTTGCCGACCAAAATCGAGGCTACTGCGATCACCGCCAGTACGGTGCTCAGCACGCCGCTGCTGGCAGCAGGGGAGAGCATGAACAGACGTACCACCACGGCAAATACCGCAACCTTGCTGGCGGTGGCCAGGAACGCGGCCACTGGCGCCGGAGCGCCTTCGTAGACGTCCGGGGTCCACAGGTGGAAGGGCACCAGGGACAGCTTGAAGGCCAAGCCAACCAGCATCATGCCCAGGCCCAGCTGGGCCAGCAGGCTCGGCATGCTGGTCGCGGCCAACGCCTTGCCCAATTGGTCGAAGGTCAGGCTGCCGGCATCGGCGTACAGCAGCGCCATGCCGAACAGCAGGAAGGCCGAGCCCGCAGCCGACAGCACCATGTACTTGATGCCGGCTTCCAGCGAGCGCTTGTTGAAGAAGGCATACGCCACCAGGCCATAGACCGGAACCGACAGCAGTTCCAGACCGATGAACAAGCCGGCGAGGTGGTTGGCGCTGACCAGCACCAGACCGCCCAGGGCCGACATCAGCAGCAGCAGGTACAGCTCTTCACGGTTGCCTGGGAAACCTTTGGCGCCTTCGCCCAGGTAGGCGTGGGCCAGCGTCACGCAGGCCAGGGTAGCCACCAGGACGATCGCCATGTACAGGCAGGCGAACTTGTCGATGGTCACCAGGGAGGTGACCGCCAGTGGTGCCACTTTCAAGGCGGGCAGGATCGACAGCAGGGCCAGGTTCAGGCCCACCGTCGACAGCAGGAAGGTCTGCGAGTGATTGCGCTTGAAGGCGATCGCCAGCATCACCACCACCGTGGTGAGGGTGGTGATCAGCATCGGCGCCAATGCGATGAAGTGTTGAGTGGTGAATTCCATAGCGCTCTTACCGGGCCGAAGCGAGTTGAGTGAAAGCGGAACCGAGCCACTGCTGCACACCGCTCATGGTGGCGGCAGAGGTGTCGAGGAACGGCTGCGGATACACGCCCAGCAGGACCAGCAGTGCCGCCAGACCCAGCACCATGATCAGCTCGCGAGTGTCCATGCCGGCCAAGACGGTGTCAGCCTTGCTCGGACCGAAATAGGCGCGGTGGATCATGATCAGCGAGTAGACCGAACCAAACACCAGGCCAGTGGTGGCGATCACGGTGATCCATGGCACGTGGGCGAAGCTGCCGATCAGGATCAGGAACTCGCCGACGAAGTTACCGGTGCCCGGCAAGCCCAGCGACGCGGCGGCGAAGAACAGGCTGATGGCCGGCAGGTAGGCGATGCGGTGCCACAGGCCACCCATCTGGCGCATGTCACGGGTATGCAGGCGCTCGTACAGCTGGCCGGACAGGATGAACAGCGCGGCGGCCGACAAACCGTGGGCGAGCATCTGGATCACCGCGCCTTGCAGGGCCTGCTGGCTGCCGGAGTAGATGCCGATCAGCACGAAGCCCATGTGCGAGACGCTGGAGAAGGCGATCAGGCGCTTGATGTCGGTCTGCGCGAAGGCCAGGAAGGCGCCGTAGAAGATGCCGATCAGACCCAGGGTCATGGCGATGGGGGCGAACTCGGCCGAGGCATTGGGGAACAACGGCAGGGCGAAACGCAGCAGGCCGTAGGCGGCGGTCTTCAACAGGATACCGGCCAGGTCCACGGAGCCGGCGGTCGGCGCCTGGGCGTGGGCGTCAGGCAGCCAGGAGTGGAACGGCACCACCGGCAGCTTGACCGCGAAGGCGATGAAGAAGCCGAGCATCAGCAGGTACTCGACACCCGGCGGCAACTGCGCCTTGAGCAGGTCGCTGTAGTTGAAGGTGATCACGCCCGTGGCGTTGTAGTTGACCAGCACCAGGCCAAGAATCGCCACCAGCATGATCAGGCCACTGGCCTGAGTGAAGATGAAGAACTTGGTAGCGGCGTAGATCCGGGTCTTCTTGCCATCGGCCGAGCTGTGACCCCAGAGCGCGATGAGGAAGTACATCGGCACCAGCATCATTTCCCAGAAGAAGAAGAACAGGAACAGGTCCAGGGCCAGGAATACACCGACCACGCCACCGAGGATCCACATCAGGTTGAGGTGGAAGAAGCCGACGTGGCGCTGGATCTCTTTCCAGGAACACAGCACCGACAGCACGCCGAGCAGGCCGGTGAGCAGGATCATCAGCAGCGACAGGCCATCCAGGGCCAGGTGGATGCTGATGCCGAAGCGCTGGATCCACTGGACCTTGTATTCCAGCGCCCAGGCGGGCTCGGCGCCCGGAGCGGGGGCCAGGGTGTAGTTGCCGGTGCCCCACAGCCATAGGCCGATGCCGAGCAGCAGGGACATGGTCAGCAGCGCGATCCAGCGCGGCAGGGTGGCGCCGAAGCGCTCACCCAGCCAGCACAGGAAGCCGCCGATGAAGGGGATCAGGATCAGCCAAGGCAGAATCATGACGGGTTCGTTTCCTTTCGCAGAGTCGCAAGGTTCGCGAGGTTCGCAATATTCACGGTCATACCGCAGCCACAATCACGGCGCCGAGTACCAAGACGGCACCTACGGCGATGGAGGCGGTATACCAGCGCAGCTGACCGGTCTCGGTCTTGCTCATGGCGACGTGGCCACCGCGAGCCATGCGAGGAATCAGGCCAATACCACGGTCAACCGGATCCTTGCGCAGAAGGTGGCTGATCAGCAGATAAGGTTTGACGAACAGCTTGTCGTAGATCCAGTCGAAGCCCCAGGCCGCGAACCACCAGGCCGACAGTACGCGACCGATGCTGCTGTGGGCGATGGCGGTGACCAGACGACGCTTGCCCAGGAACAGCACGGCGGCCAGCAGGATGCCCGCCAAGGCGATGGCGCCCGAGGCGATTTCCAACGAGTGCTTGGCTGCGCCACCGGCGTGACCGGCGCTTTCCGGCAGCACGCCGGCCAGCGGCGGATGGATCCAGGCACCGACGAAGGTCGACAGCACGATCAGCACGCCCAGTGGCAGCCAGTGGCTGATGCCGTGGCCGGCGTGGGCTTCGGTCTTGGCCTCGCCGTGGAAGGCGATGAAGATCAGGCGGAAGGTGTACAGCGAGGTCATGAAGGCGCCCACCAGGCCTGCGTAGAGCAGGTTGGTGTTGCCACTGGCGAAGGCTTCCCAGAGGATCTCGTCCTTGGAGTAGAAGCCCACGGTCAGTATCGGCAGGGCCGACAGTGCCGCGCCCCCGACCACGAAGCTGGCGTAGGCCAGCGGCAGTTTCTTCCACAGCCCACCCATCTTGAAGATGTTCTGCTCATGGTGGCAGGCCACGATCACCGCGCCGGAAGCGAGGAACAGCAGGGCCTTGAAGAAGGCGTGGGTCATCAGGTGGAAGATGGCCGCATCCCAGGCTCCTACGCCCAGGGCGAGGAACATGTAGCCAATCTGGCTCATGGTGGAGTAGGCGAGGATACGCTTGATGTCGGTCTGCACCAGTGCCGCGAAGCCGGCCAGCACCAAGGTGACACCACCCACCACGCCGACCAGGTGCAGCACGTCCGGGGCCAGGGTGAACAGACCGTGGGTACGGGCGATCAGGTAGACGCCTGCGGTGACCATGGTCGCCGCGTGGATCAGTGCCGATACAGGGGTGGGACCGGCCATGGCGTCGGCCAGCCAGGTCTGCAGCGGCAACTGCGCCGACTTACCGACCGCACCCCCGAGCAGCATCAGGGTGGCCAGGACCATCCAGGTGTCGCCAGCCTGGAATTTCTGGGGCGCCAGTACCAGCAGTTCCTGAACGTTCAGCGTGCCCAGTTGGGCGAACAGGATGAACAGGCCGATGGCCATGAACACGTCGCCGATACGGGTGACGATGAAGGCCTTGAGAGCAGCATTGCCGTTGTTGCGGTTGCTGTAGTAGAAGCCGATCAACAGGTACGAGCACAGGCCCACGCCTTCCCAGCCGAAGTAGATGAACAGCAGGTTATCGCCCAGGATCAGGAACAGCATGCTGGCGATGAACAGGTTGGTATACGAGAAGAAGCGCGAGTAACCGGCTTCGCCGCGCATGTACCAGGAGGCGAACAGGTGGATCAGAAAGCCGACGCCGGTGACCACGCCCAGCATGGTGACCGACAGGCCGTCCAGGTACAGGGTGAAGTTCGGCGCGAAGCCGTCCACCGACATCCACTGCCAGAGCAACTGGCTGTACGCGCCACCGGCGGGCGGGGCGACGTTGAACTGCCAGATCACGTAGGCGGCGGTGGCGGCCGAGAGGCCAACCGAGCCGACACCGATCAGGGCGGACAGGTTCTCCGAGAACCGCCCGCGCGAGAACGACAGCAGCAGGAAGCCGATCAAGGGGAAGACGAAAGTCAGGAAGAGAAGATTCATCCGCGCATCTCACTGGCAGCATCGATGTCGAGAGTGTGGAAGCGGCGATACAGTTGCAGCAGGATCGCCAGGCCAATGCTGGCCTCGGCGGCTGCCAGGCTGATCACCAGAATGAACATCACCTGACCGTCGGGTTGGACCCAGCGGGCACCGGCGACGATGAACGCCAGGGCAGAGGCGTTCATCATGACTTCCAGACTCATGAGCACGAAGAGGATGTTGCGCCGGACCATCAGCCCGACCAGACCTAAGCAGAACAGGATGCCGGCAACCGCCAGACCGTGTTCGAGAGGGATAGCACCCATGATTTACTCCTTCGCCTCGTTGCGGCCCAGGTGGAAGGCGGTGACGGCCGCAGCCAGCAGCAGCATCGAGGCCAGTTCGACCACCAGCAGGTAGGGGCCGAACAGGCTGATGCCGACCTCTTTCGGGGTGATGGTGGTGCCGCTGATGGCGGCGCCGCTAGGTGCCACGAACAGCACGTAGAGCAGTTCCAGCAACAGCAGTGCGGCGAGAATCACCGGCCCCGCCCAGATGCCGGGCTTGAGCCAGCCGCGTTCCTGGGCGACCGAGGCCGGCCCCAGGTTGAGCATCATCACCACGAAGACGAACAGCACCATGATGGCGCCGGCGTAGGCGATCACTTCCAGGGCGCCGGCGAAGGGCGCGCCGAGGGCGAAGAAGATCATGGCTACAGAGATCAGCGAAATGATCAGGTACAGCAAGGCGTGCACGGGGTTGGTCCCAGTCACCACCCGAAGGGTGGAAACCACGGCGATCCCGGATGCGAAGTAGAAAGCGAATTCCATCTTTCTGTCCTTATGGGAGCAAGCTCTTCACGTTGATCGGCTCGGCTTCGTTCTGCGCGGCGCCTTTCGGCTTGCCGGCGATCGCCATGCCCGCAACACGGTAGAAGTTGTAGTCAGGGTTCTTGCCGGGGCCGGAGATCAGCAGATCTTCTTTCTCGTACACCAGGTCCTGACGCTTGAACTCGGCCATTTCGAAATCCGGAGTGAGCTGGATCGCGGTGGTCGGGCACGCTTCTTCACACAAGCCGCAGAAGATACAGCGCGAGAAGTTGATGCGGAAGAATTCCGGGTACCAGCGTCCGTCCTCGGTTTCGGCCTTCTGCAGCGAAATGCAACCGACCGGGCAAGCCACGGCGCACAGGTTGCACGCCACGCAGCGCTCCTCGCCATCCGGGTCGCGGGTCAGGACGATGCGGCCGCGGTAACGCGGCGGCAGGTACACGGGTTCTTCGGGGTACTGCAGGGTGTCGCGCTTGCGGAACCCGTGGGAGAACACCATGGCCAGGCTGCGCAGCTGAGTGCCGGTGCCCTTAACGATGTCGCCGATATACTTGAACATGGGTCAAATCCTCACTGGGCCGCGACGGCTGGCGTGTTGTAGAGCACGATCGCAGCGGTCACCAGCAAATTGATCAGGGTCAGCGGCAGGCAGAACTTCCAGCTGAAGTCCATCACCTGGTCATAGCGGGGGCGCGGGATCGAGGCGCGCAGCAGGATGAACAGCATGATGAAGAAGCCGGTCTTCAGGGCGAACCACAGGAACGACAGTTGCGGCAGGATGCCGAACGGACCGTGCCAGCCACCGAAGAACAAGGTCACCAGCAGCGCCGAGATGAGGATGATGCCGATGTACTCACCGACGAAGAACATGCCCCACTTCATGCCGGCATACTCGATGTGGTAGCCGTCGGCCAGTTCCTGTTCCGCTTCGGGCTGGTCGAATGGGTGACGGTGAGTCACGGCGACGCCAGCGATGAAGAAGGTGCAGAAGCCGAAGAACTGCGGAATGATGAACCACAGGTTCTGCGCCTGGTACTCGACGATATCGCGCATGTTGAACGAGCCCACCTGCACCACCACGCCCATCAGCGCCAGGCCCAGGAACACCTCGTACGACACGGTCTGTGCCGAGGCGCGCAAGCTACCCAGCAGGGCATACTTGTTGTTCGACGACCAGCCGGCGAACAGCACGGCATACACCGACAGACCGGCCATGGCGAAGAAGAACAGCAGGCCGATGTTCAGGTCCGCCACGCCCCAGGTCGGGGTGATCGGGATGACCACGAAGGCGATCAGCAGGGCGCTCATCGCCACCACCGGGGCCAGGGTGAAGATCACGCGGTCGACGAAGGGTGGGTTCCAGTCTTCCTTGAAGAACATCTTCAGCATGTCGGCGGCGATCTGGAACATGCCGAACGGGCCGACACGGTTCGGACCATAGCGGTCCTGCCACCAGCCCAGCAGGCGACGCTCGACGAAGCTGAGCAGTGCACCGCAGACCACCACCGCCAGCAGCACCACGATGGCGCGCAGGACGGCGAGGATCGCATCGATCACTTCGGGGGTGAACCAGCTCATTGTGCTGCCTCCTGCAGACCTTCGACGGGTGCACCGAAGATGGCCGGGGGAATGCCGGCCAGGCCTTTCGGCAGCGCCACCAGGCCTGCGCCCAGTGCTTCATTGATGCGCAGTGGCAGGCGCAGCGAGACGCCGGCCACGTCCAGGCTCAGCAGTGCGCCTTCATTGACGCCCAGGCGGTCGGCTTCGGACTTGGCCAGCGCGACGTAGGCCGCAGGAATGCGCTCCTGTACCGGTGTGGCGCGCGAAGAGTTCTCCTCGCTGCCGAACAGGTGGAAGAACGGTACCGCCGTCCAAGTGCCGCGAGCGGGATTGAACGCGCCTGGGATGGCCTCGAACCAGCTCAGACGATCGCCTTGCGACTCGATCAGGCGCACGCCCGGATCACCGGCACGCAGGTGACCGCCGACTTCGTCCTGGAACTTGTTCCACGCCTGTGGCGAGTTCCAGCCTGGCGACCAGGCGAACGGCACTTGCTGACGCGGTTCGGCCGAGCCCGAGTAGCCTTCCATGGAGAAGGCGAAGGCGGTGTCCTTGTCTTGCGGAGTACGCGGCTCGTGCACGCTGATGTTGGCGCGCATGGCCGTGCGGCCGGAGTAGCGCAGCGGTTCGCGGGCCAGCTTCATGCCCTTGATGCGGAAAGCAGCGCTCGGTGCGGCATCGACGATGCCAGCCAACTGCGGCGCGGCGGCGGCGCAAGCGCTGGTGACATGGTCCAGTTGAGTCCAGTCCACCGGCTTGTCGAGCAGGGTGGCGCGCAGGGCGTGCATCCAGCGCCAGCCTTCATGCACCAGGATGCTGCTGTCCAGGTATTGCGGATCGAACACCTGGAAGAAGCGCTGTGCACGGCCTTCCTGACTCACCAGGGTGCCGTCGCCTTCGGCGAAGGACGCGGCGGGCAGTACCAGGTGGGCACGGTCGGTGGTGGGCGTCTTGGAGTGATCGGCGACGATCACCACTTTGGCGGCAGCCAGGGCTGCGTCGACCTTGGCGGCCGGAACCCGGGCGTACAGGTCGTTTTCCAGGACCACGATGGCGTCGGCCTTGCCGCTGATCACAGCGTCCAGCGCGGCGTCGACGGCGTCGCCACCCATCATCGCCATGCCGAGGCTGTTGGCCTCAGGCACTACCAGGCTCAGCGAACCGTTCTTCTCGCGCAGCTTCAGGGCCTTGGCGATGTTGGCGGCCGCTTCGACCAGCGCAGGGTCGGCCAGTGAAGTACCGGCTATGACCAGCGGGCGCTGGGCGGCGATCAGGGCGTCGGCGATGCGTTGAGCGAGGGCTTGCGCGTCGGCGTCCAGACCCGCGACGGCCGGGGCGCTCGGGTCTATGGCGTGGGCCACGGCAAAGCCCAGGCGGGCGAGGTCGGCGGGCGCAGCGTGAACGCATTCCTCGGCGACGTCATCGAGCTTGGTCTCGGCCAGCGAGGCGATGAACAGCGGGTACAGCGCGTGCTGACCGATGTTCTTCACGGCGGCGTCGAGCCAGGGTTGCACTTTCATGCCCTCGGCCATGGCCTCGGCCTTGCCCTTGGTGGCCTGGCGCACGGCCAGGGCGACGCGGGCGGCGGTCTGGGTCAGGTCTTCACCGAGCACGAACACGGCGTCGTGGTCTTCGATCTCGCGCAGGGTCGGCACCGGCAGCGGGCTGTTGTTCAGCACGTCGAGCACCAGGCGCACGCGGGCCAACTCGCCGGCTTCCATACCCGAATAGAAGTACTCGGCACCGACCAGTTCACGCAGGCCGTAGTTGCTCTCCAGGCTGGCGCGAGGCGAGCCGATGCCGACGATGGTACGACCGCGCAGCAGGTCGGCGGCCTTGTCCAAGGCAGCGTCCAGCGAAAGCTTGGTGCCATCGGCCAGCAGCGGCTGGCGCGGGCGGTCGCTGCGGTTCACGTAGCCGTACCCGAAGCGGCCGCGGTCGCACAGGAAGTACTGGTTGACCGAGCCGTTGAAGCGGTTCTCGATCCGACGCAGTTCGCCGTAGCGCTCGCCGGGGCTGATGTTGCAGCCGCTGGAGCAGCCGTGGCAGATGCTCGGGGCGAACTGCATGTCCCACTTGCGGTTGTAGCGCTCGGAGTGGGTCTTGTCAGTGAATACGCCAGTCGGGCAGACCTCGGTCAGGTTGCCGGAGAACTCGCTTTCCAGCACGCCGTCTTCGACGCGGCCGAAGTAGACGTTGTCGTGAGCGCCGTACACGCCCAGGTCGGTACCACCGGCATAGTCCTTGTAGTAGCGCACGCAGCGATAACAGGCGATGCAGCGGTTCATCTCATGGGCAATGAACGGGCCGAGGTCCTGGTTCTGGTGAGTGCGCTTGGTGAAACGGTAGCGGCGCTCGTTGTGGCCGGTCATGACCGTCATGTCCTGCAGGTGGCAGTGACCGCCTTCCTCGCACACCGGGCAGTCGTGCGGGTGGTTGGTCATCAGCCATTCGACGACGCTGGCGCGAAACGCCTTGGATTCTTCATCCTCGATGGAGATCCAGGTGCCGTCGGAGGCGGGGGTCATGCAGGACATGACGATACGACCACGGGTGTCGTTCTCGTCGGTGTACTGCTTGACCGCGCATTGCCGGCAAGCACCAACGCTACCGAGTGCTGGGTGCCAGCAGAAATAAGGGATGTCGAGGCCGAGCGACAGACAGGCCTGTAACAGGTTGTCTGCACCGTTGACTTCGAGCGTTTTGCCGTCTACGTGGATAGTGGCCATTGTTCAAAGTTCTTCGTTGGCCCGCGTGAGCGAGCGTGGCTAATGGAAATCTGTGCGCCTGCGGCTCGCGTCATACCTGCGCGCGCCTGCAAGGCCGGCGGGTGGCACGGACCACCCGCGTTTCATCTTGTTATGCGCCAACCGTAATCGGCTGGGCCAGGTTCGGGCGCAGGGTGTCGGCAGCGCTTGCTGGCGCGACACCGGCCTCGAACTCGGACCGGAAGTATTTGATGGCACTGCCCAAGGGCTCGACGGCACCCGGTGCGTGAGCACAGAAGGTGCGGCCTGGGCCGAGGAAGTTGACCAGACCCAGCAGGGTCTCGATGTCTTCGGCGCGGCCCTGGCCTTTTTCCAGGGCGCGCAGCATCTTCACGCTCCATGGCAGGCCATCACGGCATGGCGTGCACCAGCCGCACGACTCGCGGGCGAAGAACTCTTCCATGTTGCGCAGCAGCGAGACCATGTTGACGCTGTCGTCCACGGCCATGGCCAGGCCCGTACCCATGCGGGTGCCGACCTTGGCGATGCCGCCTGCGTACATCTGCGCATCGAGGTGCTCGGGGAGCAGGAAGCCAGTACCGGCGCCGCCAGGCTGCCAGCACTTGAGCGTGAAGCCGTCGCGCATGCCGCCGGCGTAGTCCTCGAACAGCTCGCGAGCGGTGACGCCGAACGGCAGTTCCCACAGGCCCGGGTTCTTTACCTTGCCCGAGAAACCCATCAGCTTGGTGCCGTGATCCTCGCTGCCTTCGCGGGCCAGCGACTTGTACCAGTCGTTGCCGTTGGCAACGATGGCGGGCACGTTGCACAGGGTCTCGACGTTGTTCACGCAGGTCGGCTTGCCCCACACGCCGACGGCGGCGGGGAAGGGCGGCTTGGAGCGCGGGTTGGCGCGGCGGCCTTCGAGCGAGTTGATCAGCGCGGTTTCTTCACCGCAGATGTAGCGACCGGCACCGGTGTGCACGAACAACTCGAAGTCAAAGCCGCTGCCCAGAATGTTCTTGCCCAGCAGGCCGGCGGCCTTGGCTTCGGCAATGGCGCGGTTGAGGTTGTTGGCGGCGGTGGTGTATTCGCCACGCAGGAAGATGTAGCCGCGATAAGCCTTCAGGGCGCGGGCGCTGATCAGCATGCCCTCGACCAGCAGATGGGGCTGTTGCTCCATCAGCATGCGGTCCTTCCAAGTGTTGGGCTCCATTTCGTCCGCGTTGCACAGCAGGTAGCGGATGTTCATGGATTCGTCTTTGGGCATCAGGCCCCACTTCACCCCGGTAGGGAAGCCGGCGCCGCCGCGGCCCTTGAGGCCGGAGTCCTTGACGCTCTGCACGATGTCGTCGGCGGACATCTCGGCCAGTGCCTTGCGGGCGGCGGCATAGCCGTTCTTGGCCTGGTACTCGTCGAGCCAGATCGGCTCACCGTCTTCACGCAAGCGCCAGGTCAGCGGATGGGTTTCGGCCGCACGCGCGATGCGGTTGGCCGGGCCGAAGGAAGTGATGGTCATGCGTAGCCCTCCAGCAGTTTGGAAACGCCAGCCGGCTGCACATCGCCGAAGGTGTCGTCGTCGATCATCAGCGCCGGGGCTTTGTCGCAGTTGCCCAGGCAGCACACCGGCAGCAGGGTGAAGCGTCCGTCGGCAGTGGTTTGGCCGAGGCCGATGCCCAGCTCGCTCTGGATCTGGCTGACAACCGATTCATGGCCGCCGATGTAGCAGACCATGCTGTCGCAGACGCGGATGATGTGGCGACCGACCGGTTGACGGAAGATCTGGCTATAGAAGGTGGCGACGCCTTCGACATCGCTGGCCGGGATGCCCAGCACCTCGCCGATGGCGTAGATGGCGCCGTCCGGCACCCAGCCGCGTGCCTTCTGCACGATCTTCAGGGCTTCGATGGACGCCGCGCGCGGGTCTTCGTAGTGGTGCATCTCGTGCTCGATGGCCGAGCGCTCGGTTTCGCTCAGGGCGAAACGGTCGGTTTGGATCAGCGTGCTGTTCATGCTTAGCGGTCCACGTCAGCCATAACGAAGTCGATACTGCCCAGGTACGCAATGAGGTCGGCGACCATGCTGCCCTTGATCACCGAAGGGATCTGCTGCAGGTGCGGGTAGCTCGGCGTACGGATGCGGGTGCGGTAGCTCATGGTGCCGCCATCGCTCGTCAGGTAGTAACTGTTGATGCCCTTGGTCGCCTCGATCATCTGGAACGACTCGTTGGCCGGCATCACCGGGCCCCACGAGACTTGCAGGAAGTGGGTGATCAGGGTTTCGATGTGCTGCAGGGTGCGCTCTTTGGGCGGCGGCGTGGTCAGCGGGTGGTCCGCCTTGTACGGGCCTTCCGGCATGTTGCGCAGGCACTGGTCGATGATGCGGATACTCTGGCGCATTTCCTCGACACGGACCATGCAGCGATCGTAGGCATCGCCATTGTGGGCCAGCGGCACTTCGAACTCGAAGTTCTCGTAGCCGGAGTAGGGGCGGGCTTTGCGCAGGTCGAAGTCGCAACCGGTGGCACGCAGGCCGGCACCGGTGGTGCCCCATTCCAGGGCCTCTTTGGTGTTGTAGGCGGCGACGCCGATGGTACGGCCCTTGAGGATGCTGTTCTGCAGGGCGGCCTTGGTGTATTCGTCCAGGCGCTTGGGCAGCCATTCGACGAAGTCCTTGACCAGCTTGTCCCAGCCGCGCGGCAGGTCGTGGGCGACGCCACCGATGCGGTACCAGGCCGGGTGCAGGCGGAAACCGGTGATCGCCTCGATCACGGTGTAGGCGCGCTGACGGTCGGTGAAGGTGAAGAACACCGGGGTCATGGCGCCGACGTCCTGGATGTAGGTACCCAGGAACAGCAAGTGGCTGGTGATGCGGAAGAACTCGGCCAGCATGATGCGGATGGTGTCGACCTTCTGTGGCACCTGGATGCCGGCCAGCTTCTCGACCGCCAGTACGTAGGGCAGGTTGTTCATCACCCCGCCCAGGTAGTCGATGCGGTCGGTATAGGGGATGAAGCTGTGCCAGGACTGGCGCTCGGCCATTTTCTCGGCACCACGGTGGTGGTAACCGATGTCCGGCACACAGTCGACGATCTCTTCGCCGTCCAATTGAAGGACGATACGGAAGGCACCGTGGGCCGAAGGGTGGTTGGGGCCGAGGTTGAGGAACATGTAGTCCTCGTTGGCGCCCTGGCGTTTCATGCCCCAGGCCTCTGGATTGAAGCGTGCCGACTCTTCTTCGAGCTGCTGCTTGGCCAGGGTCAGGCTGTAGGGGTCGAACTCGGTGGCGCGGGCAGGGTAGTCCTTGCGCAGCGGGTGGCCTTCCCAGGTCGGCGGCATCATGATGCGGCTCAGGTGCGGGTGGCCGGCGAAGTCGATGCCGAACATGTCCCACACTTCGCGCTCGTACCAGTTGGCGTTGGGCCAGATGCCGGTGACCGAAGGCAGGTTCAGGTCACCTTCGCTCAGCGACACCTTGATCATCACGTCGCTGTTACGCTCGACCGACAACAGGTGGTAGAACACGCTGAAATCGGCCGCCGGCAAGCCGCGGCGCTGGGTACGCAGGCGTTCGTCGACACCGTGCAGGTCGTAGAGCATGCTGTACGGTTTGGCGACACCGCGCAGGAAGCTGAGCACCTCTTTGAGCTGGGCGCGCTTGACCCACAGCACGGGCATGCCGGTGCGGGTCTCCTGGGCGACGAATGCTTCGGCGCCAAAACGGTTGTGCAATTCGACGACCACATCCTGGTCGTCTGCCTTGTAGGGCGGAATGAAAAGAGCGTTGTCCGCTGTCATGGTCTCGGTCGCTTTGGGTCAGCGTTAAGAATGAAGCCAGGCCGCCGGCTCCTTGAGGAGCGGGCGGCAGGTCGCTGGATCAGACTTCGTCGGGGCTGCGCAGGTTGGTGACGGCAATGCGCTGCTCACGACGCAGGTCTTTCTGGGCGGGCATCTCGGCACGGTAGATGCCTTGATCACCCACTACCCAGGAAAGCGGGCGTCGTTCCTGGCCGATCGACTCCTGCAGCAGCATCAAGCCCTGCAGGAACGCCTCAGGGCGTGGCGGGCAGCCAGGCACGTAGACGTCCACGGGGAGGAACTTGTCGACCCCCTGAACGACCGAGTAGATGTCATACATGCCGCCGGAGTTGGCGCACGAGCCCATGGAAATGACCCACTTGGGTTCGAGCATCTGCTCGTACAGGCGCTGGATGATCGGCGCCATCTTCACGAAGCAGGTACCGGCGATGACCATGAAGTCGGCCTGACGCGGCGAGGCCCGGATGACTTCGGCGCCGAAGCGGGCGATGTCGTGGGGCGCCGTGAAGGCCGTGGTCATTTCCACGTAGCAGCAGGACAGGCCGAAGTTGTACGGCCACAGGGAATTCTTGCGACCCCAGTTGACCGCGCCACGCAGCACATCTTCGAGTTTCCCCATGTAGATGTTCTTGTGGACCTGGTCTTCGAGCAGTTGGTCGGTGACGGTTTCCCGATCGCCTACCGGGTATTGCTCGTTGGGGGCATCCGGATCGATTCTGGTGAGATTGTATTGCATTGCCAAAGCCTCATTGTTTCAGCTTCGCTTGCCGCTTGCGGCGACTTTCGGGTGCCCAGTCAAGAGCTCCGACGCGCCATAGGTAGACAAGACCTGCCAACAGAATTGCTATGAAAACGAGTGCTTCGACGAATCCGGTCCAGCCGCTTTCGCGGACGGACACAGACCATGCAAAGAGAAAGAGGGCTTCGATATCGAAGATCACGAACAGCATCGCGACCAGATAGAATTTGGCGGAAAGGCGCAGACGGGCGCTGCCGACGGGCAGCATGCCGGATTCGAAGGGTTCGTTCTTGGCGCGACCCCAAGCCTTGCTTCCGAGCAGGCTGGACAGGCCGAGCATGAAGGCGCACAGGCCGACGACACCCAAAAGGAAGATGGCAAAGCCCCAGTTGTGGGCGATGAGTCCTGCCGAATCGGACATGCTTGAAATCCTTATACAGAGACCCAGCTCTGCAGTCTGAAATAAGTAGAGCGGCGACGCGGTGTCGCGGACGCAGTGACCAAATGTCGCAGCTGAATCAATCGCGCTGATTTTATGGGTAAACCCACAGCAAGTAAAATTTCCAGCGCAAAATTATTCGTAGGATTAAGAACAAAAATCTTTCGTAAATCGCTGAAGGCCTTGATTTTAGGGGATTCTGACCCGTTTCGTTAATTATGTTTCCCTTACGCTGTAATGAATCGCGATATCAGTAATGATAATTAATAGCATTTAGCTGAGATGCTGTTTATTCGAAGTTCTGTTGTGCAGCTGACCCCCTTCGCAAATATGTCACTTGCAAATGAGAAAAACTCTCGTTCTAGCAGTTTCCGGCCGCGCGCGTACCGCCCTGGATCAATGTTTCGGCAAAGGAGAGTGGTGCGTGGGAGCGATGAGCTCGGAGAGCCTCGTTGAAGAGGCGGTAGCAGGCGGTCGCGCGGGCATCAACGCGTTGGCTTGGACGAGGCATAAGACGGTCCTTGCTGGCTGTGCTGCCCCAAGCATAGACCTGATTCTGAGTTCTGCCTCGGCATCCGGCTAGAGGCGCGGGCTCGCCTGGTAAAGTTGGTGCCAGGAGAAAAGTTGTCAGTGTTGCCGATGACTGCTGTAGAGGACACGGGTAGAAAAAACGACGAAGCCCGGCGCTTTTGCGAGCGCCGGGCTTCCATCGAGCCATTGACAGTCAGTGGAACTGTTCTTCCTCGGTAGAGCCGGTCAGTGCGGTCACCGACGACGCCCCACCCTGAATCACAGTAGTCATGTCATCGAAGTAACCGGTGCCCACTTCCTGCTGGTGCGCCACGAAGGTGTAGCCCTTGCTGGCGTCGGCGAATTCCTGCTCCTGCAGCTTCACATAGGCGGTCATGTCGTTGCGGGCGTAGTCGTGCGCCAGATTGAACATGCCGTGCCACATGTTGTGGATACCCGCCAGGGTGATGAACTGGTGCTTGTAGCCCATGGCCGACAGCTCGCGCTGGAATTTGGCGATGGTGGCGTCGTCCAGATTCTTCTTCCAGTTGAAGGATGGCGAGCAGTTGTAAGACAGGATCTGGTCCGGGTATTCCTTCTTGATGGCTTCGGCAAAGCGGCGGGCTTCGTCCAGGTCTGGCTTGGCGGTTTCGCACCAGATCAGGTCGGCATACGGCGCGTAGGCCAGGCCGCGGGCGATGGCCTGGTCGAGGCCGGCGCGCACCTTGTAGAAGCCTTCGCGGGTGCGTTCGCCAATGACGAAAGGCTGGTCGTACGGGTCGCAGTCGCTGGTCAGCAGGTCGGCAGCGTTGGCGTCGGTGCGGGCCAGGATGATTGTCGGTACGCCCGATACGTCAGCAGCCAGGCGCGCAGCCACCAGCTTTTGAACAGCTTCCTGGGTAGGCACCAATACTTTGCCGCCCATGTGGCCGCATTTTTTCACCGAGGCCAGCTGGTCTTCGAAGTGAACGCCAGCGGCGCCTGCCTCGATCATGTTCTTCATCAGCTCGTAGGCATTCAACACGCCGCCGAAACCAGCTTCGGCGTCAGCCACGATCGGTGCGAAGTAATCGATGTAGCCTTCGTCGCCTGGATTCTTGCCGGCTTTCCACTGGATCTGGTCGGCACGGCGGAACGAGTTGTTGATGCGCTTGACCACGGTCGGTACCGAGTCGACCGGGTACAGGGATTGGTCAGGGTACATGGACTCAGCGGAGTTGTTGTCGGCAGCCACCTGCCAGCCCGACAGGTAGATGGCCTGGATGCCGGCTTTTACCTGCTGCACGGCCTGGCCGCCGGTGAGGGCGCCCATGCAGTTGACGAAGTCTTTTTCCGGGCGGAAGGACGGGTGGGCCCCTTGGGTGACCAGCTTCCACAGTTTTTCGGCGCCCAGGCGTGCCAGGGTGTGCTCCGGCTGCAGGGAGCCGCGCAGGCGAACGACATCGGCGGCGGTATAGGTACGGGTCACGCCTTTCCAGCGCGGGTTCTCGGCCCAGTCTTTCTCGAGGGCTGCAATTTGCTGTTCGCGTGTCAGTGCCATGGAAATAAACCTCGTCGCATCGATCTTGAAGGTAAGTGTGCTGATGCTCCGGGCGCGCAGTCAGGGGGCGGATGTCCTTTCGATGAAAGCAGCGAAAGCGCGCGGCAAGGCCCTTCTCAGGGCCCCTGATCAGCGGGAGCGGGGCCATCATGCCCCTGGCGAAATTACCCTGTCAAACGTTTTGTAGTGGTTTTCTTATGGCACTACATCTTTGGTCTAATACGACTCCATAGTCACTTTTCAGGCCTTTGGTCGAGGCCTCGAACGGCGTGGGATCAGTCCACAAGATCGACTTTTACCCGAAGGGTCATGTTTTCGCCGCGTTGGGTGCTGTAGGTGAGGGTGGAAGGCGCGGTGTTGGCGTCACTCTGCTGGTTGTACCCCGCCAGATCGATCCATTGGCCCAGCTTGCCGGTGACCGTCGTGTCGGTGCTCTGCACATTCACTACATCCGGACGTTCGTGGCTCATTCGGTCGTTATTGGTGGTGATTTGCAGACGAACCGTTTCACCCGTCACGCTCGGCGTGACATAGAAGCCCTGGGTCACATTGCGGTAGCGGGTATCGCTCTGCACCCGTCCATAGCCGTCGCTGGAGGTGCTGGTGACGGGGATGCTCTTGCCCGTCTGGATCAAGGCAGGCTGGCCTTCGCTGGCCTGGATCTGCTGCAGTCCGCCTTCGCGGTTGCGGGTGCCGTACTGGATGATCTGCGCGTTGCCGCGGGCGTCCTGGTAGTTGCTGTCGTCATTGTCGACGCTGATCAGCAGGCGCCTGGGGGCGGTGTCGAGTTGTTGCAGCAGGCTGCGCAGATCATCGATGCGCTCGGGGCTGGCGTTGACGATCAGCTTGTCTTCGAAGGCGCTCACCGTGCCGTCCTTGCCCAAAAACGACTGGGCGGTGGGCAGCAGTTCGGCGCTGCTGCGGTGCTGCAGGGGCAGCACTTCGGTGGCGGCGCTGGCGCTGAGGCTGGCCGCCAGCAGCAGGGCGGCGACGAGGGGGCGTAGCGGCATGGGGGTGATCTCCACAGATGGAACACACATGATGGCAAATTTGCCTGGATCGTGCCGGGTCTGGATCACAGCGATATGAAAGCAAGGTCACCTGAACGGGAACCACGGTGGCCGTTGCCTGACAAATTCCGTAACATCGCGCCCCTTCCTTTTGTCCCTCCTCCAGCGAGGCCTTGTGGCTTGGCTCTGAGCAGACCTCTCACAGGATTTTCATGAAACCTGCTCGACTTCGCGCCGACGTGCTCGCCGGCCTGACCACCTCATTCGCCCTGGTGCCGGAGTGCATTGCTTTCGCCCTTGTGGCACACCTGAACCCGCTCATGGGCCTGTATGGCGCGTTCATCATCTGTACGCTGACCGCGTTGTTCGGCGGGCGTCCAGGCATGATCTCAGGCGCTGCCGGGTCGATGGCGGTGGTGATCGTCGCCCTGGTGGTGCAGCACGGTGCCCAATACCTGTTGGCGACCGTACTGCTGGGCGGGGTGGTGATGATCCTGTTTGGCATGTTGCGCCTAGGCAAGCTGGTGCGCTTGGTGCCGTATCCGGTCATGCTCGGTTTCGTCAACGGTCTGGCGATCGTCATCGCCATGGCCCAGCTCGAGCACTTCAAGGACGGCGAGCAGTGGCTCAACGGCCTGTCGCTGTACCTGATGGTCGGACTGGTGGCCTTGACCATGCTGGTGGTCTACCTGCTGCCGAAACTCACCCGCGCGGTGCCGCCAGCACTGGTGGCGATCCTGGGCGTGGGCCTGCTGGTCTACCTGTTCGAACTGCCGACCCGCACCCTCGGCGACATGGCGCACATCGCCGGTGGTCTGCCGCAACTGGCCTGGCCGGATGTGCCCTGGAGCCTGGAGACGCTGAAGATCATCGCGCCCTATGCCGTGCTGATGGCCATGGTGGGCCTGCTGGAAACCCTGCTGACCCTCAACCTTACCGACGAAATCACCGAGAGTCGTGGCTTTCCCGACCGCGAATGCGTGGCGTTGGGCGCAGCCAACATGGTCTCGGGGCTGTGCGGCGGCATGGGCGGCTGCGCGATGATCGGTCAGACGGTGATCAACCTCAGCTCCAACGGGCGCGGGCGGCTCTCTGGCGTGGTGGCGGGGGTGATGATCCTGTTGTTCGTGCTGTTCCTGTCGCCGCTGATCGAGCGCATTCCGCTGGCCGCGCTGGTGGGCGTGATGTTCGTGGTCGCCCAGCAGACCTTCGCCTGGGCCTCCCTGCGGGTGTTGCACAAGGTGCCGCTGAGCGACGTGCTGGCGATCGTCGCGGTGACGGTGGTGACGGTGCTTACCGACCTGGCCATGGCCGTGATGTTCGGTATCGTCATCGCTGCGATCAACTTCGCCTGGCAGCATGCCCGCGAGCTGTATGCCGACAGCCATGAGGATGGGGAAGGGGGCAAGCGCTACCAGGTGCACGGCACGCTGTTCTTCGCCTCGACCACGCCGTTTCTCAATCAGTTCGACCCCGCCCAGGATCCGGTCAACGTCACGCTGGACTGCAAGCACCTGAGCTTCGTCGACTATTCGGCGATCGCCGCCTTGCAGACCCTGCGCGAGCGTTACGCCAAGGCGGGCAAGCACCTGCGGGTGGTGCACTTGTCCGATCGCTGCAAGAAGCTGCTCAGGCGGGCGGGCGAGCAGCACTGAACGGGATAGGCTGCAGGCACTTCAGTCGACCTGGGCCTGCAGCATCCAGGCACCTTCGACCTCGCGGGCCAGACCGCTGGCCGGCAGCAGGGCCAGCAGACGCGCATGCAGGGCGGCGTCGGTGAAGGTGCGTACGGTGTCCAGGTCGAGCTGACCGGCCAGTGGCAGCTCATTCTTGGTGTACGACAGCCAAGCCTTCTTCAGCATCTGCAGTACGTCGCTGCCCGCGCTGTTGGCGAAGCGGCGGTGCACCGTGCGATCGTCGAAGGTGAAGGTGTGGCGGTGGCTGAAGCCGCTTTCGTGGCCGTTCAGTTCCAGGCAGCGATGACAGCGGCAAGGGCCGTCAGCGAAGACGTTGCGCAGGTAGGCGTTGAAGTCCACGACAGGTTTGAGGGTCAAGCGTTTGTCGACCTCGAACAGGTCGGCGATCAGGGGTTGTTCGGCGCTCACGGAGTGTCCTCGTCTGGTGGGGCGTGCATCGCCGGGCACCCTAACAGATCAGGCCCTGCAGATCATCTCCCGCTTGGCCCGTCGGTTGGCTAGAGACAAGGGCGAGCGCCTGCCGTACTCTACGCGCCCCTTCACTCGCACCCCGAGGACTCGCGCTTGAGCACCCAGTATCCGTACATCGCCACCGTGACCATCAGCGCTGAAGATCGAGGTGGAGACGCTGAGGCTTCGGAGCATCCCGGCATGCGTGTCGGCCTGGAAGCGGTAACCGAAACCCTCAAGAAAGTGCATTTCGTCGGCACCCTGGCCGCACCCGAGAAGTCCGCCACGCACATCTGCGTCACGCTGGAGAACGGCCTGGTGTACTACGGCCCCATCGTCAACGGCCATGCCGAACTCGAAGGCGGCTGGATCGCGTTCGAATCGGACATGCTCACGCCGCAGGAACTGGGTCTTTAAGCCTCAGTCCAGTTCCGCCAGGCACTGTTCGAGAATCGTCAGGCCCTGTTCGAGCACGTGTGGCTCGATGGTCAGCGGGGCCAGCAGGCGAATGATGTGGCGAGCCTTGCCGCTGGGCATCAATAGCAAGCCGCGCGCCCTTGCGCGTTCCAGCACTTGGGCCAATTGCGCGGGCGCCGGACTGCCGTCCTGATTGACCAGTTCGACGCCGCGCATGGCACCGACGCCAGTCAGTCGTCCCAGATACCGACACAGCCCGACCTGCTGCCAGCGTTGGTAGCGCTGCGCGATGGCCTGGGCCTGTCGTTCACCCCACGTGGCCAGGTTCGTGTCGCTCATCTGCTCCAAGCTGGCCAGTGCCGCCGCGCAGGCGATTGGATTGCCTGAGTAGGTGCCGCCCAGCCCGCCCTTGGGCAAGGCGCCGAGCAGTTCGCGGCGACCCACCACGGCGCCCAGCGGCATGCCGCCGGCGATGCTCTTGGCCAGCAACAGCAGATCCGGCTCGATGCCCAGGCGAGGGAAGTCGAAGCGCTGCCCGGTACGGCCGAATCCCGACTGGATTTCGTCGGCGATCAGCAGGATGCCAAGGCTGTCGCACAGCCGGCGCAGGGCCTGGGCGAACGCTGGGTCGAGGGCGAGAAAGCCGCCTTCGCCCTGAACGGGTTCGAAGATGAATGCCGCCACGTCTTCGACGGCAATTTCCACGCTGAACAGGCGCTCCAGCGCAGCGAGCGCCTGGTCACAGGTGACGCCGGTATCGGCGCTGGGATAAGGCAGGTGGTAGACGGGGCCGGGCAGCTCGCCGACTCGCTGCTTGTAGGGCGCCACTTTGCCGTTCAGGTTCAGGGTGGCCAGGGTGCGACCATGGAAGCCGCCGTCGAAGGCAATCACCGCGCGTTTGCCGGTCGCGCCGCGGGCTACCTTCAAGGCGTTCTCGGCCGCCTCGGCACCGCTGTTGGTGAGCATGCCGGCCAGCGGATAGCTGAGTGGAACGAACGCACTCAAGCGTTCCATCAACGCCAGGTACGGGGCATGGGGCGCGGCGTTGAACGCGTAATGGGTCAGGCGGGCAGCCTGGGCCTGGATCGCTTCGACCACCGCCGGATTGCAGTGGCCCAGGTTGAGCACGCCGATTCCGCCGACGAAATCGATGTAGCGCTTGCCGTCGGTATCCCACACTTCGGCGTTGCAGCCGTGAGAGAGGGTGATGGGATGAACGATGGCGATGGACTGGCTGATACTGTCCTGATTCATGGGCATGCGTAACCTTGTTCGAATGTCGCGTTATCCAAGCGTGACGGGCCACGCCGGGCAAACGAATTATTCGATTGGGGTCATTCCCTCAATTCCTGACCCCGATGTTGTGTGGTTCGCGGCGGTCAAGCCTCTGCTGCCACGCGCTCCTGAATCCACGCCACGAAGGCCCTGACCTTGGGCACTTCGGCAGCGTGTTCGGCATGGGCCATGAAGTGTCGGCCGTTGCTGGGCAGCGGATGATCCCAAGGCACCACCAGCTTGCCTTCTTGCAGTTCTTCGGCCACCAGGTAGCGCGGAATCAGCGCGATGCCGCAGCCGGCGATGGCGGCGCGGATGCACAGGTAGAAGGTGTCGAAGCGCGGGCCGTGATAGCTGTTCTGACTCTCCAGGCCCAGACCCAGGAACCATTCGTGCCAGGCCTCCGGGCGTGAGGCGCATTGCAGTAGGCGGTGCTCGGTCAGTGACTGGGCGCTGTCGAAGCGGTGACTGTGCAGCAGCGTTGGGGCGCATACCGGCACCACTTCCTCGCTGAACAGCTCCAGACAGGTCGCGCCCGGCCAGGTGCCCTGGCCGAAGAAAAACGCGATGTCGGCCTTGGCCTGCACCAGATCGAACGGCTCCAGCTCGTTGCGCACGTCCAGGTGAATGCGCGGGTAGCGTTCGCCGAAGCCTTTGAGGTGCGGTACCAGCCAGCGCGCGCCAAAGGTGGGTTGGGTGGCGATGCGCAGCACCTCGGTCTCGTCGCCGTAGCTGAGGATGTAGCGGCTGGACATGTCGATCTGGGTGAGGATCTTGTTCACTTCGGTGAGGTACAGCGCCCCGGCGGGCGTCAGGTGCAGGCGCCGCCGGATACGCTGGAACAGCGGGTGACAGAGCATGTCCTCGAGCTGCGCCACCTGCTTGCTCACCGCGCTCTGGGTGAGGTGAAGCTCCTGTGCCGCACGGGTGAAACTCAGGTGGCGGGCTGCCGCTTCGAAGCACTGCAGGGCGGTGGTGGAGGGCATCAGGCGTTTGGACATGACGGGCATTTCCAGTGAGGTGAGGTGAAGTTCATTCCGAGGTGGAATCAAGTGCGTCGAAAACCGCGTTTGTCGGCGGGCGTCACTGAAGTAATACTGACCTCCATCAAGGATTACAACTCATTGTCGTGAAAGGGAAAACTCGGACTCGCTGGACCGGATCGATTCAGGCCTTGCTCGGCGATAGGGCGCTCCGAGCGTTCACAGATCAAAAAAACTGCGGCCCAGGCTCACGTTTTTGCGGTAGTCGTGCTGCATGCCAAGCGGCAGAATGGTCCACCTTTGAATCTGCGGCCGGCCTATGCCCGTTGGCTGGGCGCGCTCCCTTGCTTAACCCTCAGGAATCTGTTCGCGCCCATGTCTGTCCCGCCTGCTGAACGTCGTCTGCGTCACCTGTTGCCAGCGCCCTTGAACATTCCGCCCGCTCAGTGGCTGCGCGCTGGCGTCGGCGCACTGGTGGCGCTGTTCCTGGCCGGCTGGCTGTGCAGCCTGGCATACGGCCCCTCTATCGCCCTGCATCTGCTGGGGCCACTGGCGGCTTCGGCAGTACTAGTGTTCGCTGTGCACTCCGGCCCCTTGGCCCAGCCATGGCCAGTGTTGGGCAGTTATGCCGTGGCTGCGCTGCTTGGGCTGCTGCTGCGCGAGGCCCTGGGCGGGCAATTGTGGGTTGCCGCACTGGCGCTGGGCGTGTCGCTGCTATTGATGTGCCCGCTGCGCTGTCTGCATCCGCCGGGCGGCGGGGTGGCCGTCAGTGCGGTGCTGGCCGATCCGGGGTTGGTGTCACTGGGCGATCATCTGCTCGAGCCGGTGATGCTCAACGCCGTGATCCTGGTGATCGTGGCCGTGCTTTACAACCGTCTGACCGGCGTGCGCTATCCCAAAGCTGCGGCGCCGCTCAAAGACCTGCATCACACCCATGATCCGGCGCCTGCCGAGCGCGTCGGTATCAGCCGGGCCGATCTTGATCAGGCCCTGGAAGACCTCGGCGAGTTCGTCGACGTCACCCCTGATGAGCTCGAACGCATCATTCGGGCCACCGAACAGCGCGCGTTGCGGCGTACGGTCGGCGGCCTCACTGCGGCCTCGGTCATGTCGCGGGACGTGCAGGTCGCAGCGCCCGAGACCACGCTGGAGCAGGCATGCGCATTGATGGCTCAGCATCATTTGAAGACGCTGCCTGTGCGCGAAGGCGATCAGGTGGTAGGCGTGGTCGAGCTGGGCGATCTGCTGTCAGCGGTTATGGCGCGTGGACGCTTGGGTTGGCGCGGGATGTTCGGTCGCCGGCCGCTACGCGTGGCTCAAGTGATGAGCCAGCGGCTTGTCAGCGTCGGCAGCGACCATCCGTTGGAAGGCTTGCTGCCCCTGCTCAGCGAGCACGGCGTTCACTGTCTGCTGGTGCTCGATGAGCACAGGCTAGCCGGGGTCATCACCCAGACCGACTTGATCGCCGGGCTCAGGCGTCATCTGCTCAGCCATTGCACGAGCTGAGCAAAGCCTGGCCGAGCGCTGACATCGGGCTGTTGGCAGCGCTGCGCCAGGCTGCGCAGCGATGTGTCGTCCTGGTCGCAGCCGTCGAGCAATTCTTCGATCAGAATACCGAAGGCCCGTACTTCGAGCCGCTCGACGGCTGCCGTCTCGGTGTCCGTGCTAGGCGGATGGAACGAGGCGGCGCCGAAGTCGCCGAGCAGGCAATCACCTTCGGTGTCGCAGAGGATGTTGTGGGCGTACAGGTCGCCGTGGTTGATCCCGCGGGCATGCAGGTGCGCCGATACCGAGGCGATGCCGGCAAGCAGACGGCGCGCGGCGGGTAGCGCCAGTCGCCGCGCGTCGGGATAGCTGTCGCGGGTGCAACTGCCCAGGCTTGGAGGGCCTGCGAGATTGAACCAGTTGGGGTCGATCAACTGCATCACCAGCGCTGGGCGTTGCAGTGGATGATCGTCGATGCGCCCGATCACTCGCACCAACTGACGATGATCGCCTGCGGCCAGGCAGGCGATCATTTCGGCCAGTGGCGAGCCGTCGCTGGTGATTTCGCCTTTGTAGAGCTTCACTGCGACCGGGTCTGGATGCGCATGCCAATGGGCCAGATGGATCAGGCCTGAGGCGCCGCGCCCGAGCTCCTTGCCCAATGCGATGTGTGCCCAGTGGATGCGCGGGCAGCTCGCCTGCACCGCCGGTGCGCGCAGTGCTTGAGGCAGCGGGTTGTCGGCGTAGGCCAGCCAAGCCAGACGAGGCATACGCAGCAGCCAGTCGGGCAGGGCGGTGAGGCGGTTGCTGGCGATGCGCAGCAGCTCCAGTCGTTCGCAGCGCGCCAGGCTATCGGGCAGGGCGGTCAGGCGGTTGCCGGCCAGCATGAGTTTCTGTAGTTGCGAGCAGTCGCCCAATGCCTCGGGAAGGCGCTCCAGCCGGTTATCAGTCAGCACCAGCGCGCGCAGGCTGGCGGGCAAGGCGTGTGCGTCGAGCTGGTGGATACGGTTGCTCTTGAAGCCCACCGTCTCCAGGCGCTCGCAGCGACCGACAGCGCGGGGCACGTGCTCGAAACGGTTTTCCGAGCAGAACAGTACCTTCAGCCGAGTCAGCCGGTGCAAGTCCTCGGGCAGGTCGTGCAGGGCGTTGCCGGTGAGGTTGAGGACTTCGAGGGTGTCGGCCAGTGCGAAGATTTCCCGGGGGAATTCGCTCAGGCCCTGGCACAGGTCCAGGCGGGTAAGGCCGTGAAGGCGGCCGGCTTTGAGGTCTTCGAGGCTGTGCATGCGGGGCGTCTATGAGGCGTTGGACGGCCATTCTAGTGCCCGACCGGGGCATTGCAAATCTGCACAAGGGTTGCGAGCCAAGTCCGATTGCGCCTCGGCCGCGGCGGGCCATACTCAAGGCTGGCCCTTCGATAACAACAAGTAACGGGTTGCGAACCAATGACCTATCAGCACAGCTATGCCCAGTCCATTGCCGACCCCGCCCGCTTCTGGCAGGCCCAGGCCGATTCGCTCGCCTGGTACCGCACGCCCAGCGTCACCTTGCAAACCCATGCCGACGGCACTCAGCGCTGGTTCGCCGACGGCCGCTTGAACAGCAGCTACCTGGCGCTGGATCGACAGATCGAGCTGGGGCGCGGCGAGCAGGTGGCGTTGATCTACGACTCGCCTGTGACGGGTGTCGCCCAGCGCTTCACTTACTCCCAGTTGCGCGATGAGGTGGCGCGTCTGGCGGGGCTGCTGTGTGAGCTGGGGGTGGGCAAGGGCGATGGCGTGATCATCTACATGCCCATGGTGCCGCAGGCGGCCATGGCCATGCTGGCCTGCGCGCGGATCGGTGCGGTGCATTCAGTGGTGTTCGGCGGATTCGCCGCCAATGAACTGGCCCTGCGCATCGATGATGCACGTCCAACGCTGGTGCTCACCGCCTCCTGCGGCCTGGAGTTCGATCGGGTGATCGAATACAAGCCGCTGGTCGATCGGGCCTTGATGCTGGCCCGGCATCAGCCTCGGCACGTGGTGGTGTTGCAGCGAGCTCAGGCCACGGCCGCGCTTGAGCCTGTTCGCGACCTTGACTGGGAGGCAGCCGTCGCTGGCGCGCAATCGGTGGCGCCGGCGGTGCTGGACGCGGGCGATCCGCTGTACATCATGTACACCTCCGGCACCACCGGGAAACCCAAAGGCATCGTGCGCGAGAATGGCGGCAACGCGGTTGCGCTGTGCTACGCCATGCGCCATGTCTACGGCATGCAGGCGGGCGATGTGTGGTGGGGCATTTCCGATGTCGGCTGGGTGGTCGGGCATTCACTGATCGTCTATGGCCCGCTGATGTGCGGGTGCACCACGGTGCTGTACGAAGGAAAGCCGATCCGCACGCCGGACGCGGCGGCCTATTGGCGGATTGTCGAACAGTACCGGGTCAATGGGCTGTTCTGCGCGCCCACGGCCATGCGCGCGATCCGCAAGGAAGACCCGCACGGCGAGGGGGTCCGCAGTCACGACCTGAGTTCGCTGCGCCAGCTGTTCCTGGCTGGGGAGAAACTCGACTCGGCTACGCATGAGTGGCTCGAGCGGGTCACGGGCAAGCCGGTGCACGACCACTGGTGGCAGACCGAGACGGGCTGGCCGGTGACCGCGCCCTGCGTAGGCCTGGAAGGCAGTGCAGCGCGCCCGGGGTCGAGCAATCGTGCGGTGCCGGGCTACCACGTGCAGGTGCTGGACGACGAAGGACGCCCCGTGGCGGCGAACCAGCAAGGCGCCATCGTCATCGCCCTGCCGTTGCCGCCAGGCTGCAGTCAGACGTTATGGGGCGACCATTCGCGCTACGTGCAGGCGTACCTGCAGCGCTACCCCGGCTATTACCACACCGGTGATGGCGGTTATCTGGACGACGAGGGTTTCGTCTACATCATGGGTCGCACCGATGACGTGATCAACGTCTCCGGCCATCGCCTGTCCACCGGTGAGATGGAGGATCTGGTGGCGCAGCATCCAGCCGTCGCCGAGTGTGCCGTGATTGGCGTGCACGACGAGATCAAAGGGCAGGTGCCGCTGGCACTGGTGGTGCTCAAGGACGGGCAGGGCATCGGTGAGCAGCAGGTCCAGGCCGAACTGGTGGCCAGCGTACGCGAGCAGATCGGAGCGTTGGCGTGCTTCCAGCGCGTGCGTGTGGTCAAGCGCCTGCCCAAGACCCGCTCGGGCAAGATCCTGCGGGCTGTGTTGCGCAAGATCGCCGATGGCCAGGACTACGTACCACCGTCGACGCTGGACGATGTGGCGGTGCTGGGTGAAATCGAACAGGTGCTGGCGGGGTTGCCTCGGGCGGGATGAGCCTAGGTGAGTGGGCCGGTCTGCTGCAATTGACCCAGGCGGCTGCGGGTGCGCATCAGGTCGGCGATCGCGCCGCCCAGGCTTTGGTCGAGGCTGTGCTTGGCCAGCACCTGCAGGCGCTTGTCCTGGTCGTACAAGACATCGATCAGGTTGATGAAACGCTGCTGTGCGGCGAGCGAACAGTTCGACAGATCGTCCAGTCCGTCGATGATCCAGTCATCGAAACGCTCAGCCAGGGCCAGGTAGTCGATCACCGCCGTGGGCTGCTCGCACAAGTCGTCGAAGGCGAACATCACCTGTCGGTCTTGGCTATACAGGGCGCGCAGCGGACGCCGGTTGACCTCCAGGAGCTGCGGCTGCACCTCGGGCAGTGCCAGGGCCTGGCGCTGCGCAGCGTCAGCAGGCCAGACGAATCGCCCCTGGGTGAAGCGCTGCTGCTGGCGGTTGGCCGGCAATGTGCGAAAGTCGGTATCGCCGCCCACTTCCAGCACCTGCATGCGCGCGTTGATCAAGCGAATCACCGGCTCGAAACGCTGATGGTACAGCGGATTTGGCAGCAAGCCTTCAGGCGCGTAGTTGGAGGTGAGCAGCAGGAACACGCCGCGCTCGAACAGAGCGCCGAATAGTCGGGTAAGCAGCATTGCGTCGCCGATATCGTGGACGTGGAACTCATCGAAGCACAGCACCTGGCACTCGCCCAGCAGCGCGTCGAGTGTGGCCGCGAGGGCATCGGGCTGGCTGCGGTGCTCATGCATGCCTTGGTGCAGCCGAGCGAAGAAGTCGTGGAAATGCAGGCGCTTCTTGGCCGCGACAGGCGCCGCCTGATAGAACCCATCGAGCAGCCAGCTCTTACCGCGGCCTACCGAACCATGCAGGTAGAGGCTGCGAGCCTTGCCGTGGGCCAGTGCGGCAAGCTCAGTGGCCATGCAGTCGATGACCTGGCGTTGGCTATCGCTTAGACGATAACCGCGAGCCTGGGCCAAAGACGTGAAGTGCGAGATCAGGGTCCGATCGGTATCGGATGTTTGCGGGCGCTGAGCCAGTTGACGCAGCGCAGTGGGCATCCAGGCAGGCAATGTGACGGCTCCAAGAGGCGGGTGCAGACGCAGCTTGCGCGAGCCTGCGTCGTTTGACCAGTCGCAAATGGGCGGGGGACCTATCGCATGACGGGATGACACGCTTCGTTCAGGCTTTACGTTCCAACTGACGCTCGATCATGAACTTGATGCTCAGGCGGCGCTCCTTGAGACGGCGCAGATCGTCGTCCTCGAAGTTGCCGGCCGAAATGGCTTCGGCGGCCAGCACCTGGTTGTCGATGTCCGTGTAGTCGTCAAGCAGACGGTCGAGGTCTTTATCATGCTGGCGGCGTTGCTGAACGATTTCGCGTGGGTAGTGCAGGTCCTGATACAGATCGTGTGAGACTGGCATGGCGCTGTCCTTGTGATGCGCAAGTGGGGTAATTGCTTGGAATCAGCGGCGACCATTGTATTGAAGCGAAGCGGTAAAAAAGCGACGGATGGTTGGGTAAACGATTGGCTGAGTCAGGCGCAGGCGACGGGAGGGTCGACAAAATGCAAGTCGTGCGCTTGTCTGACCAGTAACTTGCTGTTTTCCGACAATTTTTTTTACGCTGGGGCTTCCCAGAGACAAATTTTGTTGGTAAAGTTCGGCCCATTCCAGCACAGCAGCACTCGCAGCTGTCAGTGAATTCTCTACAGGGGCGTCGCCAAGCGGTAAGGCAGCAGGTTTTGATCCTGCCATGCGTTGGTTCGAATCCAGCCGCCCCTGCCATTTCCTTCCAGATTTAAAGTTCTCCAGCCGAAGCTTCGGTCTGGGGATTTTTCGTTTCCCCTCGAAAAGCCTGACGCGCCGAAGCGCGCCGTTTCATGCTTCAGCCGCTTGCCAGCAATTCGTTCAAGGCGCGTGTCAGTTCCTCGGCTTGCACAGGCTTTTGCATCACCAGGCTGCCGGGCAGTTCGAGACCTTCCAGTTCAGCGTAGCCGGTGAGAAAAACCACGGGTAACTGTGGGTAGCGCTCACGCGCGGCCGCGGCCAACTGCGCGCCATTGAATTCGGGCATGGCAAAGTCGGTCAGCAGCAGGTCGATCTGTTCATCGAGCAGCGCCAGGGCCTGCTCGCCACTGTGCGCCTGACGCACTTGGTAGCCGTACAGGCGCAGCACATCGCCGAGCATGTCGCGCACCAGATGATCGTCGTCCACCAGCAGGACCACGCGGTCATGACCGTTGAACGAGCTGGTCTGGGGTGTACCAGTGGTTTGCGGCTCGCTCGTCTCGATCTGCTTGACCGCTGGCAGATACACACTGACCCGTGTGCCGACCTCGGGCGTGGTCTCGATGCGCACGCCACCCCCGGACTGCTTGGCGAAGCCGAACACCTGGGCCAGGCCCAGTCCGGAGCCCTTGCCGATGTCCTTGGTGGTGAAGAAGGGTTCGAATACCCGTGCCACCACGTCCTCGCTCATGCCGCAACCCGTGTCGCGGATCGACAGCATGACGTAATCGCCCGGCTCGGGATCTTCGGGACGCTGCGCGCGGCTTTCGATCCGGGTGTTGCGCGTCGTCAGGGTGAGCTGACCACCGGCCGGCATGGCATCGCGGGCGTTGATTGCCAGGTTCAGGATGATCATCTCGGTCTGGGTCGGGTCGGTCATCGCCTGCCACAGGCTGTCGTCCAGGTCCAGCCGCACCGAGATGTTGCCGCCCAAGGTACGGCGCAGCAATTCCTCGAGGCCGCCCAGCGTGCGGTTCATATTCAGGGGCACGGGCTCGAGACGTTGGCGGCGGGAGAAGGACAGCAACTGCGAGGTGAGCTTGGCACCCCGCTCACCGGCTTCGCGCACGTGTTTCAGGCGGCTGCGCGCCTTCTCCAGATCGCCTTTGTTCAGGTCGCGCTCGACGAAGCTGGCGCCGGTGAGTATTACCGTCAGCAGGTTGTTGAAGTCGTGCGCCACGCCAGCGGTCAGTTGGCCGACGGCCTCCAGGCGTTGCATCTGCTGCAGCGCCGCCTCGATACGCTCGCGTTCGAGAATCTGGTCGCGCAGGCGACTGTTGGCTTCGGCCAGGCCGAGGGCAGACTCGCGCTCGCTGGTGATATCGCGGGCCACCACATAGAGCAGGGTGTCTTCGGGTACCACGACCCAGGACAGCCAGCGTTGCTGGCCGCCCGCGTGCTGGATCCGGCCGACGAAACGGGCGCTGGTGCGGCCGTGGGCGAGGGCGGCGAGCTCTTCCAGGAAAGCCTCGTGTTCGTGCTCGGGCAGCAGGTGCAGCAGCGAGGTCTGACTCAGGCGTTCGCGGCTGATGCCCAGCACGGCCTCCCAGGCCGGGTTAAGCGCCACCGGTGTGAGGTCTTTATTGAGTACCGCGAGCAAGTCCTGCGACAGTTCCCAGGCGCGGTCGCGTTCGCGGGTGCGTCGCTCCACGCGCTCGCCGAGCATCTCGTTGAGTTGCTTGAGCGCTTGGGTGGCCTGGCGCTGTGTGTGAATGTCCTGTAGCACGCCGGAGAAGCGCACGCAGCGACCGTCGACGAATTGCGTCTGCCCGGTGGACAGCAGCCAATGAGGCTCGGGCCTGCCGGGAGCAATGCTGCGAAACTCGGCGCGGTAGTGACCATCGCTGTCAGGCTGCATCGATTGCATGACGGCCTGCTTTACGAAGGCCGCGTCCTCGGGATGGATGCCGGCGTAGAAGGTCTCCAGGCTCATCTCGGTGTCGATGGGCAAGCCGAACAAAGCCTTGCAGCGGTCGTCCCACAGCAGCAGGTCGTCAGCGGGGCGGTAGTCCCAGGTGCCCATGCCGGCAGCGTCGATGGCGATGCGCGCGCGGGCCTCGACATCGGCCAGCGCTTCCTCGGCACGGCGTCTGCGCTGACGCTCCTGGACCTCGGCCAGCGCCCGTCGCACCGCTTTGGGCAGCAACGGCAGGTTCTTCTTGAGCACGTAGTCGGTGGCGCCCAGGCGGATCATCTCCACCGCGTGTTCTTCGCCATAGATGCCGGACAGGAAGATGAAAGGCACGTCCGGCGCCAGGTGCTGGGCGATGGCCAGTACGTCGGTGCCGGAAGAGCCGGGCAACACGCAATCGCAGAGGATCAGGTCAAAGTTGCCCTCGCGCAGGGCTTTTTCGACCCCAGCGTGATCGAAGACCACCTGCGCCTTGACATGAAAACCGCTGCGCTCCAAGCGCATCAAGCTCAGCTCGGCATCCATGGAGCTGTCTTCGACCATCAGCAGGTTCAATGCGGTGGGCTGCATCAAGGACGCCTTCAGTTGCTGCTGCGACGATTCAGACGCAGCGAGCCGGGTGGAGGTTCGTTGAGTACGGCCCAGAAAATCCCCAGGTCGGAGATGGCGGCGACGAACTCCTTGAATTCCACCGGCTTGACCACATAGGCGTTGACGCCGAGTTCATAAGCACGCAGCAGATCGGGCTCCTCGCGCGAAGAGGTCAGCATCACCGTGGGGATGCTGCGCAGTTCTGGCGTATCGCGCACTTCCTTGAGCACTTCAAGTCCGTCGACCTTCGGCAATTTCAGGTCCAAGAGCATGACGGCAGGGTTGCCGTCGTCGCGGTCGGCATAGGCGTTGCGGCGTAGCAGATAATCGAGGGCGTCTGCGCCATCGCGCAGCACGATGACTTCGTTGGCCAACTGGCTGCGTTCCAGGGCCAGGAGGGTCAGCTCCAGGTCACGGGGGTTGTCTTCGACCAGCAAGATCGGTTTGAGCATGATGTGTCAGGTTACCTCAGGTGTTAACGGATGACGGGCAGGGCGAAATGGAAGGTGGCGCCCTTGTCGACTTCCCCCTCGGCCCAGACTCGACCGTCGTGCCGCTCGATGATGCGGCGCACGCTGGCCAGCCCGATGCCGGTCCCTTCGAAGTCCTCCATGCGGTGCAGGCGCTGGAACACTCCGAACAGTTTGCTGGCGTAGGTCATGTCGAAACCCACGCCGTTGTCGCGTACGAACACCTCGACCGTTTCGGGGTGCTGGAGCGCGCCGATCTCGATCCGCGCCGGCTGCCGTCCGCGTGTGTATTTGATTGCGTTACCGATCAGATTCTGCAGGACCAGATTGATGAACGCCGGGTCGGCGATCACTTTGGGCAAGCGCTCGACGTGCCATTCGATCTCGCGGTCGGCGTAGTCCGGGGCCGACTCCTGGAGAATGTTCTCCACCAGGGCATTGAGATCGACATCCGACAAGCGCAATGCCGAGCGCCCCATTTGCGAGAAATTGAGCAGGTTGTCCACCAGCGAGCCGGCGAAGTGCGCGGCCTCGCCAATGTGCTTGAGGAAGCGCTGGCCGCGTTCGGACAGGCCTTGGCCCTCGACTTCGCCGAGCAGCTCGGAGTAGCCGGCGATGTGCCGCAGCGGTGCACGCAGGTCATGCGAGACACTGTAGGAGAAGGCTTCGAGCTCCTTGTTCGAGCGCTGCAGCTCACCGCTCAGTTGCGCCATTTCCTCGGCCTTGCGCAGCACGATGCCCAGCACTGCGGTGCGCAGCTCGCCCGCGCCGTCGATCACCAAAGGATCCCATGGGGCGCTGAAGCCGCGTACCACTTCATGCCAGGCGTCGAAGCTGTGGCGCGGGCTGAGACTACCTTGAACGCTGATTTCCTTGAGCGGTCGGCCGGCCCAATCGACGGTGCGCACCTGCTCTGGACGGAACCACAGCAGGTAATGCGAGTGAATCTGCGAAATCGCGACGGCGAGCAGGCCGCCGGCGTACTTCGTCAGTTCTGGCACCTCGGCGATATCGCGACCCAGATTGTCGCTACTGAAAACGGCATCGTCGCCACGGCGCGACAACCATTGCACCAGCTCGTTGATCACCGCCTCGGTGGGCGTGCTGCCGATCAGCTCGCACCGTTCGGCACTGATGATGGCCGCGCCCGTGGCGTCGGCGAAGTCCAGGAATACCTCGGGCAGGCTCAGCAGGCCGTCGCTGACGCTGTCATAGTCGGCCATGGCCGAGAGCATGTGGACGATACGCTGGCGCAGGTTGAGCAGGGTGCGCGTGGCGCTGTGCGCCTCGTGGGCTTCGAGTTGCAGCGAGAGCACGCTGCTCAGCAACTCGCAGGCCGCGCGGGTGCGGAAGTCCACCGCGCGCGGCTGCTCATGATGGCAGGAGATCAGGCCCCAGAGCTGACCTTCGACCACGATCGACAGCGACATCGAGGCCAGCGTCCCCATGTTTCGCATGTATTGAAGATGAACGGGGGAGACGCTGCGCAGCGCGGCGAAACTCATGTCCAGGGGTTTACCTGTGCGCGGGTTGAGCGTCGGCAGCAAGGGCGAGGGCGTGTAGTTGGCATCTTCGATCAGGCGAATGCGGTTGATGCGGTACAGCTCGCGAGCCTGGCGTGGAATGTCCGAGGCTGGGAAACACAGGCCTTGATAGCGCGGGTAGCCAGCGTCTGCCACTTCGGCGAGCACCTGGCCATTGCCCTCGGCATCGAATCGGTAGGCTTTGACCCGTCCGAAGCCGGTGATGCGCTTGACCTGCTGCACCGACTGCTGCAGCAGGTCCTCGATACTGCTGGCCTGCTGAAGACTGCTGACGAACGCGCGCACCAAGGGGTAGTAGTCGTCTTGATCGCCTTGACCGGCGGACGGCATGCAGGGCTCGAATTCAGCGATCAGCACCTGATCATGGCGATGCACCAACAGGCGCAGACAATCGGTCCAGGGGGCGCCATCATGCAGTTTCACGTCGCCGATGTGGAAGGGAAAGATCTCGTCGACGGGCAGGCGTTCGAGTTGGCGACGGGCATCGAAACCGGCCTCCATCAGCGTAGGCAGGGTCTTGCCAATCAGGTCGGTGGCGGTACTGCCGAGCCACTGGCTGGCATTTTCGCTGATCTGGAGAATGCGCAGATCCTGCTCGTCGAGCACCAGCATGAAGCCGTGGGAGCGGATGCTGCCAGGGATCTGGATGGGTTCCTGGGCGCAACGTTCAACGGCTTGATCGAAGGCATTTTCAGCGGTGGTCAAGGAAACTCTCCCGTCATGGCCACACAGGGCGGCCATAGGCGTCTGCGCAACAAGGTGTGTGCTATGCAAGGTATCAGAAAGTGACGGTTTTCGCCGGGAACATGGCCATTTGAGAGTAAGAATTAAGGTAGGTTCTGCTTCACGGCGAAATTTATATAGCTTTCCCGTGACGCTGTTTCGAGATCGCGTTGCGTCTATAGCGGTGTGCGTTCGCGAAGAGGCTGGCTCAACGCAGAACCGCGATCATCTGCTCCAGCGTCTGCAACACGGCACCGGCCAGGGCCGCCGAGCGGGCGCCCGACCAGCCGGTGCGTGGGTCAGGGTTGTCATCGTGATCCTTGAACGGCATTTCCAGGGTCAGCGCCAGGCAATCGTGGGCCTGGCCCACCGCATTGCAGGCCAGGGTCATGTTGGCCTGGCCAGGTTGGTCGCGGGTGTAGCCGTGAGTGGTCTGGAAGTCGGGCGTCAGGCGACACAGCGTGGTGCGGAACTGATCCTCGAGTGCGGCGATGCGCGGCGTATAACCGGGGTTGCCTTCGCAAGCGGCGGTGAACACGTGAGGGATCTCCTCGTCGCCGTGCACGTCGATGAAGGCGTCGACGCCGTGCAGCTTCATCTGGCTCTGGGCGAAGAACACTTCCGGGCTGAGTTCGACGCTGGCGTCCTGCCACGCACGGTTGAGGTCCTTGCCTTTGAAGTTGGTGCGCAGATGGCCGTGGAACGCGCCATCCGGGTTCATGTTGGGGATCAGGTACAGGTCGGCGGCAGCGAGCAGGCGCTGAAGGCTGGGATCCTTGGATTCCAGGCGTTCGATCACGCCTTCCATGAACCATTCGGCCATATGCTCGCCCGGATGCTGCTGGGCGATCAGCCACAGCTTGCGCCGGGTACCCGTCCCCGAGCTGGCGCGCAGCAAGGGAATATCGCGACCTTGCACGCTGCGCCCGCTGGCCAGCAACTCGACGCCGTCGATCTTGAGGGCGCGTTCGATCAACTGGTTGTGGCGAGCGCGAGGGTAGGGCTCGAAGTAGGCGAACCAGGCGATGGGCTGTTCGGCGTCCAAGCTGAAGGTCAGGGCTGTGCCGTCGAAGGTGCTGGGGATGCGAAACCAGTGCTGTTGGTCGTAGGAGCCCACCGCGTGATAGCCCTCCCAGGCATTGGGATAGGACGAGCCATGGGCATTGTCGAGGCTGAAACTGTGGCGCTGCCCTGGCGTCAGGCCGCTAGCCCTGAAGTGGAACCATTGATAATGGCCGCTGTGGGTGTCGGGGCGAATAGCCAGGTGTACCTGATGCGGGTCGTTGGCATCCAGGACATGGATGTTGCCGGAATCGAAGTCGCAGTCGATCTGCAGGGGGGACAGCGTCACGGTCATTGCCAGGCTCCTATGGCGTTGTTGTGACGCTACTGTACACCCACGAGCGGTTCGGGGCAGGCGCGGGGCAGGTTCGATCTCAGGCCAGGAGTCCGAGCGCCAGTGCGGCAGCAACGCCCAGTACCAGCGCAACAGAGCAGCCGCCCAGGGAGAACGCGGCACGTCCGTGACGGTACCAGCCGTCTGCGCCTAGGTGTCTGGCCGGGGCCAACAGTGCGCGCCAGCGCAGTTCGGTCTGACGGAACGCGTGCAGGTGCTGTGGCGAGGCGTCCAGCCAGCGGCGGAAGTCGATGCGCTCGCACGTCGTGGCCTGTGGACTCTGCAAGCGCACATACCAGCGTCCGGCGACACCCGCCAGTTGATCGCCTCGCGGGCGAGCACTGTCCAGGGCCTGGAGCAGGTGACGTTCGACCGCCGCCAGGGGTAGGTCCAGGCGCTGGGCGATGTCGGCGATACCGAGCTGATCGAGTCGGCTGAGCAGGAAAATCTGCTGCACTCGGCGTGGCAAGCGTGCGAGGTGCTGTAGCAGCGCATTTTCGGTCGCGCACTGGGGGACATGCGGATCGTGCTCGAAGGGCAGCAATAGGCGGCTCATGGACGGCTCCTTGCGCGGGGAGGGAACGAAGGGGGCATCTTCCCTGATGCGCGGCTCAGCTTAATCTTAACGAGATTGATTCTCAAGTGCTGTTTGCGCAAATTGCTGCGCCACGCATTCACCGATTGCTATGCCTTTGATATCATCGCGGCCATTCAAAGCGGTAACCCTTCTTCATTAGCCTGAAGAGCCAAAAAAAAGACCCGGCAAAAAGCCGGGTCAAAAACCGTGATTAGCCTGATGAGGAGATAATCTGAGCGTCCGACCTGAGGACTCCAGGTTATCCAGCCAGTCTCTCGACCGGCTGAGTGCAATAATAATGGTTATCATTTGCAGGTCAAGTGATATTTCGGCTCATCAGAAAATAATTCTGTTTCAGCGCTGCCTTTGGTGCATGCCCGGTGCACTGCAGCGCGTCATGCACGACCAATCCCCTTCAAACACGGTTATCAAGCCGCCTATTGCAGCGGTGCGCTTGGCGCGCCCATGAGAACTAATTAGAATCACTCGCATTCGTACCCCGTTCTCTTCAGTGTGTCTTCGAATGTCCGAGCCTGCCGCGGCGCCCGATTCCAGCTTCGACACCCTTTACCGTGACCATCGCAGTTGGCTGCAAGGCTGGCTGCAACGGCGGCTGGGCGATACCTGGGCCGCAGCGGATCTGACCCACGACACCTTTCTGCGCGTGCTGGCGGCGCAGCAGACCAGCGCCTTGTCGGGCTTGAGGGAGCCGCGCGCCTATCTACTGACGGTGGGGCGTCGCCTGCTGGTCAATCATTACAAGCGGCGCAGCCTGGAGCAGGCGTACCTGCAGGCCTTGGCCAACCTCCCGCAGGCCCTGGCGCCATCGCCTGAGCAGCGCTGGCTGCTGCTCGAAACCCTGCAGGCGCTGGATGAGTTGCTCGACGGCCTACCCAGTGCCGTACGCCGCGCTTTTCTCTGGTCGCAATTGGAAGGGCTGGATTACGCTGGCATCGCTCAGCGCCTCGCGGTGTCCGAGCGCACGGTCAAGCGCTACATGGTCAAGGCTTACGAACACTGCCTGCTGGCGGACCTGTGACCAGCCCTGGCCGCGGCGATGCCCGCCAGTTGGCCCGCGAGGCGGCGCGATGGTTGGCCTTGCAGGACGCTGGCCCGCTGGATGGCGATCAAGCGCGTGCGCTCCAACAGTGGCGCGCGCGCAGTGACGCCCATGAGGCCTTGTGGCAGAAGGCGCAAACCCTCAGGCAACGCTTCGCTCAGGTACCGGCGCCTCTGGCGGTAGCCTGTCTGGACCGACCCGATCCTGAGCGTCGGCGGGTGATGCGGCAGATGCTGGGCGTCGCCGTCCTGGCGCCGATCGCCTGGGCCGGCTACCGCCAGTTGCCGCTGTCGAGCTGGCGTGCCGACCTGCGCACGGCCACCGGCGAGCGGCGGGCAGTGGCGTTGGCCGGTGGCACCCGCCTGCAGTTGAACACCGCCAGTGCGGTGAACCTGGACTTCGCCGAGGGGCACCATCGACTTCAACTGGTGCAGGGTGAAATCAGCCTGGACTCGCCTGGGCAGCTCTGGGTGCAGACGCGCGACGGTGTATTGCAGGCCGAGGCCGCCAGCCTCTGCGTGCGCGAGCAGCATCAAGGCTGCCTGGTGTCGGTCAGTCGGGGGCGGGTGAGCCTGCAACCGCTGGCCGGACCGAGGCTGCAGCTGCAGGCCGGGCAACGGGCGACCCTTGCGCCTGCCGCGGTGACCGGCCTGCAAGCATTCGATGCGCAACTGCCCGGCTGGCAACAGGGCCTGCTGATCGTCGACGACCGGCCGCTGGGGGAACTGCTGCGTGAACTGGACCGCTATCGCCCAGGGGTGTTGCGTTGGGACCCGGCCGTGGAACGCCTGCCTGTGACCGGCACCTTCCAGCTCGACGACACCGACCGCATCCTCGCACTGTTGGCCGCGAGCCTGCCTGTTCAGGTGCATTACCGTACCCGCTACTGGGTCTCGCTGACGCCAGGCAAGAAAATCGCCTGAGCGCTGTCCCCTTTTACTCACTCGCTTGTCATCACGGGTATCCACCCCTGAGCAGAGAACCTTGCGGATGTCCCGTTCCCCCTCGTTACGCCCTTTGTCCACGCAGTTGCTGCGTGCCGGTCTGCTCCTTGCGCTGGGGCTGCCTGCCAGTGCCTGGGCGGAGGAATCGCCACGGCGCAGCTTCCAGGTCGGCGGCGGCAGTCTCGGCGCAGTGCTGACCCGGTTTGCCGGTCAAGCCGGCGTCAGCCTGTCGGTCGATCCTGCACTGGTAGCCGGACGCAGCAGCCTGGGCCTTGAGGGCGAGTACGCTGTGGAAGAGGGCTTTGCCGCCTTGTTGCGCGGCTCCGGGCTGACGCTGGTGCCGGCCGGTCCAGGCAGCTATACCTTGGTGCATCAGGTCGAGCCGGTCGAGGGTGTGCAGGTACTGCCCGAGACCACCGTGCACGGTCAGGGACTGGGCATGGCCGACGACAGCTACGCCGGCGGCCAGGTGTCGCGGCGCAGCACCCTGGGCATGCTGGGCGAGCGCGACTACATGGAGACGCCGCTGAGCGTCACCTCCTACACCAGCGAACTGCTGCAGAACCAACAGGCCCGCACCCTGGCCGACGCCGTGGCCAACGACCCTTCGGTGCGCAGCACCAACCCGGCCGGCGGGCGTTTCGAGCAATTCTCCGTGCGCGGCTTCAGCCTCTACAACAGCGATGTCGCTTACGGCGGTTTGTATGGCGTGCTGCCGACCTATTCGATCGACATGGAAATGATCGAGCGGGTCGATATCCTCAAAGGCCCTGGCGCGCTGCTCGGCGGTCTGGCGCCCAACGGCAGCATCGGCGGCGGGGTCAACATCGAGCCCAAGCGCGCGGGCGACACCCCGCTGACCGAGTTCACCGCGTTGTACGCAAGCCCAGGGCAGGGCGGCGGGCACCTGGACATCGGGCGTCGTTTCGGCGAAGGACAGCGCTTCGGCGTGCGCCTGAACGCGCTGCGCCAGGCCGGCGACACCGAATGGGACCACCAGCGCATCGAGCGTGAGGCCACGGTGCTGGGCCTGGACATGCAGGGCGATCGCACGCGGCTGTCCCTGGACCTCGGCCATCAGCAGCGCGATGTAGATGCACCGATGGAGCGCGTAGGCTTGGCCGCCGGGCTCAAGGTGCCGGATGCCAAGGACGTGCACCACAACTTCGCCCAGCCATGGAGCTATTCGCGGGCCAAGGACACCTTCGGCGCGGTGCGCGGCGAATATGACCTGAGCGACAACTGGATGCTGCATGGCGCCCTCGGCGCCCGCAAAGGCGACTACGATTTCATGCGCCACGCCGTGCAGGTGGTCAATTCGGCCGGGCGTTTCACCGTCAGTCCGCGCGCCTTCCAACGCGATGAGGACGTGGTCACCGGCACTGTCGGCGTGCGCGGCTGGTTCGACACCGGGCCGGTCGGCCACACGCTGAATGTCAGCCTCAACCGTTTCGACCTGACCTTCGACAACAACGGCGCGCGCTATGCCAGCGGCATCAGCAACCTGTACCAGCCGGTCGCCTTGCCCAAGCCTGGCGCGCCGCTGGCGCTGGACAGTCCGGTGCACACCCACACCGTGCTGTCGAGCCTGGCCCTGGCCGACACCCTCAGTTTTGTCGACGACACCGTATTGCTGACCTTGGGCGCACGCTTGCAGCGTGTGGAGGTGGACAGTTCCGAACCCGGCGAGCCCGACCAGCGCTACGACGAGCACGCGACTTCGCCGGCGGTAGGCCTGGTATGGCGCAGCACGGATCAGCTATCGCTGTACTTCAACTACATGGAAGGCTTGACCCAGGGGCAGACGGCCCCGGAGACGGCGAACAACGCGGGCAAAGTGTTCGCACCCTATCGCAGCAAGCAATGGGAGGTGGGTGCCAAGTACGACATGGGGCGTTTCAGTACCACCGTCAGCGTGTTCCGAATCGACAAGCCGTCGTACTACACCGATGCGCAGAACAACCTCAGCGCCGACGGCGAGCAGCGCAACCAGGGCCTGGAGATCAGCCTGTTCGGCGAGCCGTTGGAGCGTGTGCGTGTGCTGGGGGGCGCGATGTTCCTCGACGCCGAGCAGACCCGCACCGCCAACGGCCGCAACGATGGCAACCGGGCCATCGGCGCGCCAGTGGTCAACGCTAACCTGGGTGTGGAATGGGACCTGCCCGCTGTCGATGGTCTGACCCTCAGTGCCCGGGTGATCCATACCGGAAATCAGTACCTGGATGCCGCCAACCGGCAGAAGATCGATGCCTGGCAGCGCTACGACCTGGGCGCGCGCTATGCCCTCAAGCTGGGCGACAAGGACCTGACCTTGCGCGCCAGCGTCGAGAACGTGCTGGACAAGACCTACTGGGCCTCGGCCAACGTGCCCGAGGGCACCGCCACCGGCCTGACCCTGTCGGCACCGCGCACCTGGCTGCTGTCGGCGACGATGGGCTTCTGACCCGGGTAGGGCTTCTCGCCGAAGTCGGTCAGACCTGTCTCTGTGGCGCCGAGTACCGCACCGCGCGGCCCTCGGCGCCTATGCTTGGGCCTTCATGCGCACTGAGAGGAGACTTGCGATGGACGCACGCCACATGCTGATGGGGGTTGCCTTGGGCCTGAGCGCGCTGGTGCAGGCCGAGGATGGCCCCGCCTCGCACATCAGCGTCAAGGTCGGCAAACCGACTTTCGTTCACCAGCTCAGGTACGAGGTGATGTACAGCGAGAAGCCCTTCGAGCTGGCGACCATCTATTACTACGACAATGGCGTCTACAAGATCGTCTCGCCCGGCGAGGATCATTACGGCGTGTACCTGGTCATGGGCTCGATGACCGAACCTTCCTATGCCATCAGCTACCTGTCCCTGCCCTCGGACGACTGGGGTGGCAACGTGGCGCGGCATGACCTGCGGTTCGATGCGCGGCGCCAGGTGTTCGAGCAGCAGGCGCTGAGCTTCCAGGACCAGAACATCCCTGCGCAATCCGGCACATTCGTCCAATCCACCCATGATCAGGCTGATCCGACGCGCATCGTCTGGCAACAGCCATCCGCCCAGCCCGGGACGAACAGTGCCAAGCCGTAGACAGAAGATTGGAAGTCGCCACGGTGACGCGAACTGCCTGTCGAGCGTGATCGCAGTATCTGTCGCGGTCATGCACGGGCAGGCAGCGCGCGGTGGTCGGGCAGGTCCATAGTGCTCAACACAAGCCTTCAGGGTGCTGAAGGGGTTACTTGAGTTTGACGTTGGTGGCGTGATGCTTATCGCCTTTTTTGATCACCTCGAACGATACTTCGTCGCCATTCTTCAAATCCAGCGAACCCACGGCCTCGGATGGGAGGACGACATCGTCCTCATCGATCTCGTAGTCGAGGAAGCCTGCTTTCAGCTTGGTGTTGAACATCTTCACCTTTGCAACTTTTGCCTCGCTCATTATTCAGCTCCTTGTCGAGAAATGCCGGAGTGGCACTAGAACCCTAGCGACCCCGCTTATGTTCGACTACTGGCATTTCTGTCAGGTGCCGGCTGCGCGGACAGCGCAACAGCCGGCGATTTCACGCCTTGTCAGGTCAGCAAGTGCCCACCGCCGCCATGCTCCCAGAGGTTCTGCTCGCTCAACGGAATGGAGAAGCGTCCCCAGGGCGTGATCGGAGTGCTGGCGTCGTTGGCGGCCATGGCAATGAAGGCTTCGATCGATCCGCGTGTGATGTACAGGTCGATCGCGTTGCCGGTGACCCACGCCCCCGTGTTCGCCAGCCGTGAGCGGGTCGCGAAGTTGTTGAGCCTGTGAGCCTGTCGCAGCCCTTTGCCATACAGGCCCATGCGAGCGTAGCGAGGGTTGGCGAGGTCCATCGACGGCACCGCTCCCAGGTAATCGATCAGCCTCAGACCGGCGGACTTGATCGTCGCTCTTGCACCCAGATGGCCGGATTCGGCAACCGGAAGGCTGCCGAGTTCCTGGGTGGCGTACGCCATGCGCGACAGTGCGGGGCGGGGCACTCGAGCACCGGGCCTGATCCGCGAGAGCGTCTGGCCCAATCGACGCGTGGAGCGCATGACGTGCTTGATAAGACTCGGCACCTTCTTGATCAGACCCAGCGCACTTTCGTAAAGCGACAGCACGCCAAAGGCCAGCGACGCATAGCCCAATTTCCTCGACAGCTCGGGATTGACGTCTTCGGTCAGGACGGACGCCACCTCGAAGCCGAACGACAGCACCGCGCAGGTCGTCATCGCGACGAAGAACACTGAGGCAGCGCCGCCCGTCATCACCGAAGCGGCGATACCGACAACGGTCAACACGGCGGAGAGTGCCAGACCGCGCCAGCGTCCACCGACGGGCATGGGCTTGGTTTCGCGCAGTACCTGCGCATAGTTGCTCAGTTCCTTGTCCTGACCCCAACGGCTGAGCATGATCGCGCCACTGGGGTCGTGCAGGTTGACTGGGTCGGGGCAGTGGGCGTAGTCGTTGACGCCGCCTTCTCCGAACGGGCTCAGCCAATCGGGCTGGACATGTCGACGCAACGCGGGGTCATAGCAGCGATAGCCATTGCCGACAGGGTACTGCCCCGTCACAGGGTCGCGGCGCATGCCGTTGTAGCCGCTGACCAGGTCCGGCAGGGCCGCGCCTTCGCCAAAAGGCAACAGGGGCGCGAGTTGCAGGTCGGCGTCGCTCACCTGGCCGACGATCCCCGCTTGTGGGTCGTCGATCAGCCAGCGCACCTGGTCGTCATCGTATTGCGCCAGCCCTGGGGAAAGATGGGTGGCGCGGGTGGGTTGGCCTGTCTTGTCGTAGCGGACCAGGCCGATCAGTTCGTCGTCGTCGTAGCGCAGCTCCTGAGTGCTCTGGTCCTGCTCGTCGTATTGCGCCGCCAGCCGTTGGAGCCCGTCGTACTCGTAGCGGGCGAGCAGAGCGCCTTGATCGTCCTTGACGCTGCTGAGCTGACCGGCGGCGGTGTAGGCCAATGCCCGTTGCTGACCGTCCTTTTGCAATTGACCATTGCTGTTCCACGTCAGGGCCGTCGCCTGTTCGCCCGTCTTCACAGCCGTCAGGCGGGTGGGGTCGGACGCGGAGGCATAGGCGAAGGTTTCGGTGATGGAATCGCCCTCGAAAGGCGTGCTGACGCAGCGGGTCAGATTGTCCAGGCTGTCCCACGTGAACGCCTGGGCCTTGATCGGTACGCCATGGCGGTCCTGCGGACAGAGCTCCGCTCGGGTGGCGTCGCAGGCGTAGGTTTCCAGGCGGTCGAGCACGTCGTAGGTGAAGCGCTCGGTGCGCAGCAGTTCACCGTCCTGGTAGCTGGCCTTGCTTTCTAGCCGACCGTCGCCGCGCCAGGTCATCTGCTGGCTGAAGCAGGGCGCGCCGTTGCGCAGGAAAGTGCGCTCGGTTTCCCGGTCGAAGCTGTCGTGCTCACTGTCAACCTGCCACTGCCCGGCGCCGCTCAAGGCATGCACCTGGCGAGATTGCAGATGACCGAGTTCGTCGTAGCGGTAAAGCACGTCCTCATGCGCCTGGCAGGTGCGCAACAGGCGGCCTTCGCTGTCCGGGAACACGCGGCGCAGGCAGCCGTCGGCACGCAGGGCGGCGATTTGCTGTCCACGCAGGCTCTGCCATACAGCGCCTCTGACCGTGCCTCGGGGTGTCTTCTCGGTGGTGTTACGGCGGCCCGGAACTCGCGCATCTGCAACTACCTGCTGCCAAAGCGCAGTGCTGTCCGAATCCGCAGCGGCGCTCAGCACGGTCGAACCTTCAGCGCTGGCCTGGCTGTACAGCAGTTTGCCGTCAGCCTCGAAGCGCGAGCCCTTGGCGTCTTCTATCCGTTGGAGGCGGGTTTTGTCGGGGAGGGTCACCGAGCTCTCGTCGAACGCATACTCCCGGCTGCCGATCTTGCGTGTACTCAGCTTGCCCAGGTCGCTGAGGGATTGCGTTGCAACCAGCTTGCCATCGACGGTCAGCGTGTGGACCCGGTTGCTGAAGCCTTGGTAGGCGCGCTCGAGGGTCGTGGCGTCGGGGCGAATGACCTTGGTGACGCGGCCGAGGATGTCGCGCTCCAGCGTGTAGGTCTGTGTTTGGCCGCCAAGGGTACGGGTGTGGCTGATCACGCGGCCGTCGGTGTCGTAGTGTTCATCCACCTGCAAGTGCTGCTGGCCGGTTTCGTTGGTCCAATGCACCGCCTGCTGGAAAGACCCATCGGTTTCAGCGGTGCTGGTGGTGGTGCGTTCAGAGAGGCGGTGAGTGCCCAATAATTGTTGTTCGGTAAGTCGTACGGTAGAAGACGATTGCGTCGGCCGATGAAGTGACTTCATGCGTTCGAGTGCTCCAACTTGCGATACTTCAGTGTTGCCCAAGAGCATAAAGAGCTCGAGGATGTCCTGAATCACGGGCGTCAAGTCTATCGAGTATGCACCCGATGCCGAACGCGTACTGTCAAATCGTACGCTAAACCACCCAACTATTTGCATATCCGTGAGTAAAGGTATGGCTGGAAATATACGGTGGAGGAGCTCACCTGCTTTGGCTCGATTGAATTCGTGGAATTCTTTGAGTAAGTTTTTTGACAGTATGTTGAGCATTGAACGGGTTCTCGATTCGAGAGTCCCGTGTGAGGCGCGAAGTTTAAGTTGATCAAAGAACGTCGCAGTTCCACCGTATATAAAAATTCTTTTAACGGCTGCGAGCGGTAGAGTAGTTTCACTATCCACCTCATCACTCTCGGCGTTTTCTCCGATGTTAGCGCCCGACAGCTTCAACCATCGTTGCGAATCTGCGTTGCCCAGACTCCTTGCATCCATGCGTATGGCTTGTCCTCCTGGCAGATAATCCCACGACCAGTTGACTGACGCCGAAGACAGATTCAATGCTGCATAAGAATACGCCTCCAAGGGGACGTATGCCCCTTCAGGCGCTCGGCGCCAATGCATGCACTCTGTCCGCTGCAAGCCGTCAAGATGACAAAGGCTCTGACTGCCGTCCTTATGGCTGTGCTCCACGTGTCTCCCATCGACGCTGAACACCGATGTGATGTGCTCGTCGGCCTTCTGCTTCGCAGTCCTTCCAGTGCTTCCGGCTGCCAGCCTGTAGCGAATTTCTTGAATGACACGCCCCGACGCATCGCGCGTCCAATGCGTTTCGACGCCATTCTCGACCTTTTCCAGCGTGCGCCTGCTGTACCGGGAGCGAACTTCCTTGCTCACTTGGGCCGTGCCCTCGGCCGTGGTCGCGCTGACGATCACTTGAATGCCCGGCTGGGTGGGATTATCGATGAAGGTTTGAACGTTGCTCAGCGTGATGTGCTGGCCGTCAGCGTGCGAGGTTTGTGTATTGGTGATCGACCACTCGAGCACCTTGCTCTGCTCACTGGGGGTTTTCTTGCTGGTGGGTGCCGAGGTGGACGTGCTGATCTGGTGCCACAGCACCTGCTCTCCCGTCAGTGACCACGTGGCAGTGCCATCGAGCGTATCGTCCGTCAGGGTGCCCGTCAGCCCTTCCACCAACACCACCTCGTCCAGCTCCAGATAATCGCGGCCTGCACGGGTGACTTTCCGATATCCGAACAATTTCAGCCCCTGTGGATTGCCAAAATCGTCACATTGATACTCCGCCATCAACGGCGCATTGGCGTAAGCCGGCATGAACGGACACTTCAGGGTCGGCACCGTGCTCAGGCCTTGCAGATCACTCAGCGCGATCTGGTTTTCTCCCTGGTCTGCGTAGTAGCAGTAGTGGATGGAATGCGAGCCCTTGACACGCAGACGCAGTGGATTGCCTTGAGCATTCGTCACGACAGTGGTGGCATCCACGGTCTTGCCCAGACGCGCGCGCTGAGTTTTCGGCGACAGACTCAACAGTTGCTTGATGTCGCTCGTCAGTTGTTTCCGGTACTTCGTCGAATATGCCCACAGCAGTTGAAGTACCGCCGTCTTGCGTTCCAGCGGCGCGGACGTTGCCACGGCTTCGATCTGTTCACCCCGGATTCTGACGCGTATGCCTTCGATCACGTCGACCAACTCGTCTCCCCAGCCTGAGTAACGGAAGGTGGTCCGGGTGTGCTCATCACCCAGTGAAAACTCCAGCCAATGATCCTGCGCAGAGCCCGAGCCGTGGAGCAGTTGTATACGGTTGCCATACTCATCCAATCCGAATGCGTACAGGCTGTGCTGCACCGTGGCGTGGGTACCGCTGCGCACGGCGGCGATGAACAACTGATCGCTGGGGTGCTGGAAGCTGCCGGTGTAGGTATAGCGGTCGATATGGTTCTGCTGGCCACCACTGGGCAGCAGCGCATGCAAGGCCACGCGAGGCAGGGCAGGTGAGCTTTTCAGTTGGGCGTCCTGCTTGACGTACTGGACGCATTCGACGGAGCCGTCCTGTTCCTGCAGGCGGCACAGCACCCTGTCCAAGGTCGGATCGTCGTCATAGCCACAGTCCACCTGCTGCAAAACGGCGCCTTTTTGTTCACGCTTGAGCGTGCGTAATAGATAGTGTTCGAGCTCCAGTACGACCTGGAACGCCTCGGCGCTGCCAGGCCACAGTTGCATCTTCACCTGACTGCCCACCTTGGCCTGCGGATCCAGATACTGCGCGCTGAACAACAGCGTTTCCCCGCTCTTGATGCTCATCAGCAGAAACTGACCGTCCTGGCGCTTCCATTGCAGGTCCAGCGCTTCGCCATATGGCGAGACGATACGCGAGGGCAACAGTTGCACGAACGGTCGCTCGTACAGTGCGATACGCCTGTCCAGTTCTCGGGTATTGCCATGGTTGGCCCAGGCCTTCTCCGCCTCGCTGTAATCAATGGCCGCCGCGCTACCATAGCCCGGCGGGCTGAGTACCAACAATATCCACTGTGTCCAGTGATCAGGTACGTGTGGAAATTCGGACTTGCTCTTTTTCTTGATCGCCTTGAGCGCCTTGAGCACCTTCTGGCGGAAGGCGTCATTGGGTTCGATCTCGTCACTGCCGGGCGCGGAAGGCTTGCTCAGGATCTCCTGGGCACCGGTCGGGTACTCGACGGTGAAGGTGCTGTAGTCCTGGTTGCAGCTTACCCGGCAGGACGGTGTCTTGATGGCTTGACCTTTGCCCAACAGGGCCCATTGGTCGTCGCTGAGCATCACCGGCGTGCCATTGGCGAGCGTGAGCAGGCGGTGGTCGTTCTCCTGCAGAGAACTGGTGACGATGCGGGAGAAGCGCCAGGCCCAGCCATCGCCCAGGCCCGCCTCGTTGCCGCGCAGCGCCGAGTAATGCAGCGTCAGGTCGCACACCGGCCCCAGCCCATGCGCGCCTTGCAGCGTGGCGATCGGGTAGTGGGCATGGAACAGGCCGCTGCGCTCATCCACGCCCGTGCGGTCGTGATGGCTGGTGTCGAAGACTTCGGAGTGGTTGGTGTTGCCATAGTCTTCGCAGAGGAAGCTGATTTCCTCATACGCCCGCATGGCCGCCGGTGGTGTGAACTCCACGGCCTGTACGGCGTGCCAGAAGTGCCTGGGGTGCAGTGCGCCGATATGGCCCACGGTGAGTGCCTTGGCATCGCGAGCGCTTTCCGGATAGGTCAGGTGCAGGTCGTAGACGCCATCATCGATCGGCCCTGCCCAGATGACCCTGGTATCGGTCACTTCCACCGGCCACTGCGGGTGCTCACAGGGACGGGGCACGCAGGCCGCCACTCGATACCCCTTGTCATGGGCCGCCTGGTTCAGGCGAAATTCCAACTCTCCATTCAACGACTGCACCTCGATCTGCACGGTGCCTTCGCCTGCCTGGACCTTGAACTCGGCCTTTTCGGTCGGCAGGCGCCCAGGCCAGTCGTCGGTCTCGAGCAGGTACTTGACGTAGTCGCCGTCGCTCCAGGTTTCGCCGTCACCGACGTTCTCCACGAGCACCTGCAGTTCGCTGAAGCGGGGCACGCTCAGCGCTTCGGCGCTGGTCCCCACCTGCAATTCCGGCCAGGCCTGCGCCTTGAGAAAATCGGCCAAGGCCTGGAGCCAGCCCGCACGGTCATCGAGCTTGACGCCGTCCTGAGGCTTGAACAGCGCCCGGTGCAGCAATTTGCGGCTGAACGGATGGCGGACGGTGACCAGCACGGCATGTTGGGGGTCGTTCTTCCAGGCCGAGTCCAGGGTAGGGCCCGCCTGGCGCCCGGCCGCGTCGGGCAGGGTGGTGAAGATGCGCAGCGCATCGCCGCGTTGCCACAGGTACAGTTTGTCGGTCTCATCGACCCGGCCCGCGTCGGGGTCGTGCGTCGCTACCCGCAGATAGGGCGACACAGGCGAGGCGTTCAGGTCGGTGAGCCAATCGCCGAGCCACTTGCCCGAGGCGCACTGATCGCTGCGGGGTGTCCATTGGTGGTGAGCGAGCAGGCGATGGGAAAACTCATCGTAGACCCAAGCCTGCACGGGCTGACCCTGCTCGAGCGTCAGCCCGTCATCGATCGCCTGGCTCTGCCACCAGCGGGCCTGGGTGAGGGTGACGCACAGCTCGGCGCATTGAGGGACCCAGAACGCGTTGCCAGCCTCGGCAGGCGTCACGCGGCAGTCTTTGAGCACACCCCCCCGCAGCAGACGGCTGTCATGGTTGATCTGTTCGCACAAGGCCTTGGCCCAATGACTGCCGGCCTGGGTAGTCGTAGGCGTGAAGAAATGCTGCTCGTACAGGGCTTGGCAGGTGAGGTCGCGCACTTGCAGGCACAGCGTTTCGCCTGCTTCCGGCTTGAAGGTGCCGTCGCAGGCCAGTGCCTGCACCAGGTTGGCGGCGAAGGGGGCATTGCTGAAGGCACGGTAGCGGGCCGGACTCCAGAGCCGCAGGGGCTCGACATTGGTGGAGAAACCGTTGTCGGCGTTCCAGGCGCCCACGGTCATGGGTTCGCCGGCGGCTACCACGTGGTCGGCAAACGCCTTGGGCCAGTGCTTGGCCGAGCAGGCGTCCTTAGGTACCGGGTAATCGATTCGGCGGATATCGCCATCGAGCCTGTCGATGAGAAAGGCCGTCAGCACCTCGCCTTCGGCCAGTGCGCGCCCGGCTTTGAGGGTGCTGCTGGAGGTCCAGCCACCCTCGATGCTGCCCACCCGTTCGAGCGAGAAATCAGTCATGTCGGGGAGCGCGCCATCAGCTTCGGTCGAGATCAGATAGGGTTCGGTCACTGCTCGACGCACCCTTGAACGCGTCTTCGTCGACTTCGCGTGCGCGGCCTTGTGTTCGATCGCGAAGCGCCCGTTTTCAGTGGCGGTGATCGCCCATTCGCTTTCGACATGAAACTCACCCAGCACTCTTTTCAAAAACGCCTGGTGTGCCGCCAGGTCGGCGTGGTAGTCCGGTACGGGCTGGGAGGGCGGTACGAAGCAAAAGATATGGTCGACATAGCCCCATGGCAACGACACGTCGTTGCGTTGTTGCACGATGGCCTTGCGAATCAGGCGTGATTGCGCATGGGGGGCAAGCGTGTCGAGATTTCCATCTGCCAACCAGGTGAACTCGCCCAGGGAAGAATTGCGTGCGAACGTCCCATAGTTGAGATCGATACCGAAGTTCGATTGCGAGGGGCGTTGCATCATCAGGACTGGGCCAGGCAGTTCGTACAGGGTTTCTCCACTGTTGCGATCGACCAATATCCAACCTTCTTTCAGCAGCGAAGCGAATGCCAGAACACGTTGTATGCGTCGCTCCTTGAGTTGCACGATGTCCTTGACGTCTGTCCACTTCATATGGTGCTGCTTGCCGGTGCTTTGGTCGAGCAGCGTGATGCCATTATCGTCCGCCTTTACCCAAAGGTACTGTTGGCCATTGACCGTCACCTCGTCGTCCTTCGCGAAATAAGGCGCGACGGTGCTGCGGATGTACATTCCCTGGGTTACCGTTGATTTAGTCATGCGCGTAGCCTCAATGGACGGGCCAATGCCCTTGGATCATCTTGGCTATTGGAGAGCCCGCTCCGACCACTGACAACTGACAGATTTATCAGGCGCTCTCAGCGCCTGGCCCTCAGCCTCACGAAGGACCAAGACCAGGGCTGCGGGCAGAGGCGCGGCCCAAAGCAGTGCGGCTGCGCTCGCCCGATCATCGCGCGCGCGGGTTCACTGCATGGCCAGGCGCTGCTTGCCTCTGGGCGGGGCGAAGGCCTGGTCGATCTCGCGCAGGTCGGCATCGCTCAGCCGCAACTGCCCGGCCTCGGCATTGAGCCGCACATGCTCGGGGCTCACCGCCTTGGGAATGGCGATCACACCATCCTGACGGATCACCCAAGCCAGGCTGACCTGGGCCGGGGTGGCGCCGTGGCGCTCGGCGATCGTCTGCAGCAGCGGATGACGCAGCAAGCGCCCGCCCTGGGCCAGCGGGCAGTAGGCCATGGTCGGCAGATGCCGCGCTTGGCTCCAGGGCAACAGGTCGAACTCGATGCCGCGCTCGGCCGGGTTGTACAGCACCTGGTTCACCGCGCAGCGCTCGTCGTCCAGTGCCTGAAGGTCGTCGACATCGAAGTTGGAGACGCCCCAGCGGCGGATCTTGCCTTCGTCGATCAGGCGCTCGAAGGCTTCGACGGTTTCCGCAAGCGGATACTGGCCGCGCCAGTGCAGCAGGTACAGGTCGATGCAGTCGGTGCCCAGTCGGCGCAGGCTGCGTTCGCAGGCCTGCGGAATACCACGACGGCTGGCATTGTGCGGATACACCTTGCTGACCAGGAACACCTGGTCGCGGCGCCCGGCGATGGCGGCGCCGACCACCTGTTCGGCACCGCCATCGGCGTACATTTCGGCGGTGTCGATCAGTGTCATGCCCAGGTCGATGCCCTGTTGCAGGGCCGCCACTTCGGCGGCCCGCGACGCGGCGGACTCGCCCATGTACCAGGTGCCTTGGCCAATGGCCGGCACGTCGTGTCCTGCCAGTTTCACGTTACGCATGTCACCTCCGGGGGATGGGTATGGCTGAGCAGCACATCGAGCAGCGCCTGCGCTGCGGTCGACAGCTTGTGGTCGCTCAAGGCGATGACGCCGATGCGCCGCTCCACGGTCGGTTCCACCAGGGCCACGCAGCGTGCACCCAGCTCCTGCATCTGGGTGATGCACAGCGCCGGGACCGCGCTCACGCCCAGGCCCGCGGCAACCATGCGCCCGACCGTCGACAGTTGATGACTCTCGAAGGCCACGGTCAGTCGTCCATGCTCGGCCGCCAGATGCTGTTCGAGCAGCAGACGCACCGCCGAGGGGCGCTGCAGGGCGATGAAGTCCTCGGCCAACAGCGCCTCCCAGCTCACTTCGCTCTGCTCGGCCAGCGCTGAGTCGGCGGGCACCACCGCGACGAAACGGTCCAGGTACAGGGCATGGAACTGCAACGCCTCGCTGCGCTCCGGCTCGAAGCCAATGCCCAGTTCGACGCGGCGGTGGCGCACCAGTTCAAGTACCTGTTCGTTGATCACGTCATGCACCGTGACATTCACCTTCGGGTAGCGCTGGCGAAACACCTTCAGCGACTGCGGCAGCAGGTTGCCGGCAAAGGCCGGCATCGCCGCCACCGACACCCGCCCCAGTTGCAAGGTGAAGCGCTGGCGCAGCAACTCTTCGGTGTCGTCCCAGTCGCCGAGCAGGCGCCGCGCCAGCGGCAGCAGCACCTCGCCCTCGGCGGTCAGGCTGACGCTGCGCGTGGTGCGGGTGAGCAGGGCGCCGCCGAGGTTGTCCTCCAGCGCCTTGATGGTCAGGCTCAGGGCCGGCTGGGAGATGTGCAGGTGCTCGCCGGCCTGGGCGAAGCTCTGGTACTTGGCCACGGTGACGAAAGCGCGCAGTTGTTTGACATTCATGGCAATCGCCTGTTGTTTTGCAAAATTTATCAATCGATGACGAAAACAAAATTAACAAATCAGTCGCCAGCGGTGAAGATGGCTGCACTCGCTCCAATAACGATAAAGGCGGATCAGCATGGCCGGACTGGACAAGCGCGTAGCAACCTATGAACAAGCCCTCGAGGGCCTCACCGACGACATGACGGTGCTGGCCGGGGGCTTCGGCCTGTGCGGCATTCCCGAGAACCTGATCGCCGAGATCAAGCGGCGTGGGGTCAAGGGCCTTACCGTGGTCTCCAATAACTGCGGCGTCGATGGCTTCGGTCTGGGCGTGCTGCTCGAGGATCGACAGATCCGCAAGATGATCGCCTCCTACGTGGGCGAAAACGCCGAGTTCGAGCGTCAGTTGCTCAGCGGCGAACTGGAGGTGGAACTGACGCCCCAGGGCACCCTGGCCGAGAAGATGCGCGCCGGCGGCGCAGGCATTCCGGCGTTCTTCACCGCCACGGGCTACGGCACGCCGGTGGCCGAAGGCAAGGAGGTGCGCGAGTTCGAGGGCCGCCACTACATCCTGGAGCGCGCCATCACCGGCGACTTCGCCATCGTCAAGGGCTGGAAGGCCGACCACTACGGCAACGTGGTGTACCGCCACACCGCGCAGAACTTCAACCCGCTGGCCGCCACGGCCGGGCGCATCACCGTGGTCGAGGTCGAGGAAATCGTCGAGCCCGGCGTGCTGCTGCCCAGCGAAATCCACACCCCGGGCATCTTCGTCGACCGGGTCATCGTCGGCACCTTCGAAAAACGCATCGAAAAGCGCACTGTCAAGGCCTGAGGGCCGCCCACAGAACAACAAAGAGATCCAGACCATGGCATTGACCCGCGAACAGATGGCTCAACGTGTCGCCCGTGAACTGAAGGATGGCTACTACGTCAACCTGGGCATCGGCATTCCGACTTTGGTGGCCAACTACGTACCGGCCGACATGGACGTGATGCTGCAATCGGAGAATGGCCTGCTGGGCATGGGCGAGTTTCCCAGCGAGAGCACGGTCGACGCCGACATGATCAACGCCGGCAAGCAGACCGTCACCGCCCGCGTCGGCGCCTCGATCTTCGATTCGGCGCAGTCCTTCGCCATGATCCGGGGCGGCCATGTCGACCTCACGGTGCTGGGTGCCTTCGAGGTGGACGTGGAGGGCAACATCGCCTCCTGGATGATTCCCGGCAAGTTGGTCAAGGGCATGGGCGGTGCCATGGACCTGGTGGCCGGGGCCGAGAACATCATCGTCACCATGACCCACGCGTCCAAGGACGGCGAATCCAAGTTGCTGCCACGCTGCAGCCTGCCGCTGACCGGCGCCGGCTGTATCCGCAAGGTACTCACCGACCTGGCTTATCTGGAGATCGACAACGGCGCCTTCATCCTGCGCGAAACCGCGCCGGGGGTGAGTGTCCAGGAGATCGTCGACAAGACCGCTGGAAAACTGATCGTGCCGGACGATGTGAAAGAAATGACCTTCTAAAACTGTGCTTCGCCCCCTGCGGCCGCAGCGTGATTCGTGGCCGCAGGGGGCTGTGTCGTTTTCAGAACGACCTCCACCAATAAAACCAAAAAAGGAAAACACCCCGTGGCCGCTGAAATTCAAGACAGCCGCTCTGCTCGATTCGCCCTGCGTTGCTCCAACTGGGCCGAACGCTGGTTCCCCGACTCCTGGGTGTTCGCTGCCCTGGCGGTGATGCTCGTCTGCCTGGGCGCACTGGCCATGGGGGCCAAACCCACGGCCACCGCCAAGGCCTTCGGCGACGGCTTCTGGAGCCTGATCCCCTTCACCATGCAGATGGCCTTCGTGGTGATCGGCGGCTACGTGGTCGCCAGTTCTCCACCGGCCGCTCGGCTCATCGACCGCTTGGCCCGGCTGCCGAAGAACGGCCGGTCGGCGGTGTGCTGGGTGGCGTTGATTTCGATGCTCGCTTCCTTGCTCAACTGGGGCCTGTCGCTGGTGTTCGGCGGTCTGCTGGTGCGCGCCTTGGCACGTCGCCAGGACTTGAAGATGGATTATCGCGCTGCAGGCGCTGCCGCGTACCTGGGCTTGGGCGCGGTGTGGGCGCTGGGGCTGTCGTCGTCGGCGGCGCAGTTGCAGGCCAACCCGGCCAGCCTGCCACCGTCGATCCTGTCCATCACCGGGGTGATTCCGTTCACCGAGACCATCTTCCTCTGGCAGTCCGGCGTCATGCTGGCGGCGCTGGTGATCGTCTCACTGGTGATCGCCTACGCGACCGCACCGGGCCCCAGCAGCGCCCGCAGCGCCCAGGACTGTGGCGTCGACCCCAGCTTCACCGCGCCGCCGCCGGCCCAGCGCACGCGTCCGGGTGAGTGGCTGGAGCACAGCCCGATCCTGATCCTGCTGCTGGTGGCCCTGGCGGCCGGCTGGCTGTACCAGGAGTTCGCCACCAAGCCTGCGATCACCGCCATTTCCGGGCTCAACACCTACAACCTGCTGTTCATCATGCTCGGGGCCTTGCTGCACTGGCGTCCGCGCAGTTTCCTCGATGCCGTGGCCCGCGCCGTGCCGACCACCACCGGGGTGCTGATCCAGTTCCCGCTCTACGGTTCGATCGCCGCCATCCTCACCCAGGTCCAGGGCGCCGACGCCCAGACCCTGGCGCATCACATCTCGGTGTTCTTCACCCAGATCGCCACCCACGACACCTATGCCTTGCTGATGGGTGTGTACTCGGCGGTGCTGGGCTTCTTCATCCCCTCCGGGGGCGGCAAGTGGATCATCGAAGCACCCTACGTGATGCTGGTCGCCAACGACCTGCAGTACCACCTGGGTTGGGCGGTGCAGATCTACAACGCCGCCGAGGCGCTGCCGAACCTGATCAACCCGTTCTACATGCTGCCGCTGTTGGGCGTGCTGGGGCTCAAGGCGCGTGACCTGATCGGCTTTTCCTTCGTGCAACTGCTGGTGCACGTGCCGCTGGTGCTGTTCCTGCTCTGGGCGCTGGGTACGACCCTGGCCTATACGCCACCGGTCATGCCCTGACGCACCGGCGGGTATTCGAGCACAAGCCGCCAGCGACCTGACAATTCTGTCAGTAGGCGTTAACGGACGATCCGATTAGTGTCGAGCACCAAGGCCTGGCCTTCACGCCAGGCCGGTGCCTTTCAACGACTCGGACGTCCTGAACATGAAGGTAGGCTCAGCGCTGCTGTTCACTGGGCTGCTGTGGACCGCATCCATCCCCGTATTGGCGGCAGAGACACTGCGTATCACCAGCCTGATGCCCTGCACGGGCTGGCACACCGAGCCGGTGCAGCGCTGGTGCATGGGCGTGCAGGGCTTGTCCAGCGCCAAGCCCGCGGTAGTGCTCGACGGTGCGCCACTGGCCGACACAGCCGTGGTCATGCAGCCTACGCTGCTGCATGTGAGCCTGCCGCAGCAGGTGCAGGCCGGCGTCCCGGTCTGGTTGAGCGATGGCGATCGAGTGAGCAACATGGTGCGCTGGAACCCTAAGGGCGCACGCGTACTGCCGTTGAATCAGGACAGGTTGGAAGACGTTGCCCCTGGGGTGGTGACCGCTGTCGATCTGCTGAGTCTGGTTCTGAAAGATGAAGCCAGTACGCCTGAAGCGGCTTTACGGATCGCCAGCCGTCACGGTCTGCAGATCGTCGGGGCCATCACCGCGCTTGGCGTGTACCAAGTGCGCCTGCCCGCTGACGGTATAGTCACGCGTCAGGCTTGGATCGAGCAGCTACAGGCCGATCCACAGGTCGCCGCCATCGTGATCGAGGATGACAACCGGGCGCTGCCCGAAGACCCCGACGATGGGGTCGAGCCTGCGGACCAGGCCGGTTGGGAAGCCAACCATTTCAGCGCCGCCGTCGACCTGTACCAACGCACGCTGGCCACGCGTGCCGCTGCCGACCGGGAGCGTGTACGTGTGGGCATCGTCGAGCGCGGCGTGGACTTCGACTCGCTCGACTTCAGGCCCTATGCCAAGCCCTGTGCTGGTGCCAACCTGTGTGTCTATGCCTACCAGAGTCCTGCGTCGAGTCGGCATGGCTCCGTGGTCACCGGCATCCTGGCCTCAAGCCTCTATCCGGGCGGCAACCGCGCCTTTCTCAGCCGCCTGAGCCGGGCCGGCGGCCGCTTCGATCTGATCATCGACAGGGGCTCTCCCTCAGGCGTGATCGCGCGCATAGCGGCCTCGGTGAACATGGTGCAGGACGGCGCGCAGGTGCTGAACTGGAGCTGGGGTATCCATCGCCTGGGGACGCTGGACCGCGAGGGCGAGCCGGTGGCGGTGAACGTTCGGTCCGAGCAGGCATTCGCAGGCTATCGTCGGGTCCTGGAGCGCTTTTTCGTTTGGCTGGAGCGCGAGCATCCTGGTGTCGTCGTCGTCAACTCGGCTGGCAACAGTGCCGGGGATATTGCCGACCACCTGCCGGCGGCCCTGCGCTCACCGCAGTTGCTGGTGGTCGGCGCGCACCAACGCAGTGCCTGGTCAGGTTCGCTGACGGACGTTCGCGCGGTGCAGTGGCGTGAAAGCTCCAACCGGGGGCCTCGCGTGGACATCGCCGCCGCGGCCTGTCCTGGGGCTTCGCTGGCCACTGCAGCGCGCTCTGGACGTGGCGGTGGCTGTGGCACCTCTTATGCGGCGGCCTTGGTCACTGGGACCGTCGCCGCACTGCTGTCGATCGACCCTGGTTTGACCCCGCTGCACATCAAGGCGCTGCTGCGCGAGGGCGCGCTACCCCTCGCGCACGCGGCGGATGCCAGCGCTGGGCAGGCACCCCGCACGCGGCTGCGGCTGGACATGCAGCGAACGCTGGCGCTGGCCATCGAGCGCGCCACCGCTCGATCTTGCATGCCTGCGCAGCAGTCGGCGCCGGTGACTTCCCCGGATCAGTGACCTTGTGAGTCTCGCCCCCTGACCGCCGTCAGCTGGTTGGACGCCTCCGGCAATCCGGTGACCTTGATCGAGCGCGCCCCTACGGCGAACTTGGCGCCCACCTTGGAGAAGCGCTCGAGCAACTGGAAGTTGATCGCCTGCTGGATGTCCATGTACAGGTTGTAGCCAGGGTCCAGCACGATGTAGACCGCTTCGAACTCCAGCGCTTCCTTGCCGAAGCCGCGCAGGTGGGCGCGGTCGAAGCGCACCTGGCTCTGCGCCTTGATCGACTCCTCGACGATGGCCGGGGCCTTCTTCACCGCTTCGGTGGGCGTGTCGTAGGACAGCCCGAACTCGAAGACGATGCGCCGCTCCTGCAAGCGCTTGTAGTTCTGAATGGTGCTGCTGATCATGCCGGCGTTGGCCATGACGATCTGCTCGCCGCCCAGGCTGCGAATGCGCGTGGTCTTCAGGCCGATGTTCTCCACCGTGCCGGCCAGCGAGCCGATGACGATGAAGTCGCCGACTTCGAAGGGTTTGTCCACGGCGATCGACAGCGAGGCGAACAGATCGCCCAGCACGTTCTGCACCGCCAAGGCCACGGCGATACCGCCCACGCCGAGGCTGGCGACGAAGGCGGTGATGTTCACGCCCAGGTTCGACAGCATCGCCAACAGCACCACCGACCACAACAACACCCGCGCGCCCCAGCCCGACAGAGTGGCCAGGGCGCTGCCACGGTAGGCGCCAGTGGTGTCGTGGCGGGCGAAATAGCGGCCCAGGCCGATGGCGATGGCGCGGTTGGCCCACAGGCCGATCTGCAGCGCCGCGACCACGAACCACAGGCTGCCGACCCGGTCCAGCCAACGTTCGGGCAAGTCCAGTACGCCCAGGCCGACCAGCAGCGAAGCGAGCATCAGCAGTGCGTTGCTGGTGCCTTCGAGCACTTCGGTGACCAGCCGCGCGAACTGGCTTTCGTGGCTGGACCATTGATGGGCGCGGCGCTTGAGGAAACTCAGCGCCCAGCGGGTGAACAGGAAGGTGGCCACCGTGACGGCCAGCGCCAGCAGCAGGTTGAGGATGGAGATGCCGAATACCGTGGTGGTGGTCAGCAACTGCAGCAATCGTTCGTCCATCGGGTCTCCCTCCGAGGTAAAGAAAAAACAGACCATGCCGTGAAGGCACAGTCTGTTTAGAAGGGTGCTTGCCTCGAGGGTTTAACTGGATTTGCCATCGATTGCCCTGGCGGCTTCACACGCTGCGGGTCAGCCCGCCATCGACGCGCAGGTTCTGCCCGGTGATGTAGGCGGCGCCGTCGCTGGCCAGGAAGGCGATGGTGGCGGCGATTTCCTCGGCTGTGCCATAGCGCTTGAGCGGCACGCTGTCGCGCCGCTGGTCGGTGCCGGGCAGGCTGTCGATCCAGCCTGGCAGCACGTTGTTCATGCGCAGGTTGTGCGCAGCGTAGGTGTCGGCGAAGACCTTGGTGAAGGCTGCCAGCCCTGCGCGGAACACCGCCGAGGTGGGAAACAGGTCGCTGGGCTCGAAGGCCCAGGCGCTGGAGATGTTGATGATCACGCCGCCGCCTTGCGCCTGCAGGGTCGGCGTCACCAGGCGGGTAGGGCGGATGACGTTGAGCAGGTAGGTGTCCAGCCCCTGGTGCCAGTCGTCGTCACTGATCGCCAGGATCGGCGCGCGCGGGCCGTGGCCGGCGCTGTTGACCAGCACATCGATGCGCCCCCAGCGCTGCAATACGGCATCGACCAGGCGCTGCAGGTCGTCGTTGCTCTGGTTGCTGCCGGTGATTCCGATACCGCCGAGCGCGTGGGCCAGGGCCTCGCCTTTGCCCGAGGACGACAGGATCGCCACCTTGAAGCCGTCGCTGGCTAGACGGCGTGCCGCTGCGGCGCCCATGCCACTGCCGCCTGCGGTGATGATCGCTACTTTTTCTACTGACATGCAGCCTCCGTGGGTGCGTTGATCGAATCGACGAACGCCAGGTTAGCAAGGCCTGTAAGTCGCCAGACAGGCAGCGCTCAGCGGCTGACCCAGTAGAAAAACTATTCTCTCAGGTGTCCCCGATCTGATGCTGCAACCAGTGGCGCACGGCGCCCAGCGCTGTCGGCGCGCCGTCCTTGCGCGGCCAGACCAGATACAAATGCTTGTCCATGGGTAGCGCCTGCTCGAATACCTGCACCAGCCGCCCGGCGTGCAGGTCGTCTTTGACGAACAGTTCGCTGGACAGTGCCAGGCCTTGTCCGGCCAGGGCGGCTTCGATGGCCAAAGCGGTCTGGTTGAAGCGCAGGTTGCGCGGCATGGGCTGCGTCGGCTGGCCGAACAACTGCGCGATGTAGGTCGGCCACAGGTTATGCGCATCGTGCAGCAGCACAAACGGCTGCAACTGTTCGGCACTGCGCGGCGTACCCTGCTGGGCGAGCAGGGCGGGGCTGGCCACGGCCACCATCCGCTGCTCGGTCAGCAGCTCGGCGTTCAGCCCGGGGCCGAAGGGCGGTCGACCGTAGCGCACCGCCAGGTCCACGCCATCGGCCTGGAAACGTGACAGACGTTCGCTGGCCAATACGCGCAGGTCGATGTCGAGGTGGGCCTGGGTGAACGAACCCAGGCGCGGGATGAGCCAGCGCGAGGCGAAGGTGGGCGTGACGCTGACGGTCAGGTGACGGTCGTCCGGGCGCAGCGCGGCGGTCGCTTCGCCGATCAACGCCAGGGCGCTGCGGATGCTGTGGCTGTAGGCCAGCCCGCCCTCGGTGAGGCGCAGCCCGCGTGGCAGGCGCTCGAACAGACGCGCTCCGAGATGGGCTTCCAGCCCACGGATCTGCTGGGCGACGGCCGCTTGGGTGACCTCCAGCTCGTCGGCCGCCAGGCGGAAGTTGAGGTGGCGGGCGACCACTTCGAAGACGCGCAGGGCGTTGAGCGGCGGCAGCGGGCTGCTCATCGCCGCGCCTCCCCATCGACCAGTACTCGCGCCAGGAAGGGCGCGGTGCGGCTGTCGGCGCAGGACGCCACCTCGCGAGGGGTGCCGCAGGCCACGATCTGCCCGCCTGCCGTGCCGGCGCCCGGGCCGATGTCGATCACCCAGTCGCTTTGCGCCACCACGCGCATGTCATGCTCCACCACCACGACGGTATGGCCCTGATCGACCAGGCGGTTCAACTGCACCAGCAGACGGTCGACATCCTGCGGGTGCAGGCCGTTGGTGGGCTCGTCCAGCACGTACAGCGTCGCCCCACGGGCACTGCGCTGCAGTTCGGTGGCCAGCTTGATGCGCTGCGCCTCGCCGCCGGAGAGCTCGGTGGCCGGCTGGCCCAGACGCAGGTAGCCCAGGCCGATGTCGGCCAGCACTTGAAGGCTGCGGCGTGGCGCGGGGTGTTCGGCGAACACGTCCAGCGCCTGATCGACGGTGAGCTGCAGCACCTGGGCGATGTTCAGGCCTTGCCAGGTTACGGCCAGGGTGGGCGGGTTGTAGCGCGCGCCATGGCACGTGGGGCAGGGCGCGTAGACGCTGGGCATGAACAGCAGCTCGACGCTGACGAAGCCTTCGCCCTCGCAGGTCTCGCAGCGGCCCTTGGCGACGTTGAAGGAGAAACGTCCGGCATCGAACCCGGCGGCCCGAGCCTGCTCGGTGGCGGCGAACAGCTTGCGCACGTGATCGAACAGGCCGGTGTAGGTGGCCAGGTTCGAGCGCGGGGTGCGGCCGATAGGTTTCTGGTCCACCCGCACCAGGCGCTTGAGCTGCTCGAGACCGGCGCTGATGTGCCCGCTGCTGGGCTGTTCGGGTTCGTCTTCCAGGCTCTGCTCCTGGGGTTCATCGGCCCCCGCCTGCTGACCCAGATGGGCGCCTACCAGCTCCAGCAGGGCTTGGCTGACCAGGCTCGACTTGCCGGAACCGGAGATGCCGGTGACGGCGCTGAAACAGCCGAGCGGGAAGCGCGCGTCGAGCTGGTGGAGGTTGTTGCGGCTGATGCCTTCCAGGCACAGCCATTGCCGTGCAGGCCGAGGCGCGCGCTGGCTGGGCGCCGGGTCGGCGAACAGGTAGGCGCCGGTGCGCGAGTCGGCCACCTCGGCCAACCCTGCCGGCGGGCCGCTGTAGAGGATGCGTCCACCGTGCTCGCCCGCGGCCGGGCCGACATCCACCAGCCAGTCGGCGCGGCGCAGGGTGTCCAGGTCGTGTTCGACCACGAACACCGAGTTGCCCTCCTGTTTCAAGCGTTGCAGCGCATCGAACAGCGCCTCGCTGTCGGCGGGATGCAGGCCGGCGGAGGGTTCGTCGAGCACGTAGATCACGCCGAACAGCTGCGAGTTGAGCTGGGTGGCCAGGCGCAGGCGCTGCAGCTCGCCCGAGGACAGCGTCGGGGTGCTGCGCTCCAGCGCCAGGTAGCCCAGGCCGAGGTCGAGCAGGGTGTCGATGCGCGCCAGCAGTTCACTGGCGATGCGTTGCGCGGCCAAGCGTTTTTCCAGAGAGAGATTGGGCGTGTGGCGCACGTCCTGGCCGCCGGCATGCGGGGGCTCGCCGCGTGCGGCACGCTGCTCGCGGGCACTGCGGGTCTGCGCGTGACTGAGCGTCTCGCCTCCCTCGTCGCGGCATTGCAGGTAGCTGGGCGCGGCGACGTCGCGCAACACCTGGGCCAAGTCCTGCAGGGGCAGGCGCGACAGCTCGGCGATGTCCAGCCCGGCGAAGGTCACGCTCAAGGCTTCGTGCTTGAGGCGCCTGCCGGCGCACGCTGGGCACGGGCTGGGGCGCATGTACTGGGCCACGCGCTTGCGCATCTGTGCGCTCTGCGAGTGCATGAAGGTGTGCAGTACGTAGCGGCGGGCACCGCTGAAGGTGCCTTGGTAGCTCGGCTCGAGCTGCTTCTTTAGCGCTGCGCGGGTCTGTGCCGGGGTGAGGCCCGCGTAGACCGGCACGGTGGGCGTTTCATCGGTGAACAGGATCCAGTCGCGCTGTTCCTGGGGCAGGTCGCGCCAGGGCACATCGACGTCATAGCCCAGGGTGACGAGAATGTCGCGCAGGTTCTGGCCCTGCCAAGCCATGGGCCAGGCGGCCACGGCGCGTTCGCGGATGGTCAGCGACGGATCGGGCACCAAGGTGGCCTCGGTCACTTCGAACACTCGGCCGATGCCATGGCATTGCGGGCAGGCGCCTTGCGGCGTGTTGGGCGAAAAATCCTCGGCGTACAGCATCGGCTGCCCTGGTGGGTAACTGCCGGCGCGCGAGTAGAGCATGCGGATCGAACTCGACAGGGTGGTGACACTGCCCACCGACGACCGTGCGCTCGGCGTGCCGCGCTGCTGCTGCAAGGCGACCGCCGGGGGCAGGCCTTCGATCGAATCGACGTCGGGCACGCCGACCTGGTCGATCAGGCGCCTCGCGTAGGGCGCCACCGACTCGAAATAGCGGCGCTGCGCCTCGGCATACAGGGTAGAGAACGCCAGCGACGACTTGCCCGAGCCGGACACGCCGCTGAACACCACCAGGGCGTCACGGGGTACATCGACGTCGATGTTCTTGAGGTTGTGTTCGCGCGCGCCACGGACGCGGACGAAGCCCTGTGCGACGGGCGGTGAAGTCTTGGGCATGGGCGTTCCTTGTCGACGTGCGGAGGCTATTTCAGCTCATTATCTGGGTCCAGACAAAGCCTAGGACAAGCGCGAGCCGTGGCAGGTCCATGCAGTTGCCCTGTATCAAGCGCGGCGCGCTCGCGGCAGCTACAGTACGGGATGTCGATACCACCCTGAGCAGGTGCCCATGTCCGATTGGTCCATTCAGAGCGTCACTGCCGATACCGTCGACGAAGTGGTCGCCTTCGTCGACCGGGCACGCCGCGAGCTGTTTCCCATGCTCGCCCAGGCGCCGTTGCCGGACGATTTGGCGCGCTTCACCGAGACGTACCTGAACGGTGCCGGTCGCTTCCTGGTCGCGCGTGACCAGGGCCGGCTGATCGGCGCGATCGGTTATTTGCCCTACGACCACCGCTTTGCGCAGCTCGACTACCGGCACCTGCGCACCGTGGAAGTGGTGCGCTTGTTCGTGCTCCCCGACTATCGCCAGCAGGGCATGGCCCGAGCGCTGTACCAGGCATTGCGCGACCAGGCCAGGCAGGCACACGTGCAGTGCCTCTATCTGCATACCCATCCATTCCTGCCCGGCGCCATCGAGTTCTGGCAGCGCCAGGGTTTCGTGATCGTCGATGTCGAGCACGATCCGCTATGGCGCACCACGCACATGCACGCGCTGCCCGAGCACGGCTGAAACGCAGACGGTATACTGCGCGCCCTTTGTCTACTCGCGCAGACCCCTGTATGCGGCAGGCCTTGCTGATCGTCGATGTGCAGTCCACCTTCAGTCCACCGGAGTGGCTGGTCGACGGCATCCGTGCACTGGCTGCACGGTTGCCGGCCATCGCTTCGGTCGAGCTGCACGACGAGCAGGTCACCCCGTTCGACCGCCAGCTCGGTTGGCACCCGGCGGCCGAGGACGAAAGTCTGGTCGAGGCCGACGAGGTGTTCATCAAGCATGGCTACGGGCAGAGTGCAGAGGCCATCGACTACCTCAAGCGTCTGCAGGTCGAGCGGGTACTGGTGTGCGGGCTGCACACCGAGACCTGCGTGCTCGCCGCCGGTTTCGCGCTGTTCGATGCCGGGCTCGCGCCGACCTTGCTCACCGACCTGACGATAGGGTCCTCGCTGGATCGCTCCGGCAAATTGGGCATTGCGCTGTGGACCCACCATTTCCGTCAGGTGACCACCGCGGCGCAGGTGATTGCGACACTCGCGTAATCGATCGCGGTCGCCACCGCCTCAACGCGCCTGGCCGTGACCACGATCACACTTTCTCCACGCCGCGCCTGGCATCATCGCCCGCGCGCCACAGGGCGGAATTCGCCGTCCTGGCGCGGGTGTCGCGTCCTCGTTGGAATTTGCTGAACCAACTGCCTTCTGGCAGCACCTACACCCTAACGATCACTGTTGCGTCGCTGTTCAGCCCAGAAGAGGGACTTCCCATGGTCGAGTGCCATTTACGCAGGGCGTTGCTGCTGTTTTTCACGTTCGCGCTGCCGGGTCTGTCGTGCGCTGCCGACGACTGCTCACGCTTGACCGCCACCGGCAACCCGGAATATCCGCCGTATCTGTGGCGCGACCCGCAAGACCCTCAGCGGCTGATCGGCGCCAATGCCGACCTGCTCCAGCATCTGGCCAGCGAGCTGGGCCTTGAGGTGCAGATCACCTACGCCGGGCCTTGGGGCCGCGCCCAGGAGGAAGTGCGCCTGGGGCGGGTCGATCTGCTGGCCGGCTATTTTCTCACCCGGGCGCGGGAGAACGAGGTGGACTTCATCCAGCCGCCGTTCCTGCACACCCCGAGCGTGGTCTGGGTGCGCAGCGAGCAGGCGATGACCTACCAAGGCTGGGACGACTTGCGCGGGCTCAAGGGTGGCGTGCTGGTCAACAACAGCCATGGCGAGCGTTTCGACGAGTACGCGCGCACCAACCTCAACCTCGAAGCCGTGCCGGGCGCCCGCCAGGCGTTCGACAAGTTGCTGCACAAACGCAGCGACTACGTGATCTTCGAGCGCTTTCCTGGCATGGCCCTGACCCGTGTGATGGACATCGAGGCCAAGGTGCAGGGTCTGGAACCGCCGATCTCCAGCGAAGGGCTGTACCTGGCGATGTCCCGCGACTCGCCCTGCAACCTGCCGGCACTGCGCGCAAAGCTGGAGGCGAAGATGAAGGACATCGTCGCCAGCGACCTGCCCGAGCGCCTGGTCACGGAGAACCTGGCGCGTCGGAAGGCCCAGCAAGACGCCGCGAAGTCGCCCTGAGGCAGCGGCTGCGCGGCTCGGTCCCATCGGCAAGACTTCACCCCGGAAAACCCGGATAATGGCGCCCATTTCGTTTTACGCGCTGGTGCCCCCGTATGGAAATCAAGGTCAATTTTCTCGACAACCTCCGACTCGAAGCCAAGTTCGACGACTTCACGGTGATCGCCGATCAGCCGATCCGCTACAAAGGCGACGGCTCGGCGCCTGGGCCGTTCGACTATTTCCTGGCCTCCTCGGCGCTGTGCGCGGCGTACTTCGTCAAGCTGTACTGCCAGACCCGCGACATCCCCACGGAAAACATTCGCCTGTCGCAGAACAACATCGTCGACCCGGAGAATCGCTACAACCAGATCTTCAAGATCCAGGTCGAGCTGCCCGAAGACATTTCCGAGAAGGACCGCCTGGGCATCCTGCGCTCGATCGACCGCTGCACGGTGAAGAAGGTGGTGCAGACCGGTCCCGAGTTCATCATCGAGCAGGTCGACAACCTCGATGCCGACGCCCAGGCCCTGCTGATGCCGGTGGCCGATTCCAGCACCACCATCGCGGGCAAGGATTTGCCGCTGGAGCGCACCATCGAGAACTTGTCCGGGTTGCTGGCCGACCTGGGCATGAAGATCGAAATCGCTTCGTGGCGCAACATCGTGCCCAACGTCTGGTCGCTGCACCTGCGCGACGCCCAGTCGCCGATGTGCTTCACCAACGGCAAGGGCGCCACCAAGGAAGCCGCGCTGGCCTCGGCCTTGGGTGAGTTCATCGAGCGGCTGAACTGCAACTTCTTCTACAACGATCAGTTCTGGGGCGAGGAGATCGCCAACGCAGCGTTCGTGCATTACCCCAACGAGCAGTGGTTCAAGCCTGGGCCGAAGGATGCGCTGCCGGCGGAAATTCTCGACGCGTACTGCCTGGCGATCTACAACCCGGACGGCGAACTGCGCGGCTCACATCTGTACGACACCAACTCGGGCAACAAGGCGCGTGGTATCTGCTCGTTGCCGTTCGTGCGCCAGTCCGATGGGCAGACGGTGTACTTCCCCTCCAACCTCATCGAGAACCTGTACCTGAGCAACGGCATGAGCGCGGGTAACACCCTGGCCGAAGCGCAGGTGCAGTGCTTGTCGGAGATCTTCGAGCGGGCGGTCAAGCGCGAGATCCTCGAAGGCGAGTTGTGCCTGCCGGACGTGCCGGCGCAGGTGCTGGCCAAGTACCCGAGTATCCTGGCCGGTATCCAGGCCCTGGAGGACCAGGGCTTCCCGGTGCTGGTCAAGGACGCGTCGCTGGGCGGCGAATTCCCGGTCATGTGCGTGACCTTGATGAACCCGCGTACCGGTGGGGTGTTCGCGTCCTTCGGTGCCCATCCGAGCTTCGAAGTGGCGCTGGAGCGCAGCCTCACCGAGTTGCTCCAGGGGCGCAGCTTCGAGGGCTTGAACGACCTGCCGCAGCCCACCTTCGAGAGCCACGCGCTGATGGAGCCGAACAACTTCGTCGAACACTTCATCGACTCCAGCGGTGTGGTGTCCTGGCGCTTCTTCAGCGCCAAGGCCGACTTCGAGTTCGTCGAGTGGGAGTGGGCCGGCGACGACAGCACCGAGGTGCAGGCGCGCACCCTGTTCTCGTTGCTCCAAGGCATGGGCAAAGAGGTCTACATGGCGGTGTACGACGACCTCGGTGCCACCGCCTGCCGCATCCTGGTGCCGGGTTACTCGGAAATCTATCCGGTGGAAGACCTCATCTGGGACAACACCAACCGTGCCCTGGGCGTGCGTGCCGACATCCTCAACCTGCACAGCCTCGACAACCGCGCCTTGAAACTGCTGTTCAAGCGTCTGGACCAGTTGGAGGTGGATGAGTACACCACCATCACCACGCTGATCGGCGTCGAGTTCGACGACAACACGGTGTGGGGCCAATTGACCCTCCTCGAACTCAAGCTGCTGATCCAACTGGCCTTGGAGCGCTTCGAGGAGGCCAAGGAACTGGTGGAGATGTTCCTGCAGTTCAACGACAACACTGTCGAACGCGGGCTGTTCTACCAGGCGCTGAACGTGGTGCTGGAAGTGGCGCTGGACGAGGACTTGGAGATGGCCGACTACGAGGCCAATTTCCGCCGCATGTTCGGCGACGCGCGCATGGATGCCGCGCTCGGCTCGGTGGACGGCAGCGTGCGCTTTTACGGCCTGACCCCGACCAGCCTCAAACTCGAGGGCCTGGAGCGTCACCAGCGCCTGATCGACAGCTATCGCAAATTGCACGCGGCGCGGGCGCGGGCGACGAACTGAGGCGGATACGGGGAGGGCGGCACAGCGTTCTCCCCGGTGCTGGCGCGCCGATCATCGGCGCTGTGTGTCTTCAGGGGTGAACTTGGCGTCAGACTTGCCGGTCAAACTATGTAACAAAACTGTCACACAGTGATTTCCGGTCATGAGCAGGTCCGATGCCCCACGCCAATCTTCCTGAAAAATACAGAGCTACCGTCATTTGTTTCCACGAGGGGCAGGTGCTGCTCGTGCGCAAGAAAGGCGGACGCTGGAATTTTCCCGGGGGTACCGTCGAGCGCGGCGAGTCGCCGCGCGTGGCGGCAGCTCGGGAGCTTTACGAGGAAACCGGCTTGAGCGGCAAGGAACTGCTGCAGCTGTGCAGTCTGGAAATCGCCGGGGTGTGCCATTACCTGTTCACCACCCACCTGTATCCCGGCGACAAGCCCACCGCGCGCAGCGAGATCGCGGCCTGCACCTGGGTGGCGCGCAAAGCCTTGCAACGGGCATCGCTCAACCCCACCGCCCAGGCGCTGCTGGCCAGCGGCATTCCGGCGCTGTCGCCCTGGACGGCCTGAATGGTCGCGTGGGTTAGTTTGCCAAGCAGCCCTACTTGGCCAGTCGCGCCCGCGCCACCCGTGAGCCGTTGTCACGGCCCAGCACCTGACTGATCCGCTGACCGGCCATGATCAGCGCGTCCAGATCGACGCCGGTCTCGATACCCAGCCCTTGCAGCAGATACAGCACGTCTTCGGTGGCGATATTGCCGGTCGCGCCCTTGGCGTATGGACAGCCTCCCAGCCCCGCTACCGAACTGTCGAACACGCTGATGCCTTCGAGCAGGCTGGCATAGACATTGGCCAGTGCCTGTCCGTAGGTGTCGTGGAAGTGACCGGCCAACTGCTCGCGCGGCACCTGCGCCGACACCACCTCGAACAGGCGCCGAGTGTCGCCCGCAGTGCCGGTGCCGAGGGTGTCGCCCAGCGACACTTCGTAGCAGCCCATGTCGTGCAGCGCTCGCGCCACTGCTGCCACCTGCGCAGGGTCCACCCGGCCCTCATACGGGCAGCCCAGCACGCAGGAGACATAGCCGCGTACCCGCACATGCTGCTGGCGCGCGGCGTCCATGATCGGCTCGAAGCGCTGCAGGCTCTCGCTGATCGAGCAATTGATGTTGCGTTGGGAAAAGGCTTCGGAGGCCGCGGCGAACACGGCCACCTCGCGCACACCCGCCGCCACGGCGTCCTCGAAGCCGCGCAGGTTCGGCGCCAGGGCCGCGTAGGTGACGCCAGGCTGCTGGCGGATGCCGGCGAACACCTCGGCCGAGCCGGCCATCTGCGGCACCCACTTGGGCGAGACGAAACTGCCCACTTCGATGTAGCGCAGCCCGGCATCGCTGAGATCGTCCACCAGGCGCACCTTGTCGGCGACGCTGATCGGGCGGGATTCGTTCTGCAGGCCGTCGCGCGGGCCGACTTCGACCAGGCGGACCTGTGCGGGTAATGACATGGTGATGCTCCTATGGCGGTGCAGCGGTGGCGACTCCGGGCGTGCACGGTGCGGCTAAACTACTGGCAGCTTGACGTTTACGTCAAGGCGCATCCTCGCTGGCGGTCCGTCGATAGGCATTGGGTGTCTGCCCGCTCAGGCGCTTGAAGAAGCGCGCGAAGTAGGTGGGATCGCTGAAGCCCAGGCGGTCGGACAACTGGCCAATGCTCATGCGCGTGTACACCAGGCTGCGCCGGGCTTCGAGCAACAGCCGCTGATGGATCACCTGCAACGCGCTCTGGGCGCTGAGGGCGCGGCACAGTTGGTTCAGTTGCAGGCTGGTAATGCCCAGGCGGGCGGCGTAGGTCTCGATCGGCAGGTGCTCGCGATAGTGCGCCTCGACCAAACGCAGGTACTGCCCGAGCAGATGGCGGTCGCGTTCATCGCGATTGCGCGGGGCCAGGCCCAGTTGCTGGCGTCGGCTGATCCACACCATCAAGGCGCTCACCAGTGCGTCGAGCATGGCCGCACGCCCTGGGGCGCTGCCGTCGTATTCCTGTTGCAGCGTTTCGATCAGGCCACGCAGACGCGCCCGGTCGCGGCCCAAGGCGTAGCATCCGGGCGAGGTCAGCACTGCCAGCGGCGCGCCCAGGCGCTGCTCGAGTTCGGCCACCAGCGCGGGGCCGAAGGTCAGTACATGCCCCTGGATATCGGCGCTGAAGTGAAAGCCATGCACGGTCAGTGGCGGTACCACCTGAATCGCCGCCTCTTCGATTTCGCGGCGGCCTCCCTCGATTTCCACCACCGCCCGGCCACGTTGTACGTAGAGCAACTGGAACAGCTCGGCATGTCGGTGCGGCTTGATTTCCCAGTGGTGCAGGCGGCTACGGGCCGGAATCGATTCGCAGTGCAGCAGGTCGGTGCCAGGCCAGGTGTGGTTTTCGCCGTAGAGCTGGAACAGCGGCACGCCGGGAAGTGAGGATTTCATCGTGGGAGCCTGTTCGCTGATCGCACAAGATTTTCGAAAGTGCAGTTTTTATATTGGATAACACAGCTTTTCAGCAGATTTCGCCAGTAAAAATACAGGGGCATACCCTAATCATCCGTGCCGGCTATTGCCAGTCCGGCACCGACAAGGCGAGACAACAACAATGAAAACCCAGGTTGCAATCATTGGTGCCGGTCCTTCTGGCCTGCTGCTCGGCCAACTGCTGCACCAGGCCGGTATCGACACGCTGATCCTCGAACGGCAGACGCCGGACTACGTGCTCGGGCGCATCCGTGCCGGCGTGCTCGAACAAGGCACGGTCGATCTGCTGCGCGAGGCGGGCGTCTCGGCGCGCATGGACCGCGAAGGACTGGTGCACGAAGGCGTTGAACTGCTGTTCGGTGGTCGTCGCCAGCGACTGGACCTCAAGGCCCTGACCGGCGGCAAGACCGTGATGGTCTACGGCCAGACCGAAGTGACCCGCGACCTCATGCAGGCGCGCGAGCAGAGCGGGGCGCCGATCTTCTACGGCGTCAGTAACGTCCAGCCCCATGGCCTGAAGGATGAGCAGCCCTACGTCACGTTCGAGCACGAAGGCCAGGTGCAACGTGTGGACTGCGACTATATCGCCGGCTGCGACGGCTTCCATGGCGTCTCGCGCCAGAGCATTCCCGAGGGCGTGCTCAAGCAGTACGAGCGGGTCTATCCATTCGGCTGGCTGGGGCTGCTGTCCGATACTCCGCCGGTCAACCATGAGCTGATCTACGCCCACCACGACCGTGGCTTCGTGCTGTGCAGTCAACGTTCTGCCACCCGCAGCCGCTACTACTTGCAGGTACCGTTGCAGGAGCGGGTCGAGGACTGGTCGGACGATCGCTTCTGGGACGAGCTCAAGGCGCGACTGCCCGAAGAGGTCGCCGAGCGCCTGGTCACCGGACCTGCGCTGGAGAAGAGCATCGCCCCGCTGCGCAGCCTGGTGGTGGAGCCGATGCAGTACGGCCACCTGTTCCTGGTCGGCGATGCGGCGCACATCGTACCGCCGACCGGGGCCAAGGGGCTCAACCTGGCCGCCTCCGACGTCAATTACCTGTACCGCATCCTGCTCAAGGTCTACCGCGAAGGCCGCACCGATCTGTTGCAGCGCTACTCCGAGCTGGCGTTGCGGCGAGTGTGGAAAGGCGAGCGCTTCAGCTGGTTCATGACGCAGTTGCTGCACGATTTCGGCGAGCACAAAGATGCCTGGGACCAAAAGATGCAGGAGGCCGACCGCGAGTACTTCCTGAACTCGCCAGCCGGCCTGGTGAACATCGCCGAGAACTACGTGGGCCTGCCGTACGAGGCCGTGTAGGGGGCGGCGTCAGGGTCCGAGCAGCGCCACCATCTGCGCATAGCCGCGCGCCTTGGCATGGGCCAGCGCGGTCACGCCGTCCTTGTCGGCGATCGTCGGGTCGGCGCCGGCGGCCAGCAGCCGTTTCACGATCTCGACGTGCCGAGGGCCGCCATCCCCGAGAATCACCGCCTCCAGCAGGGCGGTCCAATGCAGGCGGTTGAGGTGGTTCACCTCGACCCCGGCGTCGATCAGCATCTGCACCGTGTCCACATGGCCGCGCTCGGCAGCCGGGATCAGCGCCGTGCCGCCATAGCGGTTGGTGCTGGCCAGGTCGGCGCCGTGGTCCAGGGTCAGGCGCAGGATCTGATTCAGGCCCCGCGCGCCGGCATACAGGTAGGGGCTGTCGTGGATGGCGTCCTTGGCGTTGACGTCCGCCCCGGCCTCGATCAATACCCGGGCCGCCTCGACATGGTTGCCATGGGTTGCCAGCATCAACGGTGTGCGACCTTGCGCATCGCGACGCTCAAGATCCACCGACTCTTTGAGCAGGCGGCCGATGGCGGGGGCATCGCCGCGCTGGGCGGCGTACAGCAGGCGGGTGTCCATGGGCGAGGTCTCGGCGTGGGCCATAGGGCAGGTGAGCGCAGCCAGCAGGCAGGCGATGAGGGGCATACGCATGAGGCGGTCTCCTGGGTACGAAGGTTCATCCTAGGAGATCAGACGCAGCGGACTGAAACGAATTATCTGGATGACGCGCAGTGGCTTTGCGAATACCTGCGCGATTGCCGGGGCGGCGGGGCTGTGTTAGAACGCCGTTCTTCCATTCGCGAATCGAATACTGCGATGCACACCAGCGTCAAACCGAATAGAGCGCTGTTCGACCTCGACTTGCTCCGCGCCATCGTCGTGGTGGCCGATTGCGGCAGTTTCACCACCGCCGCTGCTCGCCTGCACTCGACCCAGTCGACCATCAGCCAGAAGGTCCGCCGCCTGGAAGAGATGGTCGGCCATCGCCTGCTGGTGCGCGGTCACCGCGACGTGCTGCCCACCGACGCCGGCCAGACCCTGCTCGGCTACGCCCGGCACATGCTTGCGCTCAATGACCAGATGCTCGAGGCCCTGGCCGGGGCCTCGGTCGGCGTGACCGTGCGCCTGGGTGTACCCGAAGACTTCGTCGGCGGCCGTACCACCCATGCACTGTCAGCCTTCAGCCGCCAGTATCCGCAGGTCAAGCTGGAGGTCACCAGTGGTCTGTGCCGCGACTTGAGCCAGGCCTACGACAACGGCGAACTGGACCTGGTGCTGCTCAAACAAAGGCGCAACAGCCGCGAGGGCTTGGCTTGCTGGCCGGAGCCGCTGCAATGGATCGACAGCCTGCAGCTGCCCACCTTCGAGCTGGACCCGGTGCCACTGGTGACGTTCCCGCCGCGCGGCCTGTACCGCGAAGACATGATCCAGGCCATCGAGGGCATGGGCCGCCGCTGGCGCATCAGCTTCACCAGCTCCAGCCTGTCCGGCATCCAGGCGGCGGTCGCCAACGGCATGGGTGTGAGCCTCCTGCCCCCGCGCGCAGTCACCGCCGAACACCGCGTACTGGGGACAGCGCAGGGGCTGCCGGAGGTGGACAGCTACGAGATCGTCATCGTCCATCGGCCCAGCGCCGACGGTATGGTCAAGGCCCTGGCCGATGCGCTCAAGCAGCTTCTGGCCGGGGAAGGGTGGTAGTGGCCGCCTGTCGGCGCGAGACGGTTGACCACCTGCGCCCCACTGCGTAGCCTTGCCGGTTCGAGGTTCTCCGGCCCGACCGGAGCTAAGACGGGAACGCGGTCCAAGCCGCGGCTGCCCCCGCAACTGTAAGCACTGAACAGGTTCGACACAGCCACTGCACGTGCGGGAAGGCGTCGAACTAACGGCCCGCGGCCGTGCAGTGCAAGCCAGGAGACCTGCCTCGTGACGTTTTCGACCTTCAACCGGGCGGGGTGATCCGGTGGCGAACGTGCCCGGCCGCTCGGCCGAGGCGCTCGTCCCGCATGCCCGCACCATTGCTGCCAAGGGCATTGCCACATGAAAACACTGGCCAAACTTCCGGTCACCATCGTCACCGGCTTCCTCGGCTCGGGCAAGACGACCTTGCTCCGGCACATGCTCGACAACGCCCAAGGCCGGCGCATCGCGGTCATCGTCAACGAATTCGGCGAGCTGGGCATCGACGGCGAGATCCTCAAGCAGTGCAGCATCGGCTGTAGCGAGGAAGAAGCCAACGGCCGCGTCTACGAGCTGGCCAACGGCTGCCTGTGCTGCACGGTGCAGGAAGAGTTCTTCCCGGTGATGCGCGAGTTGGTGGCGCGCCGTGGCGACCTGGATCACATCCTCATCGAGACCAGCGGCCTGGCGCTGCCCAAACCCTTGGTGCAAGCCTTCCAGTGGCCGGAAATCCGCAACGCCTGCACCGTCGATGCAGTGATTACCGTGGTCGACAGCCCGGCCGTGGCTGCCGGCACCTTCGCCGCCTACCCCGAGCAAGTCGATGCCCAGCGCAAACTCGACCCTAACCTGGATCACGAGTCGCCCTTGCACGAACTGTTCGCCGACCAGTTGGCCAGCGCCGACCTGGTGGTGCTGAACAAAGCCGACCTGATCGACGCCGAGGGCCTGGCCAAGGTCCGCGCCGAGGTGGCCGAAGAACTGCCACCGGCGGTCAAGGTGATCGAGGCCAGCAGCGGTCGTCTGCCGCTGGACGTGCTGCTGGGCCTGGACGCGCAGGCCGAAGCGCACATCGATGCGCGCCGCACCCATCACGATTCGCACCATGACGGTGAAGAGGACGACCACGATCACGACGCCTTCGACTCCATCTCCATCGACCTGCCCGAAGCCGACGAGCGCCTCCTGCTCGACGCGCTGGCGCAGTTGGTGGGCGAGTTCGGCATCTTGCGTGCCAAGGGCTTCGCCGCGATTCCCGGCAAACCGATGCGCCTGCTGATCCAGGGCGTCGGCACGCGCTTCGACAAGCACTTCGACCGTGCCTGGCGCGCCGACGAGCCGCGCATCACCCGGCTGGTGCTGATCGGTCAGGACCTCGATGCCGCCCAGCTCGAAGCGCGCCTGCGCCAGGCCCTGGGCGCCTGATCGATGCACCTGCTGCGGACCCAGCCCGGCGGCTTCGTGCCGGACGACAGCATTGCCGACCTCGGCCAGACCCCCGCCGACCTGGTGATTCTCTGCAGCGGTGATTCGCACCTGGCGCTGCTTGCCGACACCGCCGAGCAGTTGCCGGACGACTTTCCCAGCCTGCGCCTGGCCAATCCCATGCAGGTGCAGAACCATGCCTCGGTGGACCTCTACTTCGATCAGGTGCTGCGCCACGCCAAGGTGATCCTGCTGTCGCTGCACGGCGGCGTCGGCTACTGGCGCTATGGCGTGGAGCAACTGGTCGAACTGGCCGCCAGCGGTAAGCAACTGATTCTCGTGCCAGGCGACGACCGACCCGACCCCGAGCTGACCCGCCTGGGCACGGTGCCCGACGCTCAGGCCGAGCGGCTCTGGCACTTTCTGCGCCAGGGCGGTCGGGCCAATGCCCTGAACCTGTTCAAGTGCCTGGCCAACCAATGGTTGGGCCGCGACTATAGCTGGGACGCGCCGCAGCCGCTGCCGCGGACCAGCGTCTACCACCCCGACAAACCCGCCGCGCAGTTGCAGGACTGGTATGGCCACTGGCAGCCCGAGCAGCCGGTCGCCCCGATCCTGTTCTACCGCTCGCACCTGCAGGCGGCCAATACCGGTTTCATCGACGTGTTCTGCCAGCGCTTGCAAGCCGCCGGGTTGAATCCGTTGCCGATCGCGGTTGCCAGCCTCAAGGAAATGGCGTGCCTGGAGCAGGTCCAAGCCTGGCTCGATGAGGTCGGCGCCGAGGTGGTGATCAACACCACCGGTTTTGCCCTGTCCAGTCCCGAGCGCCCCAATCTGCGGCCGCTGCGCCGCGACGTGCCGGTGTTGCAGGCTATCTGCGCCCAGGACAATCAGCCCGGCTGGGAAGCCAGCGAGCAGGGCTTGGGGGCACGCGACCTGGCGATGCATATCGTGCTGCCGGAGCTCGATGGGCGCATCATCACGCGTCCCGTGAGCTTCAAGGACCTGGCCTGGCGCAGCGAACGCAGCCAGTCCGATGTGGTGTGCTACAAGGCCCACCCCGAGCGCATGGATTTCGTCGCCGAACTGGCGCGGCGCTGGGTCGAGCTGGCGCGCCTGCCCAATGCGCAAAAGCGCGTGGCGCTGGTGCTGGCCAATTACCCCACCCGTGACGGCCGGATCGGCAACGGCGTCGGCCTGGACACGCCGGGCGCGGCCCTGAACATCCTCAAGGCCCTGCAAGCCCAGGGCTACCCGGTGGCCGACCTGCCGTCGAGCGGCACCGCACTGATTCACCGCTTGCTCGGCGGCGTGACCAACGACCTGGACCACCTCGACCAGCGCCCGTGTGCCCAAAGCCTGGCCCTGGACGACTATCTGGCGGCCTTTGCCGACCTGCCCGAAGCCAACCAGCGAGCAGTGCGCGAGCGCTGGGGGGCACCCGAGCAGGACCCCATGTTCCGCAGCGGGCGGATGATGGTGGCAGGACTGCGCCTGGGCCTGACCTTCGTTGGAATCCAGCCGGCGCGCGGCTACCAGGTGGACCCCAGCGCGGTCTACCACGATCCGGACCTGGTGCCCCCGCATGGCTACCTGGCGTTCTATTTCTGGTTGCGCACGGTCTACGCTGCCGATGCGCTGATCCATGTCGGCAAGCATGGCAACCTGGAATGGCTGCCCGGCAAGGGCGTCGGCCTATCCGCCGAGTGCTGGCCGGATGCACTGCTCGGCCCGTTGCCCAACATCTATCCATTCATCGTCAACGACCCAGGCGAGGGCGCCCAGGCCAAGCGCCGGACCCAGGCGGTGATCATCGATCACTTGATGCCACCGTTGACCCGCGCCGAAACCTACGGGCCTTTGCGCCATTTGGAGCAACTGGCCGACGAATACTATGAAGCGCAATTGCTCGACCCACGGCGAGCCCGCGAGCTTCAGCGCGACATCGTCGAGTTGGTGAAGGCCAACCACATTGACCGTGACCTGCAGCTCGAAGGTCAACTGGACGATGCTGCGGTGTGGCTGCCGCGCCTGGACACCTACCTGTGCGACCTCAAGGAATCGCAGATTCGCGACGGCCTGCACGTGTTCGGCCAGTCGCCCCAGGGTCGCCTGCGCAGCGACACGCTGCTGGCGTTGCTGCGGGTCGACCGTGGCGACGGTCGCGACGGCAATGCCAGCCTGTTGCGGGCGTTGGCGCGGGCGCTGCAACTGGACTTCGATCCGTTGGATTGCGACCTGGGTCAGGCCTGGGACGGACCACGTCCGGCGCTGTTGCAGGACGTGGTGACGAGTGCCTGGCGCACCCAGGGCGACACCCGCGAGCGTCTGGAGCTGCTTGCCTTGGCGTTGATCGAAGCGCGCCAGCGCGCGCCCGATACCCCGAGCTGGCAGGGTGTGCAGGCGGTGCTGCATGCGCTGCACGAGCAGGTCGCACCGAGCCTGGATGCCTGTGGCGATGCCGAAATCGACGGCCTGCTGGCGGCCTTGGCCGGGCGCTTCGTGCCTGCCGGGCCGAGTGGTGCGCCAAGTCGCGGGCGTCTGGACGTGCTGCCCACCGGGCGCAACTTCTATACCGTGGATGTGCGTAACCTGCCCACCACCACGGCCTGGAGGCTGGGCTTCGCCTCGGCCAACCTGATTCTGGAGCGTCACCTGCAAGAGCATGGCGATCACCTGCGCCAGTTGGGCTTGTCGGTGTGGGGGACGGCGACCATGCGTACCGGCGGCGACGATATCGCCCAGGCCATGGCCCTGATGGGCGTGCGACCGGTGTGGGCCACGGGCAGCCAGCGGGTCGATGACTTCGAGATCCTGCCGCTGAGTGTGCTCGACCGGCCACGGGTGGATGTGACCTTGCGCGTCTCCGGCTTTTTCCGCGATGCCTTCGGCAATCTCATCCGCCTCTTCGACGCAGCGGTGCAAGCGGTGGCGGCACTGGACGAGCCGGACGACCTCAACCCGCTGGCTGCCCGGGTCCGTGCCGAGCGTGAAACCCTGCTGGCGCAGGGTATGGCCGCCGAACAGGCGCAGCGCCAGGCCGGCTGGCGGGTGTTCGGTGCCAAACCGGGCGCCTATGGTGCTGGGGTACAGAACGCCATAGACGGGCGCTTGTGGCAGGCCCGCGCGGACCTCGCCGAGGTCTACCTCAACCATGGCAGCTATGCCTATGGCGGCGCCGACGAGGGTACTCCGGCACGCGCCCAGTTCGCCCGGCGCCTGGGTCAGGTCCAGGCGGTGTTGCAGAACCAGGACAACCATGAGCATGACCTGCTCGACTCCAACGACTACTACCAGTTCCAGGGCGGCATGCTGGCGGCAGCCGAAACCCTGGCGGGGGAGACCGTGGCCAGTTACCACGGCGATCACAGCCAGGTCGATCGACCGCGCATCCGCACCCTGAAAGAAGAGTTGAACCGGGTGATCCGCGCCCGAGCGCTGAACCCCAAGTGGATCGACGGGGTCAAGCGTCATGGCTACAAGGGCGCCTTCGAGTTGGCCGCGACCGTGGACAACCTGTTCGCCTTCGACGCCACCACGCATCTGATCGACGATCACCATTACCAGGCGCTGGCCGATGCCTATGTGCTCGATCCTGGTACCCGCGATTTCATGCGCCAACACAACCCGCATGCCCTGCATGACCTGACCGAACGCCTGCTCGAAGCCCAGCAGCGCGGTTTGTGGCAGGCGCCGGGCGACTACCGCGAAGCCCTCGAGCAGCACTTGCTCGACGGTGAGGAACACGCCTGAGATGAGCGAACCTATGCAGTTTCCGCTGGCCGCCGTGGTCGGCGCCGACGACCTCAAGTTGGCCCTGTGCCTGACGGCCATCGATCCGAAGATCGGCGGTGTGCTGATCGAAGGCCCCCGTGGCATGGCCAAGAGCACCCTGGCCCGAGGGCTGGCCGACCTGCTGGGTGACGGCCCTTTCGTGACCCTGCCGCTGGGCGCTACCGAGGAGCGCCTGGTCGGCACCCTTGATCTGGACGCCGCGCTGGGCCAGGGCCAGGCGCGCTTCTCGCCGGGGGTGCTGGCCCACGCCGACGGCGGCGTGCTCTATGTGGACGAGGTCAACCTGTTGCCTGACCCGCTGGTGGACCTGTTGCTCGATGTGGCCGCCAGCGGCACCAACCGCATCGAACGCGACGGCATTTCCCACCGCCATGCGGCGCGCTTCGTGTTGATCGGCACCATGAATCCCGAAGAAGGCGAGCTGCGTCCGCAGTTGCTCGACCGTTTCGGCCTGAACATTGCCCTGGAAGGGGTGCCGGCGCCGGCTGAGCGGCAGCAGATCATCCGCCGCCGCCTGGCCTTCGACAGCGACCCGCAGGCGTTCTGTGCGCAGTGGGCCCAGGCTCAGGCGCAGTTGCGCGATCGCTGCCGCGCGGCGCGCGAGCGCCTGTCCGACATTGCCCTGGACGACCAGACGCTGGCCTGGATCACCGAGCGCTGCTTTGCGGCGGGCGTCGATGGACTGCGTGCCGACCTGGTCTGGCTGCGTGCCGCGCGTGCCCATGCCGTCTGGCGCGGCGCCGAGGCCATCGCCGAGGAGGACGTGGAGGCGATGGCCGAATTTGCCCTGCGCCATCGCCGTCGTCAGACCCAGTCGCCAGAGACCGAAACACCGCCTTCGACAGGCAGTTCGGCAGCGCCGGGGCAGGGCGGTCAGGGCGATTGGGGAGCGTTGGCGGCGCAACCGGTGGCGGCCGAGGCGCGGCGTGAGGTGCCGAACTGGGCAAAAAAGCCCTGAGCATCCGCGCCCGCGCCGCTGCGGTCGCGGATGCCAGCCCGCGCAGCGACAAGCGCGTCGGTGCCCACCGTGGGCGCGCCCAGGCGGCTTCGCGCGGCCGTGTGGCGTGGGTGCCGACCTTGCTCAAAGGCAAGCCGCGGCGGCTCGACCAACTGTGTTGGCAGCAGCGCCTTGGGCAGGCGCCGCAGTTGTGGCTGGTGATCGTCGACGCCTCGGCCTCGACGCGCCGTCATCGCGCGTTGGCCCAGGCTAAAGGTTTGCTGGAGAGTTTCTTCGACCAGGCCTACCGCCAGCGTGCGCGTCTGACGCTGCTGACCGCCAGTGGCAACGCGCCGCGCTGGCAACGCCATGGCCTGAAAGCGTCCGCCGCGTTGCAGCCGTGGCTGCGTGAGCTGGGCGCCGGTGGCGGCACGCCGCTGCTGGCGGCGCTGGAGCAGGCACGACAATGGTTGCAGCGCCGCGCCAAAGCCTATCCGCACGAGGTGCAGCGTTGCCTGGTGCTCACCGATGGCCGTCTGCAGCGCTGGCAAGCCCTCGCGCCCTGGCCATGCCCGTGCGAGTTGGTGGATATCGAAATGACGCCGGTGCGTCTGGGTCGCGCACGGCAACTCGCCGCGCAACTAAAAGCGAACTATCAGCATATCGAGCAGTTCAAGCTGTGTTGAACAATTGACCGGCGCGACAATAAACCGCACCGTTTGAAAGTTGCCAGCCAGGCCATTGAAAGTTGCCCGCCTGACACAGGTCGATGTCAGGCGGGCGGGTAACACGGGTTACTTGGGCACCGACCAGGGTTGCAGGTCATAGCCTTTGTGGAACAATTCGGCACGCACTTCCTCGATCAGGTTCACCCATTGCCGGCGGTCGGAATAGATGCGCGAGGACACTTGTTTGCTGCCGATGCGGGTGCTGGTCCGGTCGATCACTGCCAGGCTCAACTCACCAGTACCGTTGGGTGCATCCCAGGCAACGCACTGGAAAGGTTCGAAGGCGTGGTCGGCGATCAGCAGTGCTTCGTTGACACGGAGCGGGGCATTCATGGTTCGGTCTCTCTTTGGTCCCAAACAGCGAAGTGTAAGTCCGCGGTGCGTGAATGTATGAGTGCGTGCAGCGCGGGGTTATGGGTACTGATGCTCCAGGTTGCAGGTGAAGTCACATGACAATGGAAAAATTTTAAACAGCGCCATGTCTGCATCCATGCCGTACGCCGCGTGTGACGACAGTTGTTCAAATAAATTCCCCAGCGCTCTTTTTTGGCGGCCATTGGCAGACCAACGGTAGTGGGCAGCGTCAAGTTCATTGCTACTGTTAATCCGGGCGCCGCAAGTCACTGTTTCTAGTCGGAAAACGGATAATTGGCGCCAAGGATAGGTCATGCCCGAACCCGCCACGCAACGCCGTTTGCTGATCGTCGATCCGTGTGATGAGTGTCATCGCCTGCTTCCTGGCCTCAAGAGCGCCGGTTGGGCGGTGCGCAGTTCTACCCTGGGCGCTGCGCTGGAGCATCCCTGCGACATCGGCCTGTTGCGTCTGCAGGCCTCTCACCTGCGTCACCCCGATGCCGTCAAAGACTTGATCAAGCGCAGCAATACCGAATGGATCGCGGTGCTCAGCGCCGAAGAATTGCGTCTGCAGAATGTCGGCGATTTCGTCTGTGAGTGGTTTTTCGACTTCCACACCTTGCCCTTCGACGTGTCGCGCGTGCAGGTGACCTTGGGGCGCGCGTTCGGGATGGCGCGCCTGCGCGGCAAACAGACACTGCCGCTGGAGCAGCCCGAGCATGAACTGCTGGGCGAGAGCCGTCCGGTGCGCGAACTGCGCAAGCTGCTCGGCAAGCTGGCGCCGACCGAATCACCGGTGCTGATCCGTGGCGAAAGTGGCACCGGCAAGGAACTGGTGGCGCGCACGCTGCACCGTCAGTCGCAGCGACACAACAAACCGTTCATTGCCATCAACTGCGGCGCGATCCCTGAACACCTGATCCAGTCCGAGCTGTTCGGACACGAAAAGGGTGCCTTTACCGGTGCCCATCAGCGCAAGGTCGGGCGGATCGAAGCGGCCAACGGCGGCACCCTGTTTCTCGACGAAATTGGCGACCTGCCTCTGGAGCTGCAAGCCAATCTGCTGCGCTTTCTGCAGGAAAAGCACATCGAACGGGTCGGCGGCAGCCAGCCCATTGCGGTGGATGCGCGGGTGCTGGCAGCCACCCACGTGGACCTGGAGCAGGCGATCGAGCGCGGGCGCTTTCGTGAAGACCTGTACTACCGACTCAACGTCCTCCAAGTGGTGACCGCCCCGCTGCGCGAGCGGCATGGTGACCTGTCGATGCTGGCTCATCATTTCTCGCATTTCTACAGCCTGGAAACCGGACGACGGCCGCGTTCGTTCAGCGACAACGCGCTGGCGGCCATGGGCCGGCATGAGTGGCCGGGTAATGTGCGTGAGCTGGCCAACCGAGTCAGGCGCGGGTTGGTGCTGGCCGAGGGCCGGCAGATCGAAGCCCACGACCTGGGCCTGCAAGACCTCGACGATGCGCAGGCGCCGCTGGGCACGTTGGAGGACTACAAGCACCGGGCCGAGCGCCAGGCGCTGTGCGATGTGCTCAACCGGCACAGCGACAACATGAGCATCGCCGCGAAGGTGTTAGGGGTTTCGCGGCCCACGTTCTATCGGTTGTTGCACAAGCACCAGATCCGTTAGCCGTCAATCGCGCGCCGCTCGGTCGATCAGCTCGACTGGGCGATGTGCCCATCGTCCTGCAGCTCTTCGATCACTTCATCTTCGCCGGGCACGGCGGTGATCACGCTGAAATCGCTGACCTCGACTTCGCCGCCACCATAGCCCAGCAGATGGAAGGAAAACGCCTTGCGCTCGATCGGATTGTCGAAACCGAACTCCAGCTCCATGGGCTGATCGGCAGTCACCAGGATTTCCTCGGGCAGGCCCAGCGGTACGTCCTGTTCCTGCTGTTTGGCCTTGAGCTGGATGTGCGCGCGGTGGGCGGGGTCGAGCGAGCGCACCTTGACCCGCACCCGCGTGTGGGTGCCTTCGGGCATCTCCAGGTATTGCGCGCCGATCAGGTTGTCGGCCCAGTCGTCACGAATGTCCTGATTCAGTGCGATCGCTGCCGGCCCGCCGAACTGATAACGCAGTTTCAGTGGCGTGTGCAGCAGCGATTGATCGAGCACCCCGGCCAGCGCGCCGATCTGTCGGCCCAGCGCGCTTTCGCCACGCCCGAGCGGGCGCGCCTGGTCGGCGATGAAACCGTCGCTGGCGTAGCGTCGGCAGCGTTGCTGGAAATCGCACTCGCTGAAGGTGCCCTGGCCATCGTGGTAGCGCAACAGGCCATTGGTGAAGGAGATCATTTCCCGGCCGCTGTCGTAGTCACGCAGCAGCGAGCGCCCGGCCAGCGCGGCGGGGATGGGCAGGGCGAAGTAATCGAGCAGCGAAGTGGCCAGGTCGACATGACCGTAGGTGCCTTGCTTGAGGCGAGGCAGGGCTTTGTGCTCGGGCGCCAGGGTCAGGTTGAAGCCCCAGGCCGAGGCCAGGCGCACGCCATCGATGCCGTGCGATTCGTCTGAAGTGACGACCACCAGGGTATCTTCGAGCACGCCTTGGCGTTCGAGGTTGTCGAGGAACTGCCCGAGCGCATCGTCCAGATAGGCCACAGCCGCCTGTTTCGGTGTGTCGTAGCGCTCCAGGTAGTCCTGCGGTGCGGAATAGGGCTGATGAGTACCGACCGTCAACAAGGTGAGCATCCAGGGCTGGCGCTGTTTGCGCAGTTCACCGACGTAGCTCAGCGCACCGTCGAAGAAGGCGCGGTCATCCTTGCCCCAAGGGAACTCCAGGTAGTTGGCATTGGTGAACCACTCGACACCGTGCACCGCCTCGAAGCCCACGTGCGGCATGATCCGGTCCTTGGCCATGAAGCGCAGTCCGGCGCCTTGCAGGTAATGAGTGGTGAAGCCGGCCTGGCGCAATTGCGCCGGCAGGCAGGCCTGATTGCGCACGTCTTGAGTAAGCAGTTCGACGCCCTTGGGCGTGCCATTGGCGAGCTTGTCGTAGTCGCCGCAGAGCATGGCGTACAGGCCGCGAATGGTTTGATGGGTGTGCAGGACATAGTCAGGCGTGTTCATCCCGCGTTCGGCCCAGCGGCTGAGATTGGGCATCAGCTCGTCGTCGAAACCGCTGTGCAGGGCCTGCCGATTGGCACGCAGGTAGGCGCCGGGGATACCTTCGAGGGTGATCAGCAACAGATTGCGCGCTCGACCGGGGGCGTCCAGCAGCCTGTGCCCGTTCAGGTCGCTCTGGGTCAGGCCGGCGCTGGGCAGTGGCGTCACGCTGAGGTCGTGGCCCAACCAGCCTTGGGCCTTGAGCTGCAGGTCGGCGCCAGCGGTGCTGAGCAACTGGTGGGAGAGGCTGTATTGACGCCAAGGGTCGGCGTCCGAGGGCAGCAGGTGCTCGCTGCCCCAGTGGGCGGCGAACAGCACCATTGGCGCCACCCAGGCGGCGTGGGGCAGCGCCGGACGGGGCTGGCGTCGCAGCCGCCAGTGCACCAGCAGCCAGCCAAGGATGCCGGCGCCCAAGGTCCAGGGTAGCCAGGGGTGGGCGAGGGCGCCCGAGGTGGAGTTCTCCATGAACTGCGGGTCGAACAGGTAGGTCAGGTCGCCGCTGTCGGGCAGGCGGCCAACGGCGCTGACCAGTTCTGCCGAGGCCACCAGCAATCCAGCCCAGGCCAGCAGCAGCGGCAGCGCCAGCCACCAGGGGCTGCGTTGCAGGAGCAGCAGCAACAGGCTGCCGAGCGCCAGATCGGAAAGGTAGCCCTGCGGGGCGGACCAGCCCAGGCAGGCGCGGATGGCCAGAGGTAGACCCACCACCAGCAATGCCAGGGCGGCAAGGCGTGCGTGGGGGTGGCCGAGAATCTTGTTCACGAAGCGGGGTTCCTTGCCATGAAGACGTCACAAAAATGTGCTGCATCATACCAGCGCGTCGGGCTCGAAGCCGGCAGTGACAAGGATGGTTACCATTGCGCCACAGGCCCACGGTGATCTTGCACAGCACACCGGCTCGGCTTTCAAGGCGCGTTCTGCTATCAATGGCGATCCATCGCTGCCACGGACGACGACCCTGCACATTCGCGCGCTTCTTCCCACCGACCTGCCCGACGCCAGTGCCGTGTGCCTGGCTGCATTCACCCAGGCCGTCGCCCCTTCGCTGTCGGCGCAAGGCGTGGACACCCTCGCCAAACGGGTCACCGAGCAGGCGCTGGCCGAACGCATGCAAGGCGGCAACCTCTGGTCAAGTCGTTGTCGTAGGGCTGGGCTAAATGTGGCTTGCTGAAACGGCTGACGTGAAATGCCGAAGTTGCTTGCCGATTGAGGACGGAGTGGATCGGTAGGGTGCGTGGTGCGATTGCTATCCACCCGCGTATGACGGAGCCTGCATGTCTGACCTTGCTCACCTGATCCTGGCCTTGGCCCTAGGCCTACTGTTGGACAGACTGCTGCGTTCTGGTGCTTTGCGAACCTATTTGGCGGCGGCGCTGATAGGTGTTGGCGGACTGGGAGCTGTTCTTGCAGGCCAGACCCACTGGCTAGGTGTGGACTTAGGCCTGTTATCCGTCATGGCGGTGGGAATAGGGGGCGCACTGATGGCGAGCCGGCGCAGGTTCGCCAAGCAAGGGTGAGTTCACTCTCGCGTGAAGTCGCCTGCGCGCTCGCCCGGCATCGCGATTGGCAACCGTAACGGTGCTACCGCTCACCGCTACAGTTGCGAAACATCCCCTCAGATCCACACGTCATTCAGCGCCGTGCGCTCACCGCCTTCCTGGCCGGTATTCAATACACCCTGCGGCTCGATCATCATCAGCTTGGCCTCGCCTTCGGCTGCCGTTCGGTGCTTCACGCCTTTGGGCACCACATAGAGCTCACCGGCGGCGACGTGCACTGACCGCTCCGGCAGGTCGATGCGCAGGATGCCTTCGAGCACGATGAAGGCTTCGTCGGTTTCGGGGTGCGAATGCCAGATGAATTCGCCTTCGATGCGCACGACCTTGAACTGGTAATCGTTCATCTGCGCCACGACCCTGGGACTCCACTGCTGGTCGATCAGGTCGATTTTCTGCAACAGGTTCACCGGTTGCGTGGCGGATGGATTCTGTGAAGGGGACATGAGCGTTCCTCATTGAATGGAGCGCTCAGCCTAGAGTGGGGAGATCGGTCGTTTCTTGTACGATCCTGCAACGTGGTGGCTCGCATGCAGCCGCTCCAGCCAGCGCATCGGCGGCACCCCATAACACCGGGTGAAATGCCGGGTCATGTGGCTCTGGTCATGGAAGCCGGCGGCCAGGGCGGCATCGACCAAGCTGAACCCATCGAGGATCAGGCGCCGGACGTTGTCCAGTCGGCGCAGGGTGACGAAGCGGTAGGGGCTGGTGCCGTAGAGCGTGCGAAAGTCCCGCGACAGGCTCCAGCGCTCGCGCCCGCTGGCCTGTTCGAGCATGTCCAAGGTGATGCCCTGGTGCAGGTGTTCGAGAATGAACGCCCGGGCGCGCTCGGCCGACACAAAGTCCAGGCGCTTGCGACCGCGCGGTTTGCCGGCCACGGCGCGCATGGCCATGGCCAGGTCGTACAGCGCATCCTGTTCCTCCAGCGCGTCGAGCGGATGGTCCAGTGCCTGCACGAAGGTTTCGCTGGCCCGGTAGAGACGCGGATCCTCCGACAGCCCGGCGCCAATGAAAGGCAACGGCTCGCCACCGAGCACGTTCTGGATCAGCGCCGGATCGATGTAGGCCATGCGATAGCGAAAACCGGCCTCGGTACCGGCCATGCCGTCATGCACCTCGTCCGGGTGCAGCACCAAGGTGTTGCCAGGCAGGCCGTGGCGCAGCGAACCCTTGTAGTGGAAGCTCTGCACACCGGCCAGGGTGCGGCCGATGGAATAGGTGTCGTGGCGGTGCGGGTCGTAGCCATGACTGCCGAACCACGCCTCGATTCGCTCGACGCTGCCGGGTTGAGCCGTGCGAATCACCCAGTCGGCGACGGGAGGCTGGGGGCGCCGATCACTCATGCACGCAATCCCACGATATGCGGGTAGCCGGTCAGTGACAGTTCCGGGAAGAACAGCGCCTGCACCTGCGCGTCGGCCGCCTGGCGGATCGCCGCGACCTGCCGGGTGATGTTGTGATCGATCAGGCCGCAGGCGCAGGCCATTTGTGCGGCAGCGATTTTCATGGTCACGGCTCTGCAACGGAGGGAATGCGCATCTTACACGCTCCCCAGTCAGTCGCCCCAGGACAGCCAAGGCCGGGAGCACGACTAATTTGCTCCGGGTGCGATCCGTCTCCTACAGCAATACCGATCCGCGGGCCCTGGCGACCTGCGCGAACCTGCCATGAAAGTGTGTACAAGGAGGCCCGTCATGGGTGTTGCCGTGGGATTCAACGTGCGTCCGTTGCTGCCGGCGCAGGGGCGTTTGCCGCTGCTGGTCGAAGCGACCGAGGAGGGCGTCGGGCTGCTGGAGGTGTTCGATGAACTCAAGGCGCTGGTGGACGAGCACCTGCTGCGCGATGGCGGCGTGCTGTTCCGCGGTTTCCAGCTCGACGGCGCCGAAGCGTTCCGCCAGTTCGCCGCGCGCTTCGGCCATCCGCTGCTCAACTACGAGTTCGGCTCCACGCCGCGCACCAACGTGACCCAGGGCGTGTACACCTCCACCGAGTACCCGGCGCACCAGAGCATCCCGCTGCACAACGAGCAGGCCTACTCGCGCGACTGGCCGATGAAGATCTGGTTCTACAGCATGATCGCCGCACGCTCCGGCGGCGAAACGCCGATCGCCGACAGCCGTGAAGTCTACCGCCGCGTGCCGGCGCACATTCGCGAGCGCTTCGTCAGCAAGGGGCTGATGTACGTGCGCAACTTCGGCAACGGCCTGGACGTGTCCTGGGAGCAGGTGTTCAACACCGAGGACCAGGACGAGGTCGAGGCCTACTGCCGCGCCCACGGCATCACCTGCGAATGGAAAGACGACGGTGAACTGCGCACCCGCCAGGTGTGCCAGGCGGTGGCGCGCCACCCCACCACCGGCGACATGGTCTGGTTCAACCAGGCGCACCTGTTCCACATCTCCAACTTGCCGCCAGAGGTGCGCGAAAGCCTGCTGGACATCGTCGATGAAGAGGACCTGCCGCGTAACGTCTACTACGGTGACGGCACGCCCATCGAAGACGAGGTGCTCGAGCAGATTCGCGCCGTGCTGGACGACTGCATGATCAGTTTCCCCTGGCAGGAAGGCGACGTGATGATGCTCGACAACATGCTCGCTGCCCACGCTCGTTCGCCGTTCGAAGGCAGCCGCAAAGTGATCGTGGCCATGGCCGAGGGCCATTCGGCCGACCTGGCCTGAAGCCTGCAATGCCCCTTCGCCCGAGCACTGCGTCTCGGGCGAAGTCGTGTCTGCGCCGGTGTCGCGCAGCCTCGCAAACACGGGTCATTGCTCGCTAAATCAGGCCCAGGGCCATTCGTTCTTGTTGATGCGAGCGGACCTTCCGCTCGCGCCGCCGACCAGCAAGGACCGAAGACATGAATGCCGCAGACGCCCAGACCCTCTCCCGTCGTTTCATCGAGCTGCCCGAGGACAAGCGCCGCCTGTTTCTCGACGGGATGCGGCGCGAGGGCATCGACTTCGCGCAACTGCCCATGCCGTCCTGCGAGGGGCTGGCCGAGCGCGATGGCCTGTCCTATGCCCAGCAGCGCATGTGGTTCCTCTGGCAACTGGAACCGCACAGTGCCGCCTACAACCTGCCGATGGCGGTGCGCCTGGACGGCGAGCTGCAGGTGGCGGCGCTGGAGCAGGCTTTCAACCTGCTGGTCGAGCGTCACGAGTGCCTGCGTACCACCTTCGCCCAGGACGGCGAGCGCGCGGTGCAGCGGGTGGCGCCTGCCGCGCCGCTGCGCCTGCAACTGATCGACCTCAGCGACTGGCCCGAAGCCTCGCGCTGGACGCAGGCGCAGCAGCAGATGGCGGCCCAGGCCAACCAGTCCTTCGACCTGGAGCGCGGGCCTCTGCTGAGCATCGTGCTGCTGCGCCTGGGCGCGCAGGAGCACGTGCTGCTGCTGACCCTGCATCACATCATCGCCGACGGCTGGTCGATGAATATCCTGATCGATGAATTCATGCGCAGCTACGACGCCCTGGTGGCCGGCCAGTCGCCGTCGTTGCCGGCGCTCAAGGTGCACTACCGCGACTACGCCCTGTGGCAGCGCAGTTGGCTGCAGGCCGGCGAGCGCGAGCGCCAGCTTGACTACTGGCGCGAGCAATTGGGCGATGAGCACCCACTGCTGGAACTGCCCACCGACCGCCCGTACCCGGCGCAACCCAGTCATCAGGGCGAGCGCCTTGAGCGCGTGCTCGACAGCACGCTGCGCCAACAGCTCAGGCAACTGGCGCAGGCGCACGGCGTGACCCTGTCCACGGTCCTGCTGGCGGCCTTCAAGACCCTGCTTTTGCGCTACAGCGGCCAGACCGACATTCGCGTCGGCGGCCTGATCGCCAACCGCACCCGCAGCGAAACCGAGGGGCTGGTCGGCTTCTTCGTCAACACCCAGGTGCTGCGCAGCCAGCTCGACGCGCAACTGCCGTTCGATGCGCTGCTGGCGCGGCTGCATCAGGCCGTGGTCGGTGCCCAGGCCCATCAGGACCTGCCGTTCGATGCGCTGATCGAAGCCCTGCAACCCAACCGCAGCCAGAGCCACACACCGCTGTTCCAGGTGATGTTCAACCATCAGCCGCTGGTCACCGACCTGCACAGCGTGCAGTTGCAGTCAGGTTTGCGGGTCGGTTACCTGAGCGAGCAGCAGCTGGCCGGCAGCGGTCGTCGTCATGCCGCCACCAGCGACCTGATGCTCGATACCCGCGAGGAAGGCGAGCAGGTGTTCGCCGCCTTCACCTACGCCACCGACATTTTCGACCACGCCACCATCGCGGCGCTGGCTGATCACTGGCAGCAGGTGCTCCAGGCGGTGTGCCGCGATGCCGGCCAGCGCCTGGGCGAACTGGCGCTGATGAGCGACGCCCAGCGCCAGGCGCTGCTGTACCCGGTCGCGCCGAGCGAGGCACTGCTGCCGGCCCACCGCTTGTTCCAGGCCCAGGCCGCGCGCACGCCCCAGGCTCAGGCGCTGGTGCTGGCCGGCGTCGACCAGGCGCCGTCGATGAGCTACGCCGAGCTCGACGCCCGCAGCAACCGCCTGGCCCATCACCTGCGTCAGTGCGGTGTCGGTCCTGACCGACTGGTCGGGGTCGCGCTGGAGCGCTCGCTGGAACTGGCCGTGGCCTTGCTGGCCGTGCTCAAGGCCGGCGGCGCCTACGTGCCGCTGGACGTGCAAGCCCCGGCCGAGCGCCTGGCTCAGGTCTGCGAGGACAGCGGCCTGCAGTGGCTGCTCAGCGACAGCACCGTGTTGCCTGCGCTGCCGACCCAGGCGGGCCTGACCTGCCTGTGCCTGGATCGCCTGGCCCTGGACGCGCTGCCCACCGAGCCACTGCCGTGCAGCGTCGAGCCACAGCACCTGGCCTACGTCATCTACACCTCCGGCTCCACCGGACGCCCCAAGGGCGTGGCGGTGAGCCATGGCGCCCTGAGCGAATTCATCGCCCGCGCCATCGACTACAGCGACCTGCGTGAAGGCGACCGCGTATTGCAATTCGCCACCAGCAGCTTCGACGGCTTCATCGAGCAGTTCTTCCCACCGCTGTGTCACGGCGCCTGCGTGGTCATGCGCGATACCCGGCTGTGGGACAGTGCGGCGCTGCACCAGGTGCTGATCGAACACGGCGTGACCCTCGCCGACCTGCCTGCGGCCTATTGGCACTGGCTGGTGCAGGACTTCGCCGCGCAGCCGCCGGCCAGCTACGGCGCGCTGCGCCAGGTCCACGTCGGCGGGGAGGCCATGGCGGTGGACGGGCTGCGCCTGTGGCACCTGGCCGGGCTGGGTCACGTGCGCCTGCTCAACACCTACGGCCCCACCGAAGCCACGGTGGTCAGCACCGTGCACGACTGCAGCGAGCTGCGCCACGACGCAGTGTCCTGGCGTGGCATCCCCATCGGCCGTGGCTTGGCGGCCCGTCGCTTGTACCTCCTGGACGACGATCTCAACCTGCTGCCGCCAGGCGCGGTGGGCGAGCTGTACATCGGCGGTCCGGGCCTGGCGCGCGGCTACCACCGCCAGAGCGCACTGACCGCGCAGCGCTTCGTCGCCGATCCGTTCGCCAGCGGCGAGCGGCTCTACCGCACGGGCGACCGCGTCCGGCTGGATGCCGAGGGCGCGATCGAGTACGTCGGCCGGGTCGATCACCAGGTCAAGGTGCGCGGTTTCCGCATCGAGTTGGGCGAGATCGAGGCGCGCCTGCAGCAATGCCCGGGCGTGCGCGAGGCCGTGGTGCTGGCGTTGCCACTGCACGGCGGCCTGCAGTTGGTGGCCTACGTGGTGCCGGAGGTCGCGGTGCTGGAGGAGGCGGCCGAGCAGACGCGCGTGCGCCAGCAGGTGCGCAGTCTGCTGAAGGCGCAATTGCCCGAGTACATGGTGCCGGGCCATCTGCTGCTGCTGCCGCGCCTGCCGCTGACCGCCAGCGGCAAGCTCGACCGCAAGGCACTGCCGATCCCGGATCCTGGTCAGTTGCAGGCCCAGTACCGGGCGCCGCAGAGCGACCTGGAGCAGCAATTGGCGCAGATCTGGTGCGAGGTGCTGCAGGTCGAGCGGGTCGGGCTGGACGATCACTTCTTCGAGTTGGGCGGGCACTCGTTGCTCGCCGCCCAGGTATTGGCCCGGATCAAGGATCGCCTGGGCCAGGTGGTGGCGCTGCGCAGCCTGTTCGAACGGCCGACGCTGGGCGAGCTGGCTGCTGAGCTGACGCAACAGGCGGCAGGCGGCGCCGACGCCGACGATTGGTCGGAAATGGACGCGTTTCTGGGTTCCTTGGAAGGGGTTGAAGCATGAGCGGCAGCACGGCGGTACGTATTGCACAACGGTTCGTCGGCTTGCCCCTGGAGCAACGCCGGCAATTCCTGGCCAAGCTGCGCGAGCAGGGCAAGGACTTCAGCCTGTTGCCGGTGGTGGAGTCGCGCCATGGCGTCGACAGCCTGCCGCTGTCGTTCGCCCAGCAGCGCCTGCTGTTCCTCTGGCAGTTGGAGCCGCACAGCGCGGCGTACAACATGGCGGCCGCCCTGCGCCTGCGCGGGCGACTCGACGAACAGGCACTGCAACGCGCCTTCGACCACCTGCTGGCGCGTCACGAAGTGCTGCGCACCGTATTCGTCACCGAGGGCGAGCAACCGCGTCAAGTGGTCCTGCCGCCATCGTCACTGCCGCTGCAGCGCATCGACCTGGGTACCGTACCCGGCGAGCAGCGCGAAGCCGCCTTGGCGGCGCAGGTCGAGCAGGCCAGCGAGCAGCCTTTCGACCTGCTCAGCGGGCCGCTGCTGCGCGCCAGCCTGTACCGGCTGGCGGACGAGGAGCAGGTGCTGCTGGTGAGCATGCACCACATCGTTTCCGACGGCTGGTCAATGGACGTGATGGTCCGTGAGTTCGTGCACGGCTACCAGGCCTTCAGCCAGGGCCAGATGCCGCAATTGCCGGACTTGCCGGTGCAGTACGCCGACTACGCGATCTGGCAGCGGCGCTGGCTGGAAGCCGGGGAGGGCGAGCGTCAGCTCGACTACTGGCGTGGACAACTGGGCGAGGAGCAGCCCTTGCTGGACGTGGCCAGCGACTTTGCGCGTCCGCTGACCCAGAGCTTCGAAGGCCAGACCTTGAGCTTCGATTTCGGCGCCGAGCTGTCGCGGCGCCTGAGTGCCAGCGCTCGGGCCCAGGGCATGACGTTGTTCATGCTGGTGCTCAGCGGCTTTTCGCTGTTCGTCTCGCGCCTGTCGGGCCAGCGCGATATCCGCATCGGTGTCCCCAACGCCAACCGCGGACGCGCCGAGGTCGAAGGCCTGATCGGCTTCTTCGTCAACACCCAGGTCTTGCGTTGCCAGGTGGACGAACGCCTGAGCTTCGACGCCCTGCTGGGCCAGGTGCGTGAGGCGGTGCTCGGCGCCCAGGCGCATCAGGAACTGCCGTTCGAGCAACTGGTGGATGCCCTGGTGCCTGAGCGCAACCTGGGCCACAACCCGCTGTTCCAGGTCAAGTTCAACCAGAACGTCGGCATGCAGCGCCAGCGCACCTTGGCGCTGCCGGGGCTGAGCGTGGCCGAGTACCCGCTGGACAAAGCCGGTACTCACTTCGACCTGGCGCTGGACATCACCGACGACGGGCAACTGATCCATGGCCAGATCACCTACGCCAGCGACCTGTACCGCGATGACACGGTGCAGGCGTTCATTCCGGCTTTCCTGCACTTGCTCGGGCAACTGCTCGACGCGCCGCATCTGCCGCTGCACCGCCTGGCGCCGAGCGTCGCGCCGGTCGCTGCGTTCGCCGCGGTGCCCTTGGTGCTGGAGCAGTGGCAACGGCAGGTACAGGCGCAGCCTGACGCCCTCGCGGCGCGCAGCCCCGAACAGCGCCTGAGCTTCGCCGCCCTCGACCAGGCGGCCAATCGCCTGGCTCACCACCTGCGCGCCCAGGGCATTGCCCCAGGCCAGCCGGTGGCGGTGCTGATGGAGCGGTCGCTGGACTGGCTGACCGCCTTGCTGGGCATCCTCAAGGCCGGGGCGGTGTACATGCCGCTCGACACCAAGGCGCCGGATGCGCGCCTGCAACAGATGCTCGCGGCCGCCCAGGCCAAGGCGCTGCTGGTCGCCGCCGATGACCCGCGCGTGCAGCGCCTTGAGGTGGCCGGTTGCCAGGGCCTGGTGTTCTCGCCCGGGCAATGGCAGGCGCAGCCCGACTGCGCGCCGACCCTGAGCCTGTGGGCCGAATCGCCGGCCTACATCATCCATACCTCCGGTTCCACCGGGCAGCCCAAGGGCGTGCTGGTCAGCCATGGCGCCCTGGCCAGCTACGTCGCCGGCCTGCTCGAGCGCTTGGCGCTGGCGCCGCAGGCGAGCATGGCGCTGGTCTCGACCATCGCCGCCGACCTGGGTCATACCGTGCTGTTCGGCGCGTTGTGCTCGGGCCGCACGCTGCACGTGCTGCCCGAGGCGCTGGGCTTCGACCCGGACGCCTTCGCCCGCTACATGGCCGAGCAGCGCGTGGGGGTGTTGAAGATCGTGCCCGGCCACTTGGCGGCCTTGCTGCAGTCTGGTGAGCCAGCCGCCGCGCTGCCCGAGCATGCCTTGATCCTCGGCGGCGAAGCTTGCCCGCCGGCGTTGCTGGAGCAGGTGCGTCGGCTCAAGCCGGGTTGCCGGCTGATCAACCACTACGGCCCGAGCGAAACCACGGTCGGCGTGCTCACCCACGAGATCGCCGAGCTGGCCGCCGATGCGCGCAGCGTGCCGGTCGGCCAAGCGTTGCCCGCTGCCCATGCGCTGCTGCTCGACGACGTGCTCAATCCGGTGGCCGATCAGGTCGCCGGCGAGCTGTACATCGGCGGCGCCAGCGTCGCCCAGGGTTATCTGGGCCAACCGGGACTGACCGCCGAGCGCTTCGTGCCAGACCCGGCGCAGCCGGGGGCGAGGTTGTACCGCAGTGGCGATCGCTTGCGGCGTAATCGCTTGGGCCAATTGGAATTCATCGGCCGCGCCGACGACCAGGTCAAGGTGCGCGGCTACCGCATCGAGCCGGCCGAAGTCAGCCGGGTGCTGCTGGGCCTGGAGGGGGTCGGCGAGGCGGTGGTGCTGGCGGTGCCGATGGACGGCGATGCCGAGCGCCTGCATCTGGTGGCCTGGTGCGTACCGCGTGCTGGCCATGCGCTGGAGGCCGAGGTGCTGCGTCAGCAGCTGCAGGCCCTGTTGCCCGACTATATGGTGCCGACCCAGCTCGTGCTGCTCGAACGCCTGCCCCTGACCGCCAACGGCAAGCTCGACAAGCGCGCGCTGCCAGCCCCCGGTGCGCCACGGCAGCAGTTCGTGGCGCCGCAGGGCATCGTCGAGCAGACCCTGGCTGCGATCTGGTGCGAGGTGCTCAAGCTGGAGCAAGTGGGCAGCACCGACAACTTCTTCGAGCTGGGCGGCGACTCGATCCTCAGCCTGCAGATCATCGCTCGCGCCAAACGCCAGGGCCTCAAGCTCAGCCCCAAGCAACTGTTCGAGAAGCAGACCATCGGCCAGTTGGCAGCGGTGGCCAAGATCATCGAGAAAAAGACCGTGCAGCCGGTCGTGGAGCAGGTCGCTGGCCACCTACCGTTGTTGCCGATCCAGGCGCGCTTCTTCGACACCGACATCGTCCAGCGTGGGCACTGGAACCAGGCGTTGATGCTCCAACCCGTGCAGCCGCTGCGCGCCGAGTGCCTGCGCACGGCCTTGCATGCGCTGGTCATGCAGCATGACGCTTTGCGTCTGCGCTTTGTCCAGGGCGAGACCTGGCAGGCCGAATTCCACAGTGCCGTGGACGCCGACCTGCTGTGGACCCGCCAACTGGACGACCCTGACACCTTGACCGCGCTGGCCGACAGCGCCCAGCGCAGTCTCGACCTGAGCCACGGGCCGCTGCTGCGCGCCGTGCTGGTGACGTTGCCCGACGCTACCCAGCGCGTGTTGCTGGTGATTCACCACCTGGTGGTCGACGGCGTGTCCTGGCGGGTGCTGCTCGAAGATTTGCAGCAGGCCTACCGCGCCGTCGCCAGCGGGCAGGCCGTGAGCCTGCCGGCCAAGACCAGTTCGCTCAAGGCCTGGGCCGAGCGCCTGGGCCTGTATGCCCAGTCTCCGGCGCTGCAGGCCGAGGCCGAGTACTGGCTGGCCTGCCTGGAAGCACCTGTCAGCCCCTTGCCGCTGGACGATGCCAACGCTGCCCGCACCCAGCGCGAGGTGGCCCACGCCACGTCACGCCTGGACGCCCAGCAGACCCGCGCCTTGCTGCAAGTGGCGCCGGCGGCCTACCACACCCAGGTCAACGACCTGCTGCTGACCGCCCTGGCGCAGGTACTGTGCGAGTGGACCGACAGCCCGTCGGTGCTGATCCAGCTCGAAGGGCATGGTCGCGAAGACCTGTTCGACGAACTCGACCTGAGCCGAACCGTTGGCTGGTTCAGCAGCCTGTTCCCGGTGCGCCTGACGCCCGGCAGCGGCGCGCTCGGCGCCGGCCTGTGCGCCATCAAGGAGCAATTGCGTGGCGTGCCGAACAAGGGCATCGGCTACGGCATCCTGCGCTACCTGGGTGAGCCGGCACTGCGCGCACGTCTGCAAGCGGCGCCACAGCCCCAGGTCACCTTCAACTACCTGGGCCAGTTCGACGGCAGCTTCGCCGAGGCCGAGGGCGCGCTGTTCAGGCCTGCCCGGGAGTCGAGCGGCGCCACACAGGCCGAGGACAGCCCCCTGGGGAACTGGCTGAGCATCAACGGTCAGGTCTACCAGGGCGAGTTGGAACTGGACTGGAGTTTCAGTCAGGCGGTACTGCGTCCGGCGACCGTCCAGACCCTGGCCCGGCGTTACGAGCAGGTGCTGGGCGAACTGGTCGAGCACTGCGCTCGGGCACCGCACCAGGGCGTGACCCCCTCGGACTTCCCGCTGGCGAGCGTGACCCAGGCCCAGCTCGACAGCCTGGCGCTGCCCGCCAGTGACATCGAAGACCTCTACCCGCTGTCGCCCATGCAGCAGGGCATGCTGTTCCACAGCCTCTATGCCCAGGCGTCCGGCAACTACATCAACCAGTTGCGGGTCGATGTGCAGGGGTTGGACGTGGCCCGCTTCCGCCAGGCTTGGCAGGATGCGGTGAACGCCCACGCGGTGCTGCGTAGCAGCTTCCCGCAGGACCTGCCGGTGGCGCTGCAAGTGGTGCGCCGCCACGTGTGCGTGCCGTTCAGCGAGCATGACCGCAGCGCGTCGGCGACCCTGGTCGAGGACCTCGACGCGCTGGCCCTGGCCGAGCGCCAGGCAGGCTTCGACCTGGCGACAAGTCCGCTGCTGCGCCTGAGCCTGGTGCGCACGGGCGATGGCCGTCATCACCTGATCTACACCAGCCACCATATCCTCATGGACGGCTGGAGCAGTTCGCGCCTGCTCGGCGAGGTGCTGCAGCGCTATGCCGGTGTCACGCCGGCGCTGGGCGAGGGCCGCTACCGTGACTACATCCAGTGGTTGCAGGTCCAGGATGTGCAGGTCAGCGAAGGTTTCTGGCACGAGCGCCTGGCGGCGCTGGACGAGCCGACTCGCCTGGCGCAGGCGCTCAAAGGCGGGGCGTCGGGCGAAGGGCAGGGCCTCCACGCGCTGGAACTCGACGTGGCGCAGACCCAGCGCTTGGCCGAGTTTGCCCGCGAGCAGCGGGTGACCCTCAATACCCTGGTGCAGGCGGCGTGGCTGATGCTGTTGCAGCGCTATACCGGGCAGTCGAGCGTGGCCTTTGGGGCCACGGTGGCGGGGCGTCCGGCGGACCTCCCAGGTATCGAAGAACAGCTCGGGCTGTTCATCAACACCTTGCCTGTGGTCGCCCGTCCACGTCCTGAGCTGAGCGTGGCGGACTGGGTGCAGCAGGTGCAGGCGTTGAACCTGGCCTTGCGCGAGCACGAGCACACGCCGCTGTACGACATTCAACGCTGGGCCGGTCGCGGCGGCGAGGCGCTGTTCGACAACATTCTGGTGTTCGAGAACTACCCGGTAGCCGAAGCCCTTCAGCAGGCTGCACCGGCTGGACTGCGCTTTGGCGAGGTGCGCACGCAAGAGCGCACCAACTACCCACTGACCGTGGTGGTGCAGGTGGGCGAGCGCTTGCAGGCGAGCCTGGGCTTCGATCTTGCCTGCTTCGATTCATCGGCCATTGCCCAGGTGGCCGAGCACTTCCAGCACCTGCTGCTGCAGTTGCCCGATGACGCCCAGCGTCCGTTGGGCGAGGTGGCATTGCCGCCGTTGCCGTTGCAGGCCGTTGCTGACTATCCGAGTACGAAGTCGATTCACGCGTTGATCGAAGCCCAGGCGGCGCGCGTGCCCGAGGCCATTGCCCTGACCTTTGCCGGGCAGTCGCTGAGCTATGACAGCTTGAACCGCCGTGCGAACCGCTTGGCGCACAAGTTGCGCGAGCAGGGTGTTGGACCGGATGTGCTGGTGGGCCTGGCGGTGGAGCGCGGGATCGAGATGATCGTCGGGTTGCTGGCGATCCTCAAGGCGGGCGGGGCGTATGTGCCGTTGGACCCGGACTACCCGCAGGACCGTCTGAGCTACATGATCGAAGACAGTGGTATTGCGTTGCTGGTGACTCAACAGCATCTGCTGGCCGATCTGCCCGTGCCGGCTTCGGTGCGTAGCCTTGTGCTTGAAGCCGATCTTGATGGCTACAGCGATGACAATCCTGAGCACCTGACTCAGCCGGATAACTTGGCGTATGTGATCTACACCTCTGGTTCGACTGGCAAACCCAAGGGGACCTTGCTCCCGCATCACAACGTGTTGCGCCTGTTCAAAGCGACGGATGAGTGGTTCGGTTTCGGCGCTGATGATGTCTGGACTCTGTTCCACTCCTACGCCTTCGATTTCTCGGTCTGGGAAATCTTCGGTGCGCTGCTGCACGGCGGGCGCCTGGTGATCGTGCCGCGTGAAGTGACGCGCTCTCCAGAGGACTTCCACCAGTTGCTGGTCGAGCAGGGCGTCACGGTGTTGAACCAGACGCCGTCGGCGTTCAAGCCGTTGATGCGTGTCGCGTGTGAAAGCGCTTCCGACCTGGCCCTGCGCTCCGTCATCTTCGGCGGCGAAGCCCTGGACGTGCCTGCCTTGCAGCCCTGGTTCGAGCGTTTCGGCAAAGGCTGCGACAACCTGGTCAACATGTATGGCATCACTGAAACCACGGTGCACGTGACTTATCGCCCGATTCGTTTCGAAGACACGCAACAGACCAGCAGCCCCATCGGCGCTGCGATTCCTGACTTGTCGATGTACGTATTGGACGCCGATTTCAACCCAGTGGCCCCAGGTTGCAGCGGCGAGTTGCACGTCGGCCACGCGGGCTTGGCACGCGGTTACCACAACCGGCCTTCGCTTACTGCCGAGCGCTTCGTACCCGATCCATTCTCTAGCGAGGGCGGTCGTCTGTACCGCACCGGTGATCTGGCCCGTTACCGCAGCCAGGCAGTGATCGAATACGTCGGCCGCATCGACCACCAGGTGAAGATTCGCGGTTTCCGCATCGAGCTGGGTGAAATCGAAGCCCGCCTGCATGCCCACGAGGCCGTACGCGAAGTGTTGGTGCTGGACATCGACGGGGCCGGGGGCAAGCAGCTTGCGGCTTATCTGATCGCGCAGGATGCGCAAGTCGATCACAGCGAACTGCGCGAAGCGCTCAAGCAACACCTCAAATCGCAACTGCCGGATTACATGGTCCCGACCCATTTCCTGGTGCTGAACGCCTGGCCGCTCACCGCCAACGGCAAACTGGACCGCAAGGCCCTGCCCAAACCAGACGCCAGCCAATTGCAAAAGGGCTACGTGGCGCCGCGCACGGCTCTGGAACAGCAACTGGCCGCGATCTGGAGCGAAGTGCTCAACGTCGAGCAGGTGGGTCTGCACGACAACTTCTTCGCGCTGGGCGGTCATTCGCTGTTGGCCACGCAAGTGACCTCACGCATCCGCCAGCGCCTGAACCTGGAAGTACCGCTGCGGGCCTTGTTCGAATCTGCGGATCTGGCGACCTTCGCCCAGGCCGCCGCCGAGGGCAGCGCCAGTCAGGCACCCGCCTTCACCCACGCCGACCGCAGTCAGCCCCTGGCGCTGTCCTACGCGCAGCAACGTCAGTGGTTCCTCTGGCAACTGGAGCCCGACAGCGCGGCCTACAACATTCCCTCGGCCCTGCGCTTGACCGGCGAGCTGGACGTGGAGGCCTTGCGCTACAGCTTCGCCTCGCTGACGGCCCGTCACGAAACCTTGCGCACCACCTTCCGCCAGCAGGGCGTCAGCGCCGAACAGATCGTCCATGCAGCGTTGCCGGTCGCGCTGGACATCGTCGAGGCCTCTGCGGTCAGCACCGATCTGCCGCGCTGGATCGAGCAGCAGGTGCGCCAACCGTTCGACCTGGAGCAAGGCCCGCTGCTGCGCGCACGCCTGCTGCGCCTGGCTGCCGACGAACATGTGCTGGTACTGGTGCTGCACCATATCGTCGCCGATGGCTGGTCGATGCCGATCCTCATCGAGGAGTTGGTCGACGGTTACCAGAGCCACCTTCAAGGCCGTGAACCCGTGCGCCCGGCCCTGGCCTTCCAGTACGCCGACTACGCGGCCTGGCAACGCCAGTGGATGGACGCCGGCGAACAGCAGCGTCAGTTGGACTACTGGCAGCAGCAACTGGGCGGCGAGCAGCCGGTGCTGGAACTGCCCACCGACCGACCGCGCCCGGCCGTGCAGCAGTACGACGGCGCACGCTTGCCGATCGACTTGCCACCGGCGCTGGTGGCGCAACTGCGGCAACTGGCGGCACGTCAGGACGTCACCTTGTTCATGCTGCTGCTGGCCTCGTTCCAGACCCTGCTGCACCGTCACTCCGGGCAGGCGGCCATTCGTGTCGGCGTGCCGGTGGCCAACCGCACCCGTGCCGAGACCGAGGGCTTGATCGGATTCTTCGTCAACACTCAGGTGCTCGATGCCCATTTCAGCTCGCCACTGCGCTTCGACGCGCTGCTGCAGCAGGTCAAGCGCACTGCCCTCGGCGCGCAGGCCCATCAGGAGCTGCCGTTCGAGCAACTGGTCGAGGCCTTGCAGCCGGAGCGCAGCCTGAGCCACAGCCCGCTGTTCCAGGTGATGTTCAACCATCAGGCCCAGGTCTCGGGCGAGGCGCGTCAGATCGCCGGACTGCACCTGCAGGCCATCACCGCCGACAAGCACAGCGCGCCGTTCGACCTGACCCTGGACACTGTCGAGCACCAGGGCGGGTTGAGCGCGACCTTCACCTACGCCACCAGCTTGTTCGATGCCGTCAGCGTCGCCCGACTGGCCGAGCACTGGCGCAACCTGCTGCAGGGCATCTGCGACGACGCCACGCAACCGGTCGAGGCACTGCCGCTGCTCGCGGTCGCCGAGCGCGAGCGCACGCTGTACCAGTTCAATGACAGTGCCACGGTCTATCCACGCGAGCAGAGCGTGGTGCAGTTGTTCGAAGCCCAGGTGGCTCGCACGCCGCAGGCCACGGCTGCGGTACTTGGCGAGCAGTCCCTGAGCTACGAAGCACTCAATCGACGGGCCAACGCGCTGGCTCATCACCTGCGCTCATGCGGTGTCGGCCCCGAAGTGCTGGTGGGCATCGCTGTGCCGCGCAGCTTCGATCTGCTGGTCGGTCTGCTGGCGGTGCTCAAGGCCGGCGGTGCCTATGTGCCGCTGGACCCGCAGTTCCCTCGCGACCGCTTGGCCTACATGCTCGAAGACAGCGGCGTCGAGCTGCTGCTGACCCAGAGCGCGCTGCTGCAACAATTGCCGATCCCGCAGCAGGTGCAGTGCCTGTGTCTGGACCAGGCGCTGCCACGCAGACTGCGCGAGGACAATCCACCGTGCCTCACCCAGGCGCAGAATCTGGCCTATGTGATCTACACCTCTGGCTCGACCGGCAAGCCCAAGGGCGTGACCATTCGTCACGACGCGTTGGTCAACTTCCTTTGCAGCATGGGCCGCGAACCAGGGCTGGCGGCCCATGACAAGGTACTGGCGCTGACCTCGCTGTCGTTCGACATCGCGGCATTGGAACTGTACCTGCCACTGCTGAGCGGCGCCTGTGTGGTGCTGCTGGACGAGCAGGTCAACAAAGACCCGCAGGCCCTGCTGGCGGTGATCGCGCAGCAGGGTGTGAGCGTCATCCAGGCCACGCCATCGACCTGGCGCATGCTGCTGGATGCTGCCGCGCCCCGGGCCTTCGCCGGCAAGACCGTGCTGTGCGGCGGCGAAGCGCTCAGCGCCGAACTGGCCCAGCGGCTTATCGACCACAGCGGTCATGTGTGGAATGTCTACGGGCCGACCGAGACCACCATCTGGTCGGCCTGTCACTACCTGACCCACAGCGACGATGTCTGGTTGGGCCGGCCGTTGGCCAACACCCGCCTGCATGTGCTGGGTGACACGTTGCAGGTGCTGCCACAGGGCGCACGTGGCGAGCTGCTGATCGGCGGCGACGGCCTGGCCCGTGGTTACCACCAGCGCCCCGGCCTCACCGCCGAGCGCTTCGTGCCTGATCCTTACGCCCGCGAGCCGGGGGCACGGCTGTACCGCACCGGTGACCTGGTGCGCTACCGCGAGGGTGGCGTGATCGAGTACGTCGGCCGTCTGGACCACCAGGTGAAGATCCGCGGTTTCCGCATCGAACTGGGCGAAATCGAAGAGCGTTTGCTGGCGCACCCGGCCGTGCGCCAGGCGTCGGTGATCGATATCGACGCTGCCACCGGCAAGCAACTGGTCGCCTACCTGGTACTGCACCACGCCGAGGACAGCGCGGACAGCCTGCGTGCGGCGCTGCGCAGTCACCTCAAAGCGGGCCTGCCGGACTACATGGTGCCCAGCCACTGGGTGGGCATACCGGCCATGCCGTTGACGCCCAACGGCAAGCTCGACCGCAAGGCCCTGCCCATGCCTGACCCGCGCGCGTTGCAGCCTGGCCACGTGGCGCCGGTCAGCGAACTGGAGCGAACCCTGGCGGCGATCTGGGCGCAGGTGCTGCACGTGGAGCAGGTAGGGCTGCAGGACAACTTCTTCGAGCTGGGCGGCCATTCGTTGCTGATCGTGCAGGTGATCGCCCAGGTGCGCGAGCAACTGGGTGTCGAGCTGAGCCTGAACCAGTTGTTCGAACAGGCCACCTTGGCCGACTTCGCTCGACTGGTCGACAGCCTGCGTGGGCAGCGTGCCAGCGCCCATGACGAACTGACTAAATCCCTGGAGGCACTGAAACGTCTTACAGCACAGGAAATAGATAATCTGATCGCTTAGCGGGAGACCTTCAAAGTGCAAGAGCTGCTCGACTCCGTGAAGTCGCTGTCCACCAAGGAGCGCAAGGCGTTGGCTGCCTTGCTCAAGCGACAGGGTGTCAATCTCTACGGGGTCACCCCGATCTTCAGGAGGGAACCTGCAGACGGGACAGCGCTCTCCTACGCGCAGCAGCGCCAATGGTTCCTCTGGCAGCTCGACCCGCACAGCGCCGCCTACAACATCCCGGCGGCGCTGCGTTTGAACGGCCAGTTGGACAGCGCGGCGTTGCAGCGCAGTTTCGACCAGTTGCTGGCACGCCATGAGACCCTGCGCACCACCTTCGCCCAGGACGGTGACGAGGCGGTGCAGATCGTCCATGCGAGCCTGCCCATGGAGGTGGCGGTCGAGTCGTTGTCGCTGAGCGACCCTGGCGAGCGTGAGGCGGCCATCAAGGCGCGGGTCGAGGCGCACATGCAGCAGCCGTTCGACCTGGAGCGCGGGCCGCTGCTGCGGGTGCGTTTGCTGGCACTGGGCGCCGATGAGCATGTACTGATGCTGTGCGTGCACCACATCATCTCCGATGGTTGGTCGATGCCGATCCTGATCGACGAGCTCATCCGTCTGTACCAGGCCGAGTGCCAGGGTGTGCCGGCGGCGCTGGCGGCGTTGCCGATCCAGTACGCCGACTACGCCCTGTGGCAACGCGACTGGATGCAGGCTGGCGAGCAGGAACGTCAGTTGGGTTACTGGCGCGAGCGTCTGGCGGGTGAGCAGCCGGTGCTGGAATTGCCCACCGATCATCCGCGCCCGCTGGTGCAGAGTTTCCGCGGCGCACGCCTGCCCATCGCCTTCGAGGCGTCGCTGGCCCAGGCGCTCAAGGACCTGGCCCGGCAGCAGGGCGTGACCCTGTTCATGTTGCTTCTGGCCTCGTTCCAGACCGTGCTGCACCGCTACAGCGGTCAGGGCGAGATCCGCGTCGGGGTGCCGGTGGCCAACCGCAGCCGCGCCGAGACCCAGGGCCTGATCGGCTTCTTCGTCAACACCCAGGTGCTCGATGCCCGCTTCACGCCGACCCTGACCTTCAACGACCTGCTGCAACAGGTGCGCCAGACCGCCTTGCAGGCCCAGGCGCACCAGGATCTGCCGTTCGAGCAACTGGTCGAAGCCTTGCAGCCGGAGCGCAGCCTGAGCCACAACCCGCTGTTCCAGGTGATGTTCAACCACCAGGCCGCCCAGCGCGGCGCCGCCCGGCAATTGCCGGGCTTGAGCGTGCAAGGGCTGGAGTGGGACAGCTACACCGCGCAACTCGACCTGAGCCTGGACACCTACGAAAGCGACGACGGCCTCACGGCGGCCATGACCTACGCCTGCGACCTGTTCGAGCGCAGCAGCATCGAGCGCCTGGCGGGTCACTGGCAGGCCCTGCTGCGCGAGATCGTCCGTCAACCGAGGCAACTGATCGGCGAGTTGGCCCTGATGAATGCCGCACAGGTGCAGCAGCTCAAGGACCAGGGTGCCCATCGTGTCGACTTCAGCGACCAGCGCTGCGTGCACGAACTGATCGCGGCGCGTGCGGCCCAGACGCCGCACGCTGTTGCGCTGGACTGTGAGGGTAAGTCGCTGACCTACCAGGCCCTCAACGGTCGCGCCAACCGTATCGCCCATCGCCTGCGCGCACTGGGCGTTGGCCCGGACGTGGCGGTCGGCATCGCCATCGAGCGCAGCCTGGACATGGTGGTGGGCGTGCTGGCGGTGCTCAAGGCCGGGGGCACCTATGTGCCGCTGGACCCGGAATATCCCGCCGAGCGCTTGAGCTACATGATGCAAGACAGTGGCCTACACCTGCTGCTGACCCAGGCCCCGGTGCTGGCCCGGCTGAGCGTGCCCGAGCAGGTGCGCAGCCTGTGCCTGGACCAGGGCGACGACTGGCTGCAAGGCTGCAGCGAGGACGATCCGCAGAACCTGACCGAGCCTGCGAACCTGGCCTACATCATGTACACCTCCGGCTCCACCGGTCGTCCCAAGGGTGTCGGTATCAGCGCCGCCGCCCTGACCGAGCATGCCCTGGGCTTCGCCGCGTTCTGTCAACTGAGCGATGCAGACCGCGTGCTGCAGTTCTCCACGTTCAACTTCGATGCCTTCGTCGAGCAGTTGTACCCCTCGCTGATCGTCGGCGCGCGCCTCCTGCTGCGCGGCCCGACGCTATGGGACAGCGAGACCTGGTATCGCCAGGTGCTGGAGCACGGCATCACCTTCAGCGACCTGCCGACGGCCTACTGGTACATGCTGGCCAAGGATTTCGCCGCCAAGGGCCCGCGTTCCTACGGCGCGCTGCGTCGCGTGCACATGGGGGGCGAGGCGATGGCCGCCGACGGGGTGCCGGCGTGGCGCGCGGCGGGCCTGGCTCATGTCGAGCTGATCAACACCTACGGCCCGACCGAGGCGACGGTGACCATCACCAGCCAGGACTGCACCGCCTATGTCACTGAACAGGTGCCGCTGCCTAGCCAGATTCCGATCGGCAAGGCCCTGGCCGGGCGCAGCATCTACCTGGTCGATGCTGCGGGCAACCTGGCCCTGCCGGGCGCCATCGGCGAACTGCTGGTCGGCGGCGAACTGCTGGCGCGCGGGTATCACCAGCGTCCTGGGCTCAGTGCCGAACGCTTCATTCCCGACCCGTTCGGCGACCGGGCAGGCGGGCGCCTGTACCGCACCGGCGATCTGGCGCGCTACAACGCCGACGGCGTCATCGAATTCGCCGGCCGGGTCGATCATCAGGTCAAGATCCGCGGTTTCCGTATCGAACTGGGTGAGATCGACGCCAAGCTGCGCGAACACCCAGGCATTCGCGAAGTGCTGGTGGTGGACATCGACGGTCCGGCCGGTAAACAGCTGGCGGCCTACCTGGTGCCGAGCGCACCGCTGCGGCCGGAGCTGCGCGGCGACCTGCTGCGCCATCTGAAGGCCAGCCTGCCGGACTACATGGTGCCTGCGCACCTGATCTTCCTCGACGCCTTGCCGCAGACGCCCAACGGCAAGCTCGACCGCAAGGCCCTGCCCAAGCCCGACAGCAGTCAGGTGCAGGCTGATTACCAGGCCCCGCGCAGTGAGCTGGAACAGCGTCTGGCCGAGATCTGGGCCGAGGTGCTGAAGGTCGAGCGCGTGGGCCTGGGCGACAACTTCTTCGAGCTGGGAGGGCATTCGCTGCTGGCCACGCAAGTGACCTCACGCATCCGCCAGCGCCTGAACCTGGAAGTACCGCTGCGGGCCTTGTTCGAATCTGCGGATCTGGCGACCTTCGCCCAGGCCGCCGCCGAGGCCAGCGCCAGTCAGGCACCAGCACTGATCCCGGTAGATCGCAGTCAGCCCCTGGCGCTGTCCTACGCACAGCAACGTCAGTGGTTCCTCTGGCAACTGGAGCCCGACAGCGCGGCCTATCACATCCCGGCTGCGCTGCACCTGCGCGGTCGGCTGAACGCCGAATGGTTGCGCCAGGCCTTCGAGGCGCTCATCGCCCGGCATGAGACCCTGCGCACCACGTTCCATGCCGAAGGCGAGCAGACGCTGCAGCGCATCCATTGCCCTGCGACCTTCACGCTGGTCATGGAAACCCTGGAAGACACCTCGCTGCACGCCGTGCGCGAGCAGGTAGCCCGTGAGGTGCGCCGGCCATTCGACCTGGCGCGTGGTCCGCTGCTGCGCGTGCGCCTGCTGCGCCTGGCCGAGGACGAGCACGTGCTGGTGCTCACCCTGCACCATATCGTCGCCGACGGCTGGTCGATGCCGATCCTGGTGGACGAAGTGGTCGGCCGCTACCTGGCGCTCGGCCAAGGTCAACCGACCGAGTTACCGGCCTTGCCAGTGCAATACGCCGACTACGCCGCCTGGCAGCGCCAATGGATGCAGGCTGGCGAACAGGCGCGTCAGTTGCAGTACTGGCTGGCGCACCTGGGCCAGGAACATTACGTGCTGCAACTGCCCACCGACCGCTCGCGGCCCAGCGTTCAAAGCCATGCCGGGCGCAGCCTGTCGGTCAGCGTGCCGCCTGCCCTGGCCAGTGCCCTCAAGGCCCAGGCCCGCGAACAGGGCGTGACCCTGTTCATGCTGCTGCTGGCCTCGTTCCAGAGCCTGCTGCACCGCGTCTCCGGTCAGGACGACATCCGGGTCGGCGTGCCGGTGGCCAACCGCACCCGCGCCGAAACCGAAGGCCTGATCGGCTTCTTCGTCAACACCCAGGTGCTCAAGGCGCAGTTCACCCCGCACACCACCTTCAGCGCGCTGCTGCAGCAGGTGCGCGAAACCGCCGTTCAGGCCCAGGCGCACCAGGACTTGCCGTTCGAGCACCTGGTCGAAGCCTTGCAGCCTGAGCGCAGCCTGAGCCACAACCCGCTGTTCCAGGTGATGTTCAACCATCAGACCCACGCGGCAGCGCCGGTGCGTCAGGTGCCGGGCCTGGCGATCGAAGGCCTGGCCTGGGACGAGGTCACCGCCCATGTCGATCTGTCGCTGGACACCTTCGACAGCGAGGACGGTCTCGGTGCCACCCTGACCTATGCCAGAGACCTGTTCGAGACCGCGACGGTCGAGCGTCTGGCGGGCCACTGGCTGAGCCTGCTGAATGCGGTATGCCTACAACCGTCCCAGCGCATTCTCGAGCTGCCGCTGCTGGAGACGCCGCAGCGTCGGCAGATCCTCGAACAGTGGAGTCAGCACGCACTGCAGGGCGCCGACCCACGCCCGGTGCAGTACCTGATCGAGGACCAGGCCCGACGCACCCCCGAGGCCATCGCGCTGAGCTGCGAAGGTGCGCATCTGAGCTATCGAGCCCTGGACGTGCGAGCCAACCAACTGGCCCATCGCCTGCGCGCGCTGGGCGTTGGTCCCGAAGTGCGGGTGGGCATCGCCTTGCCCCGCAGCCTGGACATGGTGGTCGGCCTGTTGGCGGTGTTGAAGGCAGGCGGCGCCTACGTGCCGTTGGACCCGGACTACCCGCAGGCGCGGCTGGCGCACATGATCGAAGACAGCGGCATCGTTCTGCTGCTGTGCCACGCCGACGCGTTGCAACTGCAGCAGTTGCCGGCCCAGGTGCAGAGCCTGTGCCTGGACCGCGAGCCGTTGCAGCCGCAGCCCGAGCACGCGCCGACGCCGCTCGGTGGCCCGGACAACCTGGCCTACATCATGTACACCTCCGGCTCCACTGGCCGGCCCAAGGGGGTGGCCATCAGCGCCTCGGCTTTGAGCCTGCATGCCCAGGTGGCCCGCGACTTCTGCGGGCTGCACGCGAGCGACTGCGTGCTGCAGTTCTCCACCTTCAACTTCGATGCCTTCGTCGAGCAGCTGTACCCCGCGCTGATCCGTGGCGCCCGCGTGCTGCTGCGTGGCCCCGACCTCTGGGACAGCGAAACCTTCTATCGCCAGGTGCTGGCCGAGGGCGTGACCTTCGCCGACCTGCCGACGGCCTACTGGTACCTGCTGGCCAAGGACTTCGCCGCGCGCGGTCCGCGTGACTACGGCGCACTGCGGCGGATCCACATGGGCGGCGAAGCGATGCCCGCCGAGGGTGTGCTGGCCTGGCAGCAGGCCGGGCTCGCGCACGTGCGCCTGGTCAACACCTATGGTCCGACCGAGGCCACGGTCAGCGTCACGAGCCACGATTGCAGCGCCTACGTCAGCGGCCAGCAATCGCTGCCGGGGCAGATCCCGATCGGCACACCGCTGGCCGGGCGTGCCATTCATCTGGTGGATGGCGGGCTGGACCTGGCCTTGCCCGACGCATTGGGCGAACTGCTGGTGGGCGGCGAACTGCTCGCCCGTGGCTACCATGGCCGCCCTGGTCAGACCGCCGAGCGCTTCATTCCCGACCCGTTCTCGACCACCCCAGGCGCACGGCTGTACCGCACCGGCGATCTGGCCCGCTATCGCGGCGAGCATGGCGTACTGGAGTACGCCGGGCGCATCGACCACCAGGTGAAGATCCGCGGCTTCCGCATCGAGCTCGGCGAAATCGAGGCGCGGCTGCGCGAACACCCGGCAGTACGTGACGTGCTGGTGCTGGACATTCCCGCAGCGACCGGCCGGCAGCTCGCCGCCTACCTGGTTGCCGAGGCCTGGCAAAACGGCGACGAGGCACTGCGCAGCGAGTTGCGCACGCACCTGGCCGCCAGCCTGCCGGACTACATGGTCCCGCAGCACCTGCTGGTGCTCGAGCGCATGCCGCAACTGCCCAACGGCAAGCTGGACCGCTCGGCCTTGCCGCTCCCGGACACCGAGCAGGCGCAGACGGCCTACGTGGCCCCGGTCAGCGAGCTGGAGCAGCAATTGGCGGCGTTGTGGGCCGAGGTGCTGAAGGTCGAGCGGGTGGGCCTGAATCACGACTTCTTCGAGCTGGGCGGGCACTCGTTGCTGGCGGCACAGCTGATTTCCAAGATCAACACGGGCCTGGGCATCGACGTTGCCCTGCGCCTGCTTTTCGAGAAACCGCAATTGAACGAGTTTGCTGCGGCCTGCGCCGCCACTGGCCTGTCGCTGAGCGAGGATGGTCTGTCCGATATCGAACGCATGATGAACGAAATGGCGGGTGTCTGAGATGGACAAGAGCACAGCAGAACGTATCGCCAAACGCTTCGTCGGCCTGGCGCTGGAGCAGCGCCGGCAGATCCTCGACAAGATGCACGAGACTGGGCAGAGCTTCCGCCTGCTGCCCATCGCCGTGACCCGTCACGACAGCCCGCGCATCCCACTGTCGTACGCCCAGCAGCGCATGCTGTTCCTCTGGCAGTTGGAGCCGCACAGCAGCTTCTACAACGTGCCCACGGCCGTACGTCTGGACGGGCCGCTGAACCTGGCGGCGCTGACCCGCGCCCTGGAGGCGCTGGTGCAGCGCCATGAAAGCCTGCGCACGCGCTTCGTCAGCGAGGACGGCGAGTACCACCAGCAGGTGCTGGATGACGCACCGCTGGACCTGCAGATGATCGAACTGCAGCCGGTGGCGGGTGAGGAGCCCGAGCAGTGCCTGGCCCAGCATGTGCGTCAGGCGCTGGAGGCACCGTTCGATCTGCTCGAAGGGCCGCTGCTGCGGGTGCGCCTGCTGCGCGTGGCCGCTGACCAGCACGTGCTGGCCGTGTGCCTGCACCACATTGTCTCCGACGGCTGGTCCGGCGAGCTGATGGTCCAGGAGTTCGTGCAGCTCTACGAAGCCTTGTCCGAAGGACGTGACCCGCAACTGCCGGCGCTGACGGTGCAATACGCCGACTACGCGATCTGGCAGCGCGCCTGGCTGGAGGCCGGGGAGGGTGAGCGTCAGTTGCAGTACTGGCGCGAGCAACTGGGCGAGGAGCACCCGTTGCTGGAGCTGCCGCTGGATCACGAGCGTCCGGCGCAGCCCAGCTACCGGGGCGCGACGCTGCGTTGCGACGTGCCCGCCGAGTTGACCGAGCGGCTCAAGGCCCAGGCGCGCGGCAACGGCCACACCCTGTTCATGCTGACCCTGGCGGCGCTGGCGGTGGTGCTGTCGCGCTACAGCGGTCAGGCCGATATCCGCATCGGGGCGCCCAATGCCGGGCGCAACCGCAAGGAAGTCGAGGGCCTGATCGGCTTCTTCATCAATACCCAAGTGCTGCGCATACAGGTGGACGAGCGCCAGAGCGGCGTGGCCTTGCTGGAGCAGGTGCGCCAGGTGGTCAGCGGCGCGCAGTCGCACCAGGAACTGCCGTTCGAGCATCTGGTCGATGCCCTGGCGCCGGAGCGCAACCTGGGCCACAACCCGTTGTTCCAGGTCAAGCTCAATCAGAACCTGAGCGACGGCGAGGACGCCGCGCAATCGCGTCAGACCCTCGGCGAGTTGACCGTCAGCGGTTATCCGCTGGAGGGCCGCGATGCCCGCTTCGACCTGGCCTACGACTTCAGCGAGACACCTGACGGGCTGCTCGGCTATTTCAACTACAGCACCGATCTGTTCGAGGTCGCGACCATCGAACGCCTGGCCGCCTCGCTGCAACACGTGCTGCAAACCCTGGCCTATCACCCCCACGACGCGTTGCTCGCGCATCCCGATCACCAGGCGGTACAGCTCCCCGCCTCGCATCGAGCCTGGCCTTGCGCCGACTTCCTGGCCCTGTGGCGCCAGGCCCTGGCGGCCGGTGACGAGCGTCCGGCGCTGCGCGAAGGCGAGGTGCAGATCAGCTATGGCGAGCTGGAGCGAAGGGCCAACCGCTTCGCCCATCACCTGAGCGAGCAGGGCATCGCCGCCGGCATGACCGTGGCGCTGTGCCAGGAACGCACGATCGATTGGGTGACCAGCCTGCTGGCCGTGCTCAAGCTGGGCGCCGCCTACCTGCCGCTGGACGGCCGCCAGCCGCCCGAGCGCTTGCAGCACCTGCTGCGCACCAGTGCGGCGCGTCTGCTGGTTCATGCACCGGGCGATGCCCAGGCAGCCGCCTTGGGCGTGTGTCCGGCGCTGGCGTTCGACGCGGCGCGCCATGAAGGCGGCAGTGAGCGGCCGCCCGCCGTGTCGATTCTTCCCGGCCAGGCCGCCTACATCATCTACACCTCCGGTTCCACCGGGCAGCCCAAGGGCGTGGTGGTCAGCCACGGTGCCCTGGCCAACTACCTGCAAGGCGTGCTGCAACGCCTGGACCTGCCGACCGACGCCAGCCTGGCGATGGTCTCCACCGTGGCCGCCGACCTGGGGCACACGGTGCTGTTCGGGGCGCTGGCGAGCGGCCGTTTGCTGCACCTCATGGATCACGACCAAGGCTTCGATCCGGACGCCTTCGCGCGCTACATGGACCAGCATCAGGTCGATGTCCTGAAGATCGTGCCGAGCCACCTGCAAGGCCTGCTGCAGGCCACCGACCCGGCGCGGGTGCTGCCGCGTCAGGTGCTGATCCTGGGCGGCGAGGCCAGCAGTTGGGCGCTGGTCGAGCAGGTACAGCGGCTGCGGCCGGACTGCCGTATTGTCAACCACTACGGGCCGACCGAAACCACCGTCGGTATCCTCACTCACGAAGTGGGCGGCTCGGCCGGCGCTTGGCGCAGCGTGCCCGTGGGGCAAGCCCTGGACAACGGCCAGGCGCGGGTGCTGGACGCGTACCTGAACCCCTTGCCCGAGCGAGTGGCTGGCGAGTTGTACCTGGGCGGCGATGGCTTGGCCCAGGGCTATATCGGCCAGCCAGGGCTGACTGCCGAACGCTTCGTGCCTGATCCGCAGGCGCGCCACGGTGAGCGTCTGTACCGTGCCGGTGACCGCGCCCGGGTGCAGGCGGGTGTGCTGGAGTACCTGGGGCGCGGTGACGACCAAGTGAAGATCCGCGGTTACCGGGTCGAGCCTGGCGAGATCGGCCAACTGTTGCGTCTCCAGCCAGGGGTGCAGGACGCCGTGGTGCTGGCCGTGCCCCTGGAAAGCGATGCCGAGCGCCTGCAACTGCTGGCCTGGGCAGTACCGGCATCCGGCATCGAGTTGCAGGCCGAGGCGCTGCGCGGGGCCTTGCAGGCGCGCTTGCCGGATTACATGGTGCCGGCGCAGATCCTGCTGCTCGAGCGCTTGCCGCTGACCGCCAACGGCAAACTGGACAAGCGTGCGCTGCCCAGGCCCGATGCGGTTCAGCAGCGCTACACAGCGCCGGTGGGCGACATCGAACAGACCCTGGCCGCGATCTGGAGCGAGGTGCTCAAGCGCGAGCCGATCGGCAGCACCGACAACTTCTTCGAGCTGGGCGGCGACTCGATCCTGAGCTTGCAGATCATCGCCCGGGCCAAGCGCCAGGGTCTCAAGCTCAGCCCCAAGCAACTGTTCGAGCAGCAGACCATCGGTCAACTGGCGGCCGTGGCCAAGCGCATCGAGGCCAAGCCGGCGCCGGTGGCGCGTGAGGCGCTGGACGGGCGGGTGCCGTTGCTGCCCATTCAAGCGCGTTTCTTCGACACCGAGATTCCCCAGCGCCAGCACTGGAACCAGGCGGTGCTGTTGACCCCACGTCAGCCGCTGAGCGTGGCCCAGGTGCACACGGCGCTGGCTGCCGTGGTCGAGCAGCATGCGGCTTTGCGCCTGCGCTTTGTGCAGGACCAAGGGCGTTGGCACGGCGAGTACGCCAGCCTCGACCTGTCGCAGGTGCTGTGGCACCACCGCCTGGACGATCCGGCGCGCATCGCCGAACTGGCCGACGAGGCCCAGCGCAGCCTGGACCTCAAGCACGGCCCGCTGCTGCGGGCGGTGCTGATCGATCTGCCGCATGAGCAGCAGCGCCTGCTGCTGGTGATCCATCACCTGGTGGTGGACGGGGTGTCCTGGCGGGTACTGCTCGAAGACCTGCAAACGGCGTGTCTGGCTGCAGCAGCGGGGCGGGCGCTGTCGCTCCCGGCCAGCGGCAGTTCGCTCAAGGCCTGGTCCGAGCACGTGCAGACCCATGCCCGCAGTCCGGCGTTGCAGGCCGAGCTGGCGTATTGGCAGGCGCAGTTGGGTGGTCTGTCCGACGATTTGCCCTGGGATGATGCCCAAGGGGGTCAGCAGCGCCGTCACGAGGTGTCGGTGCGCACCGAGCTGAACGCCGAGCTGACCCGGCAATTGCTGCAGGACGCACCGGCGGCCTACCGCACGCAGGTCAACGACCTGCTGCTGACCGCCCTGGCGCGGGTCATCTGCCGCTGGACGGGCGAAGACCATGCGCTGATCCGCTTGGAAGGGCATGGCCGTGAAGACCTGTTCGACGACCTGGACATCACCCGCACGGTCGGCTGGTTCAGCAGCCTGTACCCGCTGAAACTGACCCCGGTCGAGGACCTGGGCGCGGCGATCATGACGGTCAAGGAGCAACTGCGGGCAGTGCCGAACAAAGGCATCGGCTACGGCCTGCTGCGCTACCTGGGCGAGGCGTCTGCGCGCGAGCGCCTGAGCGTCTTGCCCCAGGGCAATATCGTGTTCAACTACCTGGGCCAGTTCGACGGCAGTTTCGACAGCCAGACCAGCCTGTTCGCACTCGCCGCCGAGGGCGCCGGGCAAGGGCAGAGCGACGAGGCGCCGCTGGGCAGCGCCATCAGTATCGACGGCCAGGTGTATGCCGGGCGCCTGACCTTGGACTGGAGTTTCAGCCGCCAGCGCTTCGAGCCGACGCGCATGCAGGCGCTGGCCGACGAATTCGGCCAGGTGCTGCGCGAGCTGATCGCCCATTGCGTGCGTCCCGAGGTGGCGGGCGTGACACCTTCGGACTTCCCCTTGGCACACCTGACCCAGCCACAGTTGACGGCCTTGCCGATGCGGGCGCAGTCGATCGAGGACATCTACCCGCTGTCGCCCATGCAGCAGGGCATGCTGTTCCATAGCCTGGCCGGCGAGGTGGCGAGTCAGTATGTCAACCAGTTGCGCCTGAGCGTGCAGGGGTTGGACGTGCCACGCTTCATCGGCGCCTGGCAAGCGACGATCGACCAGCATCCGATCCTGCGCAGCAGCTTCATCAGCCAGTTCGACCGTGCCGTGCAAGTGGTGCAACGTGACCTGGCGCTGCCGGTGATCCAGTTGGATTGGCGTGACGAGGCGGATCAGGCGCGGCGCCTGCGCGAGTGGGCCGAGGCGGACCTGGCCGCGGGCTTCGACCTGGCCCGCGCACCGCTGCTGCGCCTGGCGCTGATCCGTACCGGCGAACAGCAGCACCAGTGGGTGTTCACCAATCACCATATCCTGCTCGATGGCTGGAGCAGTTCACGGTTGTTCGGGGAAGTGCTGCAGCGCTATGCCGGACACGCCCCGGCCACCTCGTCACGGCGCTATCGCGACTACATCCAGTGGCTGCAAGCGCAGGACGCCACGCTCAGCGAGCAGTTCTGGCGCGAACGCGTCGCCGGGCTGGACGAGCCGACCCGCTTGGCGCAGGTCCTCAAATGCGCGCGGCCCGCGGAGGGGCAGGGTGAGTGCAACGCGGTGCTCGATGCGCCGCGTACGCAGCGTCTGGCCGAATTCGCCCGCGAGCAGCGGGTGACCGTCAATACCCTGGTGCAGGCGGCGTGGCTGATGCTGTTGCAGCGCTACACCGGGCAGTCGAGCGTGGCCTTTGGTGCCACGGTGGCGGGGCGTCCGGCGGACCTCCCAGGTATCGAAGAACAGCTCGGGCTGTTCATCAACACCTTGCCAGTGGTCGCCCGTCCACGTCCTGAGCTGAGCGTGGCGGACTGGGTGCAGCAGGTGCAGGCGTTGAACCTGGCCTTGCGCGAGCACGAGCACACGCCGCTGTACGACATTCAGCGCTGGGCCGGTCGCAGCGGCGAGGCGTTGTTCGACAACATCCTGGTGTTCGAGAACTATCCAGTGTCCGAGGCGTTGCAGGAAGACGCGCCGCAAGGGCTGCTGTTCGGTGAGGTGCAGACCCAGGAACAGACCAACTATCCGCTGACCCTGGTCGCTCAGGTGGGCGACAAGCTGCTGGCCAGCTTCAAGTTCGACCGGGCGTGCTTCGATGAATCGACTGTCGAGCAGGTGGCGGGGCATTTCCTCGAACTGCTGGAGGGGATGGCGCAGGGGCCGCAGCGGGCCTTGGGTGAGCTGGCGTTTGGCGGCGTGGTGGCGCAGGAGGTTGCGCGGTTTTCGAGCACTGAGTCTATTCAGGGGGTGATCGAAGCGCAGGCGGCGCGGGCACCGCAGGCCATTGCGCTGACCTTTGCCGAGCAGTCGCTGAGCTACGACGGCTTGAACCGCCGTGCGAACCGCTTGGCGCACAAGTTGCGCGAGCATGGCGTGGGGCCGGATGTGCTGGTGGGCCTGGCGGTGGAGCGCGGGATCGAGATGATCGTCGGGTTGCTGGCGATCCTCAAGGCGGGCGGGGCGTATGTGCCGTTGGACCCGGAGTATCCGCAGGATCGCTTGAGCTACATGATCGAAGACAGTGGTATTGCGTTGTTGGTGACTCAACAGCATCTGCTGGCCGATCTGCCCGTGCCGGCTTCGGTGCGTAGCCTTGTGCTTGAAGCCGGTCTCGAAGGCTACAGCGATGAAAACCCTGAGCTCCTGACTGAGCCGGACAACCTGGCGTATGTGATCTATACCTCCGGTTCGACCGGGAAGCCAAAGGGCACCTTGCTCCCGCATCACAACGTATTGCGCTTGTTCAAGGCGACCGAGAACTGGTTCTCCTTTGACCAGAATGATGTCTGGACCCTGTTCCACTCCTACGCCTTCGATTTCTCGGTCTGGGAAATTTTCGGCGCACTGCTGCACGGTGGGCGTCTGGTGATCGTGCCGCGTGAGGTGACGCGCTCTCCTGAAGACTTCCACCAGCTACTGGTAGATCAGGGCGTCACGGTGCTGAACCAGACGCCTTCGGCGTTCAAGCCGTTGATGCGTGTCGCGTGTGAAAGCGCTTCCGACCTGGCCCTGCGCTCCGTCATCTTCGGCGGCGAAGCCCTGGATGTAGCTGCCTTGCAGCCCTGGTTCGAGCGTTTCGGCGAAGACTGCGACAACCTGGTCAACATGTACGGCATCACCGAAACCACGGTGCACGTGACCTACCGCCCGATTCGTTTCGAAGACACGCATCAGAGCAGCAGCCCCATCGGCGCTGCGATTCCTGACTTGTCGATGTACGTACTGGACGCCGATTTCAACCCAGTGGTCCCAGGTTGCAGCGGCGAGTTGCATGTTGGTCACGCGGGCTTGGCACGCGGTTACCACAACCGGCCTTCGCTTACTGCCGAGCGCTTCGTACCCGATCCATTCTCTAGCGAGGGCGGTCGTCTGTACCGCACCGGCGATCTGGCCCGCTACCGCAGCCAGGCTGTGATCGAATACGTCGGGCGCATCGACCACCAAGTGAAGATCCGCGGTTTCCGCATCGAGCTGGGTGAAATCGAAGCCCGCCTGCATGCCCACGAGGCCGTACGCGAAGTGCTGGTGCTGGACATCGACGGGGCCGGGGGCAAGCAGCTTGCGGCTTATCTGATCGCGCAGGATGCGCAGGTCGATCACAGCGAACTGCGCGAAGCGCTCAAGCAACACCTCAAATCGCAACTGCCGGATTACATGGTCCCGACCCATTTCCTGGTGCTGGAGGCCTGGCCGCTCACCGCCAACGGCAAACTGGACCGCAAGGCCCTGCCCAAACCAGACGCCAGCCAATTGCAAAAGGGCTACGTGGCCCCGCGCACGGCACTGGAACAGCAACTGGCCGCGATCTGGAGTGAGGTGCTCAACGTCGAGCAGGTGGGTCTGCACGACAACTTCTTCGAGCTGGGCGGCCATTCGCTGCTGGTCATCACGCTGGTCAACAAGCTCAGGGCAACCTTCTCTGCCCAGATCAGCCTGCATGAGTTCATGCTGATGCCAGACTTCGAAGCGCTGGCGAGCTTCATCGGCGGTGGCAACGATCGGTTGTCCTCGCCTGTGGTAGCCCTCAACGCCTGCACGCTGGACCGCCCGGCGTTGTTCTGCCTGCCACCCGGCGGCGGGGCTGCCTATGCCTACTACCCGCTGGCCAGGCGCCTGGCCGCGCAGCGTCCGGTGTATGGCGTGGTCAATAAAAGCTACGCCGTGCCGGGCTGGGTCGACCGCTCGTGGGAGGACATGGTGGGCTACTACGTCGAGCAGATTCGCGCCACCCAGGTGCAGGGGCCCTATCATGTGCTGGGATGGTCGCTGGGCGGTGCGCTGGCGTTGGAAGTGGCGCATCGTCTGGAGCAGATGGGGCAGCAGGTGGGCTTCGTCGGCTTGGTCGACAGCCTGCTGCCAGCGGACGTCAGCGGACTGCAGGACAGCGAGACCGACGTGGCCGAGCCTGTCGTGCAAGCGGCGGACGAAAGCCTGCTGCGCGCTTTGCTGGCCTTCGCTCCAGGCGTTGGTGAAGCGCGCATCCTGGCGTTGATCGCCCAGGCGCAGGCGTTGCCGGACAACGTCGACCGCGCCGAGTGGGTGATCGAGCGCGTTGCGGCGCTGGGCGAGGTCAGCGCCGAGCAATTGCGCGAGGTCCATCGGAACGTGAACCTGCAACGCGACATTGTCGACGGTTTCGCATTGCTCGAGCACAACTCGGCGCTCAGCGAAGCGTTCCGACTGCGGCCATTGCAGGTTCAGGTGGACTGCTGGTGGGCGAGCCAGAGCCGCAGTGCCGAGCGTGTGGCCAAAGGCGAGGCTGGATTGGTGACACAGGCGTCGATCAATGGACTGGCCAGTTCGACGGTGGTTGCCGATGGGCATGAGGGGATCGTCAACGCGGCCGAGTTCATGGATGGGGTCGTGGCCCGGCTGGCGCGGCAGCGCTGACGGGCTGGCGTTTAGCGGTCCCGGGTTTCAGCTTCGCTGCTGACATTGTCGGGACCGCTTTGCGGTCATTTCGCGACGCAACGCGCGCTCGCAAAGGGATGAACTGCACCCCAAATGTTGGACCCCCGTTCACTTTTGGGGCACAGCTCATTCCTTGGACAATGCAGGTTTACCGGCAAACGAAAACGCCCCCTGAATAGGGGGCGTTGCGTTTGCATCGATCAACCGATCAGAAGTCGCCTCGCAGGCTCAGCATGTAGCTGCGGGGTTCGCCATAGGTCGTGCCGCGCGTCCAATAGCCGATGGAAGCGAAGTACTTGCGGTCGAAGACGTTGTCGACATCGACTGCGACGGTCCAGTGGTCGTCGATCTTGTAGGCGGCGCGAGCATCGAAGATGGCTCGACCGCTGTTCTGCGATTCGTTGACTGCGTCCTTGTAGCCGGTCTGCGCCGAGACGCCGCCGCCGATGCTGAAGCGGTTCCACTGCCCTGGCAGGGTGTAGTTGGTATTCAGGCGCAGCATGTGCTTGGGCGTCTGTGCCGAGACTGGGCCGCCGCCGGAGGCGGCGGTGGTGTTGTAGGTATAACCGGCGGCCACTTGCAGGCCCGGCAGCACCTCCCCAGTGGCTTCGGCTTCGAAGCCCTTGCTGCGGCTGATGCCGTCGCCATTGAGCCAGCATTGCCCCGACGAGTCGTTATCGCACTGATCGCGTGCGTCAGGATCTCTCACCGCAACCTTTTCCTGCTCGATGTAGAACACCGCGAACGAGACATTCAAGCGTTTATCGAACAGCTCGCCCTTGATGCCGGTCTCGTAGTTGGAACCGATCGAGGGGTCCAGCGGGCTACCGCTTGAGGTGCGGTAGTCGGACTGGGGCATGAAGATATCCGCGTAACTGGCGTACCAGGACCACTGATCGTTGAGGTCGTAGATGGCGCCGACGAAGGGTGTGAACTCCTCGTCCTGACGGTTGGTGAAGAGTGTAGGACCGGACCACACCTCGTTTTTGTACCAGCTCAGGCGGCCGCCGAGCACGAAGCTCAGATCATCGGTGGCATGCAGGCGGCTGGTCAGGTAAACCCCGTAGCGCGTGTCGGTGCTGTCGTCATCGGAATCCCAGCCCTGTCGCGCCAGCTCCGGCACATTGTTGTGACTGGGATCGAATACGTTGAGTGGAATGGGGGACGCCAGCCGTAAGTTCGCGTCTTTGTCGTTGATCTTGCGCTTGGACCAGTTGGCGCCGAGCGTGACCTGATGCGTCTGGCCGAAGGCATCGAAGCTCCCGTCCAGATGGCCGTCGAACGCGTTCGAGATGATCCCGAACTTGTGGTAAAGCACGGAATTGACGGTAGGGCCGCCAGGTGCGCCATATTCGAGTGTGTCGCCCGCGCCCCAGCCCAATGCACTGTTGCTGAAGCCACCTTCGGAGTGCGACATCGCCAGCTGGGCGCTCCAGTTGTCGTTGAAACGATGGGTGAGGTCGGCGAACACCTCATCCATGTTGGTCTGCATCTTGGTCCAGTTCTGACCCAGGTAGGTGCTGCGCTTGAGGTGCGGGTTGCTGCCGTCCGGGTTGTTGGGCAGGCCCAGCACGCTGTAACCGTCGATCCGCGAGGTCTGGCGGCGCAGGCCGACGGCCACGGTGGTGGCGTCGCTCAGGTCGCCTTCGAGGATGCCGTACAGCAGCGGGCGCTTGGTGTTTTTTACCTCGGTGAAATCGCCACGATCCTCGTAGGATGCGACCATGCGCCCGCGCAGGGTGCCCTCGGAGTTGAGGCGGCCACTCGCGTCCAGATCCAGGCGGTAGGTGTCCCAGGAGCCGGCACGGGTGATCACGGTGAACTTGGGATCGGCGGTAGGCCGCTTGCGCACCAGGTTCACCGCGCCGCCCGGATTGCCGGCGCCGACCAGTAATCCGGAGGCGCCGCGCAGCACTTCCACGCGGTCGAACAGCGCCATGTCCGGGATCATCCAGCCGGTATAGGCATAGGCTTGCCCGGGCACGCCATCGACCAGATAGCTTTCGTCGGTGAGGTCGAAGCCGCGGGAGCTGAAGTGGTGGTTGCCATAGCCGCGATTGGCGCGGGTGATGCCGGTGGTCTGGGCCATGACTTGGTCGAGCGAGACCAGGTTCTTGTCATCCATCAACTTGCGGGTGACCACGGTCACCGACTGCGGCGTTTCGCGCAGGGTTTGCGCGGTCTTGCCGATGGTCACCGCACCTGTGGTGTAGGAATTGCTGCCCTCGGTGGTGGTGCCCAGGGTCTGTCCGGAAATGGTGGTGGCATCCAGGGTCATGGCTGCGCCGGATTCGGCCGCGCCACTGATGATCAGGGTGTTGCCCTGCACGCTGAAGCGAATCCCGCTGTTCCTGAGCAGCTCCCCAGCTGCCTGGGTGGGCGTGAAACGGCCTTTGACTGCGGTGCTGCGCAGGCCCTGCACGCTTTCCGGGCTGAACAGCACCTGCAGGTTGCCCTGGCGGCCCAGGGCTTGCAGGGCGCTGGAGAGCGATTGGGCAGGGATGTCGAAGTCCTGTTCCTGGGCCTGCACCTGGGCGGCCAGTGGCATCGACAGGGCCAGGCCCAAGGCGGTCATCGCCGGAGCGCCACGCAACAGCTTGCGCAGCATCAGGGCTTTGCTCAGGGGGGTCAGTGTGGAGTGTGGTGTTGACATTTTTTGTCGGCTCGATCCAAGGTACGCAAGTAAATGAAAATTATTCCGTTGCGAGTGAGACGCGTGCGCAGGCCGAAACCGGAAAGAAAAAGCCTTCCGGTCGCGATTTTTCTCTGCGACTGCTTTCGAGCAGGTGCGGATTCTGCGGGCGGCACTGGGAGAACGAGTCGAGCGCGGGGGAATTTAACCCAGGCGGGGCGGCGCTGGCGCCGCCCCGAGGTCGGTCACGCGGGCAGGGCGGAGCGGGGATTGTGCTCGACCATGATCTGGCCGGCGTGCAGGCGGACCAGTTGGTCGGCGATGGGGAAGTAGCGGTCGTCGTGGGAGATGACGATGAGGGTCTTGCCCTGCTGTTTGAGCTCGGGCAGCAGCTCGGTGTAGAACACGCGGCGGAACGCTGGATCCTGGTCGGCGGCCCACTCGTCGAACACCAGCACCGGGCGTTGATCGAGCCAGGCGTTGATCAGCGCCAGGCGCTTGCGCTGGCCGGTGGACAGGTCGGTGGTGGTGAAGCTGCCGTCGCGGATGCTGACCTTGTGCGCGATGTCCAGGCGTTCCAGGTACTTGCTGGCCTCTGGCGGCAGTTCGGCCTGGCCGGGCAGCGGTTCGTCGAACAGGTAGTAGTCGGCGAAGATGGTGGTGAACAGTTGGCGATAGTCATCCAGGCTTTGGGCTGTGACGGGCTCGCCATTGAGCCGCACTTCGCCCTGTTGCGGGGTATAGAGACCTAGCAGCAGCTTGATCAGGGTGGTCTTGCCGCAACCGTTCTCGCCGACGATGAAGACGATGTCGCCCTGTTTGATGGTCAGGTCCACCGGGCCCAGGTGGAACGGCTGGCTGCCCTCTACCGGTGGGTAGTCGTAGCGCAGTTGGTGCAGTTCGATGGAGCGCACCTGGGTCACGCTCGGGATGCGGTCGCTGACCAGCAGGTGCGGCTCGGGCGAGGAGAAGCGTTGGGAGAGCTCGGCGATGCGGCGCAGCGCAATCTGCGCCCGGCTGATGGCGGGCAGATTGGTGATCAGCTGCTCCAGCGGGCCCTTCATGTAAAGCATGACCAGTACGAAACCGCCGAGCACGCTGCGCTCGGTGCTGGGCCAGAACGCCTGGAAGGCGATGGCCACGCCGATCACGGCGAAGAACAGCATGGAGCCGAAGGTTTCGGCGCTGACGAAGATGTTGGCGGCGCGGATGTTGGCCTGGCAGATGCGTTCGGTGGCGCCATGGATCGCCTGGTCGTGCATGTGCTGGCGGCGACGGCGCTGGATACGCAGTTCCTTGGCGCCGCCGGACAGCGCCTGGTAATGCTTCTGCAGGTCGTCTTCGGCGTTGCGGGCCTTGAGGATGTTGTGCATGCCATAGCGGTGAGCGAGGAACTGCGCGCCGGTGCCGACCACGACGGTGAGCAGGGTGATCAGCAGGATCTGCCAGGACAGCAGGGCGAGGTAGGCCAGGCAGCCGAGGGTGACGGTGAAAGCGATGACCATCGGCGCCACGGACAGGGCGAAGGTGCTGAGGGTACTGACGTCGTTGAGCAGCACTGGGATCAGACGGTGTGCGCGGTAGCGCTCGAGCTGGGCGATGGGAGCGACCAACACCTTGGCCGAGAGCTCGCGGCGCAGCCTGGCTACCACGTTTTGGCCGACGTAGTTGGTCAGCAGGTTGGAGGCGGTCGAGCAGGCCAGGGTGAGCAGGCACAGGCCGGCGAACAGCAAGGTGATGTCGGTGCCGGGGCCGGTTGCGGAATTCATGGCGCGGTTGATGGTCGCCAGCAGGGCCGTGACGCTCAGGCCGCTTATCACGCCTAGGGCGGCTGACAGGGCTACCAGTGACCAGAACGGCTTGAGAAGGCGCAGGGTTTCCTGGGCTAGGCTGGGGGGCTTGGGGGTCATTGGGGGTCTCTTGGGTGAGCGTTCGTGCTGGGGGCTGCTGCGTTCTCCTTAGACGACTTTTTTGGGGGGGGATTTAGTTGGCTTGGGGATTTTTGGGGGGGGTTGAGGTGGGGGACTGGTGGTTTGGGGGCTTATCCGGTGGCTTTGGTGAGGCTTAGTCACCTTTTCGCCTTTACGGCGACCCCCTTTTTTTCTTGGAAAAAAGGGGGGCAAAAACCGCCTGCTCCCGCATCCGGCCCCTTCGCTGCGCTGCGGGGTTCCCTCGCGCCGGTGGCACTCCGGGGGTACCGCGCTTAGGGGCCATCCATGGCCCCAAGCGCTTGACGGGCATCCCTGCCCGTCAACCCCCTCCGTGCCACCTCTGCTCGGCCTCC